>NZ_AP023055.1:1200000-1900671 GCF_019703835.1 Thaumasiovibrio subtropicus | reverse complement strand
ATGAATAGGGAACAAACCATCGATCATTTGTTTGGTATTGCTGAGCAAACTAAACAGGTGCAAGCGGACCGCATTGAAATTGTGTTAGAAGAGAGAAATGACGTTCTCTTTCCACCTATGTCTAAGGCATTGATGGAAACACGCTCAGGTCTAACGCGTCGAAAACTGGATGAAGCCATTGGCCGAATGGAGGCCGAGGGGCATCAATTTACAAAAAACAACGCCAATCATTATTCGATTACGCTTGAAGAAGCCCATCAACTGATGTCTGCAGCTAAAATTCCTGCTTTCCATGAGAAAGCGGATCACAAGCGCAAACCTTGGGTTGTGAATGTACAAAACCAGAAAGGTGGTACGGGCAAGTCAATGACTGCCGTTCACATGGCGGCTTGTTTGGCGTTGAATTTGGAAAAGCGATACCGTATTTGTTTGATTGACCTTGACCCACAAGGCTCATTGCGTCTTTTCCTGAACCCTCAAATTTCATTTGCAGAGCAAGAAACGATTTATTCAGCTGTCGATGTGATGCTAGACAACGTGCCGGAAGGCACGGTGGTCGACAAAGACTTCTTGATGGATCAGGTAATCTTACCAACACAATATCCGAACCTAAAAACCATCGCCTCTTTCCCTGAAGACGCCATGTTTAATGCAGATGCGTGGCAGGACTTAGCGAATAACCAATCATTGGATATTGTGCAGTTGTTGAAAGAGAAGGTGATTGAACCCATCGAAGATGAGTTCGATATCATTATGATTGATACCGGTCCACATATCGATCCTCTCGTTTGGAATGCGATGTATGCTTCGAATGCGCTCATTATTCCTTGTGCAGCAAAGCGTTTGGACTGGGCATCGACCGTGAATTTCTTCCAACATCTACCGGCCGTCTATGAGATGTTTAATGACGATTGGCCTGGTTTGAAGTTCATTCGACTGATGCCAACCATGTTTGAAGACGACAACAAAAAGCAGATGTCGGTGTTAACTGAGATGAACTACCTACTTGGCGAACTGGTGATGATGGCGACGATTCCGCGTAGTCGGGCATTTGAAACCTGTGCCGATACCTACAGTACGGTGTTTGATCTCACGACTCAAGAATTTGAAGGTGGTAAGAAAACACTGATCAACGCACAGGAAGCGATTCAGCGCGCTGGATTAGAGCTGGAGCGAATACTTCATGGTCACTGGCAACTAATTAATGAGGGTGAATAATGGCAATCAAAACGTCTGATCTCAATGCCCGATTGTTTGGAAAGGCTAACAAGCGACGCGCGACTAGCCCTCAAGAAGCCCAAACAGCTGCGAAAGAAAAAGCCGCTGTCATTGAGCTAGCGGTTGCGGGTGAAGCCACTGTCTCATTCGAACTAGTCACGGTTGCGGCAGATGAGGTTGCGAGCAAAACGCGCGTCTTTGAAGAAAATGCCCGTGAACAAGCGTTTCTAACCGAGCACGCACTGGCGGATATTTTGATCACCTTGCAAGAGCGTGGTCAGCAGTTTCCTGCTGTCGGACGCTGGTGTGAAGATGGGACCATAGAAGTCTTGGATGGTAGCCGTCGTCGCATGGCATGTATTCATTCAAGTAAGCCATTCTTGGTTTATGTTGCGCATGGTATTACCACTAAGCATGCTAAGTTTCTTTCTGATGTCGCGAACGCGCATAAGCCGCTCTCACTTTATGAGCGCGGTAAAGAGATGCAAGCGATGTTGTCTCGTGGTGATGTGACCGATCAAAAAGAGCTCGCAAAAGTGTGTCAATGTAGTGAAGCGTTAGTGAGTGGCGCGCTAAAAGCGGCGGATCTGCCAATGGAACTCCTAATGGCATACCCAAGTGTCAGCGAGTTAGGTCGCCCCACCATTGTGAAGCTACATCGCTTGTTCTTCAACTTACCGCAGTCACAACAAACAGCGTTGATTTCGGCGTTGAATCAAGACGACAAACCGCTTTGGCAGACCAAGGCGATTCAAGGTCTGTCTCGTCTAACAAGAGAAGTGACCTTAGATATTGAAAATCGGGTTGCGAGTAGTGTCGAAACCAAACCGGCTAAGGCGTCAGCGCAAGAGTTGGTTAAAGGCAAAGTCTCTTATCAGCGCAACAAAGATAAGTTGACCATGAAGTTTAACCAGCTTGATGACGATAAAATGGCTGCGCTTTTAAAGCTGGTACAAGATTTTATCGAGAAGTAATGACCTTCAAAGCCGCTACTCAGTTAGCGGCTTTTTTATGCAGACTCCGCAGCTCATACCAAGCTTGCTTGAATTCATTTTCTATTCCTGACAAAGTGCCAGTCTATTGTTTCTGCACTCTGTCGGTAAATGCTATGCCATCAACCTTGTCGCTTCCGAATCAACTCGCTCAGTTACTTGAGCACTGCGATAAACACCATGTCCGTGGTGTCATAACCATTCAGCGTTCAACACTGCCCTCTTGGTTTGAGCCTCTTGCTTCTCTGTTTTCAACCGCCATGATGGTGTCGGATGATGACGCTTTACCGCTAAAAAAAGTCACGCATAAGCAGCTAAAGCACGCGCTCGGTAGTGACCTGGATTTTCTGTTGCTTGATTTTCGAGATGGTATCAATGCTAACGCGTTGGGGATCGCTAGCGGCTTGGTCAAGGGTGGAGGTATTCTGGTTCTTTGGTTATCAGAGCAGTTTCCTCATACTCCCTTTGAATTACACTTAGCCGCTTCGTTGCAGCGTGCGTTCTCCACGTTGTCTGTTGTCGGTGATGACATGGCATCTACCCCTTTGGCTAACCTGTCTGGTTACACACGTTATCAGGATGCATTAGGGTGTGGCAGTCACTGCCAATCAATAGCGGTTGAAGCAATTCAGCGTGTTGTCACCGGACACAGTAAGCGTCCATTAGTCATGACGGCTGATCGTGGCAGAGGAAAATCAACCGCACTCGGCATCGCGGCAGCGGAGCTGATGCAATCGGGAAAGCGACATATCTTGGTAACTGCACCGTCATTTTCGGCGGTTTCATCTTTGTTCGAGACAGTGGCACAACGGCTGTCGTTGCCCGACAGCAAGCAACTTGAATATCGGCAAAGTGTGCTCACCTTCATTGCGCCGGACCTAGTCGTGGAGACGTTGCCAGATGCGGATATGGTTGTGGTTGATGAAGCGGCAGCAATGCCCATCCCCATGTTGTTGACCATGGCCAAGCAATACCGACGCATGGTGTTTTCGACCACCACACATGGTTATGAAGGTTCAGGTCAAGGATTTGAACTCAAGTTCGTTCCCGCATTGAAAGCTATCTATCCCGAGTCTAAACGGATTACGTTGTCGTCTCCGATTCGTTGGTCAGCAGGCTGCCCTTTAGAGGCGTGGCTGTTTGATGCATTACTGCTTGATGCTGAGTCAAGCAAACCTGTCGATGACGGTACAGCGCTCAGTTATCACAAGCTTGACTCGCAGACGTTACTGGAATCCCCCCGCCTGCTGCGTGACTTGTTTGGTTTACTTATAGTGGCTCACTATCAAACATCACCAAGCGATTTGCAGCAACTTCTCGATGATGAAAGCACTGCGGTTTGGGTTGCCTCCAAAGATGATGTCATAGGCGGCGTTGCGCTTGTGAGTGAGGAAGGCCAGTTTGATCTTTCGCTTGCCCAAAAAGTGATTATAGGTGAGCGCCGCGTAAAAGGACATTTGCTGGCACAAAGTGTCGCAACGCACTGTGCTGACCCGCATGTGCTTACGCTGGGTGCAGTACGGATCATGCGAGTTGCTGTGGCTGGCTCCCTCAGAAGGCAGGGCGTTGGTCTTGGGTTGATTAATGCTGTGAGGTCCGCCTATCCGCAGCACTATCTTGGGACAAGCTTCGGTTGTAGTGGCGAGACGTTACCGTTTTGGTTAGCTGCGCAGTTCTTACCTCTTCGCCTCGGGGTTTCTCGAGATGCAGCCAGCGGTACATACTCCCTGCTTATGGTCTCTGCATCAGACTCACTTCCGCCATGGCTGCAGTTGGCTTCCGAGAGATTTCTGCCCACATTTGAACGTCAGTGCTTAGAGCAGTTTCAACGGCTTCCTCTTGATGTGGTTGTTCCATTGTTTACATCAGCCTTGAAGGAGCAAGCCCAGTCTAAATCTGATACGCAATTGCTGCTTGCTTACAGCCGGGGTGGCCTTGGTTATGATTTGATTGTTGATGTGTTATCTCGTTGGGTGAAGCAACAATTAGTGAATCGCGAAGCAATTTTTGACCCATCGTTTCAACGTCTGTTAAGAAAGTGCCTACTCAATCACAGTTGGGAAACCTTGCTGTCTGACAGAGATTTATTAAGTCGTAAAATGGTCGAAAAACAGTGGAGAGCCTTGATTGATACGCAGCTAAGTAGAGAGTGATTTACAGTGTAAATCTTCGTTTTTCTTTGTGCGACTCGCAGACATTGATCGCTTTCTCTTTGTGAGTTTCTGAATTCCGGTCATTCACAACTGCATTTTCTTTTCTTCACCTTAACTAATGAGAGATTGGTCAAAATTACAGCTGTAATGCATTGCATCTAGGCTCAACTTTGGGTTCTATAGACTAGAATTCTAGTCATAACTTGGGCTGGATATCACACTTTTCTTTTCACTCGGAGCAAACGTGGCACAACAATTGGTAATTCTCTCGCATGATGAGTCACAAGTCTTCTTACAGCCAGCAGCTTACAATCGTGAGCAGCATGGCCTCATTACGCTTGAAGATGTTTACTCATTGCTGAGTGCGTACCGCGTTCGAGATTATTACGTCAGTGAAACGCAGTTAGCTGATTTGCTCGCGACATTGCCAGACGACGTTGATAATTTGAACCGCTCTCCCGTCGTCATTGCTGAACGCCGTGATGCCAAAGTGTCTGTACGGGTTGATGAAGATGCCATGACCGCTTATGCGACGATAGTGGGCGGTTATGGTGGTGATGCAATCAATCTCGCCAAGTTAAGTAAAGCCCTCTCTGAAGCGAGTGTGACTGTCGGGATCAGTCAAAATCATATTGACGATTTAATTGAGCGTGGCAAGCGGTTGAAAGCGGGCGAAACGGTCTCTGATGCGATTGCCTTTGGCTCGCCTGCCGAGAATGGTAAGGATGCGAAGTTAGTTGCCTTGGTGCAAGATTGTGAGCAACGTGTATTACGACCAAGAGAGCGCGGTGATGGCACGGTAGATATGCGCGATCTTGGCGACGTCATCATGGTCCAGGAAGGGACGCCTGTCTTAAGAAAGCATCCAGCGACAAAAGGCAAGGACGGCATTACGATTAAGGGACGAGTGCTAAAGGCGAATGCAGGCAAAGATCGTAACTTTAAAGCAGGAAAAGGGACGGTTATTTCAGACAGCGATCCTATGGTGCTTCTGGCTGAACGTTCAGGCATTCCACATCTGAAAGATAATTCGGTTGAGATAGATGAAGCGCTATGTTTGAAGTCTGTGACGGTTGCTACGGGACACATTGTTTTTGATGGCAGTGTGGTGGTAAATGGTGACATCGCACAAGGGATGCGCGTCAAAGCGACAGGGACTGTAACTGTTGGTGGTTTTATCGAATCGGCGCGCGTTGAAGCTGGTGAAGATGTGGTTGTCGCCAACGGCATTATTGGTCGCAAAAGTGATGAGCTCAATTGCCATGTCATCGCGAAAGGGAAGATTTCGTCCAAGTTTGCACAGTATGCCAATCTGGATGCGGTTGGTGATATCAATCTTCAGCTTCACGCTCTGCACTGCGAGATACGCAGTGAGGCCAACTTGCATGTTGTTGACCCAACGAAGCGAAAAGGTACGTTGAATGGCGGTTTTGTTAAAGTCGGGGGCGCTGTTGAAGTCGTCAACCTTGGCGCTGCTGCCTCGACCCCAACCGAGGTTTGCGCCTTTGAAAACTTCGAGCGTTTACGTACACAGCGTACGCACCTAATCAAAGAACAAAAGTCCCAGTTGGATACACTTCAACGCGTGCTTGGCGCGGCGAAGAAAATGGCGGCTTTGCCCGTGAGCAAGCGACCTAAAGCAACCGTCGTTAAGTTAAAGCAAGCCAAGTCTGTATTATCGAAGCAGTTAAAACGGTTGCGTGATGCCATAGAAGAGTGTGATGCTCAGTTAACCTCCCAAGCGAGAAGTTCAACGGTGACGGCGATGAACCGTGTCTATTCAGGTGTGCAATGCACTGTGGCGGGAGAAGCGTTGAATATCATTGAGGAGCATGGTCCCTCCAAAGTGCGTTTCAATGGAAAGTCAGCTGAGATGCAACCAATCTAAGGGGCAAACACTTTCAAGTCGTTTATGATTGGACGCCTTGTCTAGGCTCGTCATCCATACTATGGCTTAGCGCCTTAATACTTCACCGCAGCGCTATGCGACCAAGAATGGAGATTCCGCTGAGTAAGCATCTGTGCTCGAGTACAACCTTGATTGGTTCAACCACCCTCTATTTTTATTCTGATACACTCTGAAATGACCTGCGATTTTGGTCATGCTAGCGTCTGTGCTACTATTTACACTGTAAATTTTCGATTGATGGTTCAAGATGTCTGATTCTTTGCTCTTCCACAAAACCTATTCACACGCTAACAGTAAAGAATGGGTTGTATTCGTTCATGGTGCAGGTGGTAGTTCCTCAATTTGGTTTAAGCAGATCCGCGCCTACAAAGAGCATTTCAATGTGCTGCTTCTCGATCTCCGTGGCCACGGTAAATCCAACAATATGTTGAAGGAGATGATCTCAAATCCGTACAGTTTTAAAGAAGTGACGACGGATATTGTCAAATTGCTAAATCACTTACGTATTCAAAAAGCGCATTTTGTGGGCATCTCGCTCGGCACTATTATTATTCGTAATTTAGCCGAACTCGCGCCCTCTCGGGTAAAGACAATGGTGTTAGGGGGAGCGATTACTCGCTTCAATACTCGCTCGCAAATATTGGTGCGCATTGGCGATCTGTGTAAGAGCTTTGTGCCTTACATGTGGCTCTACAGTTTGTTCGCCTACATCATTATGCCGCAGCGGAATCAGCGCGAGTCTCGACACCTTTTTGTACGTGAAGCAAAGAAACTGTGTCAGCAAGAATTTAAGCGTTGGTTTAAGCTAGCTGCAGAGGTCAATCCTTTGATGCGCTATTTCAAAGAGCGAGAGTTACCCATCCCAACCTTGTACTTGATGGGAGCAGAAGATTACATGTTCATTAAACCGGTGCGCGAAATGGTGGCGGTACATCAGAACAGTTATTTAACTGAGTTCGAAAACTGTGGCCACGTTTGCAATGTTGAGCGACCTGATGATTTCAACGAGCATTCGATTGCTTTCATCAAGAAATTCGCCGCATAACTTAATGTGGCTTATTTGAAAGTTAAACGCGACTCAAGGTCGCGTTTTTTATTGGCGAGGGTAAGTAGTGTGTCAAACTAGTCTGGAATGGCAGAACGAAAACTCGAACAATCCGCAATAAAATGTGCTTTAGGGTGTGTATCGAGAATGGCTTCGACTTTACTTGCTTGATCGCGACTTACATCGATAACAATGACGACTTCGCCACGATCGAGGTGTTGATTAAACAATCCCATAAAATAGCCATCAAACGAGTTTCCTGCGACTTTCACTAACCCTATTGTAACCAGCGCGATGGCAATGAGCAGCACAAGTGGCAGCATCATGAACGAACCAAATACATCGCTGAACAGGGTGAGCAAAATGACACCCAAACCCAACACACTTCCTCCCAATAGATAAGCTCGCTTACGTGCAGCGAGTATGTTGGTATCTTCTAATTGGTTGCTGCCATGTAAGTGATGGGTTTTCAGGCCTGATTCATCTCTGCTAATCACAAAAAAGTGGTGGTCATCGATACCATTTTGATGCACTTCATCTGAGATAACTTCGGCATCATCAAGATCTTGCGTTATGTAATAGAGTCGTTTCATAAGCTTGTCCCTTTTGGTGCCACACACTCAGTCTCACTTCGACTTACGTGTGTGAAGGCCATCTCGATCATGAGTGTGGCTATATACAAGGACAGTCGATAAACCTGAAAGCTTCAAGTTTATTGTTAAAAAAATGTAAACTCACTGGGTGTTTGATCGCCGCGAGGTATGATTTTGGCTGTAGGGCTCACCCTTTGTAGCTTTCTTTGTCGATATTATGCTTTTTCAATTTGTCATAGAGGGTTTTTCGCGCCAACCCTAACTCTTCTTGAACATCTTTCAATCGGCCCTGATGGCGCTGTAGCGCATCAGACAAAATGTTGTTTTCAAACTGCAACACCATATCGGCGAGATGAAGACGATGGCCTTGCTCTTCAGGGGAGTTGATTTTCAAGCCTTGTCCAAGCAAGACAAAACGCTCAGCTACGGCTCTCAACTCTTGCACGTTACCAGGCCACGTATAGTGGAACAGCGTATTCCGTTCGTCATCGGTGAGCTTAGGCTGGGTGATACCGAAACGGGATGCCGCATTACGGCAGAAATTATTGAACAGTAAATCGATATCCGCCTTACGCTGCACTAGCGTCGGCATGTGAAGTGTAATCATGCTTAGGCGAAGGTAGAGAGAGGATAGAAAATTGTCACTGTTTGCAAGCCATTGAGGCGACTGCACTGAGCTGGCAACAACACGGATATGCGTGGGTTTGTGGGCTAACCAATCCACTAGCGCTGTCTGCTGTTTAAAAGTTTCAACCTGCTCTAAATAGAACAGATTGGGTTCAAATGTTGGGATCGCATTGGCTTGGGCGATAAGTTGTTCTATGTCCGTGTATTGGCATGAGATGGAATGAAAACGGCCGGGATCGGTTTGTAAGAAACGTGCCGCAAGTTTTTTCCCGGCGCCGCTCTCTCCGCAGATCAAGAGATCATGTGGCTGGGCTTTTTGGTGAGCGAGCACGCGACGAATCTGTTGGATTTCATCGGTATTTCCTAATAGGCGAGGACCGGGTTGAGATTGCAGATCCAGCTCTTGACGCAGGTCGCGATTCTCGAGGATTAAGCGACGCTTATCGAGACCTCGACGGATGACATCAATTAAGTGGGACGTTGAAAAAGGCTTCTCTATGAAATCGTAAGCGCCTTCGCGCATCGCTTCGACTGCAGTTGAGATATCCCCGTGTCCTGTCAGCATCACGACTTGCAGCTCATTATCAATCTGTAGGGTGCGTTGCAGTACTTCAATGCCATTCATGAGTGGCATGTTGATATCCGTGATGATGATGCCGGGAAAGGTTGCGTCGAGCTGTTGTAACGCGTCTCGACCACTCGCAAAACACGCGACGCGCAAATCTTCTAGCTCAATGGTTTGCTGAACGGCATCGCGAATGCTTCGCTCATCATCAATGAAAATGACATCAACGCTCATCGTGTCTCCTCTTTAGAAAGTGGTATCCGAAGATGAAAACAGGCGCCACCAGACGTATGCTGAGAGACGCTAATGGCACCGCCAAAATCTTCGATGATACGTTTGGAAATCGTTAACCCCAGTCCTAGCCCGTCCGGTTTCGAGGTATAGAAAGGATCAAATATCTGACGCGGATTTTCAACGCCATCACCGTTGTCCCAGACTTGAATTTCCATCCAATCTTGATGGCGTATCGGGGTAATACCGATACGCGGAGATGGATGTGATGCAAGCGCCTGCGCGGCGTTAGTAAGTAAATTGATGATGATCTGTTCTAACTGTACTGCGTCGATGTTGACGATGTCGCGCGTATCCGTGGCATCAAGCTTAACGACAATGCCCGCTTTGAGTAAACGTGCATTGACGATGCTAATCGCGGAATGCAGTGCAGACTCGACATCACAAAGACCTTGGTGGCTGCCGTCTTGCTTACGGGCAAAGACTTTTAAGCGCGCGATGATCTCTGTGATCATTTCATTTAGCTCAACGATTTGCGCCAAGTTATTGCCGACATGGTTGAGGTTGCCTTTGTCTAAGAAGCGTTGTGCATTTTCTGCATAGGTGCGAATCGCAGCGAGCGGCTGGTTAATCTCGTGATTAATGCTGGCGGAGAGTTCACCTAACATGGCGAGTTTGGCGGCTTGTATGAGCTCCCGTTCTGTCTGCTTAAGGGCGTGTTGGCTATGTTCATATTGCCTGAGTGTCTCTCGTAACTGTTGGTTGCTGAGTTGAAGCTTGTCGGTGCGTTCACGCACAAGGTGTTCTAGGCGAGAGTTAAGGCGCGATAGCTTCTGCTTTGTTGAGTATGTTTCAAACCATGAGGCGGCCGCTAAGCAAATAAGAAGATAAAACACCATGAAAATGACAATGGCTTGACCGACAACTTGCCAAGCATTGGTAACGGGCGAAACGCCAAATATTTGCCAACCTATCTGAGGCATCGGGAAAGACTGACTGATATGTCTGGAGATACCCGATTCGTTATCTCTCAAGGCCAATAATGGGCTTTGCAGTGCATCTAGGTGCGTGGCTTGAGTTAACGGTAGCAAGCCCGGCCTGCCATATTGGCGCGAATCAATGATGGACTGTTTTGTTGTTTCGTCGAGCGTCAATAATGAATGGTAGAGATATTCAGGTTTGGAGCTGTAAAACACCACCCCGTTCTGGTCAACAATCAAGTAATCAGAAGTTTGATAACGCCAAAGCTCCTCAACGGCGCTCAGATCAACTTTGATCACTAATACGCCCAATGCGACACCTTGGCGTCGAATCGGGGCTGAGAAATAGTAGCCTCGACGGTTAGATTGAATACCTAATGCAAAGTACTGACCGCGTTCATCTGACATCGCTTGTTGAAAGTACGGACGAAACTGAAAGTTGTGACCAACAAAAGAGGTGTCTTCTCGGCTGTTACTGGCAGCGAGCGTTAATCCGTTATGATCGATAAGGTAAATCACGTCGGCTTCAAGCGTCTGTTGCCACTTATAGAGCAGCTCATTGGTACTTGAAGGGTTAAATGGGGCGGTAAGAAAACGTTGCAGGCGAGGATCGCTCGCCAACAATACTGGGAGCTGGCTGAACCGTTCTAACTCATTGCTTAACGTTTCGCTGAGTTGGGTAATGTCTTGATTGAGGCGATTGGCAATGTGGTTCGTCGCTTGCTGATAAGCGACGATGCCAATTAACGCTGTCATAAATACGCCAAGTAAAACCGCGAACCCGGTCAGCGATCGTTTTATTGTCACGAGAGTTAGTCCTACGCATCCTGCGAAATGTCCTTTGTTATGGGTAGGTTATCAAAATGTAGGCAATAAAACCTTGAAAAAGCCGACATTCCTGTGATGACAATGACTTGCAGTTGTTGCACGGAGAGCGCACAATCACTGCTTGGTCATAGCTCTACAAGATTGAGGAGAAGAAGAATGGATTTGGCTGATATGCGTCGTGATTACACCCGAGGTGGATTGCGTCGTGAAGACTTACCTGATGCGCCACTACCCTTGTTTGAAACGTGGTTGAAACAGGCGGTAGAGGCGAATTTGCCGGATCCCACCGCGATGACGGTTGCGACCGTATCCGAGTCAGGTATGCCATATCAACGCATTGTTCTACTCAAGAACGTCGATGAAGCGGGATTTGTGTTCTACACCAACCTCGGCAGTCGTAAGGCGCAGCACCTAGAGCAAAACAAACACATCAGTTTGCACTTCCCTTGGCATCCGCTTGAGCGTCAGGTTCATATCACAGGTGTTGTAGAACCGTTATCCAAGCTGGACGTTTTAAAGTACTTTTCATCACGCCCGAAAGAGAGCCAAGTTGCGGCATGGGCGAGCAAGCAGAGTTCTCGATTGTCTGCGCGTTCTGCATTGGAAGGAAAGTTTTTCGAGCTCAAGCAAAAGTTTGCGAAGGGTGAAGTGCCTGTACCGACCTTTTGGGGCGGCTATCGCGTGGTGCCGCAGAGTATTGAGTTCTGGCAAGGTGGCGCTCACCGGTTGCATGATCGGTTTTTATTCACTCGCGAAGAGCAAGATCAATGGTCGATTGAACGTTTGGCACCTTAAATGAAGGGCTGTTCTGTTCTAAAAAACGCGCTGAATAAAGGCGCGTTTTTTGTTTTATGGTCACTTAAAATGAATGATATCGGTGCGCAACTGCCCTTGGTTTCGCTATCAAAGTATGAAAATTTGACAATTTAAAAGTAGGTTGGATGTTTTTCAAGTGATTACACTGCTGAATTAATTGGCTGGTTTAGGTTTTAATTTCCCTGTAAGTACCCAATTGTTGGCGAAAATTCAAACTTATTATCTTTTTGCATTATTATGCGTTTTTGGTGTGACATTAATCAAGTATTTTCTAGTGGAAAATAAAATATCAATTACTTAGTAAGTCGGTATCGCTGTTTTTTGATCTGAATCAAACCTGAGGCAGTAGGTGTTTTTTAGGGTATTGGCAGTTTAATTGATAACAGGGAGTAATAATATGAATGGTTATTACCAAAGCGTACTCACTCACGTATTGGCAAAAGGACGCCAAACTCGCCGGAAAGTAACTTCGCGTTCCTTACCGCGCTCTTCCTCCTTTGGCTTTGCCAGAGCACGCTGACGACCATAAGCGATACCACGTAAACTTGTCATCAATTGAAGCCCGCGCAAGCGGGCTTTCTTTCCCCTCGAATACTCTTGACTGAACTACGCAAATCCCCAACTGCGTAGCCATGCCAAGCCAGCACTGATCGTGAATGCAAAGAAGAGGGTAGTGATAGCGATAATGTTGGCAGCGAGGCGATCATCGGCTTTCATTGCTTTGGCCATGATGTAACTCGCCGCCGCAGTGGGGCTTGCGCTCATAAAGAAGATAAGTCCCAATGCCGCGTCACGGAAACCAAGCACAATGGCGCTCGTGACGATGATGAACGGAACGATGATCAAGCGTGAAAGTGTGGCGATCAAAGCGGGCGTTGGTGTTGACCTCAGTTGTTTAAAGTCCAGACTCGCCCCAGTACACAGTAAAGCGAGTGGTAGGGTCATGTCAGCAAAATACTGACCACTGATCAATACGACCTCTGGCATCGGAAGATCAAGGATAGTTAAACAACTGGCCGCAAGTATGGTGAGGATCAATGGATTTTTGCCCAGTGTCTTGATCATTGTTCCGGTGTTTTGTTGGGATCCTCGTGGGGTTAGGCTGATCACGGCGAGTACATTGTAGAGTAAGGTGATTGCCGCGACATAAAACGCACTTGCGGCAATACCCGCTTCCCCGTAGGCATTGGCCATCAGCGCAATACCAATAATGCCCGTGTTTGCCCTAAACGCGCCTTGCACAACGACGCTGGTTGTGGCGAAGGGGTACGGTGAATATCGAGCGATAAACATCAATACTAGCCAGCAAGCAAAGTTGGCAGCGACGGCAAAGCCCAAAATAGTGGCATGGTCACTGATATTCAAATCAGCATTAATGATGCTGAGAAACAACATCGCAGGCAGTGTCAGGTTGAAAACCAGCTTGGAGCCAGTATCAACGAAGGCTGTGTTGATGATTTGCAGCCGCTTTAAGACGACCCCCAGCACGAGCATAAGAAAAATAGGGGAGGTGATGCGGAGTGCTTCGCTGAGATTGGAAAAGAATATGGCCACACGGGATCCTAAGGAACAATGATCAAGTGCTTATCGGAACAATGATCAAATAAATTGATGAATGCATGATCATGGCAATTTCTCATTGATGAGACCATGACTTTTGATAATAAAAGTGTTTCTAATGTTTTAATTATTGATTATTAAAAGATTTTTGGGGTTGTTTTTGCCGTCACTCTTCACGTGATGCACTCAAAATTGAAATGACATCGCACGTAATTTTGTCGGGCTTGATCATCGTTCCGATAGTGGCGTCTAGGCTTATATCGGACGGAAGTGGTACCTGAAAAACTGAAAAATGAGCTCATGCGCAAAAAATAGAGCAAATTCCACTACAAAATATATCCCGACCATTAACTTTGAAATAACATACGCCCAGTTTGCATGATAGGAATAAGGAAAATCATGATAAAGGCAGAAGATTATTTTGTGGATGGCTGGCTAGATCAGTCACGTCAAACACTGTGGGAGAAGATATCTCCATTATATGCCGTTGATGAATCTGCATGGATCGCACAGTTGATCCCTTTTGCCCGGAACGATGATCAAGAAGGTCAATTGATCGGAGAGCGGGCACTGGCGTTGATCAACCAAGTCCGTGCTGATAAAGATGCGGTGCATATGATTGATGCGCTGTTAATGGAGTACAGTCTCGACACCGATGAAGGTGTG
The DNA here is from genome assembly GCF_019703835.1 of Thaumasiovibrio subtropicus. Classification (NCBI taxonomy): domain Bacteria; kingdom Pseudomonadati; phylum Pseudomonadota; class Gammaproteobacteria; order Vibrionales; family Vibrionaceae; genus Thaumasiovibrio; species Thaumasiovibrio subtropicus. The sequence continues at coordinate 1,886,488 of NZ_AP023055.1, read as the reverse complement.
TTATTGATGTGTCTTGCAGAGGCACTGATGCGTATTCCTGATCAGTTTACCGCCGATGCGTTTATCCGTGACAAACTGAGTGTGGCCGATTGGCAAGCGCATTTAAAAAACTCTAAGTCGGTTTTTGTTAACGCCTCAACGTGGGGCTTACTGCTTACGGGTAAAGTGACCAGCTTCGGCGTGCCGGACAATCCGAGCAATGTGCTGAAGAAGATGGTTAATAAGCTATCTGAGCCGGTTATTCGTAAAGCGATGCAGCAAGCGATGCAGATCATGGGGTTCCAGTTTGTTTTGGGACGCAGCATCGAAGAGGCGATGAAAAAGGGTGAGGATAACTTTAAACAAGGTAACAGTTATTCTTTCGATATGTTGGGCGAAGCAGCCTTGACGCGTGATGATGCGGCGAAGTATTTAGCCGACTATCGCAAAGCCATTGATGCGGTAGGCGCGACCCAGCAAGATCGCAACTATCCGCCGTCGGTCTCCATCAAGCTATCAGCGCTTTACCCTCGCTATGAAGCAAGTAACTACAACAATGTGATGACGGAAATGTATCAAACATTGTTGGCCTTGCTGATTTACGCCCGTGATCGTGGCGTGGCAATCACCGTGGATGCAGAAGAAGCGGATCGCTTAGAAATTTCACTGCAGCTGTTTGAAAAGCTATTACTCAGTGATGCGTTAAAAGGTTGGGGTGGTTTTGGTCTCGTTGTACAAGCCTACTCCAAACGCGCATTGTCTGTCTTAGCTTGGTTAACCAAACTGAGTGAAGATGCCGGTGTGATCATTCCTGTTCGTCTCGTAAAAGGGGCTTATTGGGACAGTGAAATTAAGCATTGCCAACAGCTTGGTTTGCAAGGGTATCCTGTTTATACCCGCAAGGAGTCAACCGATGTTGCTTACTTAGCGTGTGCGCGTTTCTTGTTCTCTGCATCTGTCATTGGTCGTATCTATCCGCAGTTTGCCAGCCACAATGCGCATACGGTGACTGCGATCGCGACCATGGCACCGGAAACGGCCGGCTTTGAGTTCCAGCGACTGCATGGTATGGGTGACGCGCTGTATAAACATGTCACTGCCACACACGGTAAACCGGTACGTATTTATGCGCCTGTGGGTAGTCACAAGGACTTGCTGCCTTACCTTGTCCGTCGCCTCTTGGAAAATGGCGCGAATAGCTCCTTTGTACATCGCTTAGTTGACGCGCGTTGTCCAGCAGAATCCTTGGTTGAGCATCCCGTTGATACGCTACAAGGGCGCGAAACCTTACACCACCCAGCCATTGTTCTACCACCAGCAATCTTTGGTGAGAATCGTAAGAACAGTCGAGGGTTCAACGTTCAAATTCACAGTGATTACACGCCGCTTGCTCATGCGATTCAGTCTTTCCGAGCGCATCAATGGCAGGGAGCCTCGATCGTTAATGGCCAAGCGGCCACTGGCGATGCAACCTCTGTGACTGCGCCTTATCTGCGTACTGAAAAAGTGGGTGACGTTGTCTTCGGATCCGCTGCGGTGATGGCCTCTGCGGTAGACGTTGCACAGGCTGGCTTTGCCGCTTGGTCTGAGCGGCCTGTTAGCGAGCGCGCGGCGTGTTTGCGTAAGATTGGCGATCTCCTTGAACAGCATCACGGTGAGTTGATCAGTCTTTGCCATCGTGAAGCGGGTAAAACAATGCAAGACAGCGTTGATGAGATCCGTGAAGCGGTTGATTTCTGCCATTACTATGCGACGCAAGCTGAAGCTTTGATGGCTAACCCAAAAGCCGTGAAAGGCTTAGAAGGCGCTGAACAGCTTTTGCGCTATCAAGCCAAAGGTATCGTGCTGTGTATTAGCCCGTGGAACTTTCCGTTAGCGATCTTCTTGGGGCAGATTGCGGCGGCATTAGTCACAGGTAACACGGTAGTTGCCAAACCTGCCCCGCAAACAAGCCTGATTGCTGTGCGTTGTATTGAGTTGATGCTTGACGCGGGTGTGCCTGCTGATGTCATTCAGTTGGTATTAGGGGGTGGCGATGTAGTAGGTGATTTAGTCGCTAACGATGATCGTATCAAAGGCGTCGTCTTCACAGGCTCAACAGCGACTGCGAAGTTGATTCAATCACAAATTGCCCGTCGTGATGCGCCGGCACTGTTTATCGCAGAGACCGGTGGTCTTAATGCCATGGTGGTAGACAGTACTGCATTGCCTGAGCAAGTGGTACGCGATGTGATTCGCTCTGCGTTTGCGTCGGCAGGACAACGTTGTTCGGCACTGCGAGTGTTATTTGTGCAGCAAGAAATAGCGCCGCGCATTGTGGGTTTAATTAAAGGCGCCATGGCAGAGCTACAAATCGGTGACCCAAATCACTTGGTGACGGATGTCGGTCCTGTGATAGATGATACTGCAAAGCAGCGCTTGCAAGCGCATATCACCGAACACAAAGACAAGGTGCTTTACCAATCTGTTTTGTCTCCTGAGTGTGATGGGGGGGACTTTGTTGCGCCAACCATGATTTCTCTTGATGCTATTCAGCAGTTATCTGAGGAAAAGTTCGGTCCTATTTTGCATGTGATCAGCTTCGATGCGCAGCAACTTGAAGAGGTGATTGGTGGCATCAATCAGACGGGGTACGGTTTGACGTTAGGTGTGCATAGCCGTAACGAGCGTACCTATCAAACCATTGAAGAGAAAACCCACGTCGGTAACTGCTATATCAACCGCGATCAGGTCGGTGCCGTGGTTGGCGTCCAGCCGTTTGGCGGACATGGTTTGTCCGGCACTGGCCCTAAAGCAGGTGGCCCACACTATTTGACGCAGTTTGTTGATGCCGTTCTAGGAGGCGAATAATGGAAAATGCACTTTGGTCTCAATGGCACCTTGAAGCACGCTTGAGTGCACTATCAAGCTGGGCTGAACAACATGGTTTGCTGGCGTTGTTGCAACAAGATTGCGAACAGGCATTGACGCGAATGATGGAGCCTGAATTATTGGTGGGGCCGACAGGGGAAGCCAATGAGCTTTATCTCGTCCCTCGTGGAGTGTTTATCGCTTCGCAAACCACAGGGGAAGCAGAAACGCAGGCATTGCGCGCATTGATTGGACGAGCGCTATTGGCGGGCAACCGTATTCAGTTGGACAGTTCTGTGAATGAGCATCTAGCAGGAGAGCTTTTGGCGCTGGGCTTTCAGTTGCCGGAAGGCACTTTGGTTTCTGTGCCGGATGCGCGTATCGGTGCCGAACATGCGGGGGTGATTGCTGTTGGAGACATGGCGCATCAACAAACATGGCAACGCAGTATTGCTGCGCTGTCGGGCGCCATCGTGCCTGTTATTGCGAGTCATGGTCAAGATACCGCCGTCATCGATCCTATGACCGCATTACAGTGGGTGCATGAGCGCACGCGTACCAACAACGTGACCGCCATCGGAGGGAATGCGAGTCTACTTGCGTTAAATGATTGATTGAAAATAGACTAAATAACAATCAATGAAGTAAAGAGGTGTCACCGAAAGAGCACCTCTTTGTTTTTAATTAAGACGGACAGAAACACAACATAAGGATAATTATGATTGAAACAAACTTTGCGATATCAGCAACGTTTCTTGCTTACTTAGTAATGATGTTGGTGATTGGTTATGTCGCGTATCGTCAAACGAGCAATAGTAGTGACTACTTTCTTGGCGGACGTTCTCTAGGACCTTGGCCTGCCGCTTTGTCTGCTGGGGCCTCTGATATGTCAGGATGGCTATTGCTTGGCTTGCCAGGCTATGCTTTTGCCTCTGGCTATGAAGCTATTTGGCTGGGCGGGGGGTTATTGGTGGGTACTTGGCTAAACTGGTTAGTCAGTGCGAAACGTCTACGCACTTACAGCATCGTTGCTGATGACGCGATCACCTTGCCTGAATACCTTTCTCGACGCTTCAATGATCAAGGTAAACTCCTACAGATCATTTCCGCTATCTTCATTCTTTTGTTCTTCCTTTTCTATACCAGCTCAGGCTTGGTCGCGGGTGGTAAGTTATTTGAGACGGTTTTTGGTCTAAATTATCAAACCGCCGTCATTATTGGCACCGTATGCGTGGTGTCTTACACCTTGTTTGGTGGATTCCTCGCAGTGGCATGGACCGATTTGGTGCAAGGTTTATTGATGGCTGCGGCACTGTTGATTGTGCCGATCGCAGCAATGAATGGCGGCTTCGGTCAGCTTGAGAGTGATCTCGCGGCGATAAACCCAGAGTTGTTGACGATATTCAACGACAACGAAGGTAAGCCATTAACGGCTATTGCCATCATCTCATTGGTCGCATGGGGTTTAGGTTACTTCGGACAGCCCCATATTCTCGCGCGTTTTAAGGCGTCACGTACGAATCGTGAGTTAACGACGGCACGTCGTATTGCCGTTGTTTGGTCTGGATTATCCATGGCGGGAGCAATGCTCGTTGGTCTCGTTGGCCTGCTTTACGTGACAAATCAACCGGGACTGGAGCTGGCTGACGGCGAGCGTATCTTCATGATCTTGGTCGATGCCATGTTCCACCCTGTGATTGCGGGTATTTTACTTGCCGCCATCCTTGCTGCGATTATGAGTACTGCGGATTCTCAATTGTTGGTGTCATCTTCGGCACTGGCGGAAGACTTGTTCAAGCCGTTACTTCGCCCTAATGCAACCAACAGTGAAGTTGTCATGGTGGGGCGTTTGGGTGTCGTTGGTGTGTCTATCATTGCATTGGTACTGGCATTTAATCCAGATAGCACGGTACTTGGTCTTGTCTCTTATGCGTGGGCAGGCTTCGGGGCGGCATTCGGTCCTGTGGTTATTCTCAGCCTTTATTGGCGTGGTATGAGTAAGTTTGGTGCCGCAGCGGGTATTGTTGTGGGTGGCCTTACCGTTGTGTGGTGGAAGCAGCAAACCGGCGGCTTGTTCGATGTGTATGAAATTGTGCCGGGCTTTATCTTTGCGACGATCGCGACGGTGGGTGTAAGTTTGCTAGCAAAACCTGATCAAGAGGTTGAATACCTTTACGATAAGTTTGAAACCAAACTTGAAACGCTCGACTAGTCGTAATAGCAGAGAGATAGAAAGCGGACTTTGTGTCCGCTTTTTTTATCTGTCTGCGATTCGTTTACAGTGTAAATTCGCTTAGCAGATAGACAAGCTATGTTGCGGAACGCAAGGGTTAGCTGGCAAGTTTACCGACACATAAGCGGACATCACTTGCAGTGCCACACTGGCGGGTTTCTTCTAGGCTTAGCGCGCCGGCAAATGTCCCTTCTGACACTTCACCATGTTGAAGGCGTTGTGCTTGTACTCGTTGGTGAAAGTCACCTGAGGTAGCGAACTCGCGCACTTCTTCGGCACTGTATAAGCTAACGGCTTCTGTTCCCGCTAAGTTTTCACCTTGTAGAGCACGGTGGTTTTGTACTTGCGCATGGAAGTTATCAGAACCCGCAAACATCTGGGTTTCTTCTAGCGTAAAGCTTGCTTGTGCGCTTGCTGCGAAAAGACCAAGAGCCATGATGGTCGTTGTGATGACTTTTTTCATATTCAATTCTCCGACTAAACCGTTGTGGGTAGTGCGAGCTTTCTCGCTTAAGGATGATTGGCATTTGCGTTCTGCTTTTGCCTCACCTCTCTTTGATGGGTTCATAATACCCATCTGAACTGAACATAAATTGAACGAATGTGATCTTAATCATACATACATGAATGTACTGAATTAGAGTTCATTTTAATGCAGCATATACTCAAGCCACCTCAAGGTGCTTGTTCAGCGAGAGTGTCTAGGTTTGCCATCGAGGCACTGCTTTGAGGATCGAGTGGGCTAAATCAAAAAATACGCGCAGACAAGCACAAAAAAGGCCACCCGAAGGTGGCCATGCTTAGCAAAGTATGTATTGTGCTTTCTAACTTTGTGCTGCGAGTGCTGCGGCAGCTTGCTTGCGTTTGCTTGCCGCTGCTGTGAAGACGACATCCGTCGAGCTGTTTAACGCGGTCTCTGCTGAGTCTTGTACAACACCAATAATAAAGCCAACAGCGACAACCTGCATCGCAACATCGTTAGAGATACCAAACAGGCTACAAGCCAGCGGGATGAGGAGTAGAGATCCACCCGCTACGCCAGAAGCACCACATGCTGACACCGCGGCAACGACGCTGAGCAATACCGCAGTCGGTAGATCGACATTAACCCCTAAAGTATGTACAGCCGCGAGTGTCAGTACCGTGATAGTAATCGCCGCACCCGCCATATTGATGGTCGCACCTAGCGGGATTGAAACCGAGTATGTGTCTTCATCAAGGTCGAGTTTTTTACACAGATTCATGTTGACCGGAATGTTTGCCGCTGAACTGCGTGTGAAGAAGGCGGTAACGCCACTTTCACGTAGGCAGCTTAGTACCAGTGGGTAAGGGTTTTCCTTCGTCATGAAGAACACAATGGCAGGGTTAACGACAAGGGCAATGATGAGCATAGCACCAAGCAGTACCGCAAGCAGTTGAGAGTATCCTGCAAGGGCGCTGAAGCCCGTTTCGGCGATAGTGTTTGCCACAAGGCCAAAGATACCCAGAGGTGCAAAGCGGATGACATATTTAACCACTGCTGAAACACCATTCGAGATGTCACTCAAAACGTTCTTCGTTGCATCGCTTGCTTTGTGGAGAGCAAGGCCCAATGCAATGGCCCAAACCAAAATACCAATAAAGTTGGCGCTCATTAAGGCATTGATTGGGTTATCAACCATCTTGAACAAGAGGGTGCTCAGGACTTCTGCGATACCCTCTGGTGGATTTGCACTGGCTTCGTTAGTGACCAAGGTTAAAGTGGTAGGGAAAAGGAAGCTCAAGGTCACAGCGGTGAGTGCAGCGGTCAGGGTACCGAATAGATATAGGCCGATAATCGGCTTCATGTTTGAGTGTTGGCCTTGCTTTTGGTTAGCTATTGAGGCTGACACCAAGACAAAAACAAGAATCGGTGCGACGGCCTTTAATGCCCCAACAAAGAGGCCGCCCAACATGCCAACAGACTGGCCTGTAGCAGGTGAAAGGGTCGCAAGTGCGATACCAGCCACGATACCGATAAGTATCTGGAGAACTAGACTTCCAGAAAGTATTTTACTCATCAATGAGTTATCTTTGCTCATAATATTTCCTGTTGTGTATTTGCTATATGTAAGGGGAAAAGCATATATTTAGTGTGTTTTTAACAATAAATGCCGTAATGATCCACAACTTTGTTTCATTGTTTTGAATTCAATGGTTATTTTTTGAGCGATAAAAAGTCATCATAAGTGTTGCTGGATGTAACTGAATCATGCGGAATTGTCTTAAAAATGATAAAATGTTTATTAACTGCGACACACTTTGGTCGCTGTAGAAGATTATCTGAACGCAAGTTATTGGTTTAAAGCCAATTAGGTTGAAGAATGACAAATGCACTGATTGGTATAGCGCTTATCGTTATACCGCTTGTCGTTTTCATCTGGTTCGTCAATCACCTGAGCCAGTCAAAACGAAAAAAAGTCAGGATTAAAAAGGAGCGGGAGGCTCAATACAGACTTGTTCTCGAGCAAGCGAAAATTTCTGAGCGCAAAGAGCGACAGCAACGCGCGATGGCTGGCCATGTGCCAACATTGCTCTCGTTAGCGAAAGAATGTGAACTCACTAATGCTCGTGATGCCATTAAGTACTACACCATGGCGGCATTGAAAAACAATGAGATAGCCCAGCGCGCGTTGATCCGTTTGTGCCGTGAAGATGTGGATGACCCCCTTGGCCGAGCCAAGTCCAGCTACTGGGAAGCGGTGGTGGGTGCGCGCAATGGCGAGATTGAGAAAATCCATGCTTTAGGACTTTGCTACCTGAATGGCACTGGCGTTGAGCCTAATATGGAAAAAGCCATTGAGCACATCACCCAAGCGGGCGAGAAAGGCTATATGGCATCACAGCGCTACTTAGGTGAGTGGTTTAATGAACGCGATCCTGCGCGGTCATTTATGTGGTGGTTGCGTGCGGCAATTAATCAAGATATGGCGGCGCAGAAGCGAGTCGCGTTTTGCTATCAAACCGGTAACGGGGTAGAAAAAGATAAGCGCAAAGCCATCTATTGGATTGAGCGTGCCGCCGAGCAGGGAGATGTCGAATCTCAGTTCTTAGCGGGTAAACTGCATTTAGGCGGGTGTGCGAATGATGCTGCCGTCGCTTACTCGTGGTTTTCCATTGCTTGTGCCAATGGGTACGCTACTGCACGACAAGAGCGTGACGATGTTGTGCCATTTGTCGGTATTGAAACCTTACTTCGTGTACAAGAAGTGGCTAAAACCGTATACAACAAGCTGAAAGAGCAGCCTTATCCTATGTTTGGCGCGATAGAAATGCTGAACCGGGTGTATAACCGAGACAGTTACTTTCCTAACGACGAGGAGCTGTCAAACCTCTACAGTGCTGATGTGGATCATTACGTACCAGAAACCGAGTTGCTTTCTGCCGTGGTACCGGATGAGGAACCAGTGAGAAGCAGCGATAATCTTGATCGCTTGTTGAGTGAGTTTTCCGGCCAAGATATGGTGAAGAGCAATTTTGCTGATGCGCAATGGCAGGGAAGTAGAGATAAAGTTCAGTAGCGTTGTGTTCGCCAGTTAAGTACTAAACCCTCTGTTCAGCAGAGGGTTTTTTTATGTTTACAGATTAAGATGGTGAAGTACCGCAGGCATGTTCTCTATGGTAGTGACAAGCGGATGGTCAATATTGGGTCTAGCGGGATCGGCACGGAAATAGAGCGCTTTCATCTCGGCGTTGATGCTGGCCTGAATACCGTTAATAGTGTCATCGACAAATAGGCATTCATTCACGCTATAGCCCATTTGCATCGCGGCATAATGGAGTAAGTCAGGCTCTGGCTTCCAGCACTGAATTTCGAAAGCGCTGAAGAGACACTCATTGAAATAGTGACGCAATCCAGTCAGACCCAGCGTATGTGCCATCTTCTCTACTGGCCCATTGGAGGCGACGCAGATATCGATGTCACGCCCCTGCAGCTCTGCCAGTAATTTGGCCACCCCTGCAATTGGTTGGAGTTCTGATTCAAACCGTTGTCGGCACTCCTCTCGATAGAGTGGCTCGAGTACATCAATGCTGACCTTGATACCACATCGTTCTCTGGTTTCCGCGAGAATGTCAGCCAATTTGCCACCTTGAAATCGCGCCATGCACTCCTGTAGTGAGAGTTGACCACCAAATCGAGCAAAGACATCGACCAACGCTTCTTGGCAGAGGCGTTCGCTGTCGACGAGCGTACCGTCGCAATCAAAAATGATGCATTTGATTGTTGATTCAGACATATGCCTCCCTAGTTGACGATTTAGATTCATTTCAGCATGCATGCGTGAACAGATGCCTCGCAAGGTAGGAACTTTTTTTTTGCAACGGTTCAGGCATTTTTTACCCACTTACAGGATGACAACGCGAAGTGGATCACGGCGGAGTTGAGCAAGCCAGAAGGCCTTAATGGCATTGGTTTCCTTGATACTTAAAAGGCGTTGAGCAGGCGTATTATGAAGCGATGAGCGTATATAAGCGTCAGAATAATTGCTTAGCGATACAAAAAAAGTTGAGTGCAAAAAAGAGACATCTACTGAGTACTGTCCGCTTAGTGACCGATTGGCGATAAAAAATTGATCTAAACCAGTAAAATATCAATTAGGTGTCACGAAATGTAAATGCTGGTTTAATATTTCAAAAAAATTGAGTAAACTAAACGAACATAGCAATTCAACGTTGTTCTGGTTTGCTCCACACACCGAAAACACCACTTGCTATTCCAATAATTTTTGAGGCAACACACCTCATTTAAACTCTACACAACGCTTGGGATTTTCATGAAAAACTCGCTGGTTCTCGTATTAAACTCAGGAAGCTCGTCACTAAAGTTTGCACTGATTGACTCCGTCAACGGTGACACACTGCTGTCTGGCCTTGGTGAATGCTTTGGTCTGCCTGAGGCTGTGATTGGCTGGAAATTTGATGGACAGAAATCAGAAGAAGCCATTACTGCAGAAGATAACCACCATCAACATGCGATTAATCGCATTGTGAAGCTGGTGGATGATTTAGGTTTTTCTGAGCAACTGGTTGCGGTCGGCCACCGTGCCGTGCACGGTGGTGAGAAATTTACCTCGACAGTGCGCATTGATGACGAAGTGCTGGCTGAAATCGACAAACTTGCCGATCTAGCCCCACTACACAATCCAGCGGGCGCGAAAGGTATTCGTGCAGCAATGGCGGCGTTCCCTGCTTTGCCTCAATTCGCTGTGTTTGATACTGCTTTCCACCAAACCATGCCGCCTAAAGCCTACACGGGTGCGATTTCACGTGAGCTTTATGAAGAGTACGGTATTCGTCGCTACGGTTTCCACGGCACGAGTCACTACTTTGTGAGCCGTGAAGCGGCAAAGATGCTAGATAAGCCCGTAGAAGAAGCGAGCTTCATCTCAGTACACCTTGGCAATGGTGCGTCAGTTTGTGCTATCTCAAACGGTGAATCTGTCGATACTTCAATGGGCTTTACTCCATTGGCTGGTTTGATGATGGGGACGCGCTCAGGTGATCTTGACCCGGGTATCATTGAGTTCTTAATGAAAAAAGGCTGGAGCCAAGAAAAAGTCTTTGACACCTTAAACAAGAAGTCAGGTTTCCTTGGTGTATCGGGTCTAACATCCGACGCGCGTGGCATCCTCGAAGCGATGGAAAATGGCCATGAAGGCGCTAAGTTGGCGTTTGAAGTCTTTACTTACCGTGTGGCTAAGTACATCGGCTCTTACATGATCCCACTGAGTCGCCTTGATGCGATTATCTTTACTGGTGGTATTGGCGAAAATTCATTGCCAATTCGTCGCGAAATCCTTAACAACTTAAAACTGCTTGGTTTTGTTGAAGATGTACAAGGTAACGAGGCGGCTCGCTTTGGTGCTGCGGGTGTGATTGCGAAGTCCGACGTTCTCGGTGCGGTTGCCATGGTGATCCCAACCAACGAAGAGTTTGTTATCGCTCAGCAGTCTGTCGCTCTGCTATAAAAAGCGCACGATGATTTGAACTGCGAAGAGGCGGGCCGCGAGGTCCGCCTTTTTGCGTTCTGGGAAAATGCACCCTTGGTGGAACGCCCAAGGGTGCGAGTGCCACGTTAAGGCCTTTAAAGTGGCATTATTGGGGGGGCTGTTAACAGGCGACTAGCGCTTCTTCTTCTTGGTGAATAACATCACTGATGTAATGCGCAAAGATTTCGGGACGTTCTAACATTGGGCTGTGACCGCTATTTTCAACAATGTTGAGTTCGACGTTGTCGTGAGATTCAAAAATCTTTAACCATGCCTCGATAGGCGTGATCAAATCATGATCACCCCATATGAATTTGACTGGCAATGACACTTGATCGAAAGCGCCATGCACGTCGTACTCGCGACTGAACGCCAACCATCGCGCAATGTTGACAAAAATACGACGATCACTAAATAGATTGGCGATCTGCTCAACGCCACGTACAGGAACCTTTGATTTATCGAAGAAGACTCGGTCAGCTAAAATCTGCGCGTATTTTAGTTCGCCTGTGCGTACTTCCGCCAATGATACTCCAGTTTCTAATTCTTCGAGGCCAGGCGCACCACTCATGATAATACTTTCAATCGCCTGTGGGTTGCGGCGAGCAAACTCGAGAGAGATCAGTGCTCCCATCGAGTTACCTGCGATTATGGGTTTCTGCTCACAGAGAGCCGCCGCTTCTTCTAGCATTTTGATCGCATAATCAATATCGCCTTTGAATGCGTCAGGAATAGGTTGATCAAATGTGATGGTGGAATACCCTATTTTGGCGAGATGGCAACTGACATCATCCCAGATCCAGCCGCCTGCAAATAAACCGGGGAGAAATATAATTGGCTTACCATTGCCTTTAATTGACATCGTCATAACTTAATCCTTTAAACATGATTGAAGAAGTTTGCGTAATATAAAGAGGAAATTTATTAAGAAAAGCGGTTATTTATTAAAGGTGTATTAAATGTTTCAAGACAAGATATTGCATCAAAAATTCTGTAATTGGTAAATTTGATCGTTACATTGCCCATTTGGACAGTATCTTTATATCTATATGATATATAAACACTTTATTCTTGGGTTGGATGGGGTTTAGTTGTTTGTTTTAGTGATGGATTAGTCTTTATAAATGTCCAGTTGGACATGTTTACTTTTACAAGAATGCAGTTAAGGGGCAGAAATTAACACGTCTTTTAAAAGGGTTATTTTTAAGACGGCTGTTAAAAAATAGATTTTTAGTTTGTAGTTATTTACAATTATATTATCAGAGGAAATTATTGGGGGTATGATGCCAAACTCGAACGATCTGCGACTTAAAACGGTGATGCAGTCAGTCGCCCCTATTTCTGACGATTCTTGGCAGCAAATACGTCCGTATCTTACGGAAAAACGGGTGGCTTCTGGTACGCAGCTTGGCAACCCCGGTGAGGTATGCGCGCAAGTAATGTTTCTCTGTGAAGGTGTCGCTCGTTCATTTGTCATTGATGCGAATGGCCGAGAGTATACGGTGTCATTCAATTTTTACGAACCGCAGGCGACGTTAAAGAACCTCTTTTTGACTGATTTTGTCAGCGTCCTGCAGCAATCGCCCTCGCAACTCTATTTTGAAGCCTTGACGGATTTGGTTGTCATCGCCATCCCGTATGAAAAGGTACTGTCGCTGTATGAGTCTCAGGTTGAGTGGGGAAGGTTTGGCCGCAAGGTGGCTGAAGAAGCTTATTGTATTACGCAACAGCGGGCGTTATCCCTTTTAACTCTCACGGCGGCGGAACGTTATGCGCAAATGCTGAAAGGGATGCCGAAGTCGCTGCAGCAGATTCCCGAGCATTATGTGGCGGCCTATCTTGGTATCACCCCTCAGTCACTAAGCCGGATTAAAAAGCAGGCCCTAGTTACCAAATGATAATGCGGTAACGTTAAGCGCTCGTTAGGATGCCAGCTGAGTGAATTGGCAATGTTGAGTGAGGGAGAATATGTCGATCCGAGCCTTAGTCACACATCAACGAGAAGGGTATGCTCGGTTTCATGCCCACAAGGGAAATTTCTGGATTCATCTTCTTACGGTCCCTTGCTTTAATGTCGGTTTTTATAGTGGTATCTATTTTATTATCGACCAAGATCATTCTTCGCTTGTACTGGCTGGCGCGGCGATGATATCAGCGATAGCCATGCAAGGTATTGGGCACAAACAAGAGGTGAACCCTCCTGAAGCATTTACCGGTTTAGGGAATGCGGTTGTGCGGGTTTTGCTCGAACAGCTTTATACCTTTCCTCGTTTTGTCGTTTCTGGCCATTGGCCAAAAAATAGGTCGTGAATGAAAAAAGGCTCACCATTGAGGTGAGCCTTTTGGCCTTTTCAGTACTAGCGATTGCGAAGGAATATCAGGTCAATCCGCGCCCAATAGTAGCGGCTGTAGCCTGCAAAGACCCATAACACCATGGCACTCGCAAACAAAACTTCAAATTGCCCCATCCAGCTTAACCAGTTCCAATGTGGATAGTCAGTGGCAAGCCAACGCATGGTGCGTTCTGTGGCGACTGAACCGATAACACTCGGAAACGTAATTGCTGCGATTGAAGGGTGAAAGGGCTGTTTCAGCAAGTAGGGGTAGCAGAGATAGATAAAGAACGTCATGGTGTAGCTTAACCCTGCAAGTGCACCCGTAAGAATGGGATCTGGGTCGGCAAAGTTCTGCATATATGCCGCTAACGTTAAGTTGATAGGTGCTGCCATGATGGCAAGCGTTGGACGAGCGGCTTTAGGTAAGCGTGGAGCGAAAATAAGTCGATATAACATCACGGGTAAAATGATGAAATAGAGAGCGATGCAGATATGCGCCATGGTTAATGCAAATTCGGTGTATCCCAGCTGGGGGCCTGCGAGGGTGCCACTGATTGCGCCGACGGGATATAGAAACCAACTGGGCACAATATTGGTGAGCTTGAAATGCCGAAATTGATGAAAGAAAAACACGGCCATAAAGCTAAAGTGCAGCGTCATTGCCGGATACCAGAGAAAGCGTGCCTGTGTACCGTAATAGCCAGAGAGGTAATCGGAAAGAACCAACAATGACATCGTAATGGGAGCCATCAAGCTACCGTATAGCGGGTGTTGTAAGTCCCGCCAGATAAGCGATGGGGTAATGATATACTTCAGGAGAACAGGAAATAGAAAGCATGCCCCAAGTGTGGTGAAGAAGGGACGTAGAAAGCTCGCGTATTGAGGCACAAACAGTGACCAAGCTAGGCCAACACCCATGGTGCCTAATGCGAGAGCGGCCTGCGCTGTGGGGACGCGCCGGATGAGTTGCAGTAAATGAGCAAGCAAAGTGTTATTCATCTGTAATGGACTGAATTCTAATGAATTATATTGATAAACCTGATAAAAGTAGCGAGATAATTTGTGAAGCTGACTGAAAAACAGCCATAAAAGTTTGCCAAATCGCCAATTTGGGCTCATGATTAAATTGTAACTTAAATGAGCCTTAAAGTTCATCTCGGCTTACGGAGGTTAAGCGTTTCATAGCGTTAATCGTGCGGCTCAGGGTGAGTTACCTTAACAATTTGGTGCTACACAGAAAAATGGAAATAGCTGATCCGATATAGAGTGCAGCCACGCAATATGCGGGCTAGACAACGGCAAACTCAACGTAATGAGTGGATCGGCAACTGAGACTTAGCGTTTAATCAAGCCGCACACTAGTGCGGCTTTTCTGTTTGTGAAGAAATGAAAAGTAGCGATGATCACGCTGAGGTGATCATATGCTAGACAAGCGTTGTTTGAATCGCGGCCATCTTGATGCCTTTGTCAGCAAACAGTATAAACCCTACAAAAAAAGGGTTTACAGCTTCGGCGCAGCTCTATATTATGCGCACCAACAACGGAGAGATGGCTGAGTGGTTGAAAGCACCGGTCTTGAAAACCGGCATACGTTAATAGCGTATCTAGGGTTCAAATCCCTATCTCTCCGCCACATATAGAAAACGCCCGCTGAGAAATCAGTGGGCGTTTTTGCTTTGTGTATTTGCTGTCCGGGATTTTTAAATCCCCCTATGCCTAGTCTGGCTCCGCCACATTTTTAGAAGCGCCCGCTGAGAAATCAGTGGGCGTTTTTGCTTTGTGTATTTGCTGTCCGGGATTTTTAAATCCCCCTATGCCTAGTCTGGCTCCGCCACATTTTTAGAAGCGCCCGCTGAGAAATCAGCGGGCGTTTTTGCTTTGTGTATTTGCTGTCCGGGATTTTAAATCCCCCTATGCCGAGTCTGGCTCCGCCACATTTTTAGAAGCGCTCGCTGAGAAATTAGTGGGCGTTTTTGCTTTGTGTATTTGCTGTCCGGGATTTTAAATCCCTCTATGCCGAGTCTTCTAGGCTTGCTACCGTCGTTACCGTTTTTTGATTTAGCCCTCTTTCAAAACAGAGCCTTGTTGACAAGCCTAGAAGTTCTCGCTGAACAAGTATCTAGAGGCGGCTTGAGTATATGTATCATTCAGCAAATGGCTCTTTTTATTCGTGGCTTGCTATTTGTAGGCAAAATCATCAACACTAGGAGGTTGCATCTGTAGTTATTCAAGGAATGATGATGAGCTTTCGTATCCGATTGAAGATCTTTTCAATAATTAGCGTCGTGTTTATTGGTATCGACCAGTTAACAAAACACCTCGCAGCCACCTACTTAACTCGAGACCATGCTTTTTCCTATTTCTCTGATCTGTTTCGCCTTGGATATGCCGAGAATACTGGCGCATTTTTGGGTTTAGGGAATGGGCTACCGCCTACGCAGCGCTATGGTTTATTTGTGGTAGCCATCGGCATGATGTTATTGGCAATGGCTGTGTACTCTCTCGCAAATCGGAAGATTCCTCAAAACACATTGATTGGCCTGTCTTTATTATTTGCAGGCGGGATAAGCAATTTTTATGACAGAGTGGTCAACAATGGGGCGGTGATAGATTTCTTGAACCTAGGGTTGGGTTCCGTCCGTACTGGGGTGTTTAATGTCGCGGACATGGTCATTCTTGTGGGGGCGGCTGTGCTGGTTTTCACCCGGCAGGAATCAATCCCTTCAACACAGACATCAACACACTGAGACACATAGCAGACAGGAGGCACGATGATATCAAGCAAGGTGAAATCCTTGTTTCGCTCACTGCGAAAGTGGCTGTTTTACACTGCTGCCTTTTTTCTCTTGGCCCCCATTGTGTTGGTGGTTCTCTTTAAATTTGTCGATCCACCAATTTGGGGGTGGAAGATACATCGTGCGCTCTTCCCACCTGAGGGTTTCCCCTCTCAAACTGTTCATGAGTGGGTCTCATTGAGCGCTATCTCTCCTCATATGCCTCAGGCGGTCATTGCTTCAGAAGATCAGCGTTTTGCGCAGCACCGTGGTGTCGATGTTGATGCGTTGCAGACGGTGATACGTGAAGCCTTAGACGGAAAAGGCGCCCGAGGTGCAAGTACGATTACGCAGCAAACGGCAAAAAATGTTTTTCTTTTTCCGAGCCAAACTTACCTCAGAAAGGCCTACGAGTTGTATCTTGCGTTGTTGCTTGAATGGATTTGGGGTAAATCACGGATCATGGAAGTGTATTTGAACGTGATTGAGTTCGGACCGGGCCTTTATGGTATCGAGGCGGCGAGTCAAAACTATTTTGCAATAAGCGCCGAGCAGCTGTCACGCCAACAAGCGGCACAACTTGCAGTTGTGTTGCCGAATCCCTATCGCATTAAACCTGTGCCGATGAGTCAGTATGTTCAGCAACGTTCCCGTTGGGTATTGCGACAAATGAACAATTTGGGTGAGGTGGTGTTCTAGTCGTTTGTGAGCCGCTCAGCAATGACGCTTGAACTAAAATTACGCTATGAACTCGCGGGGCGGTGAGGTTTAACAATTTCATACAGAGCGTGCAATTGATGATGCGTATACTCAAACCACCTCAAGATGCAGGATTCAGAAGCGGCCTAGCGCGTCGAGTTCAAGGCAAAGGTGTGAAGGAATGGCTTCCCCCTTTCAAACACCTTTAACGCAGAAATCGGCGCGCTAGTCGCTTCCCGAAGGGCGAGTTTTTTAGGCTCGCCACCGTCGTTACTGTTTTTTGATTTAGTCCACTAGATCTTCAAAACAGTGTCTTGTTGACAAGCCTAGAAACTCTCGCTGAACAAGCATCTTGAGGTGGTTTGAGTATATGCTGATTGTTTTTTGAGGGAGAAAATGGTGTTTGGCTTACTGAAACGATGGCGCTCGTTAGATTTATTGATTGAGTTAACAGAATCACAGGTTCGTGTTTTTTCATTGTCGGATGATAGCCAGTTTTCGATGATTCCCCATATTGCTATCGAAACGCGGAAAGGGCAGCCTTTTGTGAAAGCGTGTGGCGCGGAGGCTGTCGGTATGACAGGAGAAGGTGTGCGCAGTGAAAACCCTTTCGATCATCCACGATCTTTCGTACGTGACTTCTATCTTGCCGAAAAACTGCTTCAACATGCGGTATTCGAAATACATAACGGCAAACAGCGTGTCGCCCCCCGTATTATCATGCATCAGCGAGAAAAGTTAGAGGGGGGACTCACACATGTCGAGGTGCGTGTTCTTCGCGAGCTGGCGTTTGGAGCGGGAGCGAGGGACGTGCTTATCTACGTCGGCGAACCATTGAATCCTCATTCAACTCGTTATGAAGATGTTATTCCTTTGAGTATCAGTGAATAGGCTTGCTGATTCGACAATCGCGTTAGAAAACCGCCATGAAGGCTAACTCCTATCAATTAAGATGTTTGGAGCGAACCATATAGCGAGTTTTACTGATACGAACGGTCCTCGATTTGGGCCGTTTTTTTCGTTCTGGTAAAATATAGCGTTTAACTCTCTCTCGCATTGCCCTCAGCTTCTTGGGTATTGAGCCAGGCGATGCGATTGCACACCACATTAGTTCATCCTGAATGTCCCTTAGCGCCATCATAAAACTGATCCGTAAAGGCGATACGTTAGCTTCTTTTGCTATCCGACTTATTTCCAACCGAACTAGATTGTAGGCAATTAAGATACCCCAGATCTCCTGCTCAACACCTTCGACAGACTGACTTCGAAGCAGAAGTTCGTCCTCAAGCATATCGTGTTTTATCTCTCCGTAACTATTTTCAATTTCCCATCGTTCGAAGTAAACATTAAGTAAATCTTGCAGAGCATATTTTTTGTCTGTTAGGGACGACAAGACCCCTTTTATATGGTTGGGTTGTTCTTTTTCTGGATAAAGCGCAAGCCTTGCTTGCCATTTTTCAGGTAGGTGAGGAGCTTTTTTACGAGCTTGTTGCGAAACATTCATTTCAACGATCAAGTCACGGCCGTCTTCATCTAACTGCTCGATGACTGTGTACTTTGTATTGGATTTAATAGGGGTCATCCAGTGGCTAGAACCATGTTGGTTTTGCCAGTTAATCATTAGCTCCGCACCTAAATAACATCGGTCGAAAATAGTCAGAGAGTTGGCTGTTGCAGAGGAAATGAGTTGCTTAGCGTAGCTTTCTTCACCGTTGTAGCTAGGGCCAAAAGCGACGTTATGGATTAGGCGACTTCGAAGGGAGCAAAGCGCACATAACCTTACAACTGGGTATTCAGTATGGCGCGTTTTACCGTGTTTAACATATTGAAAATGCTCTGCAAGAGCAGGGGTATCATGGGTTCTAAATTGTGTTCCATCAACAGAGAAAAGCCTTAATCCAAACCATGTATCATCACTGTCCTCTGTTTGCGTCCAATGCTGTGCTGTTAATGAAAATAGGGCTTCGAGAGGTTTAGCTGTTAACCGTTTTCTTGCTTGGGGGATCGCACTTGGAGCAATGGATTCACCTAGAGAGTTAGAAAGCTTAAGGTCTAATTTATCAAGTACATCGGTAATCGGTCTATCACGGTATAAACCAATACCTACAACCAGCCAGACCACAAGCTCAGCAGGTAACTTCCGTCGCCGTAAGCTTGCTTTGTTGGTGTCATCGAGTGCTTGTTGAATCCACTCAAGCGGCAGCTCTTTCTGAAATAAAGAGAGTGAGTCAGGTGAAGCGAAATCATCAACATCAATAAGCCAATGTGCCAACATAAAAATACCCCCAAACTTAATGTCTGAGGGTATTTTCACTCAACCGTAGGATCATTCAACTGATCAGTGGCTTAACTGATTGGTGTTAGCCATGAAGGCGGTTTTTGTTTGATGGGATGAATTAGGTGTGATCCACGACCACCTTGCCAGTCGCTTTGCGGCTGGCGAGACGGGCATGGGCTTTGCCAACTTCGTCTAAGTGATAGTGTGTGTCATCGAGAATCGGTCTTAAGTGCCCTTGCTCTGCAATGTCCGTCAACGTAGATAATATGTCGTGATGGGCTTGGCGGCCATGATTGTGAATCATCGGAATAAGCATAAAGACAACATGCAGAGAAAGTCCTTTGAAGTGAGCTAACGAAAGATCTAGGTCGACCATTGCAACTGTTGAGGCGACTTGACCGTTCAATGCTGCTGCTTCAAAGGAGTTCGCCATGTTGGCGCCACCCACCGAATCAAAAACGACATCGAAGCCCGCACCTTGAGTATGTTTAGAGACGTATTCTTCGACGCTTTCATTATGATAATTAATGCCTGAAGCCCCCAAGGATTCCACGAGATGAAGATGGGCGTCATTGCTGGCAGTGGCGGAGGCGATCGCACCAAAGTGTTTCGCAAGCTGTAACGCGACATGGCCAACACCACCAGCGCCACCGTGAACTAGTACGGTTTGACCAGCTTTAACACCAGCCCGAGTTAAACCTTCGTATGCCGTAATCCCAACAAGCGGCAACGCAGCGGCTTCACGCATGGTGAGGTTTTTCGGTTTACGTGCGATTAAGCGAGCATCTGCGAGCATATATTCTGCTAGTGAGCCTTGAAGTTCACCGAGACCACCTGCACAACCATACACTTCATCACCCACCTGAAAATGCGTGACACCCTCACCGATTTCGGTGATCGTGCCAGCAAAGTCCATGCCGAGCACGGCAGGTAAATCCGGAGAAAGAGGGAGCGCTTTACCCATTTCGCGAATCATTGTGTCGACGGTGTTAACACTGCTAGCTGCCACTTTCACTACGACATGACCCGCTTTGACCGCTGGTGCTGGAATGTCTGCGGCTTCAAAGCGCTCTGGGCCACCAAATTCTCGGATGATCATTGCTTTCATTGTACTTGCCTCTTAAGTCAGTAAGGGGAGACGCTGTCTTTCTTGAATGTGGTGACATTGTATTTTTAAAGTTCAGCAATGATAATTGCCAAATATAGATAATCACTTTATAGATTTGGTTGATAATTGGAGGCGATTAACGGTATGAATATTGAACACTTGAGGTTGTTCGTACGCGTTGCGGTAACCCACAACATCAGTCAAGCGGGGGGAGAGATCGGGCTTTCCCCTGCGGTTGCAAGTGCGCATATTAATAAGTTAGAAGACGGGTTAGGGGTAAGGTTAGTCCATCGCACTACGCGAAAAGTCGCGTTGACGGAAGAGGGACAGGCATTTTTACCCCATGCGCAAGAGGTTCTGGCAAGCATTGAAGCTGCAAGGGCTTCCGTGGGAGCGGGCAGTGCGCTGCCGAGTGGTACACTGCGCATAACTGCACCTGCTTCTTTTGGTCAAATGCACATGTTGCCCGCGTTAACGTCGTTTTTAGCGATGTATCCTGACTTGAGCGTCGACTTTCGGTTTTCAGATACGATCGTGGATATGGTCGAAGGCGGTTTTGATATCGCCATTCGTGTTGCCGAGCTGAAAGACTCGACACTTATCGCCCGAAAGTTGGCGACGGACAGGCGCATCGTCTGTGCGTCTCCTGATTATCTAAAGAAGCACGGTGTTCCTAACGTGCCCGGTGACCTTTATCACCATCAATGTGTGAATTTGGTGGGTTTAGAGACTTGGTATTTTGAACAGGACGGGCGCGTGACAAGTGTAAAAACAGGTGGCGTTTTTCGGACAGATAGTGGCGAAGCGATGCGTAATGCAACGGTCGATGGGCTGGGGCTTTCAATTAACTCGATCTGGAGTGTGTATCAACAGATCGAGAAGGGGGAGTTGGTGCAAGTACTTGATGATTACCCGTTAAAGTCTGACTCGGCGATTTGGGCGGTGTATCCTAGTTCGCGACTTTTGGCACCGAAAGTGAGAGCGTTTATCGACTTTTATACAGCGCGCTTTGCTTCTCCGCCTTATTGGGAAACGCCCCACCCGTAAAGAGGAAAGGTGAGGCAATGTAGGTTTACAGGGCTGAGAGCCATTGCTCCGTTTTTGCCAGTAGCTGAGTTTGTGCTGCACTATCATACGCTTGAGCATGGGCACGTGCTTCGTTCATTTCGGAGTAATAACGGCCGGTGATATCTGCGGTATTTTTTCCTGTCGCAAGCTGGAGTTGTGCCAATGCACCGATTTCAGGACTGCGTGATGATCCGCCATATGTCTCTTTGACAATGTTTGTGTTGAGGTAAGATCCAGGGTCTAAGGCATTGATGTTAACCTGCTCGTCCTCGAGTTGCTTAGAGAGCGCAAAACTAAACATGATGACAGCAAGCTTGCTATGCGCATAGGCAGGAAAGCCGCCCTGCAGCATCAGGTTGTCGAAGTCGAGTGGCGCTTGTGCCGCGGAGGCGACATTCACAATGCGGCCATGAGCCCGCTTTATCGCCGGTAGCAGCGCAAGTGTTAACATGGCGATAGCGAGATAATTGACTTGAAAAATCATTTCATAACCGTGAATGCTTTTATTTGTCGTCAGCTGACTTTGCTCGTCTCCTGGCCCTAAACCTGCATTGTTGATTAACACATCGACACGGGAATAGTCGTTCTGCACGGCGGTGGCGAGCTGCTTCACTTGATTGAGGTCCGCAAAGTCGGCTTGATAACCTATGATGTGCTCATTACCTGTTGTTGCTTTGATCTCTTGGATTGCCGCATCAATTTTGGCGGGGTTTCTGCCATGTAGGAGCACGGTCGCACCGAGTTCAGCGAGTTTGGTCGCAGTGATGCGGCCAATACCATCTGTCGCGCCCGTAATCAAAACCGTTTTGCCTGTCATATCGCTAGGCTCGAAAGATTGAGTTTGAATCGATGACATATTTGTGTGCTCCGTTGTGATGGACTCAGTGATATTGGCATTCTGCGGCGCTAGAGGATAACCGCGCTATCAACCAAGATAGTGCGTTCAGGTTATCACTGCAGATTTGATTTGATAATGGGTGTATTTGGCTAATCACTTTTTACATTTTGTTGATAATGATGAATAAGAAATGGATGAGGGAGGCACTAGAGGTCTCTAAAAAGGCTTTGCCCAAGTGCCGTCCCAACCCACCTGTAGGGTGCGTTTTGGTTAAGGAAGGATATGTCATTGCAAGCGGTTATACGCAAGCCATTGGTGGTCATCATGCTGAAGTAGAAGCGATTAACAACGCAAAGAATACTTCAATGGTAGGTGTAACAGCGTATGTGACGTTAGAGCCATGTGCCTTCGTTGGTCGTACCCCTGCTTGTGCCAATACTCTCGTTGATGTGGGTATACGTCATGTTGTGGTTGCGATGTTAGATCCAGACCCTAGAAATAATGGTAAAGGCATAGCGATCCTCGAGGCTGCTGGCGTTACCGTGGATATGGGTGTGTATGAAAAAGAAGTGGCAGCGTTTTTGTCGCCTTATTTAGGCCAAAGCTGATAGGCATCGAGAATGATAAAAAAAGCGCTTGTCATGGTGTTGGCTTACCGCAATCTTAGTGGGATGACGACGACGATTTCCCATGTGTGAGAGAGTGTGTGACGGGCTGTTCTGCTTGTTTTTATCGCTAGCCTTGAAGTAAAGGAGGAATTACCGGTGACGAGAAGCAAACTTAAAAGTGTGGCATGGGTACTCAGACGTGACGGTAAAGTGCTTTGCGTGAAGTCGAAAAACAAAGATAAGTTTTTTGTTCCAGGCGGCAAATTTGAGTTGGGGGAATCCGCAAAGCAGGCACTATGCCGAGAAATAGCGGAAGAGCTCTCGGTGACGCTCAAAGAAGAGACGATGCGACACGTGACTACGATCCATGATATTGCTTATGGGTTACCCAATACGGATGTCGAGATGGCATGTTACAGTGCCGATTATGTCGGCGAGATTGTGCCTAATGCTGAGATCGAGACTGTTGCATGGGTTGATCTTGAGACTCTCCACTGTTGTGCGCCAGCGGCTCAACAGCTCGTGACCTTTATCCTCTCGCGCTAGCCTTCCCTTCCTCTATTGCTGTCATTGTTGACGTTGGCAGCAAATCCCTTTCTGTTTCAGATACCTTGTTGGGAAATTTGTTTCTATTCCTTTTAGTGCATGGTTTTTGTCTTGAAATTTGTTTTGTGAATTATTTTATCCGAGCTGTCTCGCAAACTGACGCATATGAACTAGATTTGTAAGAGCAGGTTAGTCGTCGCTTGGAGGTAGTTCTTGTCGGCAAAAGACAACGAGTTAGTTGAATTTATTAATGATGAGCCGACAGCAGACTTAGTAGAAGAGGCTAAGCGCTGGGTAGTGCTTATCGTTGATGACGATGAAGATGTTCATGCGTCAACAAAGTACGGACTCAAAGACGCTAAAATCCAAGGCATGGGGATTGAGTTTATTGACGCTTACTCCGCGAGTGAAGCGATCCCCTTGATTAAGGCGCACAAGCCCGCCGTCATGTTACTAGACGTTGTCATGGAAAGTGAAATTGCCGGCTTGGAGTTGGTCTCGGTAATCCGTGATGATATCTGCGACCATAATGTACAAATCATTTTGCGTACTGGCCAGCCAGGATATGCGCCCGAACTTGATACAATCGAAAAGTATCAAATCAACGATTACAAAACCAAAACAGAGCTCACTCGCGAGAAGCTTTACACGACCATCGCCTCTTCCATTCGTGCGTATCAACACATCTCTCGACTCAATCGCCAACAACTGCGGCTAAGCCAAATCCTTGAGCTGTCTAACTTGTTAATACATATTGATGATGTGCAGCAGTTCCCCATGAACTTGTTGTCGCAACTGGCCAATATGTTTGAGGTAGAAGATAACGGCTTTATTTACTATTGGGGCGTCGAAAGCGGCGATGATCCGACGTTTGTGTATGGGAGTGGCCGATATGCTGACGAGGCGAATATCACGCCTTATCGCTTGCAAGTTGAAACGCTTTTCCATGAACAGCAATCGGTGACTGATAATCAGTTTTTAATGTTGCTTGTCGAGCCTGAGCCGTTACATCGTTATGTGGTGGGGGTTGAAGTCGAGAACGCCTGCGACTTGATTGGTCACGATATGTTAGCGATGTTAACCCGCAACATCATGCTGTGTGCGAAAAACACCAACTCGGTATCACGGTTACGCTACGTTGCGTTCGTTGACCGTTTGACCAAACTCCCGAATCGCAATGCGTTACTGCGTTATTTGGAAGATCAGCGTTATTTTAATACCCAAAGCATGGCGCTTAGCTTGATTGATATCGATGACTTTTCTTTAGTCGTTGATACCTTTGGTTATGATTATGGCGATGAAGTATTGCGACAAGCGATGCAGCGTTTAAAAAAAGAGCTGCCCCCTAATGGTTACATAGCAAGAATTGGTGCCGATGTTTTTGCGCTTGTTTACCCCATCGGGAACTTGGTTGTTGAGGCACTAATGGAACGCTTCAACGCGCCATTTATGATTGATAGCCATATTCATCGCTTAACGGTGAGCGCAGGTACCGCAGGATGGGGCAGTGATCAAACCGGCCAAACGTTGTTGAACGAAGCTTATATTGCGCTCAAGCGGGCGAAGCGTAGTGGTAACAACTGCCACGTGTTGTTTGAGAACGCCATTCTGGCGGAAATGCACTCGCACTCAATGATGCTCAAGGCAATGAAGCAGGGCTTGGTGCAATCACAGTTCTCTTTGCATTTTCAACCACAGGTCAGTTTGACCTCGGAAAAAGTTTTTGGTGTCGAGGCCCTGTTGCGATGGACTGATCATCACGGTGCTATCATTCCACCTGCACAATTTATTCCTATTGCCGAACAGTCGGGTTTCATTGTCGAGCTAGGGCGTTGGGTGCTAAAAGAGGCTCAGTTGGCCAGTCAAATCCTGCTAGACGCAGGGTATGACATCAAGGTGGCCGTGAACATTTCTGCGGTTCAATTCCAGCAAGCTGACTTTATTGACACTTTACAAGAGACGTTACTGAGTGCGCCTTCGAAAGCGACGGAGTTTGAGTTGGAAATTACCGAATCGGTAGGGATGCTCAATATCCAAGATACGCACCATAAGCTGCAAAAGCTGTCTGAGCAGGGATTTACGATTGCCATCGATGATTTTGGTACCGGGTTCTCTTCTCTCTCTTATCTTGATGGCTTGCGTGCGGACACGCTCAAAATAGATCGTTCGTTTATCAATAAGCTGACCGACTCCAATGATGGTCAGCGTATTGCTGAAATGATCATTGCGCTAGGTCAACAGCTTCATATGACTGTGCTGGCAGAAGGTGTTGAAACGGTTTCTCAACTCGCGCGCTTAAAGCTGTTGGGCTGCGGGCAAGCGCAAGGCTACTTCTTTGCCAAGCCGATGCCGATGGAGGCGTTGCTTAGTTGGCTCGAAAAACGCGATGTGGGGAGGGATAACGAATGAGGACATCGCGATTATTCGCGCTGCTGTTGTTGAGTCTAGGGATGTTGAGTGGTTGTTTCTCTTCGCCTCACTACAAGTTGGGTTTCATTGCGTGTCTGTCAGGGAGTTCGGTCGAACTGAGCGAAGCCACACGCAATGGTGCTATTATCGCAGTTGAAGACGCTAACCAAGCCTATGATGGCAAGGCAAGTTTTGAGCTGGTGATTCGTAACTGTCCGCCAGATGTCGAAGGTGCAGATCGTGTTTTCGCCGAGATGACAAGCCTAGGGATTAAGTGGGTGATTGGTCCTATGTTAAGTAGCCAAGTCAAAGACTGGAAAGCGAGTGCTGACCAATACGGTCTTACCTTGATTAGTCCGACGGCGACCTCAACGATTTTCACTGGGATTGATGATAATTTCTGGCGTACTACTGCAGATAATAAGGCGTACGCCCGCGCTGTGGTTAACTACTTACTACAAGATGAGGCATTGAAAACCGTGGTGGTCTTCTATACGACAGCGAATGCTGCCTATGGTCAAGACTGGACGAGTGTGTTTGAAGAAGAGTTGAAAGGGACGGGAGTCTCGCTGGTGCAAGGGCCATTTAGCGAAAGTGATACCGAACACTATCGCGCGTTTTTTCATGAAGTGACCGAAGGCCTCAGCGCTGGGGCATTTGTCGTTGTTGCGGAATCGGTGCAAACGGCTAAGTTCGCACAATTAGTGTATGAGAATTTTCCATCAGCGATGCTTGTGGGGACGGATGCTTCTGCGACAACGGCACTCCTTGAGCTTGGTGGGCTCGCCATTGAAGGCATGATTCATCCTCAGCCCTATAACTTCCAGAGTGAACACCCTTCCTACCAAGACTTCGCTAAGCGCTACACTGCGCGCTTTGAATGGCAGGTCGATTTCCCTTCTTTATCGGCCTATGAGGCAACCCGCTTCGTCACAGACAGTTTAGCGGAGTTTGAGACGATCACCTTGCCGCGCAGGGTTGACGGATTGCAAGGCGAGATGGAAGTGGATGACTTCGGCGATGTCAAACGGGCGATTGTGTTAACCGTGATTGAGAAAGGTGAGTTCAAACCCTTAATGCTGTCACCTTAGGAGATGTTGTGAAAGTTACCATTAAGCGATTACTGGTATTGAGCTTCATCGGACTAGTGACCGTTGTTTTTTTACTTGTCGCGCTAGTGCTGATCAGTCAGCGTTTACCCGTTCGCATAAAAGAAGCTAAAGCAGATGCGACGTATCAAGCCAGTACAGTGGCCAGTTTATTAGGCGCGATGCTGGATACGGCTGAGCAATCGGTGATCAGTGTTGCGGGGATCAGTGCCATGGGTGACACAGCATTACGTGATCGCCTTTTGCAAGAAGCCTTGACGCATAATCCCACTTTATCCCGTCTTTATCTCATTGATAGCAGTAGAAAAATTTACGCTATTTATGATCATAGTGCGCTTCAAGATAGCCAGTTACTGGGTTTTGACATGTCGAGTAACAAGCTCGTTAAGCAGGTATTTGATGACGAGCAGACACTATGGAGTGATAACTTTTTCTCACCATTCAATGGCAGCTCAACGGTCGCACTCGGTGTTAAAGCTGATTACGGGGTGTTGATTGCAGAGATGCGTTTCGACCAATTACAGGGGATGGCGAATGAATGGATTAACCATATCAATACGCCAGTACTAGTGATTGATGCGATTGGTGACTGGGTCTCTGATAACGTTCAGCATACGAGTCAATTTCATAACTGGTCACAAAGTGCCATCGGGCAAGGCTTAGAATCAGATGATACGGCAGTGTATGACCTACTTGGCCAGCAGGTTTATGCAGCAACTGCAGACGTGCCTTACTTAGGGTGGCGAGTGATCGTCGGAGTGCCCGCAAAAATGGAAAACCCCGCGATTCGTGAACTTGTGATTGGCATTGTGTTTAGCTTGTTGCTTGCGATGGTGATGGCTATTTTACTGGCGCCGTGGTGTGCGATGCTGATTCAACGGCCAGTACTCGCCTTAGTAGAGCAGGCTAAGCGGATTGCTGCTG
The DNA here is from genome assembly GCF_019703835.1 of Thaumasiovibrio subtropicus. Classification (NCBI taxonomy): domain Bacteria; kingdom Pseudomonadati; phylum Pseudomonadota; class Gammaproteobacteria; order Vibrionales; family Vibrionaceae; genus Thaumasiovibrio; species Thaumasiovibrio subtropicus. The sequence goes on along the minus strand of NZ_AP023055.1, from coordinate 1,858,721 downwards.
GTGGTTCTCCAGTCGCATTAGAAGGGGTCATCAAAGAGTTCAATACACTGGGTGAAGATATCTGCGCGATGGCACAGCGCATCATAGAAAAAGAGCAGCAGGCATTAGAGAGTGAGCAACATGTCAAAGCGTTGCTGGATAACTCGCCAATGGTGGCCATTTTGCAACTGTCCAAAGCGGGCAAAATTCAAGACTGCAATCCCGTCGCGAGCGAAACCTTAAACATTTCTGCTGAATCTATTAAGGAGAGCTACTTATCTGATCTACTGGTGGTAGACAGTGAGCGTATCGATTTTAACCTGTTGTTTGAACAAGTTTTGAGCCAAGGTCAGGCAGTTAACGACATATCGATCGATTCGCGAGAAGGGCCTCCGAAGCATTTCTTAGGGTCGCTGTTTGCTATTCGAGGCGAGAAAGAGCAGTTAGTGTGTATGCTTGTTGATGTGACTCGTCAGGTGAGTATGGCTGAGGCCTTGGTCAAAGCGCAACGGCGATCCAATGAGATCTTGGAGATCGCGCCAGCGGCCATGATGGTCGCGACTTACGCTGGAGAGCTTGGCTTTCTCATTATCGATGCCAATCAGATGTTGTGTGAGCAGTTTGGCATTGAACGTGATGATTTCGTCGGCAGTGTCGATCGCGGTGGTGATCGATGGTTGTCGCAAGATGATCGCTCTCGCATGGTTACGCAGTTTATAGAAGATAAAGCGGTTTCTCAGTTCTTTGTCTGGATGCGTGATAAGGCGCGGAACCCTTTTTTGTGCGAGATTTCAGCAACGATGATGGAGGTAGACAACGAAGCCTTCAGTATCTTTGTCTACCGCAATGTCACGACTGAATATGAAATGCGCTATCAACTCGCGATGCTTAACGATGAGCTAGAGATGACAGTACAGTTGCGGACTGAAGCGCTGCAAGATGCCAATGCAGAGTTAAGCACGACGTTAAACGAACTGAAATCGACACAGAATGAGTTGATACAGTCAGAGAAGCTGTCGGCACTTGGCGGCATGGTGGCGGGGATCTCTCATGAGCTGAATACACCATTGGGTAATGGTTTAATGGCCGCGTCAACCTTGCAAAACATGCAGGAAGAGTTCCAAACAGCGCTGAAAGAAGGCTTGCGAAAATCGGTATTAGACCGATTTTTGGTGGATTTAGAGACAAGTTCAGAGATCATTCTGCGCAACTTAGAGCGAGCGTCTTATCTCGTTGCTAGCTTTAAGCAAGTCGCCGTCGACCGCACCAGTAGTCAGCGTCGCTACTTCTCGTTGTTGGATGTAGTTGAAGAAGTGTTAGTTACTCTAAAGCCGAGTTACAAATATCGCCCCATTACGTTTAAAGTAGAAATCGCTGATGATGTTTTTTTAGACAGCTATCCTGGCGAGTTTGGACAAGTGCTCACAAATTTGGTGCAAAATGCGTTGGTGCATGCCTTTGAGGAAGAGCAAGAAGGTGTCATCACGGTGCATGCCGACATCATTGACCGCTTCCATGTCCAACTTCTGGTTAGCGACAATGGTTTGGGCATGTCAGAAGAAATCCAAGCAAAAATCTTTGATCCTTTCTTCACCACCAAAATGGGGAGTGGTGGGTCAGGGTTGGGTATGCACATTATTCATAACTTAGTGACGGGCGTGATTGGCGGGTCAATCGAAGTCACTAGTGAGTCAGGTCAAGGCACCACTTTTGCCTTAATGTTGCCGACAAATGCGCCGTGATGTTCAATTATTGCGCGCTTGAGCGCGGATTGATGAAATTTACTTTACAGCACTCGGCATCCCCGATATCATGCGCCCCACTTACGGAGAGATGGCTGAGTGGTTGAAAGCACCGGTCTTGAAAACCGGCATACGTTAATAGCGTATCTAGGGTTCAAATCCCTATCTCTCCGCCACATATAGAAAACGCCCGCTGAGAAATCAGTGGGCGTTTTTGCTTTATGCGTTTGCTGCCCGGGATGTCAAATCCCCCAATGCCGAGTCTGGCTCCACCACATTTAAAAAGCGCGCTGAGAAATCAGTGGCATTTTTGCTTTATACGTTTGCTGTCCGGGATGTCAAATCCCTCTATGCCTAGTCTGGCTCCATTATATCCACAAAAATAAAGTTGTTGACGTGACGACGCGGTATGTCAACATCCCCCTCGTCGATGATTGCCAAGTCTATGATTCAACAGTAAGAGTAGAACAAGGCAGTGAAAATCAGGGGTAAGGATTGTCGTCTATGGCCAAGGTACTAAAGCGAAGTCAACGGCGTTTGCTGTCAGCGTTCAGGGAGCTACTGACGCAGAAAGAGTATTATGAAATCACGGTTGCTGAAATTATTAGTCTGGCTGATGTTGGAAAAACAACGTTCTATCGTCATTACGAACGTAAGCTCGATTTGTTTATCGAAATGCACCGCGGTGTTTTTGACACTATGCTACAAGATTTGCAGTGCCGCGAAGACTGGCTGAGCGAAGCACCGCGTCCCATGCTGGTGGCGTTGGCAATGAAAGCGGTAGGAAATACAGCGGGACGCCTCTCTATTGCTTACAAGCTTGGCAGTGATTGGCCGCATGCAGAACGCCGAATGGGGGAGAGCTTAACGGCCACAATTAATGCGCGTTTGTGTATGGCCTTTACGGATGCTAAATGGGCAATAAGTGTGGCGGAGGTATCAAGTGCGCTTGCAGCGCTCTATATGGATTTCTTGATCCAACTTAATAGTGCTCCCAATCAGAAAGTGGCTGAACGTCGGGCTCGTAACCTACAGTGTTTCTCAAGAGCGTTGGTGTTAGCAGCATTGGAAGACACGCCAAATGAGGTTGTGTAGCGCTTTGTATCTTACGATGCCATCGCGTTAAGAGTGAAAAGACGCATTTTGACGAATGGTACTATTTGACATGAAAGTGCCATTTGGAACGCCAAGGTGACTTTGTTCCTGTTGAGAGGAAATACGACAGATTACACTCTGGCCATCTTACGATAGAAGCCGGAGTTACTATGAATATTGCTCAGCAGTATTGCCAGAAAAAGAAGCAGTCAAAATGTGTAGTGGGTGCCGCTGATGCGGCGGATTCTCGTATTAATCGCACTGATCAACGTAAGTTAAATATTGGCATTTTCCTTTATCCAAATATGACGATGTTGGACGCGTATGGGCCGCTGCAGGTCCTCGCGGTAAGTGATCAGTTTAATGTTTTTACTTTTGCTAAGCAGGTGAAACCACTGCGATCAGATGCAAACGTCGATTTGTTGCCTAATTACGGTTTTGAAGATTGTCCTAGTATCGATGTCCTGATCGTCCCCGGTGGGGCTAACCCCATCACACAGGTTGAAGATATTGAAGTGATCTCCCGATTACGCGATATCGGAGAAAAAGCCAAGTATGTGACATCGGTATGCACTGGCGCGTTGATATTGGCTGAGGCAGGGCTTCTCGATGGCTATCAAACCGCCATTCACTGGGCTTATGCTGATGCATTGAAACGCTATCCTAACGTTACCCATGTCAATCAACGCATTGTTAAAGATCGCAATCGTATCAGTGGTGGTGGAATTACCTCGGGGCTGGATTTTGCGTTTACTTTGATCGCGGAGTTTGCAGGCGAAGCACAAGCTCAGGCGATGGAGCTATTGTTAGAGTATGATCCGCAGCCGCCATTTAATTGTGGGGATCACAACACCGCGCCTCAAGCGCTAAAGTCAGCGATACAGTCAAAAGTGTACACAATCGGTGAAGGATTGTTTTAGCGAGATAAAGTCCCGTCAGTAAGCGCTTACCGTTTCTTGATTTAGCCCACTAGACCTTCAAAACAGTGCCTTGTTGACGAGCCTAGAAATTCTCGCTGAACAAGTATCTTGAGGTGGTTTGATGATAGAAGAGCCTGCGCGAGTGACGCGGGCTCTAGGCTAAATTAAAATCGGTGTGCAGGTTGCTGAGTGAATAGCGATGCCGATTTTCGGCATCAGCGTCTTAGGTAAAGGCTAAAATCGATAGTTCATGCCGACGGTGACGAGCCACTCTTCCGAGTCGTAAAAGTCGATGTTTGAGCGTGTCTCATCCCAGCCAGCTCTGGCAACAAAAGCGCTACTTTGCCAGTTAAAGGGTGCCGCATAGATATAGGTGGCGGAGAGGCCAATATGGGTGTCTTTGCGTGTCTGATTAAATAGTGGATTAATACCATCATAGTCTTGGCGCGCGGCACTTACACCAAACTTGGTTATCTGCCGTCCAAATTGCGCTGTCATTTCTATTTCACCACCAATGCGGTCGTTCGCCATGGCGTCGCTCTTCATATCGGCGGTTAAATAGTGGACTTCCCACTCTAAGCCATAGATCTCTGATAGAGCGTGCTCACGACTGACAGCGGCGTAGAGGAGATCCCCTTCTCGGCTGAGTGCATCGGTGTTGAATCCCGCTTGTTGCCCTGACTGCTCATCATCGATTTCTCGTTGGCCTAAAGCAATTTCTAAATTGTAGGGCGTGCCAAACGCGCCGTGATAGTTGAAGACCCAGCCATTGACACTTAAGTCTGTTTCTTGTCTCTCGACACCAACTGCATAAGGGTCAGCCCATGCCTCCTTGGTCAGAAGCCCTGGTACGTAACCGACAGCAAGGTAAGAGGATTCAGTCAGGTAATAGCGATACCCTAACTGGGTATAAAAGTCGCTTGCCATGCCGACGATATCGGTTTTGTAGTAGACCTCATGTTGTGTCCAACGGTAGTTGAGGTCCCACATTGGGATAAACACAGCCTCGCTGTCACTGTCTGGGGTGATGCCTAAACTGGGTAGCAGACTATTACTTTCTGTACTCAGGGCGTTGCGCTCGCCGCTCATGCCTACGTAAAGACCAATGTTGCCATAGAACTGACCGTCATCGGTGTTGGTGGCTTGGGCATAACTAGGTTGAGCGAATAGGGCGATAGCCGTTGCAACGGGAACAGATAGCATAAGGGTTTGGCGCAATGGGCGAAAAGTCATGTTGGACTCCTTGTCTTTGAAAGTGGAGTCATCTTATCGACCTGAATGTCACAACCGAGTCACAGTCTGTTGTAGAGCAACGCTTGGCCAGTTAAGCGAGTCTGCCTCTGCATTTTGGCCAAGTCAGAGGGTGGGTTAGAAATAGACCAAGCTATAAAAAGTTTGTTTTCGAATACGGGTATGGCACTGCCAGTTGGCGCTTTGGCAAATACTGTCAATGATGGTGAGGCCATGCCCGAAGCCACTATTTTGTTGTGGGTGGATATCGTTCACGATGAATAAGCGATTGCCTGATAGCTGGATTTCCACTCTGCTCAAGGCATAACTGAGTGCATTGCGAAGAAGATTGTGGAGTAATACTTGGGTGAAGTGTTCGGGGAGTTGAATATTGCTCCTAAGCTCAGCGGTTACCGTTATGGAACGCTGAGTGAGCAGGTGATGGAGATCGTCGAGTTGCTGCTCAATCGCGCGCTTCAAAAAAAGGTTGTTTTGCGGTTGTTGCTCGCGACCGAGTAGCAAAAAGGTCGTGATTAGCTGTGTCATGTCGGTGTGTGCGCGTTCAAAACGCGCTACCAGTTTTTGGCTTTTTGGATCGGTATGTTGAATCTTAAGTAGATCGGTTGCGCCGCGTATGACATTGACGGGGGTACGTAGTTCGTGGCTTGCATAGCGAGTAAATTGTTTCTCGCGTTCAATGAATTGGGCTAAGCGTTGAAAATTGTCGATATAAGTACGGTTTAAGTCACCGAGCTCGTCTTGGCGTTGGAGATCTTGTGGCGGTGTATCGATACTGGCATTGGCGATCATCGCTTGCAGCGCCAATACTGGCCGAGTGATGTGACGTGAAAGAACATAGGCGGTGATAAGACCCAGTACACCGACTAGCAGAGCCATGCTGAGGACGGGGATCCGGACGCTTTCACCATAGGGGACAATCGCGGGGTCTCGATCTGGCTGATAGACCCAATATTGTTGAGGGTAACTTGCGTTGCTCTCGGTGATGAATACATGGCGATCGAGCGTTTCAAGTTCGGTCAGGCCAACATGCAATCCGCGCAGATACTCGGGCACTTGGGTGTCGGAGAGGTCATAGCGCTGAAGATGAGAGGGTAAGTCTGGCCAGGCTTCGTTGATGAGCGCCTGCTTTGTGAGCTGCTCTACCTGAGTCATAAAGCGTTGGTTGATGAAGGCATCGGCGGCGAGTTCCGTGGCGGCCCAAGCAATGGTGATAATGGCAATACTGGTGGCAGTTGTTAGGCAGGCAATCACGGTAAATACCTGATGACGAATGCTAGTTCGGTACCAATTGCGCAGGTGTTTTCTAATCATTGGTGTTGCTCACTTAATCGATATCCTTTTCCCCTGACAGTAACCAACATGCCATCGGGTAGCGATTTTCGTAGCCGATAGATTTGGGTGCGTAATGCACTGCTATCAATGTCTTCCTCTTGCCAGATGGCGTAAGCCATATCTCGGCTATTGACGATGGCAGGCGCATGGTTAAGGAGGAGCTTGAGGAGCTGTTTTTGGGTTGGGTCCAGTGCGATAGGTGCATTGTGATGGCGGACTTCATCCTTACTCAGGTCATAGGCCAATGCGCCAAAGCTGAGCATTTGTTTGTGTTGACCGGATGCTCTTGCATGAATGACTTCGACGCGGGCGAGCATTTCAGGCAGAGCAAATGGCTTTACTAAATAGTCATCGGCACCGACACGAAAGCCTTCTAACTTATCTTCCAAAGTATCTCTGGCAGTCACAAAAATGATGGGCGTTTCCGTAAGCTGTCGGATCTGCTGGCAGGCAGTCAACCCATCCATTACGGGCATCATGATGTCTAATACAATCACATCGAAACTGAAGCTTTTAATGCACTGCAGAGCGGCCTCACCATGGTAAGCAATATCGACCTGGTGATCGTGCAGTTCTAAGAAATCGCTCATATTGGCGATAGCATCATGGTTATCGTCAACCAATAAAATTCGCATTTGATCGTCCTAAGGTCTTATTCGTGACCTACTTGCGACATTCGACTTGCTACTTTGCCTGACATCAAACAAAGGAGGAAGTTATGAAGTTTAAGAAATTGTTCGTCTCTGGGTTAAGTATTGCTCTCGCTACTCACGCCGCGTTGGCGTCTGAACTTGCCCCACTTGATAAGGCGGTAACCTTGGCTCAAATTCTCAACCAGCAAGGCCAAAAAGAGACGCTGTTGGTGCTGGGCGATACGGGTCATCAAATCGAAGCGATCAACTTAAGCCAAATGTTGAATGTATTTCCGGAAGACCCGTTGGCGATTGTTGAAAAAATTGGTTACGAACGTATTGCTTTGAAGTCATCAGTGGCAGAAACACAAGCCTATCAATATCAAACTCTGTTACCAGCTGGAGGGGGTGCGAGGGAGCAAGTCGCCGCTGGGACAAATTATGAAGAACATGGGGAAGAAGCCTCGATTGATGAGGTCTTTCTGTTTCCAAAGTATGCCCAAGCGACGCCTGCAATCACGACCTTGAGTTACAACGGAGAACAGTTGCTGGATTATGAGGTGGAGCTTTGCTTACGTTGGTCTCAAGACATTGCGTCGGTAGCGGAAGCGAAAGCGGCGGTGGCGGGGGTGTTTGTGTGTGGTGATATGACAGACCGCGCCGCCTTGCTGCGAAACCTGAATCTGGATGATATTGCGTCGGGACATGGATTTTCAGATGCCAAAAGTGGCGATGACCGTTTCCCTACTGGCCCCTATATTGTGGTGCCTCGTGACTGGGAAAGCTTCGTTAATGAAATCACCTTGTCAACATGGGTGAATGGAGAGCTAAGACAAAATGCACAAGCCAGTGAGATGATCATGCCACCTACAGCGCTCATTGAGTGGATTTTGAAAGATGGCACTAATCCTTTGTGGCGTTATGAAGGGCAGCCAGTTCCTTTGCTTGAACACACTTACATCCAAGCTGGGCAAAGTGTCATTACCGGCACGCCGGAAGGCGTGGTCTTCAATGCGCCTGGTATGGGTTATCAAGTGCGTAAAGGGCTGAAGTGGTTATTTACGTTTTCATTCTTAGACTCTGGGCCTTTGAATTATGTGATTGAAGAGTACATTGAAGAGAATGTCGGTGGTGACCGCTATCTTAAGCCCGGAGACAAGGTGCAGTTGGCCGCGACGTATCTAGGGAAAATCAACATTGATGTGATTAAGAAGTAGAAGAGGATAAAAAAAGAGCCAGCGTTCGCTGGCTCGAAACGGAGTAGAACAAGAAATCGTTAATTAGAAGCGGGCATTGATGATCGGGAAGACTGGCAGATCTTCGCTCACAAATGTGCCTGACTTGTCATAGTTGATGAAGCCGATTTGGATGCCCTGTTCAATGCGATCTGTCGCGTTAAACAAGCCAAGCTGAAGTCCATTGAGCCGACCCGCGTAGTTCACTGCACCCCATTGCAAACCGGTAAACTCGCCTCCTGTGTAGTTGGCAAAGCCTAATTCGACACCTTTTGCAGTACCGTCATTCCAGTTTGCTAGTCCAACCTTCAAACCTAGAGAAGATTCTGTGGTTCGGTTAGCACCAAAAAAGTCGAGGCTTAGACCCGTAAAGTGCTGAGACTCCGCGAGACCAAATAGCGCCAAGTTTAAACCAGTCACATTGGTTGTTTGACCATAAAGCACAGTGGCACGGAAACCTTTTACATCACCTTCTGGAAGGTTATGGCCTGGTACTGATAATTGAAATGGTTGAGTCGCATCAGCGGCCATTGCTGGAGTGGAGAATGCGGCAGCGAGTAAAAGAGAGACAACTGTCCTTTTCATGTTTAACCTGTTGAATATGTCGTGGTTATCTTAGATGACCGATGGTACGCGGTTTTTAATCGGAAATGACAAGATTGTGTCAAATTGCTGTATCGAGGTTGAGAAATGCGGACGAGGTGTTGTGAAATTAGCCTGCGTTGTGACCTAGCGCGCTATTGCGAAAGGAAACTAAGTGTAAAACAGTATGAAATGGCCGCATGACGTCATTGAGGTCAATGGTATTTGGGTCATATCTGTCTCTATTTGCTGAGTGCCTGTCAGCCTTGGCGTGGCAAACCTCTCAACTTTTGTGGGATTATCTGCTGTACGTTGCTGCGCCGCTGCACCGTAGTGAGAGTGGTGTAAACTTGCACATATTGATGCTTTTTTGTACTAACAAATTAGACAATTAAGACAGAGTTATTTTGCATTCAATTGCACATTCGTGCACAATGTTGCGCGGAATGGTAGCGGCTAGGCATTAATGCGTATATTCAGCGAATGGTGTTAGGAGAATCTTCTTTTCACTGTGAATATATTCGCAGAACAAGGATCGAAAGTATCTGTTTTGCTACCTTCTGGCGAGTCTCAAAGTGCTTTTTCGAAAAATGCAGTGCTGGTCGTTGTGTTAATCGAAAATTATACGTTAGACTGGCCTATCATTAATTAGAGCTATCCCTTCATGGGGTGCCGAACCAACTCAGTTTGGAGATACAGTTTGATCAATGTATTCCTCGTAGATGATCACGAACTGGTTCGCACAGGGATTCGACGTCTTTTAGAAGATGTCCGTGGTATCAAAGTGGTAGGGGAAGCCGACAGTGGTGAAGAAGCCGTAAAATGGTGCCGTAGTCAACATGCGGATATCATTCTTATGGACATGAACATGCCCGGTATTGGTGGTTTAGAAGCAACAAGAAAAATTCTGCGTTTTAATCCAGACGTAAAAATTATCGTCTTGACGATTCATACCGAGAACCCGTTTCCAACTAAGGTGATGCAGGCTGGCGCGTCTGGTTATTTGACCAAAGGTGCAGGCCCTGATGAGATGGTGAACGCCATCCGCGCCGTTCATTCAGGACAGCGTTACATATCGCCGGAAATTGCCCAACAAATGGCACTGAGCCAATTTGCAACTGATGCTGAAAATCCGTTTAAAGACCTTTCAGAGCGCGAACTGCAAATTATGATGATGATTACTAAAGGTCAAAAGGTAACGGATATTTCGGAGCAATTAAGTTTGAGTCCGAAAACGGTTAACAGTTACCGCTACCGTCTGTTTAGTAAACTAGATATCAGTGGTGATGTTGAGTTAACACACCTAGCTATTCGTTACGGTATGTTGGATACTGAAGCTCTGTAGTCCTAGACACGAGATGTATCCCAGGTGTCGACAGCATTTGATGCAAAAAGCTTCTTAAAAACCGTTACTCACCAACCTGGTGTGTACAGAATGTACGATCAGGATGGTGAGGTTATTTATGTGGGCAAAGCGAAAGATCTCAAAAAGCGCTTGTCCAGTTACTTTCGTGCGAAAGTTGATAGTCAGAAAACCCGCGCACTTGTCAGTAATATCTGTCGTATCGAAGTGGTGGTTACCCACACCGAGACAGAAGCACTGATCCTCGAACATAACCTCATTAAACAGTACCTTCCTCGTTACAACGTGTTGTTGCGGGATGATAAATCTTACCCCTATGTTTTTCTCAGCGCGCATCGGCACCCAAGGTTGTCCATGCACCGTGGAGCAAAGAAGCGCAAAGGTGAGTATTTTGGCCCTTACCCAGACGCTGGCGCAGTGCGTGAAAGCTTGCATCTTATCCAGAAGATTTTCCCTATCCGCCAATGTGAAGACTCGGTTTATGCTAATCGCAGTCGGCCTTGTTTGATGTATCAAATTGGGCGTTGTAATGGCCCCTGTGTTGAAGGGTTGATTTCCGAATCAGGCTACGAAGAACAAGTTAATTTCGTGCGTATGTTCCTGAATGGTAAAGATCGACAAGTGATCGCCACTATGGTGGAGAAGATGGAACAGGCGAGCCGCGATTTGGCGTTTGAAGACGCGGCGCGTTATCGCGATCAAATTCAAGCGTTGCGGCGTGTCCAAGAGCAGCAGTTTGTGTCGAGCAGCACGGAAGATGATATCGATGTGATTGGTGTTGCCCACGAGCACGGGGTCGCTTGTATTCATGTGTTGCTGGTGCGCCAAGGTAAAGTGCTGGGTAGTCGAAGTCATTTTCCCAAGATCCCTGCGGATACGGACATCGCGGAAGTGCAGCACAGCTTCGTCAGTCAGTATTATCTCAGCCAAGCAGAAGGCCGTACGATTCCGAGCATTATTTTAATGGATGGCTTGGAAGCAACAGAAGTGAGTGAGTTTAACGCGTTGCTCTCTGAAGTGGCGGGCCGACAAGTGAAGATCCAGACACGACCGCGAGCTGATAGAGCACGTTTTCTTAAGCTCGCGAAGACGAATGCGCTGACTGCCCTGACCAGTAAAATCAACCATAAGATGACGATTCAGCAACGTGTCGGTGAACTCGAGACGGTGCTGGGTGTAGAGAATATCCAGCGCATGGAGTGCTTTGATATCTCTCATACCATGGGCGAGAAAACCGTCGCATCTTGCGTGGTATTCAATCGTGAAGGGCCTGCAAAAGCAGAGTATCGCCGATTTAACATCACGGGTATTACCGGGGGAGATGATTATGCGGCCATGGGACAAGCCCTTGAACGCCGTTATGGAAAGCAGCTTGAGATTGAGAAAATCCCCGATGTGATTGTGATTGATGGCGGCAAAGGGCAGCTCAATCGGGCCAATGAGGTGATTTCACCGTGGATGAAAGTGTGGCCAAAGCGCCCTGTTTTATTAGGTGTTGCGAAAGGCACGACCCGTAAGCCTGGGCTGGAAACATTGATTTTGACGTCGGGAGAAGAGTTCACCCTCCAAGATGATGCCCCCGCTCTTCACCTTATCCAACATATTCGAGATGAAAGCCATAACCACGCGATTGCGGGGCACCGTGCGCAGCGTGGAAAAGCGCGTCGTCGCAGTGTACTCGAAGATATTGAAGGTGTAGGACCTAAACGACGGCAGGCTGTCCTTAAACATTTGGGTGGTTTGCAAGAGCTTAAGCGCGCCAGTGTCGATGAAATCTCAAAAGTACCCGGGATTAGCCGTTTAATGGCGGAGAAAATCTTTCATGCGTTGCAACAACATTGAGATTGCGGCAAGATACCAACTCATACCAAAAAGAACTAAAACCTCATGCGTTTAACTATTCCTAATATCTTGAGCTTCATTCGTTTACTGCTGATCCCAGTATTCGTTGTGGTGTTCTATCTTCCTGTCTCTTGGTCTGCGTTTGGCTCAGCTCTCATTTTTGTTATTGCTGCCTTAACCGACTGGTTGGATGGATTTTTAGCAAGAAAGCTTAACCAAACCACACGTTTTGGTGCATTTATTGACCCCGTAGCAGATAAAGTCATGGTTGCGACCGCATTGGTTTTAGTCGTCGAGAGTTACCAAACGATTTGGGTGACTATCCCGGCCATTACCATGATAGGTAGAGAGATTATTATTTCTGCCCTGCGAGAATGGATGGCAGAAATCGGTAAACGCAACAGCGTTGCCGTTTCTTGGGTTGGTAAAGTCAAGACCACTGCGCAAATGGCAGCGTTAGTGCTGTTAATCTGGAGTCCTGCACCAGCGATGGGCTGGGAGGGGATGTCATTGATTGTCACGCTCGGATTTGTTGCTTTGTATATTGCCACGGCACTTACTTATTATTCTATGTATCAGTACATTCATGCTGCTCGGCATGACCTGCTAGATGCGGAGAATCACTAGCTAAAATAGTAGACATCGAAAAAAGACGAAAAGCCAGTTGATTAGACAACTGGCTTTTTTTGTCTCTGCCCTAAATGAAGTGTTTCTCATTGGCTATGATTAATTTGGGAAGGGAAGAGGTTAGGCATGTCTGCACCTAAATTTGCAATCATCGATGATGACATCAAACGCGCTTCAGACTTGATGGAAAACTTGCAGTTGGAGATGGCAACTTTCAGTGCCGTCGAGGCGAGTATTCAGCAGTTTAACCCAACTGATACGTTTTACTTTGATGATGTGTGTCGTTGCGAAAGTGCGTGTTTTATTGCAATGCGCGTGGGTGGAACCGACGCGATGGCGATTATGCGTAAGTTGGGCGAGCGTGGCTATTTAGGTGCCGTTATCTTGCTGTCAGAGTTTGATATTCGTGTCACCGAACTGGCCAGCGATCTGGCTCGCTCTTACAACGTTCATCATCTTGGCACCCTAAGTGATTGCGCTGACAGACAAGAGATTCACCATCTACTCGAAGAGTTAAAAAAGTACCATACACACCTGCATATTACCGACTCACAAGTGTCTGAACAGGCATTACTCGATGCCATCAGCTTTCATCAAATTGAGCCGTATTATCAGCCTAAGTTAAATGCTCAAACACACCGTGTGACCAGTATTGAAGTACTTGCCCGTATCGTTACTCCTGATAGTAAATTCCCGATCATGCCCGGTCAGTTCATTATGGCTGCGGAGCAGCACGGTTTGATCAACTTGGTGACATTTCAGTTGGTTGAAAAAGCGGTGAAGGCTTTCCCGCAAATTTTGAGGGAGTTTGGTGAGCAGTGCCAATTGGCGATTAACATTAGCCCGATTCAACTTGAAGATCTCAACTTTCCCAATCAGCTCTTAGCCATCTTGGAGATAAATCACCTCAAGCCGCAGCAATTTATACTCGAGATCACCGAAGAGTATCAAATTCGCACTTCTAATCAGTTAGAAACGCTTAATCGTCTTCGCATGTTACAGTTTGGCACCTCGTTGGATGACTTTGGGGCTGGGTACACGAATATTCGCCAACTACGACGTTTACCTTTTACGGAAGTAAAGATAGATCGCAGTTTAATTAGCTATATCGACAATGATCGCTTTTCACAGTTGATCGTTTCTACATTGAATGATCTTGCGAAAGAGTTAAACATGGGATTAGTCGCCGAAGGGATAGAGCGGCCACAAGAATTCCAGTATTTGCGACAAACGCATCCGGAAATTGCCTTGCAAGGCTTTCTCATTTGTAAACCACAGACGATTGAAGGAGTGATTGCGTGGTATCAGCACTGGGCGTTCAATCATAAACGGATACAACTGTATAACGAGTAAGCGAAATGAGGTTGGAAAGGGTTCGGGTATACTGTTTTCGGCCTACATTGCTCGAAAAACCTGCAAACAAACACGTTGATTGAATTTTATTGTTGACTCACTTTCATGATTCCGTAAAATGCCACCCCGTAGCCAAGAGGATTACCTCTTAGTTAACGGCGCGTTGGCAGAGTGGCTATGCAGCGGATTGCAAATCCGTGGACCTCGGTTCGACTCCGGGACGCGCCTCCATTTGCGACACTAGCTCAGCTGGTAGAGCGCAACCTTGCCAAGGTTGAGGTCACGAGTTCGAACCTCGTGTGTCGCTCCAAATTTTAGTTACTTGACGCTTTTCGAGTAACAGATACCATTTTTTGGTATCCATGGATGGTGTGTTTCCCATCGCAAAGTATTTTGCGTGCCCTGGTGGTGGAATTGGTAGACACAAGGGATTTAAAATCCCTCGGCGTTCGCGCTGTGCCGGTTCAAGTCCGGCCCGGGGCACCATTCACAATTAAATGCGACACTAGCTCAGCTGGTAGAGCGCAACCTTGCCAAGGTTGAGGTCACGAGTTCGAACCTCGTGTGTCGCTCCAAATTGTAAAACCCCGATCAGAAATGGTCAGGGTTTTTTTATACCTCATGCATTCTCTCTTCCATTTTCAAGCACTGCGAGATTGCCTATTAGCAGAGCGGAAACCTTGCCAAGGTTGAGGTCACGCCTAAGCCTTTAATTGGGAACCTCGTGTGTCGCTCCAAATTGTAAACCCCGATCAGAAATGGTCGGGGTTTTTTTATGCCTAATGCTTTCCTTATTCCTTTTGCAAGCACTGCGAGTTTACCCATTAGCAGAGCGCAATCTTGCCAAGGTTGAGGTCACGCCTAAGCCTTGAATTGGGAACCTCGTGTGTCGCTCCAAATTGTAAAACCCCGATCAGAAATGGTCGGGTTTTTTTATACCTCATGCATTCTCTCTTCCATTTTCAAGCACTGCGAGTTTACCCATTAGCAGAGCGCAATCTTGCCAAGGTTGAGGTCACGCCTGAGCCTTGAATTGGGAACCTCGTGTGTCGCTCCAAATTGTAAAACCCTGATCAGAAATGGTCGGGGTTTTTTTATGCCTAGTGCTTTCCTTATTCCTTTTGCAAGCACTGCGAGATTACCCATTAGCAGAGCGCAATCTTGCCAAGGTTGAGGTCACGCCTAAGCCTTGAATTGGGAACCGCGTGTGTCGCTCCAAATTGTAAAACCCCGATCAGAAATGGTCAGGGTTTTTTTATGCCTAGTGTTTTGTCATTGGTTGGCGACCTTGGCAATAGACTCTCTTATCGCAGCCTCGGCATCAGTTCCGTTAACGTTTGGTTGTTAGAAAGGTTATACATATCCATTAAAGCCTCCATTTCTGTTTGTGTCAGATCTCGGTATTGAATGGCTGCGGTAATTTCATAGCCAGTTACCTTTTGAGTACTTGGGATAGCTCCTAGGTTATAGGCTGTATCCAAGTAAGTGATCGGGTCGACTTTTTTACCCATTAAGTCGTCCTCTAGAATCACGGGCGTGATTCCCGCGTTGCGGAGCTTGATCACTGCATTCAATAGTTCAGGTTGGCTAACGACGCCTGAAATAACGGCTTGGCTTTTTCCACGCGTTATCATGCTTAGTATGGCGTTATCTATGTAGTTGACAGTCTGGAGTTGCTCCGCCGCCTTTAGGTGGGGCGCAAAGCGCTTGTGTTGCGCATTGATGTGGATGGCAGGGACATCACTTGCTGGGGTGAGTGCATAACTAACAAAGTTGGTCCATTGGCGAGTACGATATTGAACCGCATCACGATTATCGTGTTCAGCAAATTGAATGCTCTCAGCGTCCTGATTAAAAAAGAGTGCTGCCATTTCACGTCGATCACCTTGATAAAGATTGTAGCGAGGTTTTATCGCATAACGTGGGCTCAGTACTACTTTACTTTCGCCGTCTAGCGCAGCGAGCAGCTGCGTAGTCTCGGCGAGTTTAACTTGTGCTTGTTGTAAACGCTTAAAGGTGGGTTTCGCATAGACTTCCGTCGAGAATACGGCGTCGCTTGCGACATACACGTCAAACCCCATGGCTTTTAGGCCCAGCACAGTTTGAAGGACGCATACGTCGGTCTCAGCACCAGCAACGATGATTTGATAGATCCCTTGATGCTGCAGTGATCGAAGGTGGGCGTAAATATCCGCTTCACTTGTCGCGTTGAAATAGCTTTTGAAAAAGTGCTCAGTCTCGGCTGGGAGTGCGTTTGCAACGCTATCGATAAATGGCGAGTGATTGTCAATATCACCTTCAAGCGTGATGAGGGTTGGAAAGTGTCGCTCATTGGCTTTGTTGGCAATCTGAGCGATGCGAGCAATTTTGCCTCCGAGATCGTAATCCGTATTTTGTGGTGGGATGGGGTATTCGGGGTAATAGATCGAAGGCCAAAAATCAGGGGTGCCAGGCACGTACGCTTTTTGTGCATCGATGAGCATCACGGCAGTGTTATGTGGGCGAAAGTCTGTATAGGCTTCGACATTAACGTAATGGTGGTATGCGGGGACAAACTCACCATTGTCTGCGTGTGTGTTCATTGTGGTAAACGCTAACCAAGTTGCCGTTAACGCGATACAGAGGCGCTTCGTTGTGGGGTTGGACTGTTTCATCTTATCTCCTGAAAAGGTGTAGTTGCATAGAGTCTTGTAGAACAGGTGCGTGGTTGTTCAGGGAAATAATTTGAAATTTCATGGTGTTAGTCGTACGAACTTATAAGTCCGTACTGATTAGTCTGCATTTGATGAAGCTAGATCACACCTTCTCTTCCCTCTGTTTCTTCCGATATTGGGATGGCGTGATCCCTGTGACCTTCTTAAAGGCATTGTTGAAGGTCGATTTACTGCTAAATCCATGATGAATCGCGATATCGAGAATAGAGGTTTGCTGAAGTTTTGGTTCAATCAGATCCAATTTAATGGCTTCAATGCGATAGTGATTAACATAGTCAGTAAAGTGACAACCGAAATGTTCATTAATGACTTGGCTAACGTGGTGACTTGGTAAGGCGACTGAATCGGCAAGGGTGTTTAGGTTAAGCCTTGGTTGCGCGTATAAGCCTGCCTTCATGGTGGTGTCTAATTGGGTCGCAATGGCTGTGACTTCTTGCTTTGGGAGTCGCGTATTTCGATACTTACTCGGTTGTATCTCATTGCGGGTGAACTGAGTCGGCATTGGCTGTTCACTTTGTCCCTCTTTATCCGTGTTGTGAACAGGATGAGGTGGGTGTGAAAGGGTGATTTGCAGTCGGGATAAGTTCAGATAGGCGATGGCATTGATCCAAACGACTGTAGGCAAGTAGCTGGCCATAAATGAGAGCGCGACAGGTAGCGGGCTCCAAGTTAACCAACCAATGACGCCGACCCACATGATAATTTGTAACGTGACCATCACGACGAGCCAATATTGGTTAGTGGCGGCGAGTTGAACGCGATGCTTTAAAACTAAAGCGAGTGATAACAAAGTGTAGGCGGTGGGGTGCCATAGCGTTATGGATTGCAAGGTTCTAATGAGCGGGGAGAACTCTAGCCATTGATCATGGGTGAGATAGTTAGTGAGTACTGCGTTGAAATCAAGTCGGCTAAATACAAAGACGTCTGGAATGTAGATGGCATAAAACAGAAAAAAAGGGGCAAGGTGAGCAGCGACGATACCGCGAGAGATAGGTTTTCCTACTACGTTTCTAATCCACAAATACAATAGTGGTCCGTATAGGAGATCAAAGTTAAACCAGAACCCAAACCATTGCGAAATGGGTATCGCAATATTTGCATAAAGTAAGATTTTACTGCCGACTTCGATACTGAACAGCGTTAGCCACAGGCCTAATAGTGACTGGCTGCGGCGATACATAAATATTGCGAACAGGCTGGACTGGCAGACACCAATGGCAAGTAACGTCGAAATAATGGCTGCAGGGGCTGTGTAATGTGTCATCTTGATTTAAATCCAAAGTATTTGTAGTTTGCAAGGAAGTAAGCAAACCGCTTGCGCCAAGATTGGTGTTTTCCTACTGTTTTTACAGTCTGCTCGACATTTTCCAGCGCGGGGAAATGCTGCGTTACATGAAACTGAGACACCTCGAGCGGTCGCTTTTGTCACTTGTGAGGACAATGAGAGATAGATATATTGACGCACTGAATGCTTAATGGGCGTGAGGCGAAAAATGAATACCGCGTGGAAATCATGCCTAGAGGTAGGGCAGGAAGTTGAGCAGCGCTATATCGGACACGATGAGGCTGATGCGCTTAAAGACCAAGGTATTTATCTTGCAGGCATCATTGACGCGAAGGGGCATTACCTTCGTCGCCAACAGACAACCGATTTTACTCTGCTCGTCTATACCCTAGAGGGAGATGGTGAACTGCTTTCCCCTAATGGCACACAGCCTATCTATGAGCATAGTTTAAGTATTTTGCCTGCTGGCGAGGCGTCAGGATTGGCGTTAGCCGGTGAACGTTGGCAATTTGCTTGGTTGAGCCTTCGCCATCAAGCGCCTTGGCATTTCTTACGCGACTTACCACTCAGTGTACATGGCTCAGCCCATGTACCCACTATCTACCATTTGATTAGCGCCTTGTATGCTGAATGTCGTCGCGATGCCTCTCAGCACTTGGCTCACCAGCAATGTGCGAAACTCTTGCTGGCATCAGTGGAAGCTTCCCTTCAGAATCAAGCCCAGCATGACATGGTGCATGTGCGCTTGATAAAACTGTTTGCCGACGTCGAGAGACAAATTCAATATCCGTGGACTGTTGAAGAGATGGCGAGTCGTCTTCACTACTCTGTGCCGCATTTTCATCGGTTATGCGTGAAGTATTTGGGATCAAGCCCAAAGCAGTATGTACTCAAGCTGAAGATGGATCGGGCGCGAACCATGCTATTGAGTCGCCACTACAGCGTATCTCAAGTTGCAAGTTTCTTGAATTACAGTGAGACAAGCGCGTTTTCACATAGTTTTAAACGCTACTTCGGTTGCTCGCCAGCGCAAATATAGAAGCGATTTTCCGTATTTCCCCTTGAATCTAGCCGCGCTCAAAAGCTTGCTTATCAAAATAGTCAGGATTGCAGGCCAAAATCGCACATCGTTAGAATAATGATAGTTTACAACAAGTGAACGCCAGATTAGGTCATCTCGATTTTTCCGTCACTCTTTTACACTGGCTCGGTAATTGATTGTTAGCCCAAGCTGCTTGGGTTACTGGATGGGGAGAGATCTAATGCAGACTTACACGAGAGATGCAGGTTATCAATTCAAGCTGGAAGAGCCGTTATGGTTGCCAGGCCAAATCAGTATTTGGACTTTTCATCATGTGCTTGATAAGGACGCGCTTACCAAACAAATCATGCCTATTCCCGAGGTGGAAATCGATGTTGATAAGCTAGAACAACTCATTGTTGCGTTTTTAAACGATGGTGGACAGTTCCTCTCTCTTGATGCTATTGAGTCAATGGAGCGAGATCCAAACGTGTCCTACGCGGTAATGACACTTGACGATGGTTATCTGAATAACTTTGATGTCGCCTTACCCCTGTTTGAAAAGTACCAAGTGCCTGCTTGCATCTATATCACCACAGGATATCCAGATGGTGAGATCACTGATGTCTGGAACACGCTTAATCGTTTTATTTTTGCTAATGAGACGATTTCGTATGTGTTTGAAGGTGAAGTACATCAAGAGACGTGTCGCTCGCTTGCCAAAAAGCGCCAGCTCTTGTGTCGAGTCTATACCTTGATTGAAACGCATATTGCCGGGGACGACAAACTCGACTTTTTTGCGGCGATGCAAGGTAATCGCACGCCAATCACGCTATCCCGAGGTATGAGCTGGCAGCAACTTGAGGTGTTAGCGGCGCATCCTTTGATCACGCTCGGCGCTCACACCATTATGCACCCGAGTTTGCCCAAGCTCTCTGATGAAGCACTTGCGCGAGAACTCGTATTGCCTAAACGGCGCTTGGAGCAAAAATTGGGCATTCGTGTCGACCACTTTGCTTACCCCTATGGTCACTACAGCGAGCGCGAAGCAACGGCCGTGCGTGCTGCGGGATACCAAACAGCGACGACCATTGATAGTGCATTTATCAGTGATTTCGACACCCTGAACCCTTACCAAATACCAAGGCAATACATCAATGCCAACTTGGCGATTATTCGCCCCGGCGCCTTGGTGCTTTCGTCTATTTCTGAACAGCTTAACGCTGAACCCGTTGTTGAATAGGAGCACTGATATGTCTTCGCCAAAATATGGTTTATCTGTCACGGTACTTGAAAATAAAAAAGGTGATCTTCGTGTGGGTTGTACCTTAGCGAACACGAGCGGCATCGCATTGAATGACTTTCAATTAGTGTTTAATTTATCTCGTGAGCTTGTCCCTGAAAAACTCGTTAACTGTGAGTTGGTGTCGCAGGTGGGATCGTATTGCGTGCTATCACCGTTAACCGATACCAATCTTGCCGTAGGTGAATCCTGGTATTTTGAACTCTGCAGCCCAACCGAGAAGATCGATAGCCTGATGGAGATGCCGATAGGCATCAATGTATTGTCTCAAGGCGAGTATTTCCCGGTCGCGCTTAGCGCGCACAACTTAAATGAACCTCAGTCGTTAGATCTTGGCTCGGTCAGCTTGCCAAATGCGCAAGTGGGTGTGGTGCCGCAACCTGCCTCGATGACATTAACCGAAGGGGTGTTTCAGGTACCGATGAACTTGTTCGCCTCGATTGATGAAGCGGTTGCTGATTGTCAGATTGAGACCTCATTAGCTTGGTTTAATCAGCAGCTACCTATTGCGATCAGTGTCGATCGCACTAATACCCTCCCGCTTGCAAAAGTGTTTTTTGAAAAACAACCGTTGGCTGACGAAGGGTATGGCATTCAAATTCAGCCAGCGAAGATTACACTTTCTGCGCAAAGCCAAGCCGGTTTCTTCTATGCGTTGGTGACGTTGGCCCAACTGCTTCAGCAAACACCGTATGCGTTGCCTTGCCAATGCATTGAGGACGAGCCTCGATTTGGTTATCGCGGTCACATGCTAGATTGTGCGCGTCATTTTCACACTGTTGATACGGTTAAAGAGCAGATTGACCAGATGGCATGGCTAAAAATGAACCGTTTTCACTGGCACTTAACGGATGATGAAGGCTGGCGAGTAGAGATTGATGCTTACCCCGAGCTTACTCAAGTCGGCGCTTGGCGAGGCGTTGATGAAGTGTTGGCTCCCCAATTTGGCTCTGGCCCGAACCGCTATGGTGGCTACTACTCAAAAGCTGAGATCCGTGAGGTCGTGGCCTATGCGGCGGCACGCAATATTATGGTGATCCCTGAAATTGATGTGCCGGGGCATGCGCGGGCACTGGTGCAAGCTTTATCTGCACATCTGGTAGAGCCTGACGACCATTCGCAATACATCTCAATTCAGCAGTATCGAGACAATGTTGTTAACCCAGCACTTCCCGAGACCTATACGGTGTTGAGGACGATCCTTGATGAAGTGTGCGAGCTATTTCCATCACCCTACATTCATTTGGGGTGTGATGAAGTACCGGAAGGCGTATGGACGGACTCGCCAGCGGCCCTCGCCCAATGCGAAGCGCTGGGCTTAGAAAGTGTTCGCGATTTACAAGGCATTTTGCTCGCGGAGTTACAAGCCTACCTAGCCAATAAAGGCCGTAAAGTTGTTGGCTGGGAAGAGCTAATCCAAGGCGATAAGGTGACCAAAGAAGCGGTCATTTGTTCGTGGCGAGGCGTTGAGGCCGGCATTGATGCGGCAAATCGTGGCTATGGGGTGGTGATGTCTCCAGCGCAGTTCACTTACTTCGATTTAGCGTGGCATCGAGGGATTGCTGAACCGGGTGTTTTATGGGCCGGGCACCTGAATTTGGAAACCGTCTACGGGTATGAACCATTAGAAGGTGAACTGATTAGCGGCGCACTGAGTAACATTCTCGGCGTACAGTCGCAAATGTGGACAGAGTACGTCACGACACCTCAGCAGTTACATTATTTGACTTACCCTCGACTCTTCGCCCTTGCTGAAGTGGCGTGGAGTCATGCTGAGAGCAAGGATTGGTTGCATTTTCTATCCCGACTTCCTTATCAACTGCAACGGCTTGAGAGTGCGCGTATTGCTTACCGTTCACTGGACAACGCCTACACCTTGGAGACGTCATCGTGCTAGCACAGAAAACCATCGATAGAATCGGCTGGATTGCATCGATTATGGCAATGCTACTGTTTGTCTCCTATATCGATCAGATCCGCCTCAACTTAAGTGGTCAGCCTGGGTCGATGTTGATTCCAGCTGCAACCATCCTTAACTGCCTAGCGTGGCTCGCTTATGGTGGACTGCGTGAACAAAAAGATTGGCCCATTATGGCGTGTAATGGTTTAGGGGTTTTAGTGGGGGGAGTGACCTTAGCGACCGCCGTGATGGCAATGACTTAAAGGGGTTAATACCTATACTCAAGCCACCTCAAGATACGTGTTCAGCGAGAGTTTCTAGGTTTGCCATCGAGGCACTGCTTTGAAGATCTAGTGGGCTAAATCAAAAAGCAGTAACAAAGGTGGTGAGCCTAGAAAACTCGCCCTTCGGGAAGCGACTAGCGCCCCGATTTCTGCGTTAAATGTGTTTGAAAGGGGAAAGCCATTCCTTCACACCTTTGCCTTGAACTCGACGCGCTAGTCTGCTTCTGAACCTCGCATCTTGAGGTGGCTTGAGTATATCCTGAACTAAGCCCTACGCAAGCTCGCTGTGAGCCGTGGATATTTGGCCATATCCACGGCTCAAAACCACAAATGTGACTTTCCTTTCAGTATCTTATTGGTCAAAAGCCTAAACTACGTGCTTCATTAGCGAGCAGTGACGCCGTATGAGAAATACCGACGACTACATCATTTTCTATCACTTGGTAGAACAAGGCTCTTTTAATGCTGCCGCGAGGCAGATGGCGTTGACCAATTCGGTGATCAGTAAGCGAATTGCTAAGCTAGAAAAAGAGGTTGGTGTGCAGTTACTTTATCGCACGACACGAACACTCTCTTTGACTGAAGCGGGCCAAGCGTTTTATACGCAGGCGTGCCGAGTCTACGAAGCGGTGGCTGCAGCGGAAGAATCCATTGTTGGATTAGGTCAAAATCTTTCCGGCAATATCCGCATCACGGTGCCCGTTGTCTCGGGCGAGTTGATACTGCCCAGCGTGATTGCGGAATTTAATCAAGCCTACCCAGATATTCACATAGACATGGATTTGGATAACCGTTTTGTCGACATCGTCAATGAACGCTTCGATCTCGCTATTCGAACGGGGGTACTGCCCGATTCCAGTTTTATTGCGCGAAAGCTAGTCGATGCCCATTGGGTGGTTTGCGCGTCACCCAAGTATCTGGCGAAACGCGGTATTCCTAAGTTGCCTTCAGAGCTCGAAAAACACAACTGTTTGGTTTATGCCTATCAAGAAACAGGCGCACATGATTGGGCGTTTAAATCGGGTGATGATTTTTATCAGGTAAAGGTCTCCGGTAACCTTTGTACCAACAACTCTTCGGCATTACGTCATGTCGCTTTACTCGGGCAAGGGGTCATTTATGTACCGCGTGTGTTGGTCTGCGAGGATCTTGAGCAAGGTCGGCTGATCCAGCTGTTTAAACAGGAAACGGCAAAGTGTCTCGGCATTTACGCTGTGTATCCTTATACCCGCCAACAACCGGAAAAAATCAAAATTTTCATCGATCACCTTTACCGCAGTTTTCAAAGTCGACGTCACCTATTCTGACGATGTCGAACTGAATCCTGCATCTAGAGGTGGTTTGAGTGTATGTTAACAAAAGGTTTTGGTATTGTTTCTTGAAAGAAATGGTCTTTTTCTTTGCGTGTTGAGGCGAGGTGTTGTTTTTAACCCTATGAAGTTAATGACTATTTTTAGTGATGGTTTTACGCCGACAAGTCGTTGTCGCTGACAAAGATAGACCTGGGTGAGTTGGCTCTTTATGTTTGTCGAAAATAATAAATAGAGAAACCACGATGAAACAAGAACGTCTGATTGCAGCATTTAGATCCATAGTCGGGAATGACAATGTTCTCGTCGATGACATTAAAACAAAATATTATCGCTCCGGATTTCGCTCGGGCAGCGGCGCAGCGCTAGCCATTGTTTTCCCAACAAATTTGGTAGAACAGTGGCAAGTTATCAAACAGTGTGTTGAAGAAAACTGCATTATCATCATGCAAGCAGCCAAGACAGGATTAACCGAAGGCTCCGCTCCAAGTGGCAATGATTATGATCGTGATGTCGTAGTCATTAATATTACTAAGATCAAGCAGATTCATTTATTGGATGGGGGTAAACAAGCGATTTGCTTGCCCGGAGCAAGTCTCCATTCTCTAGAAAAAACCTTGAAAGCGGTCAACCGTGCGCCACATTCCGTGATTGGGTCGTCTTCTCTCGGTGCGACCGTGGTGGGTGGTATCGCCAATAATTCTGGCGGCGCTTTGGTTAAACGAGGCCCTGCGTACACCGAGTTGGCGATTTTTGCTCAGGTGGATAAAGACGGTAAATTGCATCTGGTAAATCATTTGGGTATTGACGGTTTAGGCGAAACGCCGGAAGAGATTCTGCAAAATATCCAAGAAGGGAATGTTGACCCGAGTTTGGTTGTTCATGATGATCGTATGGCCTCTGACCAAGAATATGACGAACGTGTTCGCGATGTTACCTCTGATATCCCATCACGATTTAATGCCGATGAGCGACGCCTGTTTGAAGCGAGCGGTTGTGCAGGTAAGTTGGGCGTGTTTGCCGTTCGTGTCGATAGCTACCCTATTCCAGAAAAAGAGCAGATCTTTTACCTTGGCACCAATGACCCCAATAAGTTAAATCAATTACGTAAAGACTTTTTGACTCAGTTTGAGAATTTGCCAGAAATGGGCGAGTACCTGCATCGCGATATCTTTAACATGGCAGAGCAGTATGGTAAGGACGTGTTTCTCTCCATCGATATACTTGGGACAGAGCGGCTCCCCAAGATGTTTGCACTGAAAGCAAAGGTCGAGAATTTCTTGGATCGTGTGCCTTTTGTCAATAAATACTTGCCGGATACGATACTGTATTACGCCAGTAAGTTGTTTCCGCAGCATCTGCCCAAACGGATGTTGGAATACCGAGATAAGTATGAACACCATCTCATCTTGAAAATGAGCGATGGTGGCATCGCAGAAGCAGAGCGGTATCTCAAAGAAGTGTGGGCGGCGGAAGAAGATTGTGATTTCTTTGTTTGTAGCGCTGAAGAAGGTAAGAAGGCTTACCTGCACCGCTTTGCTGCGGCAGGGGCTGCAATCCGCTATGAGACGATTCATCGTAAAGACGTGGAAGATATTGTGGCATTAGATATTGCCTTGCGTCGTAATGATGAAGAGTGGTTGGAAACGTTGCCCGAAGCGGTGAGCAAAAATTTAGTCAAGTCGCTCTATTACGGTCATTTTATGTGTTTCGTGTTCCACCAAGATTATGTGTTCAAAAAAGGCACCGATACCAAGCTGATGAAAAAGTTGATGTTGGAGCATTTGAACACACGAGGAGCAAAATATCCTGCGGAGCATAATGTAGGCCATCTCTATGAAGCGGAGAATAGCTTGCAAACGTTTTATCACGCGTTAGATCCCACCAATACGTTTAACCCGGGTATAGGTAAAATGGACAAATACAAGCGCAACTGTAGTTGCTGCCATTAGGACCTAGTTGAAACGATGGCATGATTGAATGTTCAAAACAGTGCTTGTGGTGGTAGGCGATTTTAAGAGGGCGTTTTACATCGCGTATTCTATCGTGCACAAGTCTTGTGCGGTTTGCATGCCATTTATACCGCGTGGCATGCTTTTTAATCGTTTGATTCATCAAACTTAAAAATAGTGTTGACCTAGAATCTCAATCCGTTAAAGTACGCCTCGTTCTCACGGGGAAGCCCGCAAGAACAGGTGTGAAAACATCGTCAATCAAGTGTTGCCCTGGTGGTGGAATTGGTAGACACAAGGGATTTAAAATCCCTCGGCGTTCGCGCTGTGCCGGTTCAAGTCCGGCCCGGGGCACCATATTCAACACTTGATTTGAGGCGCGTTGGCAGAGTGGCTATGCAGCGGATTGCAAATCCGTGGACCTCGGTTCGACTCCGGGACGCGCCTCCATTTGCGACACTAGCTCAGCTGGTAGAGCGCAACCTTGCCAAGGTTGAGGTCACGAGTTCGAACCTCGTGTGTCGCTCCAAATTAGCACGAAGCCCTGACAGCAATGTCGGGGCTTTGTTGTATTTACAGTGTAAAAAGTAGATTGAGCGCAGGCCGAGCTTTTAGCTGAGTGAAGCGTCTATACGACTGCCTTGGAGTGATAGCATGTCCAACGGTTTATCGGGCTTAGCATAGCTCAGGCGCATCATACGCTCAGTGAGGTGATAGCTGTCTAGCCCCGAAATCGTCACCAACCCTAAATCTTCTATGTCGACAAAGCCATCCGGCTGAATCGCAGCTGTTGGTAAATGGACCTCTTTGATTTCCCCGATGATTAACACAGTGTTGTTGATGCTAAGGTGGTGGTGCTCCCTCACTTCAAGACCTATCTTTATCGGGCTTTCTTCAACAAAAGGCGCGGGGAAGCGGTTGAGAAACGCTGCGGTTAGTCCAGTAACATCAAACTCTGAGGTTGTTTGTGGATAACGTGCGGATGTTTGATGCGCAGCTTTTGTCATGGGTATGCTCACGCTATTTAAAGTGAAAAAGCCAGATTCTATTAAATTGGAGAGCGTGTGACGCTCGACATGACTCGCATTGCCCGCAGTGGGTGGTCGGCTAATGAAACCCATTAATGGCGGGTTAGCACCGAGGTGGAAGACTGAGCTGACAATGGCGAGATTGGTTTGTCCTTTGTCATCACAAGTGCCAATCAGGTTTGCACTCTTGAAACCGGAAAGCGAGTTAATGAAGCGCGCTCGATAACGTTGTTCAAACTGTTCGAGTGTTGCTGCGGTTATATGTGATGTTGCCGATCGCTGTGAGTGCAAATGGTGTCTCCTTCAATGTCACCCGATGGGAAGCGCTTTGCTGTGATTCGCATTCCAATGTATACGCGAGTAGCGGAGAGGCGATCATGAACTGCGCACATGGCGTTTTATTATGCGCTTCGCGTCCTGATTGACATCGTCACGCTTCTTAAAATCCCACATACGTGTTCTTGCTGCTTTGGCAGCCATCGTCACATCAATAACAGGCTGTAAATAAATGCTATTGGCTTCAATACCGTAGAGGCGTTGCTCCATGTCAGTGAGCTGCCAGGGTGTAAACAGGATGGGTGCTGGCAGTGAAGTCAGTTCAGGCAGCCAACGGTGAATAAAGTGCCCCTCGGGATCATGTTCGAGCGCTTGCTTGACGGGATTGTAGATCCGCAGTGTATTGATGCCTGTTACCCCCGCTTGCATTTGAAACTGAGGGTAGTGAATGCCCGGTTCAAAATCCAAAAATAGCCTAGCCAAATGCGCCACCCCGCTGCGCCAATCTTGGTTAAGGTGATGCGTGAGAAAACTGACTAACATCGCGCGCATACGAAAATTGAGGTACCCGGTGTGAATAAGGCATCGCATACAGGCATCGACCAGCGGAATGCCTGTTTCCCCGCGCTGCCAAGCTAATACCAATTGATTGTCTGGTTGGTAAGGGAAATGTTGATAAGCACGGTTAAGTGGCCGTGTCTCCATCTCGCATTCAGATTCAAACTTTTGAATGAAATGGCAATGCCAGTGCAGTCGTGATGTTAAGGCGATAAGGCTTTTTCTAAACCCCGGTTGTTGCCAATGTGCAAGCACCGTTTGATAGACTTCCCGTAATGATAAGTTGCCCCAAGCGAGATAGGGTGAAAGTCGCGAACACGCGGTACGGCTTTCTTCAGGTTTGGAAAGGCTATAGTAGTAACGTTTACCCCGCTCAATGAAAAAATCATCCAGCGTTTTCCATCCAACCGTTGCGCCTCCCGTCTGCATGCCTTTTTGGCGTTCGCGCCACGGTAGAGGTGGCTGATAGTCCAAAAGTGCCTCGACAGCGTTATGCGGGACAAATTGAACCTTTGCAAGGTCTGGTGTTGCAAGATCAGCGCGCATGACTTGGTGCCAACGTTTGTCCCATTGGTCACGGTTGGGTGCGCCGCGAAGAACCGCACCCATTTGCGTTTCATGCCAAGTGATATTGTGGCTTTTCGCCCAAGCTTTAATGGCGATGTCGCGTTGAAATGTGTTGCGAAGCCCCACTTCTTGATGGGAGTAAAGGTGGCGAACTTCAAATTGAAAGCGTTTTAAGTGCGCGCATAATTGTGTCAGGCAAGTCTGCGCATCGCCATGTAAGACAACAACTTGTGAACCGTATTGTTCAAGGCGCATGTTTATATCCATGAGTGATTGCCAAACAAAGCGCCAATGGCGTTCATCATAATGCGGGTCATTGAGTAACATAGGTTCAAAGATATAGACGATCAAACAAGGGCGCCCTGACCGAGCGGCATTGAACAGCGGCGCGTGGTCAGTCAGCCGTAAATCGCGTTTTAGCCAAATGAGATTAATGGGAGTCAAAGTAAGCTCTTCTGTTTTAGAGGGTTAGCGCGCCACGCGCGTTGGAGCCAGTGCCGGGTGGTGTGCGCTGGCGAGACAGACTCGTTTACGAATCGCCGTTTGTTTTGGATTAGTAGTAAACCCTTCGGCGTGCTGACTCGTAACCGAAAGAAGTCCCTAACGAGGAAGCCAAGATGAAAATCTCAGTTGATGCACTAAAACAGCGCGCAGATGCCGAAAAATTGATTATTTACTCCCTAGAGTCGTCCTTGTACCAAGCGTCTGTGATGCGCCAAGGCGAAGAGTATTTTTTGTGTGATGACCATGGTGAATTACTAAAAAGCCGTTCCATTATTGCTATGCAAGAAGCGATTCACCCGTTGTTTATTAAAGATCAGGTGTTGCGACACTACAGTGCCTACGATGAAATGGTCGGCTGCAGCGCCAAAGGGGAAAGCAATTTGCTCGAAGTACCGCTAGGGCATTCCCACTAACCACCTTTTGACCGGCGCGAGTGAATGGTTTCAGTTTCGTGACGGTCAGCGCACTTTTACCTCTTGTTACAGCCTAATGGTCGAGAAGACGGCGTGTCGCGGTTAGATTGATGGGCACCCACTTGGAATGTAAAAGGCATGCAGGCAAACACTGGATGCCTTTTTATTGACCTATCAATAGAAACGTTTCTACTGGCGTGGCAGTGCCTTTGAAGTAACGTGATAACGATCAACAGATTAGGAAGTAGATATGATCTTTGGTAACAAGCTATTGGCTGCTATGGTAGCCGCCGTTATGCTCGGTGGATGTTCATCAAACGAATCGGAGCAAATTGTCGAGATGATGCCCATTGACCATGTCGTTGTACAAACACAGCACTATCCAGAAAATTTTGTCTCTCAGCTTGAAACCAATTTACAGTACTTCCGTGATGGTATCGGTGTTGATGCGATAGCAGGCATCCCCTACGACTTTATTCGTCTTCACAGTGACGGAGAGATTGATCATCAACGGGTGGCAAACAGCACCACGATTGGCCTCTACTTGAATGTGCTTACGGAGATGGAGCGCAGTGGCTCGCCCGAAGCGCGTGATCGTTTGTTGCATGTCCTTACCCAGTTAGAGCAAGCGCCCACTTGGCACGGACTGTTTTTTTGGATGTATCAAATCACCGAGCAAGGTGAGTTAAAAGTTGGGCGTCGTGGTGTTGCTTCTGCGGTCGATGCGGCGAACTTAACCTCGGCATTGGCAGCGGTGGCGGGTGCATATTGGCAAGATGAAGATCCTGAGCTGGCGAAAATTGGTCAACGTGCCCATCAGCTTGTTCAAGCAACCACAGCGGGTTGGCAAGGTTTGTATGATGAGGGGAACAATCCGAGCACTTTGCTTCGTGCCGCTTGGATCGAAGATGAGAAACAAGGATCGGATTTCGCCCCTTATTTTGTTGACCGTAAATCGAATGAGAGCCGACTCGCACCCCTATGGGCAACGGTGCTGACGATGAATGAAGGAACACCGATTCCCGCTACCGTGTTCACTGATATGACAACTTATACGGGGCACTATACCTCGCCGACGGGGGAAGAGTTTGCGCCTTTGTTGACGTGGAACGGCACTTTTTTCCAAGCCATGTTGCCAACAATTTGGTTTGATGAACTCAACCTCGTGCCGGACCGTAAGATGTTTGATGATATGGCTCGGGTCCAACTCGATTATGTCACTGAGTTGGGGATTCCTTTTCTCTCGTCATCTTCGACTATTGACAGCCGTTATGATGAATACGGTGTGGATGGCATGGCAGAGAACTACTATCGAAATGCACGCTCCGCACAAGCGCCAGTGGGGACACCCCATGCGACAGCCTTGTACGCCATGCTGAATCGCGATCACGCGGTTGAGCTGCTACTTGATATTGAATCTCGCCACCCGGCCATTGTCAGTCAAGCGGGATGGTTTGATGCGGTGAACAGTGAGGGTGAAATCACCAATAAGATTATTGGCCTCGATCAAGGCATGTTTGCCGCTTCTTTCTTCGCTGAGACAGTACGCGCAGATGTCGAACGTTATATTCGCGAGGTTTTAGGTCAAGAGGCTTGGCGGTATGTTGAATCGCTGTATCAAGATTTCGTCGCCGATGAGCACCTGGTTGCCGGAGAAGCAGAGCGGACAATCCCCGCCGACACTGAGTAGGTTTACCTGAGGTAGGTATGCTATGCTGCCGATAGATTTTACGCGTTTAAGATAGTCGGATGTAAGACAACGATGAGTTATAAAGCGGCAATATTTGATATGGATGGCCTGTTGTTGGACACGGAGCGTGTCTGTATGGACATTTTTAAAACGGCATGTGAGGTACAAGATCTGCCCTTCATTGAGCCGCTTTATCGTTCGATCATTGGCTGTAACGCCGCAGGGGTCGAAGCAGGGTTTCGCAAAGGTTACGGTGATGATTACCCGCGTGTTCACGCGGAATGGCGCAAGCGCTATAACGCGGTCGTCCTTCATGAGGCAATCCCTGTGAAAGACGGCGTTGTTGCCTTGCTTGAATGGCTACAAGCCAAAGGGGTCGCGTTAGCTGTGGCAACATCTACGCAACGTGATGTCGCAGAAGTCAAACTACGCTTAGCGGGTTTGGATCAGTATTTCGACAATATCACCACAGGCTGTGAAGTCGCCCAAGGTAAACCACATCCGGAAATATACTGGCTAGCCGCAGAGCGCTTGGGTATCGACCCAGCGCAGTGTCTTGCTTTTGAAGATTCAAATAATGGTATCAGAGCCGCGGTAGCGGCCGGTATGATTGCTTATCAGATCCCTGATCTCGTCGAGCCGTGTGAAGAGGTGCTAGCATTAGGGCACCGTATTGAGCCTTCTTTGGCAACGGTGCTTGAACAGCTGCGACAAGCGTAGAGCAACAACCAAAAAGCAGGGCTACCTATACTTAAACACCTTTGCCTAGAACTCGACGCGCTAGGTCGCGTCAAAATCCTACGGTTTGAGGTGGTTTGAGTATAATGGGGAGCCCTGCTTCGAGTTTTTCTTTAAAGATAGCGTGTGTTTAGATACGCTGGTAAGTAATGGTCATGTGACCTTGAGATAATTCCAGCGTGTCTTTATCGACGATTTTCATCGACTCTTTTTCACCCTCTGCTTCAAGCACGAGTTGGTTGCCTTCCACATAAATTTTGTCAAAGGTGTACTTCTCATCGGCAATAATGATGTGTTTTTTACCGATTGTCATACGGCTATCTTCATCATCAGACATCGCACCTAGTAGATTATCAAGTCCGCCTAAGCCTGTAGAAATAGAACCTTGGTAAGTCCCTTGGAAGTCATGCCCGCCACAGCCGATTAATACAAGAGAGAGTGTCATTGCAGCTGCTAATTTAAATGATTTCATTTTTTACTTTTTAGTTTAATTCGTTTAATACTGATTAAGAGAAAGGTAATTTAATCAGCTGGGATGTGGATAATTATCCTTCGATAACAACTTTGTAGTTGTTTGCTTCATTATCTCTGCTAGCAATGATGTTAATCGTATGCATACGGCCTTGTTCTGTATTGATATGAAGCTGACCATTTTGATTACTTGAGCTAGAGTCATGCGAGAAGATAAGCGCTGTCTTATCTTCAGAGATTGTTACGACATGAGAGATACTTCTTGATACTTGTGTATCAATAATCTTGTCGCCGCCAATAAGTACAATGCTTGCAGCACCAGAACGGTTAATAGGTAATTCAATAAATCCACGTTGGCTTGCTTCTGCAGTGATGACACCTGGATTTACGTAAGAGTTAACACATTTAGATTCGGTTGCATTTGCGGTAAATGCTGCGAGAAGTAGTGTTGTCGCGATAACGCTCTTTGTTTTCAATTTCATCATTCTTTACCTGTTGGCTAGATATTCGCCATTGTGATTCTGGTTAGATCCGTTAATTTATGAAACAAAATGTTGATTAATCGGATGAATGTGATCTTAGTGCATTGAAACTTTACGCTAAAAGCATGTTTTGTTAGACCTTGTTTCTTGATGAAACGAAATGTGTCTTAGAGGTGAAATATTGATCACTGGTTATTTTGTTTCATATTGTGAAAATATGTTTTATTTAAGCTGAATAGAAATAGCCATGAACTTAATTGTAAGTGGATAGACTTTTATTTTCTTTTCATAAAAAGAAATCTTAATAAGATTGCAATAAAGTTTTATTTTAATATAGAATTCTTTCGAAACTGAGTCGTTATATTTCAGTTCTTCTTATCGTAATCGCTGCTAAGTGTCTTGGTAGCGTTATCCTGTAATTGCTGTTTTATTAATTATTTAAGGAATATTTTGGATATGGATAACAACGTTGTGGTTGAATCTCAATCTAAAGACGCATCAAATCTTCGTAAACACGCTATTGTTTGTTATGCATTAATGCTGCTAGGTATTCTGACATGGGGTATTGCTGGTATTGGCGGGTTGATTTACGCATACATCAAGCGAGGTGATGCTTCTCAAACTATCTATGAGGGTCACTTTGGCAATATCATTAAAACGTTTTGGATCTGCTTTGTGTTAGGTGTTGTTGGCTTTATCACTTCGTTCATCGGTATTGGTTTTATCATCCTTTTTGCGGCCGCAATTTATAACCTATACAAGATGATCAAAGGATTGTTACGTGCTGTGGATAACAAGGCGTTAGCGTAAGTCAATACGCGCAATGAGGTGGCTTTAAATCACCGTGTATTCGTCTTTTTACTGAAAAAGCCATCTGATGATGGCTTTTTTTGATGGAGTGTATTTGTCGTGATTACGTTATTTATAAGCAAAGCTGGCTTTCAGCATCCACGCCGCGTGCACATATCTGTTCTGAATCAAATGCTACCGCGACCCAGCCACTTTCGGCTTTCTCGAACTCAACGGTGAGAATTTCACCCTGGATCGAATCATCTAAATAGCCATCAAACTCAATGCTAACAGTACTTTGTGATGGCGATTCTGCACTGTTGAAGGTCATGTCGTAGCGAAATTGGCGCACTTCTTCGAAATCAAAGACGTAAAGCGGGTACTTAGCGATAGAGTTTGTCCAAGGCTCACCAGCCTCTTTTGCTGTTTTAATCACGTTATTGACTTGCTCTAACGAATAGGTGGCATTGACAGAAAATGCCCATAAACTAGCGCACGCTGAGGCGAGTAAGCAAAAAGCCTTAATTGATTTTCCCGTGCTGTCTATCATGCTTTGATCTTCTCCAATAGATTATTTTTAACCGATGCCTTTATCTTAGGTAGTTCACTGATGAGATTTTTCCCTGGGCACAAGGTCGCTGTCTTAGCACCCGGTGTACTGCGGTGAGGATAGATCTTGTCGACGGTTAGATCGTGTTCTTTACACCAGCGGGTTAACAGTTCAACCAGACTCGCTTTTTGAGCTTGAGAGGGGGATTCGGACTCAAAATTGCCCGTCAAACAAACGCCGAGTGAGTTAGTGTTGGCACCTTTGGCATGCGCCCCTTGTACCTTCTCTGATCGACCCTCTTTGATTTTGCCATTCCATGTTATCACTTTGTGGTAGCCGATATCGCTCTTTCCACCCTTTAGATGACCACTTTTGATGCTGGATACTGTTGTAGTGACAGCACTGGTCGCAGAATGATGCACGATAATTTTATTGACTTTCATAGATTCATCCTCGAATTAAATTATTCGAACATTACGCCTGCCTTTGTATGAAGGCACATAAAAGAGAGGTGTAATGGGAGTAAAAGAAGAATCATTAAGCAAGGTATTCATTTGATTCAAAACAAATGAATACCTGATCGCATTTGTCGATGTTAGTCACGCACTCGCAGGTAGGTATTTTGCACGATGGCATCAATGTGTTTGGTAGTGTGTTGATGTTCAAATGCAAGCGGCTTTGCGAGTTCGCCAAATAAGGGGATACCTTTTCCCAGTAACACTGGAATCGTGGCGATCACCAGTTCATCAATGAGATCTTCTGCAAGGCATTGTTGAATGACATTGCCGCCATCAACATAAATACGTTTTAGACCTTGCTCATGGAGTGAAGTTAAGACGGATTGAATATTCCCTTTCACGAGAATGACTTTGTCCTCATAGCCTTCGGGCACTTTGGTGAGGCTGTTGCTCAGCACATAAATAGGTTTTCCTTCGGGTGAGTTTTCTAGGCAAGCTACCCCGTACTCAAGGGGATGAACCGATTTTCTTACTGCTGGTGTTCTCCATACACTTGGATTAGGCGTTAATATTGTCATTTCTTTGTTAGAGAATGCAGGAAGAATAGGCCACTATTGATGGAATGAGCAGTAAAAACTGAGATCTTACTCCACCCACCCAAAATCGTCTTTTCATTCTCTCTGTAGGCTTTGATAGCAAGGTAACATAGTGAATGAATATGATACCGTCAGAGAACTGCTTATTGGCAACAGATTGTTCTTTTTTCATGCCGAGAGGAAGGATTACTTTGTCATGGGAGTGTGCATTTTAGATATTCAGTCTAATTTATGTAAGAGTTTTTACCTTTCCCTGAATAAAGGGGGATAATAATAGATTGAACTTTTTACACGGTAAAGTTAAAATTGTTAATTACTGTTGGTTGACCTTGGAGATTTTATCTCTACGATAATAAGAGGTACTGATTATATACGGATGTATCTCATGCTAAATTTATTAGATTGTACTTTACGTGATGGCGGTAATTATAATAACTGGATGTTCACAAATAAGCAGATTGAAGAAATAATTACTTTAAGTGATCGTACCGGCGTTGATTATATTGAAGTAGGCTATATCGGTGGCTCGGGAAGTATTTCGGTTGAAAATGCGAGCCCAGTATTTGATGCCGACACAGATTTTATTAAAAACTTACCAAGACTCTCTTTTTCTAAATATGTGGTCATGGTGGTGCCGGATCTTGACTTGGACTTTCATTCCTTAGATTTTTTGGCTGATACGTCTATATCTATGGTACGCGTCGCTTGCTATGAAAAAGATGTCGCCATTGGCTTAGATCTTGTGCGTTATTTAAGTGCACGCGGTATCATGGTTTCATTAAATCTGATGGCGGTTAGCCAAGTTGATCTGTTGCAGGTTGTCGCCATTGCCGCACAAGCAAAATCCTGTGGTGCAAACGTTTTTTACATAGCTGACTCGTATGGTGCGCTGGGGCCGGATGAGGTTGCGGAGTTGATCACTTCGTTGCAGCAAATAAGCGAGATAGCCATCGGCTTTCATGGTCACAACAATCTCGGTTGTGCGTTGGTGAATGCCTTTGAAGCGATAAAGTGTGGCGCAAGCTTTATTGACTGCTCTATTTCTGGGTTAGCGCGAGGGGCGGGTAATTTAAGTACTGAACAGATAGTCATTGCCCTTAACCGCTGGCAGAGGTTAGAAAGTTGCAATAAAGGTGTCTATTCTAATAAAGAGGCGCTTTTTGCCATCGATTACCTTTATAAAAATATAATCGATGAGCCTATTGTCATTGCGCAGAAGGAGTTGCGTTGTGGCCTAGAGAATCGCCATTATTTTGATGCTAAGGAATAGTCATGAATATCGAAAAAACAGTATGCTATCAATATTTAGATACTAACTTGGTCATTAACAGTGAGTCTGTTAGCGCTGTTGATAAAATAGGTCAGTTTCTCAGTCCCTATTTTGAATCAATTCAGGAAAGTAATGGTAGCGCAGATTTTGTCATTAATCTCTATGATGGCGGCTATCCGGGAGCTATTCCCTGGATCGAAAAAGGGACACCCTGTTTTATCAGAAAAAGTGCCAAGCCATTTTTTACCCGTCCTGCATTTCAATTTACCCATAATGGTTGCCACGCAGTAAAGAGTAAAAAAAGTGGTGCGATTTTCCTTTTTTATGACAATAAGGTTGATATTTTCCGTGGCACGTCCGATGACGCATTTATGGATGTTGTAGAGCTGATTAGAGACACAGTGTTTAAGCAGCAAAAAAATGATCAGGTGCTCATTTTACACTCTACGGTAGTCAGTAAAGCAGGGCAGGCGACCTTGATCATCGGTAAAAAGGGCGCCGGGAAAAGTACGCTAGCCCTCGACTTGGTGTTAAACCATGGCTTTCAGTTCGTTAGCGGTGATAAAGCATTTGTGACCAAGGATAAGGGGCACCTGGTGGTCTCTGGGTGGCCCGATTATCCCCATTTGGGTGTCGGCACCTTCCAAGGGCAGCCTGAATTAGCCAATTTACTTGAGTTTGATGTTAACCAGTATGCAGATAGTCAGGAAAAAGTGGCGATCAACCCAATGCGGTTTAAAAAAGTGATCCCTCATGGGGCGCAAGTTCATCGCTTGCCCATCTGCCAGCTGGTGTTTCCCCAAGTCGCTTGCGCTGCTGAGGGCGGCGAAGTGCGAACACAATCTTGTCTCGATCTGTTGCGCGAAAACATTGAAGAGCCGTTTGGCGCAAAGGCGCAGTGGAACCCCAGCGTGATCGCATCCGCAGCAGATGTTTCTGATCTGCTTGAAGGGTTAGACCAAATCAATGCGGTCGATGTGCGAGGGAGATCGACCTCGGCCTATATTGGCTTGCTCAACGGAGGGGAGTGCCATCATGAAAATGCATGACTTTGATCTTGCTTAGCTCGTTGATGAGGTTTTCCCCCGGGGCATAACGTGGTGGTTTTGGCACCATTGGCCTGTGCCCCTTGAACTTTTTCAGAACGACCCTCATTGATTTTGCCATTTCAAATAATGACTTTGTGATAGCCAATGTCGCTTTTCCCGCTTTTTAGATGACCACTTTTGATGCTTTATACCGTTGTAGTGACAGCACTGCTCGCCTTTGTTGTTGTTAGCCACGCACTCGCAGGTAGGTATTTTGCACGATGGCATCAATGTGTTTGGTAGTGTGTTGATGTTCAAATGCAAGCGGCTTTGCGAGTTCGCCAAATAAGGGGATACCTTTTCCCAGTAACACAGGAATCGTGGCGATCACCAGTTCATCAATGAGATCTTCTGCAAGGCATTGTTGAATGACATTGCCGCCATCAACATAAATACGTTTTAGACCTTGCTCATGGAGTGAAGTTAAGACGGAGCTAATATTGCCTTTCACGAGAATGACTTTGTCCTCATAGTCTTCGGGCACTTTGGTGAGGCTGTTGCTCAGCACAAAGACAGGTTTGCTGTATGGCCACTCACCTCCAAAGCTTAAAACGATATCTAAGGTATTTCTGCCCATCAATAGCGCGTCGATACGCCCCATAAAGTCATTGAAGCCCATATCGGATTGTTCTGGGTTAGGGTAAGCGTGGAGCCAGTCGACGCCACCGTTTTCGTCGGCGATATAACCATCTAAACTGGCGGCAATGTAGACGCTATTTCGTGTTGTTTTTGACATAGTGAGACCTTTCAGGAGCGGAAGATCCGAGTATATAACAGAAGCGTTGTAGCAGAAGAGGACGTTGGCATTTCGTGCTGACAGGTGGTGTCAGGAGAGATAAAAGCCGCCTCAGGTGAGGCGACTTTGCTTGTTGGAGACTGACTCTAGTACCAAGCGTAGTCTTTTAAATCCCAGTTAAAGCGGTGAGTTTCAATGTGCTTTTCATTGTAGTCAGAGTGGCAGACTGGTGAAAAGGGCTCACTTTTACGCATGCCCACACGCTCTGATACATGATTAAAGCGGTATAAGCGACTAAAGAAGCTTTCAGGGTTGTACTCCATCGTGAAGTAAGACTGCATGTGCTCTTCAACAGGCATGAACTCGTTGTCTAAATAGAGCGCATGACTGAGTGAGGAACCTGAATGTGTTGCATACGAAGGATACTCAGGCGCATTGGTGATCAGTTGGGAGTCGACCACAGTCACATTATCGACGAAAGTCCACTGGGCAATCTCACTCAGTGCCGAGCTATATTTGTTGCCCAGATAGAGGTTCCCGTACTCTGGGATATTTTGCGGGTACTCAATCTCAATGTCACCGACAAACTGCGGGGCATGTTTGTTTTGCGCATGACATAGAAACTTCAGCGATTCATCAACAGGTAAGCGGGAGGGAAGTTCGTAAAACGTCACGGGAAAGAAAGGACGTTTATACTCAAAGCCAAATTTTGCCCAAGTTCCGCCAGAGATATGGGTATTTTTTTGGCTGTTGAGTTTGAGCTCAGTCAGCAATGCCCCCGTGACCTTGCCGCCAACCGCGGTATCAATGCTTCCCAGTACTTCTCGATCTTTGATTCTTAACCCGACAGATTTGCGGTGAACATCGGTATTGTAGCCAGCGGTGCCTTCTCCTTTTAAGCCAAACAGGTTAATTTCCGGGAATACGCCCGCAGTAAAACCCGTATGAATCTCAATTGGGAAAGAAGGCAATATAAGCCCCGTTGGACTCACTCCTGTAACCTCAATTTTGAGCGGCTCTTCAATGAAGAAGTTGACAGAGCTGGAAGGGTAAGCAATAGGCGTCAGAAACTTGGAACGTACCACCTTCACTTCAGTGGATACCTGCGCGACGGCCTGTTGTGTAGCGGTGAGGCTGATCTCCATCCTTGGATCAAAATAGAGTTTGAAGCCGGGTCTTGCTTTGAATTCCAATGCAGCACTGTCTTTGAAAAAGCGCTTAATGGTGCGACCGACCACACCCGGCGCGTTACCGAGATTATAGCCCCAATGACCAATGCGCTCGAAATAGAGAGGCAGTTCAGCTTTGGCGGCGAATTTTGCTGAAAGTTCTGCAGAGAAATTGTGGCTACAGGTGTTTTTCATCATCGAGCCGCCACCCAAATTATTGCTCATGTCACATCGCAATGTAGATAGTTGGTTTTTGATACACAAGCTGATTTCAAATGCGCCCGATTTTTCATCAACACACATGTTGAGATTGGGATACTCGTCAGGAAATGCCAACGACAGCAAACCTTCACCATTCTGATAGAAGTTAGGTGACGCTGAATAGGCTCTCAAAGCAGCCTCAGCGTCTTCTGGTAACCATTCAGTCGTGGTTGAAATCACCAGTGGGTTTTCTTCTGAGAAGATCTCACTGAGCATGGCGGGGGCGTAGTATAGCGTGTCTGGGTGATCCTCATTTTCACGGACGACATAGAGCTCGTCACCAAACGCGACCAGCTCACCTAAGGCTTCTTGCGGCTCAGGGAGATCGTCTAAGCGACCGACAGCACTTTTTTCCGTGATAGCTAAGAGTGTTGGCGCGGTGTGAGAAGTTTGGTATTCCAGTTCCGCAGAAGCGACTTCAGTTCCATCCTCCATTTGAGCGGTGAGAAAAAGGACATAGTCGGTATCGGCATCTGCAGGAAACGCATAAGAGAGGTCGTGCGTTTGATAGACCCCTTCGAGTACCCAAGGTGATGATTGCTTGGCAACATGGAGTGAATAGGTGACAGTATCCAGTACTTGGCCATCAAAGGTAGCAGGCAGCCATTCCACATACACTAACCCTTCTTCCAGTTGGGTGGCAATATTTGGGCCGCTTAAATAGGGTAACTCTCCCGACGAGGTGATACTGACTGGAATGGGTAGCGCTTGAACCAGCGTCTCGTTATCCATTACGGAGACAACAGCATCTATCTTAAGGCTATCTGACGAAATAGCCGGACTGACAAATGAGGCGTGAGTGCCTGAATATTGGATAATCGGCAATCGCACATCTTCAACATCACTGTTGAGGTGCCAATGTAGACTTAATCCCTCGTCCAAAAACGATTCGACCTCGATACCGACACGTGAGCCAGAGGCGGCAGTTATTCCTGTTGGCAGACAGAGAGAGCCTTTCTCTTCGATGTCAATGCAGTTATCTGCCTCAGGTGGCGGGATAACCACAGGCGGTAATTCAGGCGGTGGTTCTGGTGGCTGCTCAGGTGCCGAACCGCCACCGCTATTACAACCAGATAAAAGCATAGCCAGCGTGAATAATTTAATGTTTTTCATTTTTACTACTCAAATTAAATGAGTAGGGAAATTACCATGTCGAGGTGTGATAGCAATTATAAATAGTGAATTGTTTGGACTGTTTTTATAGTGATTTAGATGTGGGCACAATGTGAATATAAAATGATCTACGGGTAAAGGGGCCTATTTGCAGTGGAAATGATATTAGTGGTTTCATGCCTGTTAAATATGAATCATTAAAGTATGAAGCTGTGTTTTCTTTAACGTTGGATTTTTGTCTTTAGCTTCATGCCTATCAAAATCGAGGAAAAAAAGAGTAGTGAGATGATAGCAGTTTGTATCAATAATGTATTAATAATATACTCAAACCACCTCAAGATGCAGGATTCAGAAGCGGCCTAGCGCGTCGAGTTCAAGGCAAAGGTGTGAAGGAATGGCTTTCCCTTTCAAGCACCTTTAACGCAGAAATCGGGGCGCTAGTTGCTTCCCGAAGGGCGAGTTTTCTAGGCTCGCCACCGTCGTTACTGTTTTTTGATTTAGTCCACTAGATCTTCAAAACAGTGTCTTGTTGACAAGCCTAGAAACTCTCGCTGAACAAGCATCTTGAGGTGGTTTGAGTATATCAGTCAGCCTCTTCAAGGTATCTTGATGAGTTTGTTGTGCGGCGGTTTCTTCTATGCTGGGAGAGTAGTCGCGAACATGGCCGAGTTTATCTGTATAGCTAACGCGCCTGCCGGAGTAAAGATAGATAGAAGACGCGCAGCTATAGGTGACTTTATGTTTGGCCTCTGGGGGTATGGATGTTGATTGCTGTGCGCTTTCTATGATGGCTTCACACCGGGCCGTTGACGACATTGCTGTTAATGTTTGGATGAGATAAACACCGTAAAGGCTACTGAAAATTGGGTATAAGAAAATAGATGACAAAAGTGTGATTAATATAAGAAAGCGCTTTGACTTTGTTGTTCGGTAATAAAGGATGTTAATTGTCGTGCTAACACTTAAAGCGATAAAAAATAATAGGTTTAATGACTGGATCGATTTTTCATTGGGACTATAAATTGATATTAAGGCCAATAGCATCGTAATTAATACTGAAATTATACTTACCTTTTTTAGCGTCAGTCTTGCTACCTGCATCTATATTCATCAACCTTAAGGTGTTTGTTTATCGAGAACTTTTAGGCTCGTCATTTTTGCGGCTATTTATATACTCAAGCATCTTGAGGTGACTTGAGTCTATTCCTAGAGGGGTATTATATAAGACGAGCTAGCGATAATCAGACTTAGTCTTGCTTTAGGGATCGCAGAATGCTGTGAAAAGTCTGTGATACGTCAGTGAGCCACGGCTTGATTTCGTTTATCATACTCTGAGTTCGTAGTAGAGAAGTGAACAAGGAAGCCCATGGAAAATCAAACACTCACTGTCGCATTGGCGCAGTTCGAGCCGAGCAAAGGCGATGTCAATGCTAACCTTAAACATCATGCGCACTGGTGTGATGTCGCCGCTGATAAAAATGCCGATATTATTGTTTTCCCTGAACTCTCGGTCACGGGTTATGAACCCTCCCTTGCCGGCTCACTGGCTATCGACAGTGCGTCTTCTGAAATAGAAGCACTGTCTGCGTTGTCAAAACAACACCAACTTGTTGTTATTGCTGGCGCGCCGATTCGTCCTTTGCAATCGAAACCCTTTATAGGCGCAGTGATTTGTTACCCCTGTGGTAAAGTCGATATCTACAAAAAACAATACTTGCATCCAGGCGAAGAAGTTTATTTCTCGCAGGGTGATGAAAACTATTTTCTGACGCTGAAAGGGCTAAAGATCGCTCTGGCGGTGTGTGCTGATTTTACTTCTGCGCAGCATCACCTCGATGCCAAAGCGCAGCAAGTTGATCTCTATCTGATTAGCGCGCTGATTACTCACAGCGGATATGCTGCTGATAGTGAGATTTTTTCGAGCATCGCACGCCAACTTGATGCCCCGGTTTTGTTGTCAAACTTTGTCGGCGTGTCTGGTGGTATGGACTGCGCGGGCCAGTCAGCTGTCTGGGATGCTAAGGGTCAGAGGGGCCGTTGCGGGTCGAGTGATAAAGCAGAATTAATGTTGTTTTCAACGTTGTTGTAAAAAGGACGTCTTCGTGAAGCGATGTGTATTAATGGTATTCGCGTTGTGTTTAACCGCGTGTGCGTCAAAATCGGCTTATCAAGATGAAATTGGGATCTTTAGTCAAGCGATTGAGCGAGAGCAAGCTTACGTCGTCATGGCGGTGTTCCCCGGAGACAAGGCTGAGCCCACAAATATTATCAACTATTTCGAGCAAGAAGCGACACAGTTGTGTCAGCGAGGTTTTGATTTTAGTGACAATGGTTTAGGGCACTATATCACTGACCACAGAGCACTACAGGCTTGGATGGCAGATAAACACGCAGTGTTTGCCCGACAAAGCACTGCGTTGAAAAGTACGAGTAGCGCGCAACGTATCGTGTTGTGCAAGTCATAACGTGAGAGGTGTTTTAGTTCGCTGAATAAAAAAGAGATCCTGTTGGATCTCTTTTTCATTTCAGTGCGGCTAACACTACTCAGGTGTAATGGAAGCGAGTGCCGAAGGCGCTGGGTTATTTGGTGTCGGTACACTGTTATTGGTTGCCAAAAGGGCGCTAAGCGCTTGTTGGCGATTGCCCTTGTTACCATAGACACTTGCAAGGTAGCTATCGAGGGCCGATTTTGTATGAGCTTGAATGTGTGCCGGACTGTTGCGCCATGCTTTTTGCACTTTAATCGGGTCATCGCTGGCGATGGCTGTGGCTAAGGAGTTATCTGGGCGAGGGGCAGTGTGGTTTGTGTTGTTACCAACAACAGCACGCTGTAACCTGACCGATTTCCACCACATGCCGAGTGTTAAAACCCAAAGCAACGCGAACAGTGAGGTGAGGAGTGGCCAATAACCCGCATCCTTCACTTCTACCACTTCTGTTTGCATGGGGAGTGCTGGCAGCGGCTCTGTGCCGTTGC
This sequence comes from Thaumasiovibrio subtropicus, assembly GCF_019703835.1. Classification (NCBI taxonomy): domain Bacteria; kingdom Pseudomonadati; phylum Pseudomonadota; class Gammaproteobacteria; order Vibrionales; family Vibrionaceae; genus Thaumasiovibrio; species Thaumasiovibrio subtropicus. The sequence continues at coordinate 1,815,265 of NZ_AP023055.1, read as the reverse complement.
TTTGTGCAGAGTTGGCATTCGCGGCGGCGTGGATCGTCTTTGCTGGGAGTGTCGCGGTGCGCTGAGTATGGTTTTCGCTATCCCACCAATTCACCTTCATTCCCGGAAGCGTAATATCACCTGCTTGACGCGGAATAAGCACCTGTTTGAGCGTCATCACTGTCTTTCCGTCTTGCTCATCAAAAACAGGACGTTCGTCATAGACACTGACAGACGCGGGATAGGCGATATCAATGGTCGGGAATTGGCTGGCATCCCTATCAGTAATGGCCAGCGTGATCTCGCGTGTGATGGCATCACCTACAGTCACTTCCTGCTCTGTTGTACTCCATTGCTCGCTCAAGGTTAGCGAGGGCGTCGGCAGCCACAACCCTTGATAATCACTAGGTATGGCTCGAACGTCTATCGGATAGTTGTCGCCCGTGCGTGCTACCGGAATGCCAAGGCCGGTTGGAAAACCACGGCGGTCATTACTGGCAACGGCACCTTTAAATCGACCGCTATACAAGGTGGTTTGGCTACCTTGCTGCTCACTTTCTGCGGTGATGGTGTATTTTCTTTCTAGCACGACAAATTGACGCCCTCCTATAACCGCTCGGTATTGGCGGTCCTCACCCAGTTGTTCAACGATTAACCCTTCACCGTATGGTGCTTCAATGGTGATATCGCTGACTTGAGTCGCGACCATGACTTGCATGGTATAGGTGGCGCTTTGTTGCGGATAGAGGCTATTGGTGCTCAAGCTTGAGTCAAACAACACGTCTTGGGCAAGGCGATCGACTGATTCATTGTCAGCAATTACGTCGAGCGGAATAGCTTGAGTTTGTAAGCCATCCACCTTGAGCGCAGGGATTTCCGTAACGGACTTGTTTTGTACCATTAACGGAATCGTGAATCGCGTTTCGTTGTTACTTACCCCATTGATGTTGCTGTAGCTAGATTGTGCGTTGACACTGCCGACAACAAAGCCATTAGCGAGGGGAGTTATATCGAGATCATTTTTCCGGACTCGGTCGTTGACTACGACCGTGACAAAGAAGGTTTCGTTGACCTTTATGCTCGTGGAACTGGCATAGGCAACCGCCTCTCGTGCTTCCTCCTCGGCGAGGGCGTGTAGGCTGATAACAAGTGTGATGATGAGTAGAAGCGTTTGTTTAAATATATGTTTTACCATTCTGTACTCTCCGATGAGGGACGAGGACGTTCGCGCGCTTGTAGCAAGAGTTGGTTGCGTAGCAAGGTCGCTCGGTCATCAGGGATTTGATCAAGTTTGTTGAGGACAGGATTCCCCTCGGTGAGCTGACCGGATTCTGTTTGCGAGGCGGCGGGTGCCTCAGCCTCGTCATCCGATTGCTCTGAGGGATCCGTCTGTTGCGCGCTGGCCTGCTGAGAGGTGTCTTCTTCCGCAGAGTCCGTTTGCTCTGAAGCATCAGCGGCTTGTTGTTCGGGTTGGGTGGATTCCGCGTTCTCCGCATTAGCCTCTTGGGACTGGCCTGTTTGACTATTGTCACCCTGGGGAGGCTCGCTCGGTTGCTCGCCCTGTGCGCCATCTTGAGGCTGTTCTGTGTTGCTATCTGAGCCCGCAGGCGCTTGGCTATCACTCCCTTGCTGCTGATCTTGCTGGGCATTGTCCGAAGGGGTGTCCTGACTCTTTGAACTCTGCTCGCCCTGTTGATCGCCGTTTTGAGGATTGTCCTGTTGCTGATCACCTTGTTGTTGGTCATTACCCTGTTGTTGCTCATCTTGCGCTTGCTGATTGAGCAAGTCTTCAACAATGTCGAGGTTATGACGGGCATCTTGGTGATCCGGCTGCTGGTCAAGAACCTTACGATATAAAGTCGCGGCTTTCTCTAACTCGCCGGTTTGTGCATAAGCGTTGGCGAGGTTGTAGTCTGCACGGCCATCGCCAACGGTTTCAAATGCAGTAACAGCGGCCTCAAAATCGCCTTGCTTGTAGAGCGCGCTTCCTCGCAACATCGGGTCGTCTGATAAGTTAGCGGCCTGTTCGAACTCATCATTGAGCAAGTGCTCATAAGCTTGAGTTTCTCTGTTTTTCCATAGTGCAGCTTGCGCCGTTTGGGGTTGAACCAGAACAAGAGGCAAGAGGGCCATCCATATCGCCCCTTTTCTAAACGCAAACATCGCGATACCGGCCACTAGCCAGACTAGCCAATAGCCATCATTGATGACTTGAGTGGCTAACGTACTGGCATTGTTGTCTTCTTGCGTGTGTTGCTGTTGTGACATCAAAAAGGCACTCAGACGTTCCACATCCTGGTTATCATTACGGAAAGGCATGTAAAGCCCACCAGTATCGCGGCTTAGGCTCCGTAGACGTGAAGGAACGAGCCGAGACACTACGGTGTTGCCTTGGTTATCCGTTAGCATCTGCCCATCGAGATTGAAGATGGGCGTCCCCTGTGTTGTCGATACTGGGTAAGCGGAGAACCGATAGCGCGTGTCGGCGAGTAAGTCTGAGATGGCGTTTTGTTCGCGCTCGCTGATCCCAGACGTAATCAGCACAATATCACCATGCAAATAACCGGCTTGCGTTAGCAAGTTGATCGCTTGCTCCACGCCTGCTGCGGCATTCTTTCCCTGTAACGGCATGATAGCGGGAGACAGGTTAGGCAGTTGGCTGCGAATCGTCGCGGTGTCATGCGTTAAAGGGCTGACAACATAGCCATCTGCGGCATAACTCACCACGCCTGTATAACCATCGCTGAGCGTGGGCAACAGATCCATGATTTTGAAAATGGCCTGAGATGCACGGTTGGGCTTAATGTCATCACCCAACATGGAGAGCGACATATCCATGACCAAGACACGTGCGCTATCTGATTGCATCACAGGTGCATCAGCTTGCCGCCAGTGCGGGCCAGAGAGCGCAAAGATCGCGATCACCCATCCCGCGGTCAGCCAGCCTGCGCTTAGTCCGGGTAGCTTGGTGTTACGCAATCCTGTTTTTTTGGCTTGTTGATGCGCTTGCTGAAGGTGCGTTGCGATCAAGGGGCTCTGCTGCTGATGACGCTGTCGAAGCCAATAGATAACGGGCGCTACTATGAGCCCAATCAGCCAAAGTGGATAGAGAAAATTAACCATAGCGCCTCCTTAACAGCATGATGACGACAAACATGGTGAGGAACATTGCGAATGGGTACATAAAGAGGTCATGGCGGGGACGCCAGACTTGGTTGGCTTCTGAGATTGGCTCTAACGCATCAATGATGTTGTAGATGTTCGCGAGTTCCTCTTGATTGCGCGCTCGAAAGTACTGGCCGCCAGTCATTTCGGCCACATTGGTCAAGGTCTCTTCGTCGAGATCCCATGATGGATTGACCGTTTCATAACTGAAGAAACGACGGACACGCATTTCGTCGGCGCCCACACCGACACTGTAAAGCGTGACGTCACTTTCGGCGGCTAACTCGGCCGCTTCAACGGGTTCAATCACGCCAGCGGTGTTGCCACCATCACTGAGTAAAATCATGACCCGTTGTGGCGCATCACTCTCGATAAAGGTTTTGGTGGCAATCGCAATGCCTTCGCCAATTGCGGTCATTTGGCCGACGAGGCCGAGCACGAGCTGGTCTATTTGTTGTTGAAGACTTGCGATATCTAAGGTCAATGGCGTATGCAAGTAACCATGGTCAGCAAACACAACCAATCCCAATCTATCGCCTTGTCGGTTCGCAACAAACTCACTAAGTACTTCTTTGACTGCGGTGAGACGATCGATGGCATTGCCGCGCTTGTCGGTCATGTCTTCGATATCCATCGAGCCAGAAAGATCGACAACTAGCATGACGTCGCGGTGCTCTGATGGCACGCTGATCGGTTCACCTAACCAGACGGGGCGAGCAAGTGCGACGACTAAACAGAGCCAAGCGGCAATGAGCAAACCGGGTATTAACTTGGGTTGCTGTTTAACTTCGGCTAACCCTTTTGGAAGGCGAGCAAGGCGCACAGACAGTACCTGTTGGACTGCCGGCATTAACCAGCGCAACAGAAAGGGCACAGGGATCAGAGCGAATGCCCAGAGGTGAGTAAAACTAAACATGATGCCCCCCCTTTATCGCATTCACATCTAAGCTGTTTAGCCACTGTTTAGCGGCATCGAAGCATTGCTGCCATTCACGATCAGAAAGCTGATGCGTTCCATAAAGCGTGGCAATCCAGAGTGATTCAATGTCGGCAAACTGTGCGTTGTTGCCTTGGCGCTGTAGCCAGTGTAGCCACGCCTTTCCTTGTAATGAGGCGACCTCTTGACGAGGAAAATAGCTTAATGCTGTTTGACGTAGCAGTGTGTTTAGTGCAGTAAGTGATTGCTCACTTTTAATCTTGCCCAGAATGCGTAAGGCCTCTCTCTTTGCAGCGTGTTTTTCTGTTGACGATCTTTGCCATCTTATCGCGAAAAAAAGTACCGTCGCGATGGTCATAAAACTCACGATGATCACCAGCCAAAAGCTTGCAGGTAGTGGCCAAAATGAGGGTGCTTGCGGGAAATGGATATCAGCAAGTGGTAAATCAGTTGGCATCTTTTCCCCCTAACTGACTCAGCAGTGTGTCTCCGGCAGAAACAGAAAAGAGTGGCGCGCGCAGAGAACGAGCGAGTTGTGCCAGATGTTCGCAATGCTGCTCAAAGCTGAACTTGAGTGCGTCGCGCGTCGACTTCATCCCAAAGCTCACTTGCAAGGTTTGGGTTAAGTCACTTAACCAGCTTTGGCCACGATAAGCCGTATCGCCTTGCTCGAGTGGGTCGAAGATGTTGACCAGTGTCAGGCGATTATGTTGGCTGAGCTGCTTAAATTGGCGCTCATTGTGGCTGTTCAGTTGGCTGAAATCACTAAGAACGATAATGTCACTGCCCTTTGGGCACAATTGATGAAGCTGTGACAGTGTCTGAGTGAAAAGGGGCGCTGGTGTTTTATCTTCTGATGCGGAACGCAACGTCGCCCTTTCTACCGAGAAAGCTTGCTGTTGGCGCATGGCGTTAATGATACTCAGCGGCCCTTGTTGTCGTGCTGTCGGCTTACATTCAGTAAGTGAGTGCTCGCCAATCACAATCGAACCAATTCGGTCTTTGTTTGCGACGGTGAGCCAGCAAATCAAACTTGCCATATGGGCTGCCTGTACTGACTTGTACAGCAATGTCGATCCAAACTGCATGCTGGTTGAAAGATCCACGACAAGCATTACCGGGCACTCTCGCTCTTCTGTAAAGAGTTTCGTGTGTGGCTTACCGGTGCGGGCGGTGACACGCCAATCAATTGCGCGAATATCATCCCCTTGTTGATAAGGGCGTACTTCGGCGAAGTCCATTCCCCGACCTTTTCGGTGAGAGAGATGTTGGCCACTGAGTTGCGACCAAATACTTAACGCAGGAGGTAACCAGCGAACTGATTGCCGTTGATAGTACATGAGCTCCGCCAGCGACAAATTGATGCCGTCACTATGGGGAGGAAGAATCATGCGCTGGTCACCCACTTCAGAAGTTCATCGATGATACGGTCTGGAGACACGCCTTCCGCTTGGGCTTCATAGCTGCGCAGCAAGCGATGGCGAAGTACAGGGTAAGCCATCTGCATCACGTCATCCGGGGTGACGAAATCACGACCCTCTAACCAAGCATGGGCACGTGCGCAGCGGTCTAACGCGAGTGTGGCGCGCGGGCTGACGCCCATCTGCAACCAGCTTGCGAGTTGGTCGTTGTAACGCTTGGGCTCACGCGTTGCCATCACAAGACGAATGATATATTGCTCGACGTCTTCTGCCATGTGCAGGTTAAGCACAGCGTGACGCGCGGCAAAGATGATTTCTTGGGTGAGGTGAGCGGGCTCTTCCGCGGTGATTCCCAAGGCTTCGCCTCGGTTGAGGCGCAAGATGTTCAGTTCGCTTTCGCTATCTGGATAATCGACTTGAAGTTGCAACAAGAAGCGGTCGAGTTGGGCTTCGGGTAATGGGTAGGTACCTTCTTGCTCGATTGGGTTTTGTGTCGCCATGACTAAAAACAGTTCAGGCAAGGTGTAGGTTTTCTTACCAACCGTGATCTGCTTTTCTGCCATCGCTTCTAACATCGCCGCTTGCACTTTTGCCGGGGCGCGGTTGATTTCATCGGCAAGCAATAAAGAATGAAAAACAGGTCCAGCCTGAAACTCAAAGTTGCCTGTTTCTGGGCGATAAATGTCTGTACCTGTTAAATCTGCGGGCAGAAGGTCTGGGGTGAACTGGAGGCGATGAAAGCTGCCTTCAATACAGTCTGATAGCACTTTGACTGCGCGAGTCTTCGCAAGACCCGGTGGCCCCTCTACCAAGATATGGCCATCCGCTAGCAGTGCGATGAGGAGTTGCTTGACCAGCTCAGGTTGGCCGATGACTTGTGACTCTAAATAACGGTTTAATGACTGAAAGGCGGCTGTTGAAGATACTTCGGTCATGTAAATCTATTCCTTGTTACGTATATTCTGATTGTGTGCCTAAGGCTTAGCTATTTTAGTGCTTAAAGCATCATGAAGTCGCTTGAGTATATATGGTTCCGGTTTGTGACGGCTTCAAGTGAGAAGGTTCAGCGAATTTCTGAATGACGGCACGCACTTGGCAGTAGGACAACATGGTGTCGTATGCTGTCCATTGTGACCTTAGATAGCGCGATTGGTTTCGTTTCAAATCGTAATCATTTGTGTTCGGCTCGCAATGTCTTTGCTGAAATGAGCGGTGTTTATTCCAACCTATCACATGGCCTGTTTTTCTCTTTCATACCCGCGCTCGAGCAGTGTCGCATTTATAACGATAGAGCGAACAGTAAAAGCAAAGGGAGCGAAAGAATGCTGAAAAAGTTACCGAATAACACCATGGACGCTACTTTATTGGGCTCGATATTGAAACGCTCAGCAAACAGGTAGTTCATCACTGCGGGAGGCAGCATGGTGAACAAGACCATCATCTGCAAATGCAATGTGGGAAGAGGGATGAGAAAATAGATGACGGCGAACGCAACCGCACCAGTGAGAAGAGATTGGAGGCTGGCAAAAATCCCGATACCCAAACCGCTTAATCGCATTCGGGTCATTTGTGAACCCAGTGAGAGTAGCATGACAGGCACAGCGGCTTGTCCGAGTAAGCTGGTGGCTTCATAGAGTGGGGTCCATAATGGGATGTTACCAAGGTTAAAGATCATGGCTGCAACCGCAGCAAGGAACACCGGCATGGTCATCATTTGCTTTAACGGGTTACCGTTACTGAGTAGTGCGAGCCCGATACTAATATGGGCGCAGGCAGATACGACAAAGAGTAAGACGGCTGGTGCTAGCGCAGTGTCACCAAAGGTGTAAGTAAATAGAGGAATAGCAAGATTACCACTGTTGCGAAACATATGAGGTGGTGCCCAGGCTTTAAAGTTGAGCTTGAATACGCGACAGATGGGTAACATCAATAGCCCGGGTAGCAATGATGCAATAAGAGCGGCATAAATCAGCGGTAATTGCTGGGTATCCAGTGGCATCGTTGCGAGAGAGGAAAACACCAGTGCGGGTACAAAGGCATCCATATTAATGCGATTGATTGGCTTAAAGTCAGGTTTGAGCCAGCGCCCGACGGAATAGCCGACCAAGACTAAAGCAAATACAGGAAATAGAATGGCGACGACTTGTTGCATCATAGGTTGAACGTCCTTGTACCGCTTTCAATTCTGCGTGTTTCATTTGCGCACCCGATAAGACAGGAGTGCTGAAAAATTCAACATAGCATCTCTTTACGCAGCTGTAACGCAAAATAAGGTTGGCGAAGACGCCGTCGATAGAGAAAGACAAAAAGCGCCAAGAGAGGCGCTTTGGTGTGGATGTAGTGAGAGATCAGAAGTGTAGTTGAATCACTGAAACAACGATACAACCTGGACGACGAACACCTTCGATTTCTACTTTAATCTCCCGTTCGATTTCAAGTCCTTTTCGTACGGGGGTCACTTTAGATAAGGTGCTGACCGCCCGAACACGGTTACCCGCTTTAACAGGGTAAGGAAATCGTACTTGGTTTAAGCCGATGTTCACGACCATTTTGGCAGTGGGGAACAGGGTATTATCAGGATCCACACTGTCAGTTAAACGTGGCAGTAGAGCGAGCGTGAGAAAACCGTGTGCTATCGTCGTTTTAAACGGAGATTGGGTTTCGGCACGCTCGGGATCGGTATGGATCCACTGCATATCTTCAGTCACTTCGCCGAACTGATTGATACGCTCTTGGTCAACCGTTATCCAGTCACCAGTATGGATGACAGTGTCGAGTTTTTCTTGCAGTTCCTCAAACAGGGCTTGAGCTTCAGGCTTGAGTGCAATCTCTGGTTTTTTGGGCGCGTCGACTTTTAATGTGGGCGCTGCGTTCGCTTCGTTTGCTGACTCGTCTTTATTGCCATCAAGGAGGGCATCGAACAGGTGGCTTTGGTTCGCTTTGAGTTTGAGCTCTCCCCAGTAATCACGAATGGGCGTAACTTTTTGCATTAAGACCGCATGGCGCTTGGAAAGCGACTCGCTGCGATGTTTCAAAATATCGGTTACTTTCATGTTGGATACCTAAAAGAGTACTTATCTACCCAATATTGTGGATGACTTCACAAATTCAAGCAATGACTTTCGGGCGTACAGGTGTAGCATGGAATATGTTAAATGTTTTAATATCAATTGCTTATGTTTTTGTACTCTGTTTTTTAAATTTGAGATTCGAGGTGAAAATCACACTTGTCATACCACATTATAGTTTAAAATATGTTTACAAAATCTAACATCTAGTTTTTGAGACATAAAAGCGTTTGCGTCACTGCGTATAACTATCGACCACTTTGAGTGAAACTTGAGCAAACGGCTTTTTGAAGCTGATTTAGGGGTTTACAGTGTGATGTGTCATCGCTATTATACGCCGCACTTACGGAGAGATGGCTGAGTGGTTGAAAGCACCGGTCTTGAAAACCGGCATACGTTAATAGCGTATCTAGGGTTCAAATCCCTATCTCTCCGCCAAATTACAGAAAACGCCTGCTGAGTAATCAGTGGGCGTTTTTGTTTGTGCGCTTGCTGCCCGGGATTTCAATCCCCCTATGCCTAGTCTGGCTCCACCACATTTAGAAAAGCACGCTGAGAAATCAGCGGGCGTTTTTGCTTTAACACACTCTCTATGCGAAGCGCCTAGCGGCCCGATCTCGGCGTCATGAAGTCGCTTGAGTATAATGTTTTGTTACGATAAGTTATGTGAATAGCGCAGTGCTTTCCTTACTTGAGTGTTTAGATAGAACTCTATTTAGGGTATGATTCAAGACGAAAAGCTAGACATTTCGCATGCAGCCCGCCCAGTTTACCCTATAAGCAAAAAGAAATGTGATATAGATAGTCGAATAGAAAAAACATGACGCTAAATACGCAATTTTTTGCATTGACCGAATAATGTCATAGTGTAAATTGACCCATAGAATTACGGTTTATCTTATTGGGTACTGCACCATAAATTTATTCTCATAGTTAATTGTATTCTAACGCGCTTTTAGGTCTCACTACAGATCAATATTTCTTTCCGGAGTAACCTTTATCCGTACGTTTTATTGTTCTAAAACGCTTTCAAATTGTCGATGATGCTGAGCCTAGTGAGTAATGAAGAATCATAGTGTCTATTCACTATGAAGGTCTAATTTCAAAAAATAGGTAGTACTAGCTTATGGATATGAGTCCTTCGATTAAAGATATTTCATCTAAAATTAAAGCAGCTAGGGTACTGTGCTCTAAGACGCAACAGCAAATGGCTGATGAATTAAAAATAGCAAGACAAACCTATCTTGATATAGAGTCTGGACGCACTGTACCGCGTGTAGACGCATTGGAGAAAATAGCACGAGTGACAGACTTTCCGCTTATTTGGTTTCTTGACTCAAGAGAGAAAGATACTGGGTATATGAACATTAAGGAAAGCAAAGAAGTCATTGATTTCCTTGTAACTATGTCTAAGTTGCCATCAGACTCTCGTCGTGAGCTGCTACGTTCTAGTCGTCAAATGGCCAACTTGCTACTGTCGTATACGTCAGATAGCCAAATCCGTCAGGCGGGATAAGTCGCGCCACTGTCATTGTATTCTATCGCTCGGGCTTCCCTTTTTTGTTGCACCTATCAAGGTGCTTTTTATGCTCGAGCAGTCCACTTATCTATTCTTAGTATCAAATCAATCAATATCCAAGGGCATTATGGACTTTGATGCTTTATTTCTTGTTTTTTCCTAACGATATTTAAGTTAATCAACTAACATTTCCGTTAATGTACGTTTTTATTTTGTGTGGTGTATTTAAGTGTGCTTTAGTGTCTTGATTTTTAGTCAAGCATTGCATGCTTAAACTAATTATGCAGATGAAGAAGTATGAATATAGTGATATTTATATTCACTTGGTCACTACCATCGTACTGGGTGTGAATTATATTTTCCGTCGAGATTAAATTGTTTTCGATTGTATTTTGTTGAATAGATTGAGAATGCTAAGCCCACAGAGTAGTATGGTGGCTTGAGTATATTCTTTAAACAGAAGAAACAATGACTGAGAAAGCAGTACTTAATCGGCCTAGCGACGCCTACTTAAATGAGCTGGAATTTGTCTTTTCTGAACTCGAAGACAATGTCGCATTGTCAATGAGCTATGTCCGTCGAGTTTTAAGGCTAACACCGAATATATTGGGTGATAAGTTTGATGGAATTAGCCAATCGACGCTGCTGAAGTATATGCAGGTCTCCTACAGCGGTCGTTGCCCCCAGCACGTTTTAGCCGCATTTAGTTGGGTGACTATGATGCCGATGGCCATGTTTTATCATGGCCCTCAGTTACACCGATATTATTCGGGAATGAATGAGACGAGTATCAAGGCCATTATTGAGGCGGCAAGACTACCTCTTGATCAGTTTCTTAGCGTTTTGGATATTATTATCCGAGTACTTACGGATAAAAATCGAGAAGAGCATCTGGCATATCGGAAGACTCAGCAGGCAGTGCAAGCGCTAAGCTATGAAAACATGTATCCACCGCAGACATTAGACATCGATGCCTTTGCAGAAGATTATTACTACTCCCTAGCCGTCGTATTCAAGAGGTTGCGAGTGAACAGTGGCTTTGATGCTGAGTTAATGGCACGCGTGTTAGGGATCTCTGTGGGTCAATATGAACAGCTTGAGAATGAGCGAAAAGTCGTTTCTATTGGTGCTTCTTTAGGCGCGCGAACGATTTTGGGTTTTCAGCTTAGCGGTCACACACAATTTACGTCAGAGATGCGCGTTTTTCCTCAATTTCACCTATTGCGCAATGCGCAACAAGCGCGAGACAATTTAATCGTTGACGTCTACCGAAGACTTACCTCGGAACAACAGCTGCTGGTCTCTGAATTGATCAGCAGCGTTTCATCCTTATATCGATAGGCCAACCCATAAAGGGTTGGCCGTGTTAGCCCACTAACTTAATGTGGGGAGTGTCTTTTCAATATGTACTGACGTTGATGCTAACAGTATTAATGCGTTACTGACTTTTTCTGGGTGTTGTAAATGTGCGAGATGGTCCGCTGCCTTTATTTCATGGTAGCGAGAGTTGGATACTTGCTTTGCGAATTGTTTGACTAATGTTGTTGTGCAATAAGGATCATGCTCTCCTGCACAAATTATCGATGGAATAGTTAAGTTGAGGTTTGTTGGTGTGTGCATAAGTAAGCGTACACTATTGTCGTAAAACATTTCCAGTCGCTCGTCTGGCAGATTAGAAATAGATTTAAGCATCGCTTTTTTAATCACTTTACCCCTAGGGATTGTTTCGTTGTCAGATAATAAATTCTCCACAAACGATCGAGCAAACGTTTGTTTGTCTATCATGGTCGCCGCCATCACTTTTTTCGTTGCCTTTCGACCAGTGCATGGAATTCCAGGCACGCCAACGCTCACAGAAAGTGATTGCGCGCCTGACCAAAGGTCACAAATTTCAACCGCAATGGCTGTCGCGTAAGAAAAGCCAATAACATGGGCTTTTTCAATCTTCATGTGAGTAATGAAATCCAAGAGTAACTGAGCTTGCTCCCGTATTGTAACCGTAGGTTCTATCGGGTCTGCACAGCCGGTGCCGGGTATCTCTACGGTTATGCAAGTCAATGTTTTTGAAAAGCTATTGGAAAAATTCTCGACAGATTCTATGTCCTGCAGCGCACCCAATAAAAAGATAGCGACTTGATCTGTCGCTTCATTTTTATGAATAGTATAGCGATATTTTTTTCTGTTTAAAATGATATTTTCCATTTCGACGTCCTTATTAATAACGTGTCTAACCACATGGATATTTTCTTCAGGCAAATAAGCTGAATAGGTTTGGTGTTAATAACAGGTGCTTTGCTGGGCTAAATATCAATAAGTTATTATCGAGGATCTAAAAGGTGACGGCTTGTCGTGTCTTTATTTCTAGTCATCAAATAACCATTGAAACCAACCATGAATTGACAAAACACCAAGCTATTAAACATGAGTCATCTTTTTTTTTCATGTGGCAGCAGATAAAGGCGACTTAATATTGGGAATTAATGAATGGAAATATAACTGTGTGTATAGTAAGTGCTCTAACGTTTTAAATTGTTTCAATCCCGACGAATTTATTTTTATACTCAAACCACCTCAAGATACTTGTTCAGCGAGAATTTCTAGGTTTGTCAACAAGGCACTGTTTTGAAGATCTAGTGGACTAAATCAAAAAACAGTAACGACGGTGACGAGCCTAGAAAACTCGCCCTTCGGGAAGCGACTAGCGCCCCGATTTCTGCGTTAAAGGTGTTTGAAAGGGAAAGCCATTCCTTCACACCTTTGCCTTGGTATCTTTACCTTGACTTCGACGCGCTAGGCCGCTTCTGAATCCTGCATCTTGAGGTGGTTTGAGTATAATATTGTTTTGTTTCCTTTCGAAGAAAAGGAAACGACATAGGATCAGAATTAGTATTTACTCAATGAGTATAGACACGTCAGCAAGGCACGGCTTTGTGGTATTAGTGGGATGAAGTAAGTCATGCCAAGGCGCGAGTGTAGTAGCGCCTATCAGCATGATTTGGTTATCGTTGAGCCAAATAGTTGTGGCATGATTGTGCATGCACCATATTTTCTAGTCGTTTATCTAAATCGTTATACATGGCTTCAAAATAGCGATTCCCCATACTGATCCGCTTTACACCTACCTGGCTGAGTGTGGTGAAATCGGGTAAGTCTGGCATCGCCATAACATTTAACGGGAGTAAGCACTGTTTTGCTACCGCCTCAATGTCACTGAGTGATTCGATGAAAGGTACAAACAACCCATTTGCGCCTGCTTGTGCGTATCGTTGTGCTCGTTGAATCGTCGCTTCAACCGCGTTAGGTTGTTGGGTGACATAGACATCTGTTCTTACGTTGATGAACATTTGTTTGGCACTGGCTGAAAGGTATCCTTGCGTTGCTTCAAGGAGGCTAGCAAATTGGTCAGCATCGAGAAGTTGTCGGCGTCGTGACGGGGTCATAATACTGTCTTCAATGTTGATTCCGACGACGTTGAGCTCTGCGAGCTGATTGATATGGCGGGCGATGTTTTTAGGATCTCGGCTGTAACCTGCTTCAATATCCACGGTAAGTGGCAAACACGTGACGTGTTCAATTCGCTCAACCATGAATCGATATTGAGCAAACGGCATTACTTCCCCGTCTGGATAGCCTAACATGGCCGCGATAGCGGCACTGGATGTGCCAATCGCTTGAAAACCTTGTTTTTCCGCTAGCCTAGCGCTAACGGCATCCCAGACATTCGCCAGTATGAGTGGGGTCTCTTGGCGATGCATTGCCGTGAAATTCATCGTGTTTCCTAATCTGTTATCAGCGAGATCGACTCAAGTATCTAGAGGTCGTTTGAGTATTTGTTATGCCTGATTACGCCGAGTGTTGGGTAGCGATTAAATAATTTTTGCGACGAGCATTGGGTAATTGAGGGGGTTGCGTATAATCATCCAACACTCTGATAAATATGACGCACTAGGTATGATTCGCAATAGTTATAAGAAGTGGTTTCAACACTTAAGATTGGTAAGTGTTTTCACGCTTGCTGTGATGGCAGTCATTTTACTGCAATGGCCTTTTGCGTTTTTGTGCCCCATGTTTTGCTTACATTTAGTCGCGTTACGTTTACCAGAGGCACCGATAAAAGTCTATTTGGGGCATTGGTTGACAGCTATTATGGGCACTTTAGTGGCCATAGGTATCGCGAGTCTGCAAGTCGTATCACCATGGTTGCTCTTGGTAGGAATGGCATGCGCTATCTTTTTATATCAGCGCAGTGATCGTCTGCAACCCGATCCTATGAAAATGACATTGAGAATGATCAGTTTGGTACTGGTTTGCGCAATAGCAGTAGTGAACCCAACTATCCTTCTCCCTTTTGGCTATGGGCTGCTGTTTAACATTGCGATAGCCATGTTAATGAGTTACTTGGTGGTGAAGTGCTTGCCGGCGCCAAAAACTGCATTAGCTGATCAACCGATGGGGACGCCTGCCAATACGCCTATTTGGCACAAAGAGTGGCTTATCCTGCTGCTGTTTATGCCAATGATGATGGTGTTCATCGCTATGGAACTCAATCAATATTATGTCGCCCTAGTGACGATCTGCGTGATGGCGCTTTACCCTGAGTTAGAGAAGATCAAACAGACAAGCCGTGATTTTGTTTTGGGTAACTTGTTGGGAGGCGCTATTGCGATTGTCAGTTACTTTATTTATACCGCTTTCAAGACAGAAACAAGTAATCTGGTGCTATCCATTGTTATTGTTGCCTGTTCATCTCTATTAATTGCAATAACGCTTTTTAATATGAAAACAAAGGCGATAGCGCACTATGCATTGTCTCCTTTTGCCCTCTTGCTAGTGCAGTCTGAACGCCTCGGTTTCAATATTTTTACTAGCTTCGAGATTCGCCTATTGAGTGTGATGAGTGCCGCGCTTTATATGGTAATCGCGATGTGGGTGGTAACTTCTGCTTATCAATGTTGGCAAGCGAAGTATCACCAAAATAACTAGCTCTCTATACTCAAGTGACTGTGAGATGCAGGATTCAGAAGCGATCTAGTGCTTCGATGGTAGACATAGATATTCTCGCTGAACGAGCATCATGAGTTCACGCGAGTAAAGGATCCTTATCTGTCAACTTGCTGATAAATGAACTCCCTCAACCATTGATGAGATGCACTGTGTTGATGCTTCTCATGCCACAACATACCCACTTGAAACTCGCTGTGTGCAACAGGACAGGGTACGCTGGCAAAGTCGTTTAGACGATGCTGCACCATTCTCGAAGGGACGAGGGCGACCAAGTCTGTCGTTAAGACAATGTCCGGCATTAATAAGAAAGAAGACACCGTCATTGACACGTTTCTGCGCAACCCCATCTTGAGCAAACGTTGGTCGATAGGAGTGTGAAAGTGTCCACCTTTTAAGGAGACGATAAGGTGGTCGAGGGCGGCGTATTCTTCAACAGTAAGATCGTCATGGATGCGTGGGTGATTGGGACGCGCAATCAGCAAATAACGCTCCTCAAACAGATGGCGAGACTTCAGGTCGGCTGGCGCTTCAGTCGGGCACATAAAAATCAAATCGAGCGATTGGCGATACATTTGTGAGGCGAGATCGTTGAAGTCGAGTGACATCATCGACACATTGATCGATGGCGCTGCGTCTCTTAGTGCATTGATCAAGGGTGTGAGGATTGCCGATTGAAGATAATCCGTGGCCGCAAGGGAGACATTGAGCTGCGCTGATGTAGGGTCAAACACTTGGTGTTGATCAAGCGTTTGCTGTAGCTGTGAAAGAGTCTGTTTTAGTTCTGGTAGCAATGCCTCTGCCTTCACTGTTGGCGTAACACCACGATGGGCAGGCACGATCAGCGGGTCATTAAAGTGCTCCCTTAATTTATTGAGTTGCGCGCTTACCGCAGGTTGGCTGAGGTGTAAACGTTCGGCAGCCTTGGTGACATTTTTCTCTTCTAAAACCGCAACCAAGGTGTTCAATAAATTCAGATCGAATCGACTATTCATCATGCTTATAGCAACCATTTCCTTTGGTGATTTCACAATGCGTGAGCGCATCGGCAAGCTAAATGCCGGAGTATACATCAGCTTGCGTTGTAAAAACCTGTTATCAAGGAGAGAAGTATGACCGCGAAAACGATTCTTGTTGTTTCAGCACACCCAGAGCCGACGTCACTGACGCACTTTTTGGCCCAAACCAGTATTGAGCTACTAAAAGCACAGGGGCATACCGTGCTGGAGTCTGACCTCTATGCCATGAACTGGAAATCAGAAGTCGATGGGGCGGATTTCCCATCTAGGGTAAACCCAGAGAGACTCACCATCGTCGCGGAATCACAGCATGCGTTTGCTAATGGGCATCAAGCAGAGGAAGTGGCCCTTGAGCAAGAGAAGTTGTTGGCTGCCGATGCGGTAATCTTCCATTTTCCACTGTGGTGGTATGGCATGCCCGCCATCATGAAAGGGTGGTTTGACCGCGTTTATGCCTATGGATTTGCCTATGGGTACAAAGGATTGGGTAATGCCCTGCGCTATGGCGATGGTGTGTTTAAAGGCAAACGAGCGATACTGTGTGTGCCGACGGGCGGCCCAGAGATAGACTATTCACCACGCAGTATTAATGGCCCCTTGGATCAGCTGTTGTTTCCGATCACCCATGGCTGCCTATTCTATCCCGGTTTTTCTGTATTGAAGACGCATGCTGTCTATGGCGCAGCAATGTTAGAGACATCGCAAGTCGATGACATCAAACACGCTTGGCAGCAACGCTTAGATGGCCTCTTCGATGAAGCGCCTATCCCGTTCAGAGCCCAAAACAGTGGCGATTTCCCCGATCAACATGCGTTGGCAGCACACATTTTACCGGGTGAAGAGGGCATTGATATTCACTTAGACGCCACCCGTGCAGTGCCTACAGCATAGAGATATTGCGTGCTGATCTAACAAGCGGACTGCGTGCGAGTTCATGTCTCGTTTCTGACGATTTCTTACAAAGCCCGACGAAGCCTCACGACTCTTTTATCCTCAATGGGTATAATCGAAGGGTGTAATCGCTTTCACGGGTGAGACCATGAAATCTTGGAACATAATTCGTTGTTGTCTAACAGGTGGCCTTGGGTTGTTACTGTCTTATGCGACGTTTGCAAAGAGTGAACAAACGCATTTTGATGCGATGCATGATAAACCCTGTCAGAGTGTGGTGTGTAGCGCCCCAATAGCACGAGAGCCTGTAGCTCCTGCGTTAGCTGAAGTGCCAAAACCACCCAGTAATGCGGATGCTATCAGCCAAGCGATCTACTTTTTAGGTAGCATTGGTATGGCTGAAAACTGTGGTCTGCGGCTTCATCGTAAAACAGAAAATGATGAAGATTGCGTACCAGAGAGGATTCAAGAAGGCAGTCAAGATCTTCGCGATTTTTAGCGTTTACCGTCCAACACAGATTGGAACATAAAAAATAAAGAAAAAGCGTGGCAGCGGGCAACCCAATGGGTTGCCCGCTTTTTTGCTTTTGTTGCGAAGTGGAACTGGGAAAATAGGCAAGTCGCCATGACCTATGAAGAGGTTGTGGAGGCTTTTGAAGCGCAAAGCAAGTGCGTCGAAACCTAGAGACATCAAAACCTCGAAAAATATTGCAGTTTCAACCAATTGAGACCAGTGATTTACTCTTCAGAGCGATTGTACCAGTAAGATATGCTTTCGATACGGAGTCCCGTTAATACAAATTAGATCACGACCGCAAAAAGTAATAACGTTTAACTAAAATCACATTGTAAAGCCTCTGCTCTCTCGAATATTACCCTACTAGATCTCGAACAAGACAATAATTCTATCTAATGTTTTCTTCATTTTAAAAGGAGAAAACGATGGGCGGGAAAGCAGTCAAGCTAGGCGACATAGGGACTGGGCATGATGGTTTCCCTCCAACTCCAGTTTGTGGCGGTTCATCTAACGTATTTATTGATGGTAAACCGGCTGGACGTGAAGGAGACCCGCTTGTTCCTCATTCGAAACCAAAGCATCCCCCTCATGGGCGCAGTATTTCCAGTGGCGCCTCTTCCGTCTTTATTAATGGTAAACCTGCTGCCTTACAAGGCGGGAGTGTTAGCTGTGGTGGTGTCACCATTGGCTCTGGCACAGTAACGATTGGGGACCAGCCTGCAGTGCCAACATTAGAGGTTGAAGAGATCGCACCAGTCAATCTTC
Organism: Thaumasiovibrio subtropicus; assembly: GCF_019703835.1. NCBI lineage: Bacteria > Pseudomonadati > Pseudomonadota > Gammaproteobacteria > Vibrionales > Vibrionaceae > Thaumasiovibrio > Thaumasiovibrio subtropicus. The sequence goes on along the minus strand of NZ_AP023055.1, from coordinate 1,796,983 downwards.
CTCGATACAAAGAAGAGTCTTCAAATCAGGCTCAATCCATATTAACAAGATCAAGCCAATCACTGCTCTCCCACCCATTAGAAAGTGCAGCGCATTCTAATAAAATTGATCCTCTTGAAATCATCAATAGAACCAGCCAACCACTGTTCAACAATGAGGATGAAGAAAAAGAGAAAGTTTTCTGCAAGTCTTGTCTTCGCCCTGCCGGTGACATAGAGGCCAATGAAGCACCTGAGCCAATTAGTAACTTCGGTGTCTTTGAGTTTTTCAGCAATATGATTTTTCCCAAAGCGCATGCAGCAGTCCCGCTGCCTCCTCCAACAGTTTTACAAGGCTCGATGGCGACCTATGGCACAGGAACAGCGATTTCAAAAGCCAATGATGAGCTAGCAATTGAGTTAACGAAAGCCGGTGGCAACCTTAAAGATGCCGTTCTCGATGACTTTACGCTAGCGATGAGACTACCCCCTGGTCCAGCTATTGCGGCAAGCCTTAGTTTGCTGTTGTTTCGACCTGATGATCATGGTGATGATACGCAGTTTGATGATGAAGAGCTTCGAACAATGGGACTCGTTCCCTCCCGCATTCGAATTGAAATTGAGCCACCGGCACAACCAGGTTGGTATCCCGTTGTCAGGGCATTTCACGCAGATAGTACTTATATTCCAACCAAAAGGGTGGGCTATGACAATAACGGTAACTTGAGTGTTCAACTTGAAGACGATGGCCCGACAATATTTTGGACGCCTGACTCACCTGATTTCGAGATACCTAGCAATACAGGCCACCATGGAACTGAAGACTTACACCAACCAATCTATACAACCCCCATCCCAGACCAAGCCGTCGGTCATATCGAAGTCTACCCCATGCCAGAAGAGCGTACTTGGCGTGACTATATTTTGATCTTCCCCGAAGATTCTGGGATTAAGCCGATATACGTTGTCTATCAACGTACTCGGGATCAAAAAGGACAGTATGCCCCTGAGCCTAATAAACCATACACGAGTTTAACTCGACCGAGTTTAAGAGCAGGCACACGACGAGCAATAGAGGCCGCAGCTGACAAAAATGCGGCAGGGCAGTTTGTCGATGAAAATGGCATACCAATAAAAGAGTGGCACTATGGACATAAAACAGGGCATGAGAATAGGCGTATTCTGGTAGCCGCTGAGCAGTTAGGTATGACGAAAGAGGAACTGAATGATTTTGTGAACAGCCACCCAGAATATTTTCAAATTGAAGAAAAATATAGAAATTTGAGTCATAAAGATGAACTTCTAGGTTACGACCAGCTTGATGATATCCTATTAGATATGGAAGATTTTTTGAATTCAAGGAGATAACACCATGGCAGTCGAAATGCTAAGAGCAATCACTCAAGATAACTTTGATGAAGTAGCAAAGTTGATTAAGCAAGGGTTCGATATTCAAGAAATCTCTGCAAAAGAGCATTGGACTTACCTACACACATCGTTACGTAGCCTGAGACGTAAACCATCACCCAAGATGCTGCAATTTTTAATTGACTCAGGGCTAGACGTTAACTTGCAAGATTGCTACGGCGCAACACCGTTGCAATATGCCGTTCAAAATAGGCACGGAGAGTGTGTGCGAGTATTACTCGAAAACAACGCTAATCCCAATACCCTTTGTGAAGATGGAAGAACCCCCTTAAAATCGTCGTATCGTGGAAGCAACGTAGACCATGATGTCATTGAGTTGCTTATTAAGTATGGGGCCGATGTCTTTGCTGTAGGAACAGGTAGTATTCCGACAAAAGACCTGGCGTTGGAACAAGCAGAAGTAAGACAAGACGAAAAGCTCAAAACTATTTTCGCTAAGTATTAACTACCAACACCTTATACACCGTGGTTCGACTGCACCCCAACTGTTTACTGATGGCATGCTTATTCATGCCTTCAGCGGCTAAGCGACGGATCTCATTGTGCAACGTTTGATTGGGGAAACGGCCTAAATGCCGACCTTCTGCTTTGGCTCTTTCGCGTCCTTCGTTGCAGCGCTGCAAAATGCGTTTGCGCTCCATCTCGGCGAATGCTGAAATCATGGTATAGATAATCCGCCCCACATCGCTGTTAATATCGAGATCGCCTAGGCTATGGAAAACTAACCCCGTGGCGTTCTCAGCTAGCTGATCTGCGCTAATAGTTTTAACAACTGCAAAATGTAACCTCATTACATTCACTCTCGCTATCTTTCTGTCGCTTAGAGCAATCCCCTCTTTGCCTGTTGCACTTCTGTTTGGTTGTGTGATCATGCCGCGCTGACTATTGATGAGTTCAATAATTATGAGCGTTCTATCACGGTTTTGTCAGATGAAGTCTTGTAACAAAATCCATTTGATCAATATTAAATGTATCAATGTTACATTCATAAAGAGTCTGGAGTTTTATGACAAGCAATCTATTGGACTGTATCCACCGAGAGCAAAACAGCGACACGGTGCAACTTTCGGCGCTGCCGCTGGCAGAGACGCTGCGTTTACTAAATCAACACGATGCCATGGTTGCCGAGTGTATCGCGCAGGAGTTAGCGTCGGTTGAAGCGGCAGTCAACTTGATCGTTCGCCAAATCAAAGCGGGCGGTCGACTGATATACCTTGGTGCAGGGACGAGTGGTCGACTAGGTGTATTAGATTCTGCGGAATGCCCGCCGACGTTTGGTACGTCTCCTGAACTGGTGCAATCCATTATTGCGGGTGGGTTAGAAGCCATGTTGGCGGCGGTTGAAGATGTGGAAGATGACCGTGACGCTGCGATCTATGAACTAACCCAGCGACACTTGACCGAAAAAGATGTGGTGATGGGGATAGCGGCAAGTGGACGCACGCCATTTGTGGTTGCCGGTATGCAGTATGCCAACAGTATCGGTGCGAAGACCATTGCACTGTGTACACGGGGTGGCGGCGAAATTTGTGATCTTGCCGATGTCGCGATAGCGCCAGATGTGGGCGCAGAAGTGCTGTCGGGGTCGACGCGCATGAAATCAGGTTCGGCACAAAAAATGTTGCTCGGGATGATCAGTACCGCGGTGATGATCCAGCTAGGTAAGGTGCATGGCAATCTGATGATTGATGTTGTCGCGAGCAATGAAAAGCTGCGAAAACGTGCGGAAGGCATCGTAGCGCAGGTGTGCGAGGTAGATATCGACACTGCTGCTGCTTTGCTCTCGGTCGTGAAGTACAACGTACGCGCTGCCATTTTGAAGTATCAGTTAGATATCAGTGCTGCAGAAGCGTTAGTGATGGCAGCGAAACCGTTCAAGACATTGACGTCGCAACTCGAGCAAGCATAAGGAGTTCAGCATGGGTAAGAAAATAGAGCATCTTGAAAATATCGCCTCTGCGATTGAGAAACACATCGGCGGACTGGATAACGTTGCGACACTGACGCACTGCATGACACGGGTTCGCATCGTCTTAAAAGATCGCAGTTTGATGGACATGGATGGCTTGAAAAAGTGTGATGGTATCAGTGGGGTCGTCGATGCTGGTGAACAGTATCAGGTGATCGTGGGTATGGGCACGGCGGGCAAAGTACACGGGGTATTAAACAAACGCTATCAGGGTGACAGTGCTGTTGATGATCAAACCTTTGCACCACAAAAACTCACTTTGCGCGGTGCACTCAACACCTTAGCGGCGATTTTCGTTCCGACGATACCAGCATTGATAGGCTGTGGTTTGGTCTTGGGACTCGTGAATATCTTTAAACTGCTTGCGCCCGGTGTGGTCGAGGCCTACCCAGATATCTTCACCCTCTTTACTGTAGTGGGTCGCGTGGTGTTTGCGGTGCTCTCTATCATGATTGGTATGAACACAGCTAAAGAGTTAAAAGCGTCTCCAGCGATTGGTGCGGTGATGGCGGGGTTGTTGATGTCGCCAAGCCTTGCCAATGTCACGCTGTTTGGCGAAAAGCTCACTCCAAACGGTGGCGGTCTATTTGCCGTATTGATGGTGTGTCTGTTCTCGTCGAAGTTTGAGGTGTGGTTCCGTTCACGGTGTCGCGAAAGCCTCGACCTTATCTTAACGCCTTTGGTCACCATCATGGTTTCAGCGTTTGTCGCGCTGTTTATCATGCAGCCCATCGCGCATACGGTGAATGTTTGGTTAGGCAGTGTGGTGTCAACGGCGCTGTTAGGTGATTCTGCGGGCTCTGTCGCGGTCGGCGGTGTGCTGGGTGGTGGTTTCTTATTCCTGCTTTTAACCGGTTTACACCAAGGATTGATTCCTATTCATGCGCAAATTTTGGAAACCTTTGGTTTAAATTATCTCTTCCCTATCTTAGCGATGGGAGGCATGGGACAAGTGGGTGCCGCTGCATATGTGTACCTTAAAACCAAGAATGCACGACTAAAGAAAACCATTGCGGGTGCGTTGCCTGTTGGTATCGTGGGTGTAGGCGAACCCTTGCTGTTCGGTGTATCATTGCCGCTAGGTAAAACCTTTATCGCGGGCTGTTTGGGCGGATTTGCGGGTGGTGCGTCAATTGCCGCATTTAAGATTGGTATCATTATTCCATTTGGTACTGCGGGCTTATCACTCTTGCCGCTGGTGGGTGAAGGGCAGATTGGCACCTTTGTGATTTCAGTTGCGATAGCTTGGGCAGTTGGCTTTGTGGCCAGCATGCTGCTCGGTTTTACTGACCCAGAAAACTAATCTTTCGAGGACGAAATGAGCGAGATAGCAAACAAAGTGACGGCACTGATGGAAACAGGTAGCCCAACCGAGAGAAAACTATCTCGCTTAATTGTCGAGCGCCATTTTGATATTACCGATTTAAGTGCCAAGGCATTGGGCGACATGTGCGATGCGAGCAATGCCTCTGTTGTTCGTTATGCACGCAGCCTGGGTTGCAGTGGTTATTCGGAATTGAAAATGGCGCTATATGGCAAGAAAGACCAGCCTGTAGACTCCTCAGAACTCTACCAAACCCTTGATAAAGCCGACTCTACGCCAGAGTTGATTGCGAAATCCAAGTCACTCTTTACCTCTGGGATTGAACGTTCACTGGATTTGATTGATCCTGACGTACTCGATCTCTGTGCTGAGAAAATTATCCGTAGCGGCAAGGTCGTGTTGATTGGCATTGGCGCTTCCGCGTTGGTCGCGGCAGAGATCAACCATAAGTTGATCCGTATTGGCATCAATGTGCAGTTTAACGTTGATTATCACTCTCAACTGGTGCATGCGTCGCTCATGAAGGCCGACGATGTGGCCATTATCATTTCTGCACGCGGGAATACGAAAGAAGCGATCATGGCTTTGGAAAGTGCCAAAGAGGCAGGCGCATCAGTGATCGCGCTCACCCGTTACGGCAAAGATAAAATCTCGCAAATGGCCGATTGGGTTATCCCCTATTTCTACAATGAGCAGCATTCGCAACTTGGCATCGTGACCCCGCAATTAATGCAGAGTGTCGTGTTTGATGTGTTGTTCTTTAAAATCACCGCCATGATGGGGGATGACGTCGCTCACCCGCTTTCAAAAGCGATCTCTACTGTGAGTCGCACTCAGAGTTAATTGTGCTTTTTTCATCGATTTCTTGATGATGTCGAAAATCTTCAATCCTTGTTGGTTGGTCAGCGATAGTCTGTGCTTGAACTCAACAAGGAGAAAGCACCATGACAGCACGAATCGATTATATGGCGGTAGCGCCAGAAGCACTCAAGATTTTACTTTCACAAGAAGCCTACTTGGCCCAGCACTTTGCTGACAGTCAAACCCTCTCAGTGACCCTATGGGAGTTAGTAAAACTGCGTATATCGCAAATCAACCAGTGCGCATTTTGTATTGATATGCACACCAAAGATGCACTTAAGTATGGTGAGACACCAGAACGCATTATTGGCTTGAGCGCATGGCGAGAGATGCCGCTTTACACTGTAAATGAGCGTGCAGCGCTAGCATGGGCAGAGCAGTTAACAGCGGCAAAAGCGGCATCAGATGAGATGTATCAGCATACGTTGGCGAAGTTGGGTGAGCGTGGTATCGTCGACCTAACGATAGCCGTCAATGCGATCAACAGTTGGAACCGTATTGTGAAAGCGTTTCAACCCGTGGTCGGTGAGTATCAACCTAGCTAATTACAAAAGGCGTGATAGCGATGGCAGACGCGAATCCTTTACAGCTCTCTTTGTACCATCCGCGTGGTTGTTTATCTGCGTCGGTGCAAGCGTTGTGGGTCGCATCTGCGAGCGAGTCTCACGCAGTTGAAGCTTGGCTGCCGGGGGATATTGGCAGTGGGATAGTGTTTAATTTGACGAACACAATCGCGATAAACCAACAACCGTTTGAGACGGGGGTGATTCTGCAACCGGTCAGTAAAGACAGCGCCTTGCTGGCCATGCCCGCAGGCAGTGTAATGGCCGGCATGCGGTTTCACCCCGCGGTGGGATATGGGGTGATGAATAGGCTTTGCGATACGCCTACGCCTTTAGTGGCGAACACGGTCTTTGAGCACGCATTGCTCTCGTTATTTAAGCAACTTTCTGCCTCTACGGGGCCTTATGCGAAAATGAACAGTCTTTACCGTTGGCTGAAAATCCACCTCCGTTTTAGTGAACAGATCCCTCCCTCACTTGCCAGTGCCTTGAATGCGTTAAGCCTTGCTGAAGGGCTCAATCCAGACACCTTAACCATTAGCCAACGGCAGCTAGAGCGGCAATTTCAGCGCTGGTTAGGGGTAACCCCAAAACAAGCGGCACGTATTCTCCGCGTTAAGCGCACCCGAGAAGCACTAAAACAATCACATGCTCCTCTGGTGGATATCGCCCTATCGCAAGGCTTTTCCGACCAAGCCCATATGACGCGAGAGTTCAAACAAATCGCGAAAGTCACGCCTTATGGGTATGTGAAGCGGGTGAGGGGGCGTTACTCGGAATAGCGATGCCTTCAGACTTACTATTTTTTGGGCAACCCATCACATTCGCTTAATTTGAAATCAGATCGATGGCCTTTTCAGAGAAGTGCGTGGGGTCTATGTTGAACGTTTCATTATTATAAATGAAATGACTTGGAAGGTAAGGAGAATCATGACTCATCCTTTTACCGTAGTGATTGTAAATTGCTTTCAGTACGCCTGTAATACCAACGCAAGTAGCCACTTCACCATGATTGAGGTATAGATCTTGGTCGGTGTCACAGTTATCTACAGGAAGTACCTCAGAGTAATATTCATAGTGGGCTTGTAATGCCATCGATGTCAGTTCATCGAGGCTTTTACGTTCAAACCCCCAGCCGAACAACACGTAGCTATATAATGGGAAAACAAGAAAGCGATATATATTCTCAGTATACTGATTTGAGTGTTGGCTAATTGCGCCGGGAACAAGATAAGGCTGAACGCTATCGAGTAATCTAACCTTATCCTGATCGTTGACATCATTGAGTGCAAATGAAACAAGCAGTTCAATAAACAGACGATCTATGTCCACCATGTTACTGTTTATATAGTTAAGATGAAGGCTAAAATCAGTACTTCTCAACTGTTTCAGTGCTTCGTTATCTCCAGTGAAGAGATTTAGGTATAGGCAATTGAAGAGATCTCTTTGATGAAGCGTACTTCGGTCAACATTTACCTTGCGATCTTCACAGTGACGAAGGGTGCTAAGGTTCACTTTTTCTTCGGCAGTACGGATATCAAATGCCAAGTTAAAAAGCGACTTGGCAAATGATATGTATGATTTGCTGACACTATTATTGTCTTCAATGAACATTGTTAATGTCATCAAATCGAATATTGACTTTAGGTGCAATGAGTTGAAACGTAGTGAATTGTCATCACGATTCAGGATTGACTTACTATCAAACGACATGCTTTTCTGAATTGAATTAGCAAGGCGCTTTTTCTTGTCCTTGTTGATATCTTTGCGGTGGTGTTCCCTTAAGAAGTCCATATCTAATTCCCAATGTTGAGTTCTTTAATGGTGATATCATCGATAGTGCCTTTGTCATATTTGTGTGTAGACACTTGCCTGCAGTCTAACACACCTTTTGGGAATGCATTCTACTGCGCGGCTTTTGAACATCTTGGGTTATTGTCTATGAATAGAAAGCAGCATTTTTTGAATGAAAAAATAGACAGTTTCAGCGTGGACTAGCATTTAACTTGCCTTGTGATGTTATGTAAAAAGTATCTGGTTAATATGAGCTTCACATCTAACACTCAGACTCAAGGACGTTCAAGTGAAAAGTACCCCTCAACGTGCGATTGCAGCGTTGCTAGCAGCTTCTGCTGTTTTGCCTTTTTCGGCTTTCTCTAACAGCACCGAGACTCTCTTTCCTATTTTCAAACCCTCTGGTTGGCAACACAAAGCGATAGTGGCGAGTGAAGCTTTTCTAGGGTTGGACAAAGCACCGTTTCCAGTGATTGCGTATGCATATGATAAACCGGACAATTATGAGTTTGTGATCCGCGAAGTGTTGTCTCAACCATTTGAAGAGATGGCAGCGGAAGCAAAGCGTAACTTATGTAGCCAGCCCTTTGAGTTAAGCGCTTTTTCCGATTATGGATTAACCGCATCGGGTGCTCCCTATTCCTCAGAGTTGGTGCTGTGCGAAGGCTTCCTAACCGAGGCGCAGAAGCAGCTCGGTACAGACAAGATCAGTGTCTCTTTCCCTCGTCGTTCCGTTATTTACATTGCCAAAACGGAGTTGACGCAGGCGCAAGCGCTAGAGTTTCACTACTTGGTCGCAGCGACGTACATTGATGATAGTTTCGGTAATGCACCTATTTCAGATGTGATTGTTGATTACGAAGGGCTTCAACCTGTCGCGGTTTCACAACCTCAGTTTTAATGAGGGGTGCGTATCGATAAATAGCCGCGCTTTTGGCGCGGCATTTAATGCTTAAGGGAATGTACGATCAAAGATTTCTGAGGCACTTTCTCCCGTTTCGAACTTATCTCTGATATACGAGAGGTCTTCGTATATCATCCAGTCAATCAAATAAACGGAATCGAAGTCTATTTTCTTGCCAGTCAATGCGATGTGCTTTTTAACCATCGCATTCAGGTAGAGGTGAAAAACAGCATGCTTGTCATAAAGGTATCTGGAGTTTTCTCCGGTCTCGTCACCGTTTTCAGGTGCCACCATAGAATAGTATTCGTAGTTGGCTTGTATAGCGACCTCAACCGCTCTTTCAAACGGACTATTATCATAGCCCCAAGAACAGGCAATTAAGCTAATTAATGGAAAGATCAACCATTGGTAATAGTATTGAAGGTATTGGTTGCCTGTAATCTCTGTGATTTTCCCTCTTTCAAGGTAAGGTTCTATCGCTCTAAGGTGTTCTATTTGAACACTTTCTGTTTTTTCACCTTGGAAGAAGGCATTGAACAATGAAAAACAGTGCTTGTGAAACTGATTAAACGCGTCGCTATCACTCTGCACAGATATATCTGAGGGTGTGATTTTTCTAGATAACACGCTGCTTTCACTGTTAAAACCAATAATCTCAGCAACCGAAATGTATTCAAGCCAGTCAATGAAGCTTAAGGGCCTTTTCTGATTTGGTTTTGTTATTACATTCTGCTTTCCAAAGATCGAAATGCTACTCTTCTCGTCTTTGAGAGTGTTAATTTTCCAAGTGACTTCATTTGTTTTGTTAATACAATATAATAAAAACTCTGACTTGTTTCGATAGTCTTTATATAAAGTTGAAGACGCTAAAGAAGCTAGAATGTCATTTGATATAAAAAGATATTTATCATAAATATGTTCGACATTAGTGTCATTTATTAAACTTCGCAATGCTATTTTTACAGAATCAAACTTGAAGTCTAATATTGGCTTATAATTCTCGGGCTCTCTGTATTTGAAAATATGATGTTTCATTCTGTTTCCTAATGACTAGTTCACGTTGTGATTAAATATTGAAGTTACTCTGAACCGTTGACTGCGCTAACAGCACGCGACGAGATCCCAACGTGATAGAGGTGCTCACATTTTGGGTAGTCATTCTAATCATGGCGTTTGTGGTCCTGTTGTCAAAATTTCGAACAATCATGTGTGGTCCTTGAGGTCTATCTGATATAGCAAACTTCATACGCTTACCTAGGGCTCCTCCGTCGCCGTTCCATCATGATTTCCATCCGCTCGCCTTAAGAGAGGTAGCGGCTTTCATTCTACGGTGATGCATTAGGTGCGCAAATGATTTTGGTGTGACGTGTTTCAACTTGTTAACAGGTATTCTACATTGTGTCGTCAGTTAAAACGATGATATCGCGCTCGCTTATCTGAAATGTGTTCTGCAGATGGGATTAAGTCCCGCAGCGCTTGATGCTTTCCCTCGTGCGAGCTTTCTAGGCTCGCTAACGTTGTTACTGTTTTTAGATTTAGCCCACGAGACCTTCAAAGCAGACCTTCAAAACAGACCTTCAGAACTGATCCTCAAAAAAGTGCTTTGCTGGCACGCTTAGATTTCGCGGAATGCGCGTCTTGGGGGTGATAGAGTTCAAAAATCATACGCCATCGAGATTTAGTGATTGAGTTCCCTTCCGTTCCATGCTTCACTTTACGCACCATTCTTTAGGAGATGATGTCACGATGAATAACTAACGCCTGTCAGTCCATATCAAATTTTTCATTTTTGGATTCACAGGGTTAGTGGGCGTGAATATCGTCTTCTCTTTGCTATGCATTGCTTCTAATGGGCTTTGCTGCTGCAATTCATTCTTGCAGCGTGTATTAGCAAAGTATCGCAATCACCTTTATTTTCGATATCGCGTCTGTCCCTGTGTCAACAGGAGGCAAACGATGCCTAAGCTACAATTTTCGCAACTTTCTTTTCAGTTAGCCGATGGCGAGCCGCTATTTTCGGGCCTATCTGCAAGCTTACCGCATGGTATTACCGCATTAGTGGGTGACAATGGCGCCGGAAAATCAGTGCTTGCAAGGTGTTTGATGGGGTTGCTACCGCCTGATTCTGGCCACATACAATGCACACCGTCCGTGGGTTACCTGTCGCAACAAGAGGCTGCACATGCTGAACGACCATCGACGGCCTCGATAGGTCGCTATTTAGGCTTGGAGGAAAAGCTAAAGGCATTGCAACGCATCTCGCAAGGGGAGTATCGAGAAGCAGACTTTACCCTTGTGGGTGATGATTGGTTGCTAGAAGAGCAATTACACCAACGTTTACGGCAAGCGGGCTTGCCAGCAAACTGGCAGCATCATTGTGACTGTTTGAGTGGCGGAGAGCGGGTCAGGTTGCGTCTCTTGGCACTGCTAGAGGAAGCACCAAGTCTGCTCGTCTTGGATGAGCCAACCAATCATCTCGATGTCACGGGGAGAAAGTGGCTCGCTGAAGCGTTGAACGCGTATCAAGGCGATGTTCTCGTGATTAGCCATGATGTCGGGTTATTAGCGTTGGCAACGCAAGTTTGGAAGTTGGATACTTTGGGCTTGCACCTCTTTGAGGGCAGCTACCAAGCGTTTGTCGACGCGGAAACATTGAAAATAGCGGCATTGGAGCGACAGTATCAACACACTTTACGTCTGGAAAAATGCATCATTGAAGAGGCAAGACGGAGTGAAGAAAAAGCACAACGGCGCGCGCGACAAGGTGAGGCGGCTCGCCAACGGGGCGATCAACCGAAGATATTACTCAATAGCATGCGAAACAGTGCACAATCGTCAGCGCAAAGTCGACGAACGCAAACGCAAGCTCAGTTGCAGCGAGTGAAAGCTGAGCGCGCGGTGCTTGATAGCCAACGCATCGAACATGCAACTCAAACGCTCTATTTTGCTGAGGCACAGGCGAAACGTCAGCGTTTAAGGGTCTTGGAAGAGGTTGTGTTGCCATATGGCAATGCAACGCCACTCTCAATGCAGCTATTCAGTGGTGATAGGTGGCATCTTTGTGGCGCAAACGGGAGTGGAAAATCGACGCTTTTAAAATGCTTAATGGGCTGGCAGAGGCCAAAACATGGCTACATTAAGGGGAGCGCGCCACTCGCGTATTTAGATCAGCATTACAGTCTATTGCACCCTGACGAATCAATGCTGGATAACTTGCGCAGGCTCGCTCCGCACCTTGACCAATCCGCAGCACGGACCTTGTTAGCGGGTATTGGCTTTCGTCGAGACAGTGTTTTTCGTTTAACCCGTGATTTAAGTGGTGGTGAGAAGATGAAGTTGGCGGTTGTTGCCATCAGTCAGCAAGCTGACGTGAAGATGTTACTCCTTGATGAGCCCGACAATCACCTCGATCTACGCTCGAAACAGCTGTTGATACACACGTTAAATCAGTACCCGGGCGGCTTTGTCTTAGTGAGCCATGATGAGGGTTTTGTGGATGCGCTATCTATTGAAAAACACTAAGATTTTAATTTTATGTAAATAGAAGGTGATATTCGTGATGGTATTTCCATCACGAATATATTATTCAAACTTTACGATTTTAGTGGAAAAATAGCAATGTAAGCGATCCTGAAGCTTTTATTTTACAAGGCTTTCTCTTGCTATTAATTATGTTGTCTATGTTTGAAGATGAATGATTTAGGCGCAGTTACCCTCGTCACACAAGTAATCAATTTATACTCTGTAAACAGAGTTGTTTAAGGTGCACTTCCATGCTCTCAGTGTTCTTAATTCTGGGTGCTTTAGGAATTAGATGATGACAGATTTGATAAGTTTCCTGTTGAAGAAAGTGCGATAATAAGCACTAATTACTTTTTAAAGTTCAACACTTACATTATGAATGAGTTGTCAAAATTAATAACCAAGGCTGATGAATGTCATTTTTATTGGGTTTATCCTTTCTCTCGGCATCGATAAGTACTGAGATGGTATCAACATTTGATCAAGATATTGGGCCAAGCTGTGAAGTGGTCTTTTCCTCTGAAGAGAAAACACTGTTTGAACATCAATATGTTGGACCCTGTGGTGAGCTTGACGTTGAACATGTGAATAGAGATGTTGCTCTTGTCCGGTTTGCTGATAGCTATGGAGCGTTTCAACACTATGCCATATTGATGGCAAACGAACTCAATGGTTTGTCAGGTGAACTAATTGTGTCGACTGATAGCAGATTTAAAGGACAGCGGACTGTTGAACTAAACACGGTGACTATTGATGGTGAGAACCTTGAGGTTGATGAGTCAACATCTATTGAAGCGCGACTTATTGCAGCTAAGTTGCTAGAAAAACCGATGCCTTTATCGATGAGTGTGGCGGAAAAAAATGCTCTATATGAGCGTTCTGCGACGTTATTTATTGCAGAATTTGCAACGCAGCATGGATACAACATTTGTGAAGAAGATGAATCATTAGTTTACTATGCGATTGAACAGAAGGGATTGTTTAATCTATGTTGGCAACCTCACTTATCGTCAGTGAGGTTGGTTTGGTCGAAGGCAGAGGAACGCGTTAATCTGGGCGAAGGTCGCTTTCAGCCCGACGGTTCGATTGCGTTCAGTAATGGCGAATACACCGGGTACTTTGATCCTCGAACCATGACATTCGATGTTTCGCCGTGAAACCAATAAAATTCATTTTACAGAGACTGTGAGCGTTATTGCCCTGCTTTTAATCGAAGATAGAGAGACTCATACAGCGCGCTCATTTCACCCACATCATCTTGCCAATGGCCATTATCGAGTACCTCTTGGGGCGGATAAACTGCCGGGTCATCTTTGAGTGATTGCGGCAGCATGGCTTGCGCTGTTTTCACCGGGGTGAGGTAGCCGATTTCTAAGGCAATTTTCGCGGCGTTGTCTGGACGAATGAGAAAATCGATCATTTTATGTGCCGCTTCAACGTTTTCCGCCCCTGCGGGTATGGTGAGTACATCCATCCAGAGTATGGCGCCTTCTTTCGGCCACACAACATCAACCGGCGTGCCTTCTTGGCGCGCCATATACGCGGACCCATTCCAAATTGCCCCTAAGTCGACTTCGCCAGCCATGAAGGGAGCGGCAGGAAAATCAGAGTTAAAGACCACGACACTTGGGATCAACTTGCGCAGTTCCTCATACGCTTGCTTGATTTCTTGTTCATCAACACTGTTGGTGGAATAGCCGAGTTTGCGTAGGCCGAGATGGAAGACGCTGCGGGCGTCATCAAGCAGCATCACTTTTCCTTGATATTCAGGATGCCAAAGATCTGCCCACGCATTAATGTTGGCATCGGGGAGCATGGCTTGATTAACGCCAATCCCCGTTGCTCCCCACATGTAAGGCACTGTGTATTGGTTATCCGGATCATAGTCACGGCCGAGGAAGTTCGCATCAAGGTGATGGTAGTTAGTGAGCCTGTTAGTATCAATCGGCATCAGCATGCCTTCGCGGCGCATTTTAGCGACAAAATAGGTGGAAGGGACAACGATATCGTACCCTTTGCCGACAGTTTTGAGTTTGGCATACATGGCTTCATTCGACTCGTAGGTGGTGTAAATCACCTCGATGCCGGTTTCTTCTTCAAAGGCTTCAAGCAGTGATGGGGGAACGTACTCAGAAAAGTTATAAAAGTAGAGTGTTTCTGCTGATGCAGACAGGGATGTGCTAGCCAATAAGCTGGCGCAGAGTAGTGTTTTGAGCATACGACCTTCCTTGGTTAGGCGAGTTGTTTGGGAGAGTGTCGTCGTCAATATAGCGAAAGAATTTACGCTACTGATTGCTTATTGGGCGAAGCGTGACAATGGGCGTTGAATACGTTGCAAGGCTTCATCGGCTACCACAATGATTGTTAACAAGAACTGGTTTGAGGATGTCGTGGCTGGAAAGGTGTATCGCCGGGCCGTGTTCGTGAGTGGACAAAGGCACAACTTGCGTTGCGCCTTTAATGACCGAAAGCGGGGTTACTTAATGCGGTCGCAACTAAACGTATCGTTGGAGGTGTATGACTTTCCAACAAACTTCTCGTCGGTGAGTTCTAGGATCTCGGTCACTTGCGGCTCGAGCATGGCGTCAAATAGGCTTTGTACCATCGGCTTGATTGAGTGTGCCATGTCATTCTTGGCCGTGAGAGAGTAATCGACTATCTCCTCACGGACTTGGCTTGCCGACATGGTCCAGCGACCTTGATGGACAAACTCAAATTCAGCATCAGGTTTACCCGGTACAACACTTAGCCAGAGTTTCGTGATGCCGGTGGAATCATAAGTCTCTTTAAAGGTTGTAAAGCTCTCGACTTTGCTTTCCGCACCGTAGCTTGCAACACAATGCCAATCGCCAACTAAACGTTCAGCGCCACCGTTAGCGATGTTACTTGATGTAGTCTGACAGCCACTTAGGGTTAAAAATGAAAGCGCGATTGCTGCGCCGACAACTTGCTTTTTCATACCGTTCCTTGTTTCTTTACTCTCGCTTCGTATTGAGCTGAACCCTCACTGCTATAAGGGCAAAACCGAGCAGGTTATCCCTTTTCTAGAGATTGGAGTCGCTTACGCTGGGTGGACTTTTATTAAGTCAATTTGCCCTATTCTGCTGGCTGAGTTCACCTCGACAACCATACTGAATAAGAGGGCAGTTTGACATTATTGGCATGAATGTCTTTCTGTTAAAGTGTTTTTGCGAGTGATTTCACTTCTTATGGCACACAGCCATACTTGTGGAGAATGTTGGTCTTTGGAGTGGGCAAATTTGGATAATTAATTAGACTGGAAATGTGACATAAACCGCATCTGAGTGCCAGATGCGGTCGTGGTCGCTAGTCACGTTTTTGTACGATAAAAAAGTGATAGCCAAAGTCACTGAGGTAGTGACGGTAGATAGCGATTTCTCGCTCGATATCTGCCAAGGCAGCTGAGTTTGTCAATGAATCGCGTAACGCATCAACGCGCTCGGCAAGTGGCTCATAATAGGCCTGCCACGCTGCGTCGCTGAGCGGGTGGTCGCTAACTAATTCATACCCTGCTGCGGCAATCTGTGATTGTCGAGTGGCGACTGTGGTGATGTCGGGGTACTCGCCTTTCCAAAATTCGATAGCCTCTTGCGCAGGCGTGTCAGTGCGCCAGATGAGATCGCTAATCACCATGAACCCACCCTCATTCAGCAAGCGTCGCCACGATGTCAGTGCTTGGTTGAAGCCCATAATGTAGGCACAGCTTTCAGCCCATAGGGTATCAAAAGTGCCATCTTCAAACGGTAAGTCGGTCATACTGGCGCAGACAGGGGTGATTTGGTTAGCGAACGGCTGGCCTACGAGGGCTGCTTGGAGTCGGTCAAGGGCGCCTTGCTCATTATCCACGGCGGTTATCGCTACATTGCTCTCCGCCGCAATCAGCTTGGTCGACGTGCCATTACCGCAGCCGATTTCGAGAAGTTTGATCGGGGGGCAGGGTAAGGCGCGGAGTGCGTGCAATGTATCTTCGTCTGTGCCTGGTCCCCAACGATCGAGACCGTTGAAAACGTGCATAAAGTCAGCCATATATTGGTCGTGTTCGTTCATGTCTTTTGATAACCATTTCAGTCTCAGGGCTTCTTTCTCATTAAAACCCTGATGTTTTAACCATTCTAAGTGCGCTTGTGGCGCGAGTTTATCTGTCTCGGTATGCCACGCTTTTAAGTCATGTTCACCTAACAGCCCTGCCAAAAATTGGCGTGATTGCTGTTTTTGGGCAATTTCTTCATCTAAGAGGTGCAGGCGTTGTTGAAGTAGGCGTCGATCAATTTTGGCCGTGAGGCAGGCTTTGCATTCTTTCAGCGATAAACCGCCCGCTTGTAGCTGCTGAATCAAACGCACCCGTTGGATGTCGTTGTCATTATATTCTCGATAGCCATTGTCGCGCCGTCTGCCCTTAATCAGTCCTTGTTTTTCGTAATATAGCAGCGCCGTTCGTGATAGCCCGACCTGCTCTGCTAGTTCTGAAATACGGTATGCCAAGGTGATGCTCCCATGTCTTAGCCGTTGTGTATATTGAGTCAGCTTACGTACACGATAAACTATAAAGCAGTAGACAGGTCAAGGGTTGTCAGTGACTAAATCCGGTGTTGCTTCTAACTTGCCGAGTAAGACCATCATCAGCAATGTGGCAATGGTGATGACAACAGCCATGATAAGGAAGCCGTACTCTATCGCGTTGTAGTGAGCGAGTAGGGCGATCAATACATAGCTTAAGCTTTGCGCTAGGGTTGAGAACATCGCAAGTCCGCCATCGACACGTCCTCGGGTTTCAATGGCGACGGTATTGTGCATCCAAGTTGTGCGAGCAATACGATTGGCGGCATTGAATACCCCAAAACCTGCGGTAAATAAAACGATGTAGATCGGTGATGAGACACTGCTCATCGCGAACAGCACTAGAGTCACCATCGCCATGCCGTAGAACATGGTGCGTTGGTGGCTAAAGGTGCGCAAGATACGTGAAATGAGTAATCCACTGACCAATGAGCCGACAGCAAACGTGATGTTATAAACGGCTAACCAATGCCCCGCGACGTTTTCTTGCGCAAACCAAATCGGTACCAGTTTGCCAAGATAGGTCAAGATCGGATAGGTCAAACACGATAAAAGAATGAAGCCATAAAAAGTCGGTTGAGCGATGAAAATGGCTTTACTTTCTTTGATTTGAGCTAAGAACTTGGTCTTTCTTTGTTGGCGCAGCTTTCTGTTATAGGGGGTGAGTGCATAGCTGGTGGCCGAAATGGCCGATGCCAACATGGCAAACAAGGCAAATTCAGCGATTCCCCACATTTCTAACAACACAATACCTAAAGCGCCAGAACCCAGCGTGGTGCCCTGCAAGATAATTTCTTGCTGTCCCGAAATCTTCGCATATTCGTGTTTTTCGTAGTTTTCTTGTGTAAAGGCATTGTTGGCATTCCAGGCCACATTGCTGGATAGCCAGAACACAAACTGTGCGAACGCTAACAGCCAAACTGAGACATCACCGATGAAGGTAAAAGCCAGCACGCCAGCGGCGGTGCTCGATTGCAAGAGTTGCACGCTGATCAGCACGCCCTTGCGAGAGACTCTGTCGAGCAACGTCGCAGTAAACGGAGTCAGTATGAATGACGCGGCGGTACAGGTTAAAGCCGTGAGTGCAATGAAGGAGCCCATATCACCAGCTTTTAAGATAATCCAAGGCAATGCCATCATCATCATGCCAGAGCTAATGCCATCAAAAAATCGGCCAGTGAGGTAGGGCGGCGTTTTGTTTTTCATTGTCGAGTCCTTATTTACTGCGTGTGAGGGCACTCTAAAACCTCAAGCTAACTTTAGGTCAATAGTTTTCTTTGTTTTTTATCAATCTTTTATATTGTCTGCAGATGATGCGTGATGATGGTAATTCAATGTGATTCAAGTCGCGAGCCTTTCGATTCAATCGTCACGGGTGCTGTTAACAACTTGTTGGTTGCATTAACATGCTTGATATATTCAGGCACGTTGAAGTGACTTGAAGCGGTTTTAGTAAATCTAATTTTTGCGGCTGCAAAAGGGAGCACAACACGGAATGGCGAAGCACATTTCATTTGGAGATGCCGTCAACGACGCAGAACGATGGGCCTTCAAACTATTGGCTGATGAACTGCCAAATGACTACTTACTACTGACTAATATTGAAATCCCTACACAATCAGGGCAAGCCATGGAAGTGGATGCACTAGTGATTGGCGAGTGGGGCATTTATGTTGTTGATGTTAAAGGCTACATCGGCCGTCTTGATGCTGGCTTACATGCGTGGCAACTGGATGGCCGTGAAGTCGACAACAGTTTATCGAAAGCGAATTACGTCGCTCGTGTGCTTGCTGGGCGCCTTAAACATAAGATTCCGGTGGGTGTTTATGCCCCTTGGTGCCAAGGTATGGTGTTTGTCACTGGCCGAAAAGGCGAAGAGATTCGACTTGAGAAACAGTCGGATAAGCTCAGCGTTTATACCCCAGAAGTGATTGTCTCGGCGTTAACGAAAGAGTGGGGGCTGACAGCGCAGCATAAGCATCAAGTCACGGACAAACAGAAACAGTTTGTACTCGATACGATTGGGCAGGTCGCGCTTGTTGAACAACGAAACAACCGTATTCAAGATTTCGTTAAGCGCAAGTGCTTGTTTATCCAACATGGCTTGGAAGTGTGGTTGGCGGATTATGATCCCGGCCAGTGGTCGGCACACTGGCTATTAAAAATACTCATTCCCTCACAATTTGAAGATAGCGAACTGCAGCGACGCCATGAACAGCAACTCTCGAAAGAGTTTGTTCGTTTGCAAAAACTGGCCGGTTGCAGCGGCGTGCCTTACTGTGCGCCTTTAATTCACGATGGGGAACAGGTCGTGTTGCCAGTGCGTTTACCCATGGGAGAGCCGTTCAACGAATTTAACGTCGACCAATGTGATGCGTTGACCTTGTTGCGCATTTTACGCAGCGCGTTGACCTCGTTGCAGCAAATACATCGACGCGGCATTACCGTGTCCGGGTGGCGTGAAAACTGTGTGTTTGTTTCCGCAGAAGCCGATGTAGAGTTCATTGATATTCAAGATACCATGACGGTCAATGAAGACATTCAAGCGTTCGCTGCGCTTTTCTATCCACTTGCCTTGAAAGCGGGGCAGCCTGTTATCTATCAATGGTTTGCAAAGGCGAAACGTGGCGAAGGTGTTGAGCTAGATGGGATTCGGAGTGATATCTCTATCTATCTTGAACACCCGGAGTGGATGAGCCGTGATACAGGTGAACCCTTGCAATTAGCTGCGGGTGTGATCATTGATGGCCATACACGGCTCGAAGAGAGTCTAGTCAGCTATGAAAATAGCGAGCTATGGCGCGCAACCCACATTCATGGCAATTATGATTGTGCCATTTCGATCTATCGTCAGGCGAGTGAGCAGTGGGGCGAAGTCAGCAGTACATTCCGAAGTTTACACTATCTACATCACCCGCACATTGAGCAGGTAATGGCATTTGGACAGCTGCCGGGAGGGAATGATATTTATTGCACCCGTGCTTGGGTGGAAGGCCGCTCGTTAAGAGACTGGGCGCACGATTTTGCACCCGGCACTCCCGTCCGTTGGTTTTGTCAGTTGTTGACTGCACTGCAATTTATGCATCGGGTAGATATCTATCATGGCGCGATATGCCCTGAAAATGTCATCTGTAACCACTCCAAAGCCGTCTTGGTGAACTTTGGGCTGGGGCTGAATATCGCTCAGGCTAACTATGCCTCTCGGTATGCGGATCCTGACTTGTGGTCGGTAGAAGGGGCTGCCGAGAAGGACTTGTTTGGATTAGTGGCAAGTTTCCTTGATACGTTTTCTCAAGATGGCCTTGAAGGCAAGCACAGTGTGGAAGAACTTGTCGAACTGGCTCAGAGCTTAGAAGGTGACGTGATGACAGCGAAACTGGTTGCTGCCTGCGTCAAAGTGTTGCGGTTTGAGTTAATGGTTAAGCCCGGTGATGATTACCTCGCCGTGTTTGATTTACAAGATCAACCTTTTAAACCCGTATAACCCCACCAAGAAAATGATGGCACCTTATTGGTGCCATTTTTATGCTAAACGGACGCCGTTGGGGACAGGGCTATCGGGTGAAATCAGTACTACAGCCCCGTCTTCTTGGTGAAAACCAGTTACAAGGCATTCCGACATAAAGGGGCCAATTTGCTTTGGTGCAAAGTTGACCACGGCGATCACTTGCTTACCGATGAGGGATTCCTCCGTGTAGCGATCGGTAATTTGTGCGCTAGACTTGCGTTCACCTATCTCGTTCCCAAAGTCGATCCGTAACTTAAAGGCTGGGCGACGAGCCTCGGGAAAAGGGAGGACTTCTCGTATTGTCCCGACGCGTATTTCTACATCTTGAAACGTTTGCCAATCGATCGTTTTCATCTGTTTTCCTCGGTCATTAATTATTCTCAAGTCACCTCAAGAGGCATGTTCAGCGAGAATGTCTCGGTTTGCTATCGAGGCACTGCTTTGAAGGGCTAGTGGACTCAATCAAGAAGCAGTGTAAGAGAAGAAAAGTGCGTCATGTATGCAGATAAGACGCTGTCTTTGTCGATTGCGACGCATTAACTATCGAATTGTGTGGCACCACTTCTCATTCAACGAGTCTGAGGTTACTTGCGTGTTACAGCATTACTTGGGTTGGAATGCCGTCGGGTTTTGACCAAAGTGTTTCAAGAAGCGACGACTGAATGCGGAAGGGTCTTGATAGCCGACTTGTTCGGCAATCAGCGCAACTGGGAGATCGGAATGCATTAAAAGGGCGCGGGCTTTCTCCATGCGATGAGAGGTAATGTACTGAATAGGCGTAGACCCAGTATGTGATTTAAAACGTTTTTTAAACTGTGTCGGACTGAGGCAAGCCAGCTTGGCGAGGTTGTCGATAGAGAAAGGTGCAC
This sequence comes from Thaumasiovibrio subtropicus, assembly GCF_019703835.1. Classification (NCBI taxonomy): domain Bacteria; kingdom Pseudomonadati; phylum Pseudomonadota; class Gammaproteobacteria; order Vibrionales; family Vibrionaceae; genus Thaumasiovibrio; species Thaumasiovibrio subtropicus. The sequence continues at coordinate 1,775,685 of NZ_AP023055.1, read as the reverse complement.
TGACATCAGCCATGATATGGGCGAGAACGGGCTCGATGCGTTGGTCGGCTCTGCGCGCTTTTTGTTGCGTGGCGAGCAGTTGAAAGAATAGGGCGAAGGCTTGCGTTTCTAAGGCGAGATCATGTTGATGGCCTAGCTGTCTTTCTATGAAGTGGAGGTAGGCGAGCAAAGGCGGTGTTACACTGAATACCGCCATCTCATCAAGATGAAGATTGTCGGGTAAGGTATGCATGTCCGCGACAATAAATCGGGCATTTTCGTCGGCACTAAAGGTGTGTTTTTGACCTGCACGGATCACCACGCAATCGCCGGGGGTGGCGATGCCTTGATAGTGCTCAATAGCAATATCGATAGCACCATGCAGCGGGAGCACCAGTTGATGATATTGGTGGTGATGACTGCGCATCTCCTTTGTATAAGCGCGAATCGAGAGTTTGTTGGGCATTGATAATTGGGCTCTTTATTATTGCTTGTCGTGTTTGTTGATTCGGTAGTGACGAAAGCGGTTTACGTGCTGCTCAACACAATGGTTTAGATAGGCATTGAAATTACACGCATAGGTCTTAATCATCAACAGTAGATGTTTAAGTATCTTGAAGTGGATATCGACAGCCAGCAAAAGAAGTGTTGTCTCTATCGCGAGACGGAAATGGAATATTGCGTAAAGACGTCAATAAGGTGTGACGAGGCAAGGGTGACATGAGCGTCTGCAGGATGGGGATCAAAACAGGCACCCTGAAGAGTGCCTGTACGCGGTGCTGTCTGGATTAGTTATCTAAAATAGCGTTGTTGTTTGATAACGGGCGTGTATCGACGACGACAGTTTTCGCCATTTTATCGTGCCAACCTTGGCGTCGTTTGTCCCAAAGCACCCAAAAGAGCCCAAGACCCAGCGGGATAGTGGCAATGATATAGCCGAGATAGCGAATGATGTACTGGCCAATGCTGGGTTTTCCGCCAGTGTTGGCATCGACAATGATCATCTTCATACCCAATTTTCCGGGGGTGGCTTGGCAGTACACCCAAAAGCCGATCACTGCAACAAGCGGAAGGATGTAGTTAATGATGGCATCAGCAGTGCCGAAAAAAACCTGATCGCTCGTGTAGTACTCTGTCCCATAAAACATCAGTAACAAAGGTACTGTTGCGACCATGATCAGGAGTGAGTCAATAATACTCGCAAGAATGCGGCGTCCGCGACTTGCGTAGGGTAGTGTTTGGTTATCCATTTTTAGTGTTTCTCCATGGCTTTAATAAGGCTGTCTATTTCTTGGCGCCAAGCATCATATTCATCGGTTTCTGACCAGAGTTCACTGAGTTCTGATTCTTCGCTGGCAATCGCTATCAAGGCTTCGCTGGCCCTGAGAATCAAAGGCTCTGATGTCGCGATGGGATGGTTAGCAACCCATTTATCGACCGCTTCGGTATACGCATTTTTTGTGCGTTCTATGCCGCGTAATCGTGCAAGCGTATCGATAGCCGCCAGTGCTTCACTGCCGACATCCGCATCAATGTAGTCTTCTTCGAATACTTCATCAATGGTGGATTCTATCAGTGACAAGTCATCGGACTCTTCTAATTGAAAGGCCCAGTCACATGCTGTGTCATTGTCAAAATTACCGGTTCCCCAAGCGCCCATCGTGTCCACTCCTACTATGCGGGTTGCTATGAATGTTATGCCTCGAAGCTCAATGAACTTACGAGGCATTTGTTTCATGAATGTGTCATGCGCCGCATTTAAATCTGGTTTGCGATGAAATTATCACGATGGACGGGCGGTTGGGTGACGCCGCTACCTTAGAGCGTTACCCCTAAGGCGAGCAGTTCCTCCTCGCATAAGTGGGCTTGCGTAAATTGAATACCTTTCATACCGACGGATTTTGCGCCATCAACATTGGCTTGAACATCATCAATAAAGACACATTCCGCAGGGTCAAGATCATACTGACTGAGTAAATGCTGGAATATTTCCGCACCCGGTTTAAGGCAGTTCACTTCAGCTGAAACGATAGCGCCATCAAAGAGCGGCCAGAATAAATAGCGCGATTTTAGAAAGGCGACAATTTCATGCACATTGTCAGTAAGAGCGTAGACTTTGTAGTCTTTCGCTTTCAAGCGATTGAGGAGATCCCGGGTGCCATAGATAGCGATTTGAGACTCATGAATATAGTAAAAAAGGCGATCAACGTCGTCACGGCTCAAGTCAAACGTTTGTTCAAAACGTTGTTTGGCTTCTTCTTCACTGAAGCGGCCTTTGTTGAGTTCAATCCAGATCTCGCTTTGAAACCAACGCGCTGCTGTCGTTTCAGGATCAAAACGTGACCCAAAAGCCAAACGCACGATTTCTGCTGGCGCCCAGCGCACGAAAACATTGCCGATATCAAAGACGATGTTCTTTATCTCTTTCATGATATTCCCTTTTTTTATGAATTTAGTCAGGCTCTCACCAACTTAGGTAAGAAACAATAAGGAAATTGTAAGATTGCCAAAGAGGGTATGGTTGCGTTTTTTAATGAATGTAAATGTGTAGCGCTGATGGTCAGCAAACGGACAGCAGTATGAAGGTAGACTAGGTGATGTCTAGATGATTTGAGAATAACCCAAAAGTGGTCGATTAATTGATTTCGTTGCGTGTATGTCAATAAATGAATGCGGTACAATTGCAATAATTTTAATAGGTTAGTCTCAAGGTTATCGCTTGTTTTTAGCGATAGTAAAGCAAGCACAGTTGGGGGTATCACAGATGTTTAAACAATTTAGAACAGGGTTTAAGGTTCCGTTTTACACCTTAGTTGCCGCGTTACCCATAGGTGGGCTCATTGCGTTGTTTCCAAATGAAGTGCTTAATCAATTTTGGCAGGCGCAGTACTCTGAGCATTTAGCGGTCATTTTCCCTTCGATCATCGGCTTGATTATCTTGTTTCAGTTTTTGATGAAGGTGCAGTCGAGTATTTGGCTCTCTTCAAACAAGCGCGCTGTTTCCATGCTAGGTAAGCTGACTGAGTTTGCAGCGAATGCCTGTCGCTTTGGCGTGCACACCCTATCTGGTGCATGGCCAATGTTGGTGATTGCAGCATGGCTATCAGGGCATCGCTCAGTAGAAGGGATCGATATTCTGGTGGGTATTATGATGGCTGTACTCGGTGGCTTAAGTGAGTTGATGAGTGATAAGCGTGAGCAGACAGCAAAGCAGCATCGCTTCGCGATATGGGCTCGCAATACCCTTGTTGTCTCTTTCATTAGCTTATTCTCCTCATTGCAATTGTTCTTACGCAATTGCTACGTGAGTGATGCGCGCGAAAGTCTGCTATTTATGCAGTGCCAAACTGTGGTCGATAACCCTTTCACTGTGTATCCGATCGCCATCGGGCTTATTGCCGCGCTTGTGACTGCTGTATGGGTGGGCATACGTCTTGTGATGAAAAAGCGTAATGGTGCCGTAGAGGCCAACCCAGAACCAGCATAGTCTGGATGAAAGGTATCGAAACAGCGCAGCTTAAGGCTGCGCTTTTTTGTTGGGGTCGAATTCAATCACATCGATGGACTGCTCAGTGCTTGGGTGGGGCTCTTGCGTTTTTTTTGAGTGGCAATCGCTGTTTCCTTTGCAGTTGCCACAACTTCCGCACTGGCCGCGTTTCTTAACGAGTTTCCAGTAGAGATAGCCAAGCGCTGCCGCGATGATGGCAGCAACGATGACAAACTCACTCCAATGTTGTTGGGCTTCGTACATACTCAACTCCTTCCGTTAAGTGGTAAGCGCCTCCGGCTTGTGCAAGGGTTTTGAGCGCTTAAAACCAAGATAAAGCAGCAGAATGAGCGCGGTGAAATAGGCCCCACTCATGGCTTGCACGCCAGATAAACTGAAATAGGTGCCGAGACTAAAGACCAGCGTCGCGACGCCAAAACCGATCACCGATGGCAGTGCTATCGCGAGTAGCATCCAGCGATATTGGCCCGTTTGGACACGGATCATCATGACAGTCGCTAAACAAGGCGGGTAAAGTGCGAAGAATAAAATCAATGCGACGGCGGATAACTCGCCTTTCGCACTAAACTCTTCAGAGCCGCCAATGCGTTGCTCTAGTTTCTCATTGCTTTCGTCATCTTGTTGAAACAACACCCCGAGCGTTGCGACGCTGCTTTCCCGTGCAGCAAAGGAGGACAGTAAGGCAACATTGATTTTCCAGTCGAACCCCGCATATTGACTGATGGGCTCAATCGCGCGGCCAAAGCTGCCAAGCATCGAGTTTTCGAGTTGTTGCTCTTTCATCTCTAAGCGAATTTGCTTTCGGGTTCGCGCTAACTTTCTCAAGGCGCGATGAATGCTTTTTAACACCTTGTCGCCACGTGGCGGCGCGACAAACTGAAACAACTCTGGGTCGCGTGCAGCAAAGGTGGCATTGACGGCTTTTGATGTCTCGGCTCCTTGGGCGTTGAGCTTCGCGCGTTTGTAATCGGTGTATAAGTTGATGAGTTGGGGCAAACGTTCTTGTGTGAGTACCGCTTCATAGTCAGTGCCGACAACCGATTTTTGGAAGATGGCGACGGCTTGCTCGGCTTGTTGTTGGTATTGCGCCTGTTGATCTTCGGGAACGCCAGGAAACTGGAGTAGGACGAAGATCACGACGGAGACGGCAACCACGATGGTGCCCACTTTGCGCACATAGGTCCATGTTCGCTCGATGGCGCGAGTGGCGACGCTGCGCAGAGTCGGAAGGTGATAACGAGGTAGCTCCATCACAAAAGGGGCGGTTTCGCTCTTCTTCAGTACGGTGTTGGTGAGTAGCTTCGCTACCAATAGCGCGGCAATGATGGTGATGGTCGAGATATAGAACATCATCAATGCCTTGTTTTTGTCAAAGAAGATCCCGAGCAGCAAGGTGTAAAGCGGCACTTTTGCTAAGCAGTTCATAAAGGGCACGGTAAAGATCGTTGCCATGCGCGCCCGATTATCCGGGATGCCTTTGGTTGCCATGATGCCGGGTACGGCGCAGCCACCCGCAAACACGCCACTGAGTATGAGCGGCAGCGTACTTTGTCCATGTAGCCCAAATTTGCTTAAGACTTTATCTGCGATAAAAGCGATACGTGCCATGTAGCCGGAGTCTTCGAGAATGGCAATCAACGCAAAGAGAATCAGAAAGATAGGGACATAATTTAACAGGGTGTTGGCAGAGTCGATTACCCAGAGTCCCAACGAACGCAAGTAAGGATCATGGAGAAAACCGGCCTCGGGTAATAAGGCGGCGACGATCTCTCGCAAACTGGCTAAATAGGGCCAAGTATAGTTGGTGAGTTCATAACCCCAGACGATGGAGCATTGATAGATAAAAAATACCGTTGCCAGCAAACACAGTGGTGCACAGTAGCGGTTGAGCACCAAACGATCTATTTTTTGCGAAAGGGTGGCAGTTGCGGTCTTATTTTGCTCGGTGACACAGGTCTCAAGGATGTGCATTACTGCTTGGTGACGGCAAGCAATAATATAGTCGCTAACGCTTTGCTCTAATTCAGCTTCTGCTTTGTTTTGTATTTGTGCAAGGGATGCGCGCCAAGCGGCTTCACATTCAGCGTCGACACTGTCTAGCAGCTCTTGGTCATTTTCTAGCAGGCGAAGCGCTAACCAGCGTGAGTAAGCGTCAGCCTTGTTCCCCAGTGACGGTATCTGTGTAAGAAGTGCTTCGGTCGCACGGATGTGTGTTTCGATATCTGGATACCGCAATAGAAAGCGGCTTTGACGGGATGTATTCAGGCTGTTGGCTACGTTGTCCACCCCTTTCCCTGTCCGACCTATGCAGGCGGTGACGGGCAGATCTAACGTGGTTTGTAACTTCTCAACATCAATATGGGTGCCCTGTTTCGCCGCGACATCCATCATGTTAAGCGCAATGACTAACGGCTGTCCCATTTCAATCAGTTGCAAGGTCAGATGCATCGATCGGCTGAGGTTAGCCGCATCCAAGATATTGAGCACGGTATCAGCGCGCTCTTCGCGAAGGGCTTTACGCGCGACCCGTTCTTCAAGTGAAAAGCTAGTTAGGCTATAGGTGCCGGGGAGGTCGACAAGTTGAAAGCGTTTGCCTTGATGGCTTAACACGCCGACTTTCTTATCCACGGTCACTCCGGGGTAATTCGCAACATGCTGCCGAGCGCCAGTCAGTCGATTGAATAACGTGGACTTTCCGGCATTTTGCTGCCCAGCTAACAAGATTTTCTGCTCGTACATATTACGCGTTCCGTTTCACTATCACTGTGTTTGCTTCTGTCTTTCTGAGGAGAACATGATTGCGTCCAATGCGAACTTCAATGGGGTCGCCAAGGGGCGCATAACGGACCATTTCAATGGAACTTTGGGGCATAAAACCGAGGTCAAGTAGTCGTTGCCGAACCGGCCCTTCAGCAAGATGCCGTGAGATAGTCGCAATTTCGCCTGGTTTAAGCGTAGAAAGAGTGCATTTCATGATATTCAACACAGAGAGGGGAGACACGTTAATGATGTTAATCATTCTCATCCATGTTGATCAATTCATAAATAATGAGAATGAGTCTCTGTTGATCTATATCAATCGAACTGCAAATGAGAATGGTTTTCCCTTGTGTTTATTATTCGTACCCCATTAGCATGATGTCCTCAAAAACGAGCTTGGGTTAGGCAATGATGCTCTTATTAAGTGCTGCTTTAACCCTTTCCCGATCTAAATGAAAAAGGACTTGTGATGAAAAAGCACGCTCTTCCCGTTTTGTTGGCGGCCTTGATTCCTGCTGCCGCGTTTGCCCATACGCCACTTTGCTCTTGCTATGACCTCGGTGATGGCGAAGTACTGTGTGAAGGTGGTTTTTCTGATGGTTCATCCGCAGCGGGTGTTGAAATGTCAGTCGTCGATGGCGCTGGTAACACAGTGCTGACAGGTAAGATGGATGAAGCTGGTGAGTACACTTTCCAAAAGCCGGAAGGTGACTACAAAGTGCAATTTAATGCAGGGCCTGGCCACTTGATTGAGATTCCGGGCTCAGACATCGTCGAATAACCTTTGCCCCGAGCGGCAACTCTGACCTTAGGTCGCTCGGCACACTACAACATAGGATGTACATAATGAACAAATTGGCGCTCTCTGTCGGTGCGGCGGCTCTGGCTGTTTCTGCTTCTTCTTTTGCACATTTTCAATTACTTCATACACCTGAGGCGATGGTTGATAAACCCACGACCGTGGATATGAAATTGGTATTTGGCCACCCAATGGACAACGGTCACGTGATGGACATGGGTCAGCCGGAAGCTTTTTTTGTTGATTTCAAAGGTAAGCGTACTGATTTGATTCCGGCGCTGAAAGCCGTGACTTGGACGGGGCCAGATAATCAAGCCGCAGCATACCAAGTGTCACACAAGATTCAGCGTAATGGCGACTACGTCTTTGCGCTCACACCTGCTCCTTACTATGAGAAGGGCGAAGATATCTATATCCAGCAGATCACTAAGCGAGTGATCAACAAGGCTGGTCTACCTACTGGTTGGGATCAGCCACTCGGTTTGAAAACTGAAATTGTGCCAAAGAACAAGCCATACCAAATCTTGGCAGGTAGCACCTTCACCGGTCAGCTTTTGTCTGAAGGCAAGCCAGCTGCAGGTGTAGAGTGTGAGATTGAGTTTATCAATACTAAGGTCGATCAAGCGGCCAATGCGTTCTCGAAAGATAACTTCCGTGAGCCACCGGCATCGGCGTTAGTGGCGATCACCGATGACAATGGGATGTTCACGTTTGGTATTCCTACTGCGGGCCAATGGGGCTTTGCTTGCCTAGGCTCGGGTCCAGATACTGAGCATGAAGGTAAGGAACTCTCTCAAGATGCCGTTCTTTGGATCGATGTGATTGATCTTTAATATAAAAATCAGATTACACGGAGTCTGATGCGTTTCCCTCTGACCGTGTGACCAATAGGGCTCTGCCCCGAACGCGCGTTTTCACAAGGATGTGAGAACGCGTTTTTGTGCGCTCCATCATTTAATCTAACATTACCTTACAGTCAATTGCGTTAATCTGGTGATCGACGTAGATCAGAGAAAGGTGATTATGGATAAGATTCGTTGGGGCATCATAGGCACAGGTAATATTGCTCATCAGTTTGCTGGTGCGCTGAATACGATATCCGATGTTGAAATCGGTGCCGTTTTAGCGACCTCTCAGGCAAAAGCGGATCAGTTCGCTTTCAGTTTCGATATTCCCCATGCATTCGATAACGTCGATCACTTCTTTGAGCAGAGTGGCGTAAACGTTGTATATATAGCGACACCGCATACCCATCACTACACATTCGCGCAGACCTGCTTGGAGCAAGGGATCGCGGTACTTTGCGAAAAACCACTCACCGTAAACTACCAGCAATCACTGGCGCTGGTTGCGCTGGCTAAAGCGCGTGGCACTTTCTTTATGGAAGCCATGATGATTCCAATGTTTCCGGCCATTCACTCGATGATGACTTTGATCCTTGAAGGCATTATTGGTGAGGTGAAGAGTGTGCAAGCGGGCATGGGCTTTAATGCGCCTCGTGATTGGGAGAGTCGGGTATTTAATCCGGCATTAGCGGGCGGCGCGTTGCTCGATGTCGGTATTTATCCGCTGACGTTTGTCCAGATGATTGCCCAAACGATGGGCAGTAATGCGATCAAACCCGAGAGTATTGTCAGTGAAGTTGAACTTGCGCCAACAGGTGTAGATATGCAATCTACAGCCATCTTACGGTATGCCAATGGTTTGGTTGCGACCGTATCAAGCAGCGTTGGTCACTACATCCCATGCCAAGCGACGGTGCTTGGCGATAAAGGCATGATTGAGATCCCGGACTTTAGTTTTGGCCCTAAACAATTGATTGTTAGAGACCAAGTTGGGCAGATCATTAAAGTACTTGAAGTTGGATTTCAAGGCAGTGCTTACGTATTGGAAGCGGAACATGTCCATGACTGTTTGCGCAATCAATACAAGGAAAGCCCGCGAGTCCCTCACCAACAAACGTTAGCGGTGATGGCGATAATGGACGAGCTGCGCGCACAATGGCAATTGCGTTACCCGGGAGAGTAGGTCTGTTTTTGTATGGAGAAAAAACGCCACGTTGCAGTGGCGTAAACGATAAAAGGGTAAACGGAATAGTCAAAAGAACACCCATTTCATCGAGCGTGTTGCTGCTTAAAATTTAAAGTTAAAATAGCAAGAAGGCGCTTTCCGCGCCTTCTTTGTTATTCATGAGCCTTTGCTTAGCTAGTCAAATTACCTACACAGCGATGTACGTCGCTGGCAGTGCCGCATTGGCGTGTTTCTTCGATATTGAATGCGCCCGCAAGGCTTGCTTCATTGCTTTCACCCTGATGTGCTCGCTGTGCAGCCACATGCTGGTGGAAGTTGCCTGATGTCGCAAACTGGCGCACTTCTTCGGCACTGAATAGGCTAACTGATTCAGCACCTGTATGGTTTGTGCCTTGCAGCGCACGGTGCTGTTCAACCTGTGCGTGGAAGTTATCAGAACCTGCAAACATCTGGGTCTCTTCAAGTGTGTAGCTCGCTTGTGCGCCAGCTGCAAAAAGACCGAAAGCCATCATAGTAGTTGCGATTACTTTTTTCATATTCAATTCTCCGACTAAACCGTTTGAGTGGCGTGATTGCCATTTTTAGGATGTTTGGCCTTGTTGTTGGCCTCATCTCTGTTTGATGCATTCATCTTATCAATGGGAGCTGAACATAAATTGAACGAATGTGATATTGGTCACGAGGAACTGTATGTATTGAAAAATTAGTGATGCTAATTCATTGAGTTAAATAATAATTCTTGTTAGCTTAAATATTATACTCAAGCCACCTTAAGATGCAGGATTCAGAAGCAGACTAGCGGTTCGAGTTCAAGGCAAAGGTGTGAAGGAATGGCTTTCCCCTTTCGAACACATTTAACGCAGAAATCGGGGCGCTAGTTGCTTCCCGAAGGGCGAGTTTTCTAGGCTCGCCACCTTCGTTACTGCTTTTTGATTTAGTCCACTAGACCTTCAAAGCAGTGCCTCGATGGCAAACCTAGACATTCTCGCTGAACAAGCATCTTAAGGTGGCTTGAGTATATGATCATTATTTCATCGCTTACTGCATTCTTCTGTTGGTGGCGCTCTCTGTAGAGCGGCACTGAATTCTTACATTCTTTAGCTGCTGGAAGGTAGCTAAGATTGTCATCGCTTTTTTATCTCCAGTAGCATTTTATCTAACTCGGAGATTACCCATGACGTTACAACACACACCCAACCGCTCAGACATCATACTGACAGGCGATCGTGCCACGGGCCCTTTGCATCTCGGTCATTATGTTGGATCGCTTAAACAGCGAGTGGAGTTACAGCATGCCAATCAGCAAACCATCTTGGTCGCGGATATGCAGGGGCTAACAGACAATGCTCACCAACCATCCAAAGTCGCGTCGAACATTCTCAATGTCGTCGCAGACTACCTTGCTGTAGGGATAGACCCCGATAAGACGACAATCTGTTTGCAGTCTCAACTGCCTGCTTTAGCTGAACTCACTATGTTCTACAGCAATTTGGTGACAATGAGCCGCCTAGAGCGCAACCCCACGGTGAAAAGTGAAATTCAAAGCAAAGGTTTTGAACGGTCCATTCCTGTTGGCTTTATGACTTATCCCATTTCACAAGCGGCGGACATATCGGCGTTTCACGCCACACTGGTGCCAGTGGGGGATGATCAACTGCCCATGATTGAGCAGACAAATGAAATCGTTAGAAAGCTCAACGGGTTGGCGGGTGAAGCGATTTTAACAGAATGCCGACCATTGTTGAGTAATGCACCGCGTTTGCCGAGTACTGACGGCAAAAACAAGATGTCGAAAACGATGGGGAATACGATCAATCTAGGCGCATCGGAGAGGGAAATCAGTGCTGCAGTGAAATCCATGTATACCGACCCTTACCATCTGCGGGTAGAAGATCCGGGCCGGGTTGAAGGTAACGTTGTTTTTACCTATCTCGATGCTTTTCATCCAGATAAAGGCTATGTCGATGAGTTGAAAGCACATTATCAGCGCGGCGGGTTAGGCGATGGCAAGACGAAGAAGATATTGGAAGAATGTCTGCAAGAATTGCTCCAGCCGATAAGAGCGCGGCGAGCCGACTACTTAAATGATAAAGCCCAATTGGTGGACATACTTCGCAAAGGTAGCCAGATATCAAGAGAGAAAACGGAGACAGTGCTTCACAGTGTTAAGGCTGTCTTCGGGTTAAACATTTTATGAAGTAATGCGTTTGGTCTGTTTCAGGTGTAGTTTGAGAATAAACGCCAGAAACAGACTGATCGCATGCGACTAATCTTGCAACATATCTCCCAAGCGGTTAATCAACATTCTCACTTCCGGTAAGTATCGATCTTCATGGTGGGTGACGAGCCATTGATCATGTCCTAATTCGTCAATGATGTTGCCGACACGAACTAAGGTGGGTTGGTTGTCGCCGATAAACGTGGGTAGTAAGGCGATACCTTGATGCTCAAGCGCAAGATCTAAACTATTGCGTGGCGTGCTGACTTCACAAATAGCGTCGTTTTCTACAAAACGATCTAACCAACGAGCAATTGGCGTATCAGACAACACTTTGATCCATTTTTGGGGTGCGTCGACAGTGGCATAAGGGGCAAATTCAACACTGTGTAATCGTCGGCACACAAGATTCTGGTCAGTTGGGCGACGATTGCGAATACCAATTACGGTTTCACGGTGAGTGATATCAAGAATATGCTCAGTCGAAATAAACCGGATTAAGGTGCTATCAAACGTTTCTGACAACTGCTTGATGTTTTTAATCAGGTGTAAGGTTGTCCATGTACCAGCAGAAATTTTGACGAGTGGCTTTTTTTGCTCGGGACTACGTGGAAGTAAAGTACCAAGATGAGACTCAACTTCGGTTAACTGGTCGAACAGTTTTTTCCCGTCGGTGAGTAACTCATATCCGCGATCATGGCGGATAAACAGTGCTTTACCTAAGCTTCTTTCTAAAGCTAGCATTCTACGTCCGAGTGTCGCGGGGCTGCGTTGTGTTGTTTTTGCCGCGGCTGACAATCCGCCTTCTCTCGCGACCGCGAGGAAAAGCTGTAGATCATTCCAATCCAAGTTCATTTCATTCATGAAAAGACCATTTCATTATATTTCATTGATGACGCCTTATTGTCTTGTAAGCTGGAAAATAAAGAAAGGTTATTTCATTGCTGAAGGATCACGATTATGGAAATTGGGTTGGGTACTGTTGGCTTTGGTACCGCGATTACAGCAAAGCCAACGATTAAGGATCTTAGCGTTGAACTGGGTAACACCGGTATCAAGGTAAGCCCATTAGGGTTTGGGACCATGTTATTGGGTTCAAGTGTCAGTGAAACACAGAGCTTTCGCCTACTTGATGAGTATTTAGCCTTAGGAGGAAACTTTTTAGATACCGCTAACTGTTATGCGTATTGGGTCGAAAATGGCTATCCCGATGCTAGCGAACGCGTGATCGGGAAATGGTTAGCCAGCCGCAACAACCGACAGGATGTGATTATTGCGACTAAGTGTGGTTGTCGCCCAAAAAATAGCGACATCATTGATGAGCATCCACATTCAAATATGGAGGGGCTGGCGCCGGAAACGATTTATGAAGGCATTGAACGAAGCCTAAATAATATGGGTATTGATTATGTCGATCTCTATTATGTTCACTTCGATGATCGTAGTCAGGATTTGTTTCAGATAATGAAAACCTTGGATGACTTAGTCAAACAAGGGAAAACCAAGGCAATCGCCTGCTCCAATTTTATGTCATGGCGATTTAAGGAAGCGCAAATGATTGCCAAGCAGCATGGATTTACACCATTTTGCGCGATCCAGCAGCATTTAACTTACTTGAATCCAAAGAAACGATCCGACTTTGGGGTGTGCGATTATGTTACCCGCGATCTTGAAAATATGCTTCAACATGAAACGGCAGTTAGCTTAGTGGCCTATTCACCGTTACTGGGCGGCTATTATACGCGACAAGATCGCAGAGAGAATTACTGGCGTAAACACGTTTATGAAAATACTGGGAATGAACGTCGCCTTGAGGTGTTATCTCGAGTAGCCGATAAATATGGTGTGAGCGAAAATGTCATTGTGCTTGCTTGGATGTGTCAACGACAACCCTCTGCATTGCCGCTGATTTCGGCAAGCAAGGTTGAACAACTGCGCGAGAACTTTAGCGCTTTGCAGATCAAGCTTCATGAGCCGGATTTACAAGCATTGGAAGAGGCTTAAGCGAGCGCTGTTACAACTTTTTTCAGGTTTTAAGTGACTGGATTAAATCGCGCACTAGGCTCGCCAACAGGTCTTTGAAGGCGAGTCTCATTCTCTTGCGTTTAAATGTTGTTTGAGTCCTCGCTTAATGGTTAGAAAACTCCTGCTTGTTTGAGTGCTAAGGTAACCGCGGCTTCCCCACTGGCATGGAGCGCATGGATCCCCATATTTCTGGCTGTTTGAATATTGGCGATATTGTCGTCGATAAATATGACTTGATCGGCTGTTGTGCCAAGTGCTTGCAACACATGTTCAAACGCTGCGAGATCGGGTTTGGCGAGGTGCATCAAGTGCGAAGCAAAGATATGATCAAAGTACGTTTCGAGTTTGAACTCATCGATTAATCTCGGGTAATGCAGTGAGTTGGTGTTGGTGAAGGCGACGAGGGTATAGTCTTGCTTCAACGATGTGAGAAGTGATGGCATGGACGGAAACAGGCCTACGGGCCATTGGGTGAACTGTGCTAGCACATCGCTATTGTCGACGTTAAGCCCCAGAGTTGCTTTGAGGGCGGATGCAAACGCGTCGGGAGAGGTGAGTCCACGTTCGAAAGAAAGCGCAATGTCTGACTGAAACCAATCTTTAAAACTAAAACTTTTCTCGGCGTCTAGCCATTGCGGTGGAATAGGGTGTTTACCGAGTTCAACAACGACACCACCTAAATCAAAAATTACGTACTTAGTCATCTTCTTTCCTTTTATTTCAGTCAGTTTTTCCGTTTAGGTAGCCGGTAAAGTCACGAACATGCGGTAGTGTTTCATCTATCTTTTCGTCATTGGGCTGGCTAATAACAACACATTCAGCGCCACTTGCAATCGCAGATTGCACCCCGCTTTGAGAGTCTTCAAAAATCAAACATTGCGTGATGGGCACGTTGAGTTGTCGCGCACATTGAAGAAAGCCTTCCGGGTTGGGTTTACCTTGGCTCACATTCTCGCGAGTGATGATGATATCGAAGTACTCGTCTAAACCATGCAACGCTAACACAAACGCGACGCGTGCCTGCCAGCTTCCGGTCACTAATCCGATTTTGATGTTGCTTTGTTTGAGTTGAGTTAAAAAACACTTGGCCCCATCAATGAGCGCTGGGCGTGAGGTCGCTTCATAGTCATTGACTATGGTCTTAATCTCCGCCAACTCTGTCGAAGAGAGATGGCCAAAAAAGTAGCGAAAGGTATAGTCGGCGTTACGGCCATGGACATGCGCCTCCATCTCTTCAGGGGAAATTTTACGCCCAATAGCCAGCGCCCCTATTCGCCATGCTTCTTCAATCACGGACTTGGAGTGAATTAACGTACCATCCATGTCGAACATAACGGCTTGCACATTATTGAACATGGACGGCCTCTCGCTTTGTGTGCCTTTCGATGAACGTCTTTTCATGGTTTAACCCTTCTCTTTGCAACCTGCTAGTTAAACTGGGTGTTCGCAGGTGTTGAGTGTGATGCAGTGGGCATCAGTCCATATCGTCTGTATAGATTGAAGCTGGCTTGAGGATAAGAGGCACTTTAACCAGAATTTTACATTCCGTATAATGATTAAAATTCTAATTTCAATGAGTAAATGGAATGGATAAGAGTGCAATTAGCGCTTTTTGTCAGTTAGCGAGCGATGGGAATTATCGAGTGGCGGCAGACCATTTATGCCTTACCCAATCAGCGTTAACGAAAAAGATCCTTAAGCTTGAAGAGACCTTGGGTGTCACCCTTTTTGAAAGAGGGCGGCATGGCGCTAAATTAACCCAAGCTGGGCAAATGCTCATCCCTGAAGCAGAGAAGATTTTGAGGTCTTACACTCACTTTGAAAGCTTAGCGACACATCTTGCTAATGGCTATTCAGGGAGTCTGAATATCGGCTTTGGTATCTCAACCTATTTGCGCGCGCCAGAGTATATTGCCCAGTTTAAAAAAGTGTTTCCCGAGGTACATATCCGTTTGAATGATATGCCTTCTTCTGTGCAGATGGTGAAGTTGAAAGAGGGTGAACTTAATGTCAGTTTCAATCGTTTAGATCAAGCTAGCTCGCCTTTAAAAACAAGGAAACTCTTTACTGACCATCTCGTGGTTGCGGTACATCGTGAAGCAGAAGTGGATGAAAAGCATCTATGGGAAAGTTTAACCAAACTCGACTTTATACAGATTAACCCTGAGCGTGGCAAAGGGCTGCATCAGCAAATCTCTCGCTATTTGTTTGCTCAAAATCAATCACCTGAGGTTGCACAAGAAGCAGATGACATTCTGACGTTGGTTGCCTTGGTCTCTTCGAAGTTGGGGTACACAATTCTTCCTGCCAGTTCGAAAGAGATCTGTCGAGACTGTGTGCGCTTAGTGCCCCTGAGCGGTGCTCATGCGAGCTGGGATGTTGGGGTCATTTGGAATGAAGCGACCGATAGCCGCGTGGTTGACCACTTTGTCGATTTTGTCTCCGGTGTTGATAGTAAGCAGGCTGAGTGAGCGACTTATGGCTTTTGGGGAACTCGGCACAGGTTGATCGCGTCGGTAATATGCTCTAGAAAGCGCGGTTCTATCTGTTCTGCTTCACGCTCATACAGTTGCTCTAGGAGAGGAACAAATGCCGTGTCGGCGAATAGCGCTGCGGCTTCGACTGCCCAATCACCATAAAATGGGCCGCAGAGCGCTTTGCTGATAACCTTTTTAACCCTTGGATCCTTGCGCTTAGCAAGTCCAATCATGGCTTCGCCACACACTTCCGGATCGTCGTCAATGGTATTTGCTAGCAATGCTTCTCTAACCGCGATTGAATCGACGTTAGATTGCGTGGCAAGCGCAAAGGTGGCCCAGCTTTTTACTTCCGTGTTTGAGTCTTGACTTAACTTAATAAGTGCCTTTGAGGCTGTGGCACTTTGGGAATGGCTGAGCCCTAACACGACGCCGTGACGCACATAAGAATTGGGGTGATCGACGTGTTGGATGAGATGTTTGACGGCTTTTTCGACTTGCCGATGCCCTAATGCGAAGGCGGCAGAGGCGACCACCTTATCATCCGTATCGGAAAGCACATCAATTAGGCGCTGGACTGATTCTGTCTGAAAGCGTTTCGTTGACCAGCCAAGTTGCCCAAGTATATCAGCCCCTATACGACGCGCTTGTGGTTCGGCTGATTCTAGAAGACGAGATGCTAAGTCAAACTCGATGTCAGAACCGCGTTGATGAAGCTCGGCAATCAGTGCCCAATACTTGTCTTCGTCGAGCTCAGCGCGGGCGGCCGCGACAATTTCTGCACTCGATTTAGCTTGCTTTGTCATATCAACACTCGCTTTCGATTTTAGACATGGGACAGACTTGGGTATAAAGACCTAAATGTGGGTGAAAGAAAAGCCCGGCAGATGCCGGGCTGGTTTAAAGTATGGGAGAGATTCCATTATTGTGAAACGTGACTGCGCTTAACTGTCGGTGACGGTTAACACGATCTTGCCTACATGTTGTTTTTCAGCAAAGCGGGTTTGCGCCGCGCAAATGTCTTTGAGGGGAAACGTCTCGGCGACAAGCGGGGCGATATCACCACGTTCTATCCGTTGAATGAGCTGCGCGAAGACCTGCGGTTCGAGTACGGTACAGCCAAAAAAGCTGAGATCTTTCAAATAGAGAGTACGGACATCCAGCTCGACAAGCGGCCCACCGATAGCACCTGAAACGGCATAGCGTCCTTTGGGCTTCATGACTTCCAATAGCTCGGGCCATTGCGGGCCAGCAACGAGATCAATCACGACATCCACACTGTTTTTACCGAGTGCTTCGATCACGTTTTCATCACGAAAAACCACCTTATCAGCACCAATATCTTGGATCAGTGCGGCTTTGCTTGGGCTGGTGACAGCAATAATGTTCGCCCCTCTGGCTTTGGCGAGCTGTATGGCCGCAGAGCCAACTCCGCCCGATGCCCCAGTGATCAATACCGTATCACTTTGGCTAACATTGGCACGGGTTAGCATGTTTTCGGCCGTTGAATAGGAGCAAGGAAAGGAGGCTAACTGGATGTCGCTTAACGAGGATTCAATCTTGAAGGCATGTTGTGCAGCGACGCGAGTGTACTCAGCAAAGCCGCCATCACACTCCGATCCAAAATACCAAGGTGTTGTCAGAGGGTTATCGTTGGCGAGAGTTAAGCAAGGCTCAATCAGCACTCGCTCACCAAGACGTGAATCGGAAACGGCACTGCCCACGGCAACAATATGGCCACAGACATCGGCACCTTGAATGCGTGGAAAAGTAAGGGCATCACCGGACCAGCTTGCGTCCTCAGCATCATTGTCGCCTTTGGAATACCAGCCAATGCGGGTGTTGAGATCGGTGTTATTAACCCCTGCCGCTGCGACACGAATAAGCACATCGTTTTCGCCCAGTGTGGGTATCGGCAGGTCTTCGCGAAATTCGAGCCTGTCCAGCCCACCATGGCCAATCAGTTGAACGCCTTTCATTGTGGAAGGTAGAGCAGACATTATCGGTTTTCCTCTTGCAATCGAATAAGGGTGTTTTTGGCAGCGTCTACAGCGGCTTGCCCAATAATAGGCCAACTATTCGAAATGCCTTCATGCAAGACGAACAAGGTATTCTCGTCGTCACGATGAGGATACCTTTGAGCTAAAAAGTCACGAACGGCTAACTTGTGGCTCGCCACAGCTTCTCGCACAAGTGGATTATCAGGAAATGCGGCCAATGCATTCATTGACATGCAGCCATTGGGTGCCGCTTCCGCCATCCATACCGCGAGTTGGTCAAAGATATGCAGTATCGCCTCTAGCCCATCTTGTGGGCACTGATGGGCCAAGAACGCTAAGTAGCGTTGATGACGGTGGTTAAGTGCACCCACGATCATCTCTTCCTTTGATGGGTAATGCTTGTAAAGGGTACGCAAACTGACCTTACACGCTGTTTTAAGCTGCGACACACTTGGTTCTGCAAACCCATATTGGGCAAAAGCGACTTCTAGGTCGGCAGCAATTTGCTCTTTCAGCATACATTTCTCTGTAGGTAGAATGATTGTTCTATATTAGGGTAGAGTGTTCGTTCTACTTCTGTCAACGATATTCTTTTTCACTTTGCCAATGTAATGCGTCCACAGTTTGCATTCACCTCTTAAGGCTGCTCGCAGGATCTCCTTTTTCTGTGCTTTTCTTCCTTATCTGCGCATTTTCAGGCAGGTGATGACGCAACAATTGAATAAGGTGATGAGAATGCTCATAGCTTCACCATCAATGTTGCCGATGGAAAAATCATTAAGGGAAGGGAATTAAATGTACCGAAAGCTATTACCTGTATTGGGGCTACTTTTTGCGCTATTGAGTGGCTTTGCTGTCGCTACCGAGGCGCGTCAAATTCATTTAAAAATTGACGCGCCATCACTAGCAAATAGCGTGGTAGAGAATGACCTCCAGCAGGAGATCTATCTCTATCTGCCGCCGTCATACCATACCTCTGAGCAGCGGTATCCAGTCGTTTACTATCTACATGGTTATGGTGGCTCGGTGAATGAAGCGAAAACCTTTGCTGACAACTTTTTGGACAAGAAAATTGCCAATAAGCAGGCGGTAGAGATGATCGTTGTCGGGATCAATGGTCGGAATCGGTTTGGAGGTAGTTTTTTCTATAACTCACCCATTACCGGGCATTGGGAAGACTTTGTTACCGAAGACGTGCTCAACTATATCGATAGTCACTATCGGACATATTCAGATAACACGCACCGCGGCATTATTGGCTTCTCAATGGGGGGATATGCGGCACTCAACATCGCATTTCGTCATCCCGATAAGTTTCAATATCTCTTCTCCCTTAGCCCTGGGCTGTTTGACAGCAATGGCTTAGATAAAGCCTTTGCACAATGGAAACGCAGTGGTTGGTTTAATTTTCTCGATGGTTATGCGGCAACCTTTGCTCCCGATCTCAACGCCGAAGGCGACCCTTGGCAAGTGTGGGATGGTGAGTCACAGCAGGTCCGTGAACGCTGGGAACAAGGCTTTGGTAACGTTGAAGGCAAGGTTGCCGAATACTTAAAGCAACCTCAAAAACTGGCGGCGATTCATCTCGAATATGGTGGTTATGATCGGTTCAAGTGGATTCCGGAAGGTACACGGTACATGGCTGAAGTGCTAACAGCGAATGAGGTGGACGTGACGCTACACGATCATGAAGGCAGTCATGGATTAGGGCCAACGCAAGCCGAACATATTGTCACTTTTTTCAGTGACGCTTTCGCTGAGTAAGCCACACATCTCGCCACACTATTGAGGGGGAAGTGGTGACCATTTCGCCCTCAGTTTCTTGCTGATGAACTCAATAAATACCTTCACCTTCTCGGGGAGGTGTTTTCGTTCCGGATAAATGGCATAGATTGCATGTTCAGGCAATTGGTAGTCGGTCAGCAATACGGTTAATGCGCCAGAATGAACAGCGTCTGCAACAATAAATAACGGCATTTGGCCGATGCCTAAGCCTTGTGTGAGCACCTCTGCGATTGCCTCACTATTGTTCACGACAAAATTGCCTTTTGGGGTGACTTTGTGTGTTTCCCCTTGGCGATAGAAAGTCCACTCTGTGCCAGCTTGAAACAGGCTGTAGTAAATACAGTTATGAGAGGTTAACTCAGCCGGCGTCAACGGTACTCCATACTGTTCTAGGTATCTCGGCGCGGCACAGAGTACAGATGGGCAATCGAGAATCTTTCTTGCAATGAGTGAAGAGTCTTGCAAAGCGCCAATGCGAATACCAAGGTCAAACCCACCTTTCGTCATGCTTACAATGTTGTCATCCATATTAAGGACGACATTCAGTTCAGGGTATTGGGTCAGAAATTCAGGAATATAGGGCGTGATGTGAAGGCGAGAAAAAGACATGGGCGCGTTTATTTTCACTGTGCCTTTAGGTGTGCCTTGATACTCACTGAGTGTCGCAAAGCCCTCTTCGGCGATGAGCAGAGCTGTTCGAGCTGAGTCCGAGAACTTTTCCCCAGCCTCGGTGAGAGAAAGCTTGCGTGTGGTGCGGTGGAACAGCCTTACACCCAAGCTATCCTCTAGCACCGAGATACGTTTGCTAACGGCCGATTTTGTCATGTTAAGGCGCGTCGCCGCAGCAGAGAAGCTGCCGCATTCAATCACAGCGACAAAGACGGGAATAGCGGCGAAATCAGTCTTCATTGTTTACTTTTACTCATCAATGTTTTTCGAAATGCAAGATTATCATCTTTTTGTGTATCAATTAAAGTGGCGGTATTTCATAAAGAGCGGGAAGAACATGTTGAGAACGAAAGGGTTTGAGATGCTAGCGTTGTTAGGTGGTGGCCTGCTTGCGCTGATGATTTTTATTAATAGTCAATTAGCCGCGCAAACGAGCGCACTCCATGCGTCGTGGTTGGCACATGGTATAGGCGGCATCACGGCTTGGGGATTATTGGCCGGCATCAGGTTAGTGAAGCGATCTGACACTGTGCTTCCAGCGAGGGCAGAACGTCGCGTTCCATTGCTTTGTTATTTAGGAGGAATACCCGGCGCCATGACGGTCATGTTGGCGGCGATAACGGTGAACAGTGCACTTGGCTTGTCTGGTACCTTGGTATTGGGGTTGGCCGCCCAGATGGTGTTTACCTTAGTCAGTGAGCAAAGAGGCTGGTTTGGGATAGCGAAACAGCAGATCTCGTTCTCTCAAGTGACCGCGCTGTTTCTGGTCATCTTGGGTGCGGCAATATTGATTTACGCGAGGTGAAGTCGCATGGCGTTGTTTGTTTTACTCGCGTTGCTCAACGGCTGCTGTATTGCATCAAGTCGTATTTTAAATGGACAGCTAAGTCTCTATACCGGCGTTTTTAAAGCGTCGTTGGTGAATCATTTTGTCGGATTTGGTCTACTTTCCCTTGTTGTGTTTACTGGCGTTTCAATACCGGATCTTGGTGCGGTTTCTTTTGCGCTTTATATTGGTGGCGCCATCGGTGCACTGTATGTTGCGCTAAACAGTTTTGTCATGGTGCGGCTAGGGGCGACTCAGACGGTAACTTTAGTCATCAGTGGGCAGATGCTCACCAGTCTTCTCTTGGATGGAACTGATGATCACATCTTGCTGCAATTGCTGGGGGTGGGGTTGATTGTGCTGGGCGCTTGGATAAGAGCGAATGAATCGTCATGAGGTTGAGCCCACCATGTTGTGGGCTCATTTTTAGATTTAAACCTTAAACTGCGAGACGAGTTCATCTAACGCTTGGCTTTGGTTAGCGAGACTGTCGCACGCTTGACGTGCATGCTGCACACTGCTCAGGGTCGCTTCGCTATCATTTACAATCTTCTGAATGCCCGAGAGCAGCTCTGAGCTCACATGCTGTTGTTGTGCAGAGGCGGTGGCCATATGGCTGTTCATTTCATTGATGGTTTCTAATGCTTGATTCATACCTTCAAGAGAGGTGTGAGTATTCTCTGTGTGCTCGACGGTATCCCCGCCAGATAGGGTATTGGCCTGCATCGCTTGCACGGTTTGATTGGCGAGTTTCTTTAGTTTTTCGATCATGTTCTGGATTTCGGTGGTGCTCGACTGGGTTTTCGTCGCGAGTGAGCGAACCTCGTCTGATACAACCGCAAAACCACGTCCTTGCTCTCCGGCGCGTGCAGCCTCAATGGCGGCATTCAGGGCGAGCAAGTTGGTTTGCTCAGCAATACCTTGGATCACATCAAGAATAGAATCGATTTCGCCGACACTGGTTTCAAGCGTTTGAACCAGTTGTGAAGAGCTATCAATGTCACTGGCAAGTTGCAACACGGATTGCTTCGTATTGTTCAAGCTAGCATCGACTTGCTGAGATTGTTGGCTGATTTCTTGAGTAGCTGCTTCCGCATCTGCGGCATGGTGACTCACACTGTCTGCCATGCTGGTGAGTTCATTCGCCGCTTCAGATAGCTGTTGGTATTGCGCTTGTTGCGCGTTACTTGTGCCCACTAATTGGCGAGTGAATGAGGTCAGTTCGGTGGCTTCATTTTTCACTTGGTGGGTTGTCGCGACCACTTTTTCTAAGGTGAAGTGAATCTTACTGATGAAGGTATTAAATGCTTCGGCCAGTTCGCCAATTTCATCGCTGCTGTTGACTTGCATCCGCTGTGAGAGATCGCCGCCACGGCTAGCGACTTGTTTCATCGCATCGGTCAGCTTAGTAATAGGCCGGGTGATGAAGCGGTGGGTAGTATAAATAATCGCAGCAGAGAAAAGCACAATAGCAATCATGCCAAAGATTAAAATCTGATTGGTGCGTTTGGCATGGTCGTGGACGTTATGAAGTGTTTCAAGTTGCTTAGCTTCAATCTCGCCTTGGACTGCTTTCAACTGGGATCGAATGGCTTCAAACTCGTCTTCAGCCTTTAAACCATAATTTCGGTAGTACTCGAGGGCTTGGGTTGGCGCATCGACCATGGTTTTGTAGTGAAGCTGCCATTGATTGTAGTTGTTCAGTAAGGTATCAACCTTGCTTCGACTTTGTGATGGCAAGAAGCCAACATCGATGAGCTGATGGACTGAGGAGATGCGGTCTCCTACTTTTGAGGCTTCGTCTTTGTAGTTCTCTGTATGGCGTTGAATGGTGGCTGTGTCGTCGGCGGAAGTGAGCGCAATTCCCATCCCTGCATTCATGATCTGGTACATATCGCGATACGCGCCATCAAGATCATTGAGGACTGGCTGAACTTTCTCACTCAACAAAATATTAGCGTCTCGTTGTTGGTTATAGACACTAAAAATTTGCGAGACCAGCACAATGAAAAGCATCGCCACAAATGCGATGGGGAAAGAGAGTTTGTATTTGAGTGAAGTGCGATGGAACCAGTTCATAATTCAAATCCTTGCTATATCTGTCTGCTTGGATAAATGCCGCGTCTTATGCGGAAAATGGGTGTTGCTTTCTTCCCTACTCGGCAAACTAGCCGCTTGGTGGAGGCATGAAGAGCAAGTACACCTTCAAGTTGTAAAGGTATATTCCCATCTATCGAACGAATTATTTTTTTCTTAATCACACAAAGCTTAATTATTTGTTATCAAATGGAATTCTGTCGAGGCATGTAACACTTTTGCCTCTTATTATTACAGTCATTGCTTATGGTTGTGATGTTAAACATTGCCCAGGGTAATGCCTTGCGATTGGCTCTAGCCTGTGATGGGTTCTTTTGAAAAACTCCGATTAAGAATAGGAATTATTGTCGTTTACACGGGCTATTGAGTAGCTTATTATGAGCTAAACAACTAAATGAGCCATGTTGATATCCATATGAGTACTGTTGCGAACTATGTTGGCTATGTGCGTCGATCGCCGATGAACCATGCCCTTGAGGCGCATATAGAAGAAATACGCCATCAATACCCAACGGTTGAGATTGAGTTTGAGCGCGGTGTACGCGGAAATGTTATCGCAGCAGAGCGACCCGTACTGAAACCCTTGCTGGATCGTTTGTCCGCTGGGGACTGTTTGATTGTGTGGTGGATTGATTGTCTCGGGGGGCACGGAGAAGATTTGCTCAACAATCTCAATGTGTTACTTGCACGTGGGGTGGAAGTTCGTACCATTCATCACGATATTGTACTAAAGGCGGATGACCCCAGTACGGTGGCTCAACTCGCACTCTTAGCGGGTATGGCGAGTTTTGAGCGCAAGCGCCGTTTAGGCTTTGCTGAGGCTGGTCGAGAAGCGTTGCGTCAACGGCCACAAGAGTGGCAGCGGCGATTTCGAGGTCGGCGTCCAGATACCGCCCGCCATCATCGTATCGCAGCCCTACTGCTAAGTGGCTGCACATTACATGCGACGGCAGAAGAAGCGGGGGCAAGTGTCTCTACGGTGAAGCGTGTTAAAGCGAAACTCGTCGCGGACGGAAAAATGGGTGAAATGCGTGGTCGGGGTGAACCGAACACTATTCTGCCAGTGACAGAACAAGAACAATAATTTAAGGGTCGCAAATGATCGTAAAGAAAAAGCCAGCAATGAAGCCAAAACGTTTGATTGTTGAACGCAGTGAACGTGTGACACCGTATATGCAGCGGATAACGTTTTCAGGTGAAGATATTCGTCAGTTTCCCGCTGAGAGTTTAGGCGGCTACGTGAAATTCATGTTTAACGATGGCGGTGGAACCCACATTGAGATCCGAGATGATATGCCTCGCCCGACGTTGCGGACTTATACCATCAAAGCGCTGGATACAGATAAAGCTCGGCTGGTGGTCGACTTCGTTTGCCATGGCGATGGTGGCAATGTAGAGACATCAGGCGTTGCTGGTAGTTGGGCAATGCGAGTGAAGCCCGGAGAAAGCTTATTTGTTGGTGGCCCAGGTGTCCTTCAACCGATTAATATGGACACGGATTTTAAAGTATTTGCTGCTGATATGACGGCGTTGCCAGCGGTGTCAGTACAGTTGAGTAAGTTAGCGCCTGAAACGAAAGGTATCGCGGTCATTGAGGTCGCGACGAAGGCGGATGTACAACCCTTAGTTTCCCCAGAAGGCGTGCAAATTGTTTGGGTTTTTGCTGATGGTGAGCACGCGTTGTCGGAAGTCGTTCGCGATCAGGTATTACCTGAAAACCCGTCACTTACCGTGTGGTGTGCTTGTGAGTTTAATCAGATGCGAGCCATTCGCCGCTTTATCACCGATAACTATACGTTACCGCGCGAAAACACCTATTTCAGTAGTTATTGGAAAGAAGGGGTCACGGAAGATGGCCACAAAGTGTTTAAACGTGAAGATGCAGAATCGTTGAAAGCGCAAAGTTAACGCAAACGCCAGTCTATGCATGATAAAACAAAGCGGCTTACCTCGAGATAAGCCGCTAGATTCTATATCTTGTCTATTGAGGTGGCATTGAGTACACCGCAATGACAGACTTTGCATACGCATTGATCTCGCTATGTTATATTGTTGGGGTGTCTATTAGAGGGTGGAGTGGCTATTTGTGATCAGTTCAAAACTTGAGGAGCTTGACCTCAATTTATTGAAGCTACTAAGAGTCGTCGTTGAGACGCGAAACACTTCGCTTGCCGCTGAAAAGCTGGGGATTTCACAAACCAGTGTGAGTCGGGGACTTGCAAAGTTGCGTGAAGTTTTTGGTGATCAACTTTTTATAAGAAAAGCACACGGTGTTGAGCCATCAGAGTTAGCGGAAAGGTTAGCGGAAGCCTCTGAACAGATGCTTAATCCTATCATGAACGTTGTTGATTCTTATCAGCGCTTTAATGCCCTAGAGTTTGAAGGCCAAGTGACCATTGCATTAGAGCTCAGCCTTTTGGATATCTTTGGCCATGGTATTCATCAAGCGTTACACAAGGTGTTGCCGAAAGCGCGTTTAGAACTCGTCTATTGGCAAGAAGAGACCTTGCATCAGCTGCTAGACCGTCAAATCGATTACGCTGTGCAGTTCTCATTGCTGCCTATGCCGCAAGAGATTTACATGCATCATCTCTCTGATATAAAAATCTGTCTGCTAGCGCGTAAGGAACATCCAGTGCTCTCTCATTCTAGTGATTGGGAAGCAATTCATCAGCTACCTTTGGTGCTGCATAAAGTGAACGCGCTGAATTCAAAACGGCAACTTATCGAAGAGTTTTATTTAGATAATGGCTACAAGCCGAATGTGTGTTTGGTGAGCCATAGTACTTCAGCATTAGTGCATCATCTTGTTAATTCTGATGCCATCCAGTTTGGTAGTAGCTATCAAAGATGTCAAAGTGAGCATTTGGGTTGTTATTCTTTGCCCAAAATTCCCTCTCAGTATACCAGCTTTAGTATCTCAGGTTGCTACTTGCAATCGAAGCGTGGATATCCTCTGAATCAGCTTCTGCATCAATCTATCCAAACGTTTTTTGATTCAGTTGAACAACCTGAGATGCGTTAACAGAAGGGGGAAAGTGGTTCAGACTATCATCAGTCGAAGCACTTCCCTCCTAATGTAATAGGACTTAGAACTTGAAGCTCAATCCAACGGTAGCCAAATATTCGTCGCTCTCATAGAAATCAATGTTTGAGCGTGTAAAGTTGGCCCCTGCCAATGAAATCAGGCTCCAGTTATCCCAGCCTGCAAAGTCAGTATACTCATACGCGACAAAGAGTTTTATTTTGTCATCAGAGCGAGCTCGATGGTTGAAGGTGGTACTTGCGCCATCATAGTCACGATATGTGTAAGCACCTGTGAGACTAATACTTTGTCGATCAAACTGAGAAAAATAGGTTAACTCACCTTTGTATTGATTATAGGTTTCAGCCTTTCCTTCGGCATCAGCGTGGGTATACGCTAACGACGAAATAATGCCGGAATGCCCATTAAGTGGCTTTAGATACGCGCCTTTAACATAGTAAGTATGACTATCTCGAAGTAAGGTGCTGTCTGTAATCGCTTCATTGTCGATTTCGGTTTTGGCGTAAGCCATATCCAAGGATAAGCCTGACCCCATTATATCGTTGAGTTTAAGGCGAAACGCGTGTCCATCTACATCCGTTACTTGACGTTGTTGACCTAAAAGATAGGGATTCGACCATGCTTCTCCCTTTACGGCTGTTGGCAAAAATGCAACGTCAAGTTGCGTGCCGTTAATAAAGTCGTATTGATAGCCAATTTCGAACGCGAGATCGCCGACAGCAATATCATCTCGAGAGGTTCCAAGGTAAACACGATGATGACGAAGCTCACCCAAGTCGTAAGCGAGATGTCCCAGCGGAATGGCGACAAATTCGTCTTGGCGTTTGCCTTGATTAGAGTGATCTCGAAGCGTTGCGGGTGTATCGGTGTTCAAATTAGAGTTGGTAGAAAACACGCCAGTAGCAAGAGCAATTTCTCCGCTTAGTCTTGAGTCGCCATTTGCATAAATAGATGCAGAGAAAGTCGCGATGGTTAATAGCGTCAGTAAGTTTACTTTATTCAATTTCATTATTGTCTCTACTATTTCGGTATTAGAGGGAGAGCACAGCTCATTAAGTCGGAGTGATTCTTACTGAAATGACTATGTCTGACTATGGGTAACAGTTATTCATTTGTGAAAGTGCTGTGCAAAAAGAATAACTCATATTCATTGCGCTTGGATTAGGGCATTGCTAGCTTTTTAAAATTACTAAGTTGGAGTAGAAAATGTTTTATGATGACCTAGAAAGTGATTATGAGTTGAACATTTACATCAATGACCGTCCCTATATGATTGCCGATTTAGGTAGAGGGGAATGCACTATTTTTTTAGTTGATAGCACAAATACCAGCGATCACAGATCTTTGGTGGCGGGAGAGATAGAGCGAGCTATCATCGTTGATGCTTCACTCGCTTGGCAAAACTGCGTGGCGATGCTCTCGGCTGATGAGCTGTTTGATCTCGTCTCAGATATTCACTTACTCGTTGATATATATTGGTTAGAAAGCTTCAAAATCAAGGATCTATGCTCGGGTGGGAAGATATTTACTCCTCTTAAAAACAAGATCAACCAGAAACGGTTCAATGAATCATTGGATGAGTGTTTGACTTAAATAGCCTAGGAATACGACCAATGAAATATTATTTATACATTGAAGTGCTTATCTGGGGAGTCGTGTCGTTTCTTGCCCTTAAACTGGAAATTGCATGGCCACTGATGAAAATGTTGACAGGTATATAGATAGGATTTTCGTGTTTTATCAAAAATGAATATCTCTTATACATAGACTGATAATTTTCGATTAAATAATATCCTCCTATCAAGAGGGCACTTCGAATTAAATGAATTCGCCTGGTGGAATTGTCTTTTGCTAGAAATTAAAGAGAGTGAAATAATGAACTCGGAAAAGTTTACCCCGAAAGCAAAATCTTATTTCTTAATGAATAATATTACTGTGGCATTGCTGTTTTTAGTCGGTTGCCAGCCAGAAAAGGAATAGAAAGCAATGACGTAAAATTGCGACCGGCTTTGACAGAAATTGCAGCGCCTATCGAAATACAAGCAATGGCATTACATGGGGTAGTTCAGGCTAAATCTCGCGCTGAGTTGTCGTTCCCTAGCAGTGGTCGCCTTGTTGAGGTGTTAGTGGATGAAGGCGATACAGTTAAACAAGGGGAAGTACTGGCACGGATTGATCCAGATGAAGCCAAGAATAGATTGGCGTCAGCAACCGTAGAGTTGAGGACTGTTCGTGCAGAGTATCAAAGAGCAAAATCGATTTATGACACCAGTCAGGCGATTTCAAAAAGCCAACTGGAAGAGGTTGAGACGCGATTTCGGTTAGCAAACTATCGGTTGGATGAAGCAAGACGTTTGGTTGAAGATACTGAACTCTTGGCGCCATTTGACGGCATGATCAGTGAAAGAAATCGCGATAACCATGTGCTTGTACAGGCGAATGAAACTGTATTGTCACTGCATGATCTCTCGGTAATGGAAGTCGTTGTTGATGTGCCAGAGCACCTTATGGTTTCGGGTGATAGGCCTGAAAAAGTTGTGGCAGAAGTGCCTGCCTTGGGCAATGCCCAGTTCGAATTAGCCGTAAAAAACTATTCAACCCGCCCAGATCCTGTCACTCAAACCTATTCGGTCACTTTTGGGTTTGTAGATTTAGGGACGAGCACCCTGTTTCCAGGTATGGCGGTCAAAGTCTTTTCGCAATCAAGTAATCGCTTTAGTGATAGTGTTGCAGTGCCACTGTCTGCCGTGCTACCCAATAATCAAGGCGAACAATATGTTTGGGTTGTCACGGAACACAATGTATTAGAGCAGCGACTTGTAAAAACAGGCGCGTTACGGGGCGATAGAATTGAAGTTCTCGACCGTCTCTCACCTGGAGAGCATGTTGTTGTATCAGGGACCAATGGCCTTATTCACAATATGTCCGTCAGACCTGTTCTAGCGGAGTCGAATCAATGAATATTGCAAGTATAACACTGGCTAAGCGCACAAGTGTGTGGGTATTGATTGCGCTAACTCTGTTAGGTGGGTATCTCAGCTACCTGAACCTAGGTCGATTTGAAGACCCTGAGTTTGTTATTCGGCAAGCGGTCGTTGTGACGCCATACCCGGGCGCGACTGCACAGGAAGTGGCAGATGAAGTGACTGACATCATTGAAGGTGCGGTGCAATCTCTGCAAGAAGTTGATGAGATCACTTCAGTGTCAAAACAGGGGATATCTGAAGTAACTATTGAAATAAAGCGTCAGTTTTCCAACACAGATGCTGAGCTACAGCAAGTCTGGGATAAACTGCGCCGCAAAATTCATGATGCGACAAGGCAATTGCCACCAGGTGCTGGTCAGCCAATCGTGAATGATGATTTTGCTGATGTTTTTGCACAGTTCTATGCAGTGACTGGCGAAGGCTACACGGATAAACAACTTCAAGATTATGTCGATGAGTTGCGTCGAGAGCTCGTTTTGGTACCGGGGGTATCGAAAACGGCAACATTGGCAGAAAAGCAAGAAGCCATTTTTGTTGAGATCTCGCATAGTCGCTTGAGCCAACTCGGGCTATCCGTCGATGAGATCTTCCAAGCACTGCAAAAGCAAACCCAAGTGACGGTGGCTGGCTCATTGCAAACAGAGCAAATGCGTGTTGCAGTGGTGCCAACCTCATCGATTCAGACGTTCGATGATTTAAAGCATCTTCAAGTCGGTATTGGTGAGCGAGGTACTGTCGTGCGCCTTGGTGACTTAGCTGCGGTTGTTCGCGGTTATCAAGAGCCATCATCTGTGCTTATGCGTTACAACGGAATGCGAGCAATTGGCCTTGGCATTTCAAACGTTGCGGGCGGCAACGTGGTTGAAATGGGTGACGCTGTTACCGCACGGATCTCTGAGCTAGAAAGTCAGCGCCCAATAGGTATTGAGCTACACGATATTTCGATTCAATCGGAGTCGGTAAAGGCGTCGGTTGCAGATTTCATCAATAACTTGATTGCTGCCGTCGTGATTGTGTTTGTCGTATTACTCTTTTTCATGGGGGTCAGAGCTGGAGTCATCATCGGCTTTGTCTTAGTACTGACAGTCGCGGGGACGCTGATCGTCATGCTGATTGATGATATCGCGATGCAGCGAATTTCCCTTGGTGCTTTAATCATTGCCTTGGGCATGCTTGTTGATAATGCCATCGTTGTCACAGATGGGATGCTAACACGGTTTCAGAAAGATCCATCCGCTGATCGTAAGAAGATCGCTGCAGACGTAGTTGAAGAAACGAAGTGGCCACTGTTAGGCGGAACGATTGTTGGTATTTGCGCATTCAGTGCGATTGGTTTGTCGCCATCAAACATGGGGGAGTACGCTGGCACACTCTTTTGGGTGATT
This sequence comes from Thaumasiovibrio subtropicus, assembly GCF_019703835.1. Taxonomy (NCBI): domain Bacteria; kingdom Pseudomonadati; phylum Pseudomonadota; class Gammaproteobacteria; order Vibrionales; family Vibrionaceae; genus Thaumasiovibrio; species Thaumasiovibrio subtropicus. The sequence goes on along the minus strand of NZ_AP023055.1, from coordinate 1,745,093 downwards.
TTGTACTCGATGCTGTTGAGTTGGGCGTTGGCAATCACCGTGACGCCGATGTTGTGCCATGACTTCATTAAAATCAAAGAAGCAAAGAGCGATCAGAGTTCAAGTCGTCTATCAATTTTTTATCAGGCAGCACTCAATAAGGTACTTCGTCATCAGAAAAAGAGCATTGGTGTCATGATTGCTGTATTCATCGTCGGAGTGCAAGCCTTTGGCTATGTGCCGCCCGGTTTTATGCCTGAGTCTCAGCGAGAGCAGTTTGCAATCGATGTCTATCTACCACAAGGTTCAGATATTTCTCGCACTGAAAAGTTGCTGTTAAGTATTGAAGAAGATATTTGGGAAAAAGAAGGGATAAAAGGGACCACAAGCTTTATTGGCTCTGGTGGGCTACGTTTCATGCTGACTTACGCGTCAGAGCCGCAGAACCCAAGTTATGGACAGATTCTGGTAGATGTAGACGATTTTAATCTTATAGAAACACTGGTTTCGGAGTTGCAGGTTGAGTTGGGAGAGCGTTATCAAGACGCGTCAATCAATGTGTGGAAGTTCATGTTAGGCCCGGGGGGCGGTAAGAAAATTGAGGCGGCCTTTCGTGGTCCGGATAGCCGCGTGTTGAGAGAGTTAGCGGAGCAAGCGAAAGTTGTGATGCAACGCAATCCCAATCTGGTGGCTGTGCAAGATGATTGGCGTCAGCAAGTGCCTGTATTAACACCCGTTTATTCAAAAGAGAAAGTGCAACAGTTCGGGTTGACAGTGCAAGAACTCAATCTTGCCATCGAGCAGACATTGTCAGGCCGACGCGTGGGTGTATATAGGGAGGGCAACGATCTTGTCCCTATTGTTGTTCGGGCACCTGTTGAAGAGCGAATGAGTGAGTACGCAATAGAAAACACGAGAGTGTTTAGCTCAAAAGTGGGGAGTTTTATTCAACTGAGTCAACTGATTGAGTCAAGTCGTGTTGAGTGGCAGGATGCGATGATAAGGCGTGTCGATCGTGTGCCGACCATTATGGCGCAAGCGGATCCTATTGCTGGTGTGTTGACGTCAGTCGCGTTTGACTCTATTCGCCAAGAGATTGAAAGCATGCCGCTGCCTGTAGGCTATGAGCTTACTTGGCATGGTGAGTTCAAAGAGGCACAAGAAGCTGACGAGGGTCTGATGGCAGCAGCGCCTTATGGCTTTGGCGCAATGATTCTGGCGGTTGTATTCATGTTTAATGGTATACGACAAGCGCTTGTGATTTGGTTGACTGTGCCGTTAGCGATGCTAGGCGTGGCGATTGGACTCATTCTGTTCCAAACGCCTTTTGAATTCATGGCAACGTTAGGTTTCTTGAGCTTAATCGGTATGATGGTAAAAAACGCCATAGTTCTCGTCGATCAAGCTGACAATGAAATTCGAAGTGGGAAAAAGCCCTATGATGCTATTATTGATGCCGCTATGAGTCGAGCGCGTCCTGTGATATTGGGAGCCTCAACAACCATTTTAGGTGTTGCGCCATTGCTGATTGATCCGTTCTTCAAGAGTATGGCTGTGACGATAATGTTTGGGTTGCTGTTTGCAACGGTGTTGACATTGATTGTCATTCCTCTGAATTATGCAGTCTTCTTTAAAATTAAACCCGATGATAAAGAATAACGTTAACTGAAATTTAAATAAAAGCCTGAGCAGTGACTCAGGCTTTTCATAAATGAATATCTGATATCCATTCGCCTTACTCCTTCGATGACTTATCATTAATACGCTTTAATAATGGCTTGGAGTATTACCATTAATGTAATGGAGTATATGTACTAAGAGAAGGGACTGCTTCTTATCAACGAGATACATATTTATTAGTGAGCAGAAATGAAAGTTCTTATTGCAATTTTTTATTAATCTCTTCCACCGCTTTTGCAAAAAATAGTGATATATATAAAAAGGAAAGCTGGGGAGTTGGTATAGGGTATCGTACTACGAATGTTTTATATGACACCGATGAGGGCCATGTTGGCGATGTTATTCCACTTTTGTTTTATCAAGGTGAAAACGTCTATTTAGACGGACTCTCAGGTGGTGTCTATATTTACCAAGGTGAAAGATTCTCATCTGGATTAGAGGCCAAGGCTAGACTATTTGATTTACCTAAGCGTTATCAGAATCTTATACAAGCAACTCAGCTTGATTTTGGTGGGGGGATCACCTTTCACTACACGCCTGAAATGGATATTAAGTTAAGCTTGCTCTCTGATGTAGATGGTCGTACTTACTCAGCATTATCGACACAGTATCAAATAAATGGTGGTCGCTGGGATGCGCAGCCATTCGCAATGATTGAGGCCAAAAGTAGTCGATTTAATAATGCTTACTACGGGCTATTTCATAAAGATATAGGTTCTGGATTTCAATATACCGCGGGCATTAAAGGCAGATATCAGTTATATGAAAACTTATATGCGGTAGGAAAAAGCAGTGTAACACTATTGGATGGTAAAACGTATAGAAATGGTGCGGTAAATGAACGTGTTGATTGGGATGCGTTCTTAGGGGTAGCATTTTTTAATTCTCCTGGGCAGAAGACACACTCGCAGCTAGACAATAAAGCGTATATTCGCATGGCCACTGGTGTTGCAACAGAGTCTAGCTTTATGGATATCCTTGGTTTTCATAATAAGACTGACCCGAATAGAAACAAAATGAGTTCGCTTTTCTATGGTCACCCTATAGCGGATAGTTTATTCGGAATGCCTATCGATTTTTATTTAACCACAGGTTATGTGCATCATCATAAGTCAAATGTACAGAGTAGTTTCAGCGAATATGTATTGGCGATAAAAGCTTACTACACATTTAAATGGCCTACGCGATGGCGACTCGGTTTTGCCGAAGGTGTCTCTTATAGTGAAAAAATCAGTTATATAGAGCACAAGGGGGTTATGAATAATGGTTACTACCCAAGCAGATTCATGAACTATCTTGATCTTTCTGTTGATGTGAATGTTGGTGATCTAATTGGGAATAAAACCCTAAGAAATTTATGGCTTGGTTACAGTGTTCATCATCGCTCTGGTATTTTTACACAGTCTTCAGCGTTCGGAAGGATTAAAGGGGGGAGTGATTACAATACCTTATACTTGCAGTGGGACTTTTAATCGCGACTGCTCTATAAATCTTATGGTATGAACATGTCGTGTTTTACAGCTCGGCTCTGAATAGAGCTGAGCCATTCCTTCACACCTTTACCTTGAACTCGACGCGCTAGCCCGTTTCTGAATCCCGCATCTTGAGGTGGCTTCCGTGTATTGGATGGTTTTTCTCACACAGAGAGGCAGAACCCACCTATCCTTATTATTCATCTACACTTTTAATGACAATTCACGGTTTCGCGGAGTAAAAATGAGCCGACTTGTTACTTACTCAGATGACGCCTCAGCGGAGCTCGCTGCGGATAGTGAGCATGCGGCAAGCTTCTATAAACAGCTCTTTTTGCTTCACGAGATCTCCATCGAACTCTCCAGAGCACAGTCGTTAGATGACTTATATCGCCTTGCCGTGACCGCCTGCCTCAATCACCTAGAAATTGACCGTATGGGCATTTTGATGATCGACAAAGAACGAGACTGGATGATAGGGACGTGGGGTACCGATGAAGTCGGTAACGTGCGTTCTGAAGCGGATTTTGCCGCCCCCATGCTGGATGATATTCAAGAAGTGATTCGTGAGATGTCCACGAAAGGCAAAGTGTGTGTTTGGCATGATAAAGAGTTGTATGAGTTCAGTGAAGAGGCGGGTGAAATCAGCACTGTAGGATACGGGTGGAATGCCGCACTGGCGATTTGGGATGACGAAGAGGTGATCGGCTGGATAGCGTGTGACAATTTACTCAATCATAAGCCGTTTCAGACCTATCAAAGTCACACATTACGGTTGTTTGGCTCTTTGCTGGGAGAGTTCATTAAGCGTCTGCATGCGGAAGAAGCGATCAAAGAGCTCAATGATGAACTCGAAAATCGCATTTTGGCGCGCACGTTTATGCTGTCGAGTGCGCAAGAAGAGCTAAAAAAAGTGAATGTGCAGTTAGAGCAGAAAGTGTTGGAGCGAACAGCGTTGTTGCACGAGAAAACGAATCGCCTGCAAGACACATTGGACAACTTGCAACATACGCAAAGCCAGTTAATTGAGGCGGAAAAGCAGAGTGCGATGGCAAACCTCGTTATGGGCATGGCGCATGAGCTAAATACACCGCTCGGCAACATAAAAACGGCAGCCAGTCTGCAGCCAGATATCTTCCAAGATTTGCAACGTGCGTTAGATTCAGGCCAGTTGTCACGATCTAAGCTGGTAGAGAGTATTCATCTTGGTCTGGAGTCTTATCAGATCATTGATCTCAATATCATTAAGATGGCTGACTTAGTGGCGGAGTTTAAGCGTCTCTCTGTGAATGAAAATCAGAGAGATTGGAGTGAAGAAGTCCAAGTTGGTATTTGGCTGGGACAAGCTGTCAAAGTGGCGTTTGAGCGCTTCGAGGGGCTGTATAGCGCCAAGGTTTCTATCGATGTTTACCCGGAAGATGCTCGGGCGAGTTTCAACACGTGGCAAATGGGACAAGTGGTCGAAGACTTGGTATTGAACGCGCTTGAACATGGCTTTGATAATCAGGTTGAAGACCGTATTTCCATTCAAGCGACCGTCACCGCCGTAGAGCTAAAAATTAAGTTTGAAGATAACGGTCGAGGCGTCGCTGAGGATATTGAAGGCAAGATGTTTGATGCCTTTGTCACCTCGACACGTGATCGCGGCTCTAAAGGATTAGGGCTTAACTTAGTGTTTAATCTGATTACACAAGGGATGCGAGGTGAAATCCGCCACTATTGTCCCCCCAGTGGCGGTTGTGGCTTCATTGTTTCCTTGCCGTTAATGGTTGAGTTGCCTCGCGCGCATTGAAGGCAACAATGCCCCGTTTTGATTAGGCATCGCGTGTTGGCTTTTTGAACTGATGCTCTTTGGTTTCTTTTTGCGCTTTCACTTCGGCACAGTATTCCGCTGTCGGTCTAGCCAAGAGTCGACGAACACCAATGGGCTCACCAGACTCCAAACAATAGCCGTAGTCTCCCTGACGTATACTCAAACCGCCTCAAGATGCAGGATTCAGAAGCGGCCTAGCGCGTCGAGTTCAAGGCAAAGGTGTGAAGGAATGGCTTTCCCCTTTCAAACACCTTTAACGCAGAAATCGGGGCGCTAGTCGCTTCCCGAAGGGCGAGTTTTCTAGGCTCGCCACCGTCGTTACTGTTTTTTGATTTAGTCCACTAGATCTTCAAAACAGTGTCTTGTTGACAAGCCTAGAAACTCTCGCTGAACAAGCATCTTGAGGTGGCTTGAGTATAAGCGAGTAAGAGATTGCTGGATCTTGGGGAGGAGCTTCTGCTCTCTGTCGATGATACGCAGCGCTATCATGGATTGTTCCTCGCTGGAGGCGCGATCCAGCTCATCGCTGAATCCCATCGGCGCTTCCATCTCTTCTTTTGCGTGCTGGATATGATCGCAGGTCGCCTCATAAAGATCTAAAAGTCGTTGTTTGAAAAAACGCTGTTGCGCTTCGTTCATGTAATCTGACTCTGGGGCTGATAGGATTTCTTCTTCTGTCATGACAGTGGTTATCGTGTCGCTCATCATCACGCCTCTAAAACAAGTGTTATGTTATAACAATAAGTAAAAGATTAGCATATCTTCTCATGCTTGGTGCTTAACTTAATTCTGCTATAAGTCGCTCTATCCCCTTTTCAATCTCGTCAAATGAATAGTGCGTAAAGCCAAGCAGCAGCCCGTTGTATTCGCCATCATTTGAAGGAAAGCGTGACAAAGGAATCGGATTGACCGCATGCCGGGATAGCCTTTCGGCGACCTGTTTGTCTGGAATGTCAGGGTTGAGATGGAAAACAAGGCTCATTCCAGCATGGTGAATCGCGGGCTTACCATAGCGAGATGCGCGTTCTTTCAGTAACTGCACAAGGTATCGGTACCGCTCAGCATAATGGCGTCTTGCGCGCCTGAGATAGCGATATAAATGCCCCTCACGAAGAAAGTGCGCCAATGGTTGCTGAGGCATGACAGTAGCGCTAGTAGAGGTGCTCTGAAGCTGTTGCCGAAACGGGGTAATGAGCGTGGGCGGTAAGATTAAGTACCCTAAGCGAAATTGATTTGAGAACAGCTTACTAAAGCTGCCAAGGTAAAGGGTTTTGTGATGATGGTCTAAGCTCGCAAGGGCTGGGATAGGGTGGCCTGCGTATCGAAACTCGCTGTCATAGTCGTCCTCAATCAACCAATGGTCTGGGTGGTTTGCCCAATCAATGAAAGCTTGTCGTCGCTGTGGATGCATAGCGCCGCCTAAAGGGTATTGGTGCGACGGCGTAATGACCGCAAGGCGGGTATTTGCGTTAGGCAGTTGGGCGCCGTGATTGTCGATAGGGAGGTCGTCAATGTGCAAGTGTGTGTCTTCTGCGTGCCGGTGAATCGCGGCGTAGCAGGGCGACTCAATACCCACTTGTATCTTTGGTTTAGCAAGCGTTCGAAAACAGAGCGCGATACCCGCTGTTGAACCCGCTGTGATGAGGATTTGCTCAGGCGTTGCATCGATACCTCGCCAATATTTTACGTAGTTTGCAATTTCTTGCCGTAAATCCCATTGACCAAAGAGATCATCGCAAAGCGTGAGCTGTTGGGGTTGATAGCGACAAACATGGGCAACACTAGCAGCCCATTGTCGATGAGGAAACAGCGACATATCGGCTTTCCCCGGTACTAACAGTGGCTTCGCCTGCGCTGCATGAGGCTTTGGAGTCGCAGCATGTGATGAGGCGAGAGGGGAGGAGGGAGGATTGAGTTCACTGTGACTTACCGGGCAGAGATAGCAGCCTGAACCTTGCTTACTCTCAATGTAGCCCTCAGCGGTGAGCTGGTCATAGGCTTGAACCACGGTCGCACGAGAAATTCCGAGCTGTAAGGACAGTGCTCGAGTGGAGGGGAGGCGGAAAGGCGCCATTGCGCCACGCGACACCTCTTGCGTCAGTGATTGATGCGCAAAATGGCGAATTTGATGGCAAAGCTGCTCAAACAGTGGCGCGGAAGCGGTTTTGTCAATGTGAAAGTGGAGAACGGCCATGCACTTCCTTAAATTGGACTGGTCAAATACTCAATAACTGGACATTATCACCATGCCAATGCGGCGGCAAGATAGGGGTGTTTTCTGTTGTTATCCACCACTGTTTTACGGGTGTAGTTGCAGCAAGTTAGTTGATAAAAGGAGTCTTTGATGAGCGAGTGTGTTTCCAACCATTTAGATCAACCAATTGGGATCGCCATGCCCCGTTGGCAAGCCGTTTCTGTGCCTAACGCGATGTTGTTAGAAGGTGACTATGTTCGACTTGAGCGGATTGATCCCGCTGCGCATGGTGATGACCTGTATGCCGCTTATGCGATCGATACCGATCTCAGGATGTGGACTTATCTTTCTGTCGGCCCATTTAATGAGCGTGTCGCGTTTCAGCAGTGGTTGCAAGAGGTGGCACAGATGAATGACCCTTACTTTTTCACTGTGGTAGATAAGCGAACGGGTAAAGCGTTGGGGGTATTATCGCTGCTGCGCATTGACACTCGCCATGGCGTGGCAGAAATTGGCTACGTGATTTTTTCCCCTCAGTTACAACGCACACGCCAAAGCACGGAAGCGTATCACTTAGTGTTGTCTTACCTGTTCGATGAGTTGAAATATCGCCGCTGCGAGTGGAAGTGTGACAGCTTGAATCACCCTTCACGCAATGCTGCTGAACGTCTAGGGTTTGAACATGAAGGGACTTTTCGCCAAGCGATTGTCTATAAAGGGCGCAATCGAGATACTGCGTGGCATTCGCTACTGGATCGCGACTGGCCAACGCATCGACTTGCGCAGCAGAGATGGTTAGCGTCGGCCAACTTTGATGAGGGTGGGCAGCAAATCGCCCGTTTGAGTGAACTTTATGCCTCAGTGTAGCGGTGTCTGCATTGACGTGAAAAAGCTAGCCAAGGTTGGCTAGCTTTGTTTATTGTTGGCAAGCGCGAGATTAAAACCGTTCAATAATCACTTTGGCCAAATAGATACCTTGCTTTTTGTCGACAAAAGTCAGTCGTATTGGCTCTCCCCACTCGCCGAGCACAGCGTCGCGACCGACGATTTTATAGTCGCCGTCAACGTAATCAACGTAAGCGAAGTCGAGGTAAGGTTGCCCTCTCTTCTCTGTTACCGTGTAGTTTAAGCTTACTCTGTTTTCGATTGATGATATGTGCTCATAACCGAAGTCGTTTTCAGTTTGAAGGACATAGGTACACAGGCAATCGTCTCGATAAGAGAGCATGTCAACCTCAATGCTGTAGTCGTAGTTAATGCTGGCACAGCCACTTAGCCCGATGAGACACATTAAGATAACCAGTATTTTCATTGTTGTGCCCCTGTCGTGCGAGGATCATTGAGTGAGTTGAGCGAGAGCGCATCTAATCGTGCTTTGCATTGAGACTGAGCTTTGGGATCGGCAGTCTGGGTACAGATAGCCTGTGCCTGTTCATAGGCGGTGGTGGCTTGTTGTTTTTGATTCAGAGCGAGGTAACCTTGGCTTAGTTTGAGATAAGAGGTGGCCATTTCACTTTGTACTCGGTTAGGCGTGCCTAACAGCCAGTCGATGTGCTGCTGTAAGTGATCCATGCCTTCAGAGTAGCGATTAAGTGCGAAAAGCGTGTCGATTTTCAACATGACGACTTCGTTGAAGTGGTATTTCTTAGACGTGCTATTGTGACTAACTTGCTCAATGAGGTCATCAATGCCTTCAACGATCACGTGATAGTTTCCGTCTTGAGCAAGAGAAAGGTAATTCAGTATCTCAGCATGAAGGCAAGCATGATGCTGAGGTCGGTTGAGTTCATCACAAACAACAAAGGCATCGTCGAGGAGTGAGAGGCGTTGTTCGTGGTCATCAGATTGACGAGAAAGCGTGAGGGTGTGGGCCAGTCCGTTCAATCTTTCTATTTGATTCTCGGGCCTGAATTCCGCCTGCATGCTGAGTTGGGTTAAAGCGAGTTCGTAAGCGATGGCTTGATGGCCGAGCTGTGATTTAAGGTGAGCCAAATCGTAGGTGAGATCTGATGCAGATAGGAAGTCTGAATTCTGAATTCGGGGCCAATTGAGAAGCAGGTCATAGATGATGTCGTGCGCTTGCTGATAGTGACCTTGTAGATTTAGCCTACTTGCCTTCCGAAACGATAACAGGGCGTCTAAATCGGTATAAGGTGCTGGCATTTGCTGGCTAATGGCTTGCATTTCATCTAACAATGCGACAGAACCCTCTAAGTCATCGAGTTGCTCAAGGGCAGTGGCGAGCAGGTACTTCACATAAATGGTTTCATAGCTAGCGTAACCATAGTCAGCAATCACTTCATTTTTGATGGCCTCCAACACTGGACGCGCTTTTTGATAATCACCATCGTTGATAAGCTGCATCGCTTTAGTGAGTTCCTGATGACAATCCTCGCTGGCTGCACTGGGCGGAGTGGCAAAAAGTGCAGCGATGAAGATAAAAAGAGAAAGAACATTGAAAAATTGTATGGGCCTGTGTTTTTTCGCCCTGATATTGGTCATGAAGAGAGTGCCTTTGATCGCCTATTTAAGTGCTCTAGGCTAAGGTGCTGGTGACTAAATCGTCAATAAATGCAGGGGGATTGTTGAAGAGTGTTGCGCTTTGATACAAGCAAAGTCACGACGTAGACTTTTGTGACAGCGGTGTCGCCTATTTCTATGAAAAATAACTACTTTTTTAGATGTTTACCATGATTTAGGTATCGATAATTCATGTTGTTATATCGATTGCTTATATGAATCAAAAACCGATTCTTTAAAGTTATGTGACTGGTAATCTGTGTGTTTGCATTTATCCAGCTTAGATAAACTTGGCATAGTATTAGGGAGAATAGTGGTGTCGCTAGAGTTTTTGATGATGTTTACAACGACGGTGTTCGTGGTTTCGATTATTCCTGGCCCAAGTATGTTGTTGGCGTTGACGCATGGCATGTCATACGGCGTGAAGCGCGCTGCATTTAGTGGTTTAGGTAATATTTCCGCGACAATGTGCCAAGCGATCATCTCAGTTATTGGTTTAGGCGCGGTTCTCGCAGCCTCAGAAACCGCCTTTATGATCATTAAGTGGGGCGGAGCAGCGTATCTTGTTTATATGGGCTATAGCATGTTGAAAGCGGCGCGACTGAGCGGTGGTGCAGATGTGCAAGTCAGTAGAGAGCCTGTCACAGCAACGCGGTTGTTTGTTCAAGGTGTGTTGGTGACTGCGGGTAACCCGAAAGCGATTGTTTTTTTTAGCGCGGTGTTTCCGCAGTTTCTCGATACTTCGCAAGGGGTTTGGCTGCAATCGACGGTCATGATTGCTATTTGTATGGCGGTTTCGTTTTTCTGCTTCATGCTCTACGCGGTGTGCGGTAAAAAAATTGTTTCTCTCTTTTCTTCCTCGTCTGCAGGTAAATTCTTGAAGCGCTTGATTGGTTCGACATTTATTGGCTCAGGTATCGCGTTAGCAGCGAGTCAACGATAGAGGGCGCGCCATGGCAGATAAAACCGCTTCCGATCAAGCGATATTGTGGCGACAATATTATGAAAAAGTCTCGCTAAAGCCCCATCGTCCCATCACAGAGCGTGCCGTAGCGAGTGATCAGTCTCGATATCCGGTTGCCCTTGACGCGGGATGCGGCACGGGCAGTGACCTCGCTTATTTGTCACGGCACTACGGGCAAGTCTATGGCTTTGATGTAAATGATGATGCGGTTCAGTTGTGCCAAACGCGCTTTGAACCGCAAGACGCTGTCCGTGTGGAACAGGCAAGCTTTGAGCATTTTGACTATCCCGCAGTGGGCGTACTGTTGGCGCATTCGAGTTTGTATTTTGCTGCGCCGCAGCGTGTCGAGATGGTTTGGCAACGGATGCGTGACGCCATCATGCAAGGGGGCGTTTTTGCGGGTGATTTTCTGGGTGTCCGAGATGATTGGGCGAAAGGATCCCATCATGTGACGAGCCCATTCTCGATGCGACAAGTTGAAAGGTTGTTTGATGGCTTTGAGCTCTTAGAGTTTGAAGAGCGTGATGAACGAGGTATGACAGCCCTCGGCCATGAAAAGCATTGGCACACGTTTACGGTATTGGCGCGAAAGCGCTAACCTCTTTTGCTAGCTGACCCATTACCTAGCGTTACTGCATTATTTGACGGTTTGAGATTGCTGTATTTCGGCATACAACGTCTGGGCAGCTTCAAAGTCAAATTGCTCCAACGCCTCGGCCATTTTTTGAATATCATCAATCGTCCAAACCCCATAGGTACTGATGGTTTCGAGTAAGGTTTGGGCGTTGACATCATAGCTCTCAATCGCGGCCTCAAATTCGGTATACAAGCTTGCTAATGTGGCTTTGTTCATCGGGAGTTTAGTGATATTGCTTGCTGAATCGTCGCTATTCGTGCTGGATTTCCAATCTTGGTAGCTCTCTAAAGCGAAGTGTAACGAGTGTTGTACCTCATGAATAAGGTGGGGTGGCGGTGGTGCTTGATGTTGAAGGAGGTCTTCAAGTTGCGCCGCAAGCGCATTGAGTTTCATCGCACCTAGGTTGGCAGAAGAACCTTTCAGCGTATGCGCCAGACGTTGTGCCGTTTCCCAGTCGCCCGCGGCAATGTCGTCATCAATGGTTTGGAAAAACTCGCTTTGAGATTGAAGGAAGTTCTCCAATATTTTCCAGTACTTAGCCTCATTGCCGCCAAGTCGCTTAATGCCTGCATGCACATCGATACCGGGTAAATCGGGCAGCTTATTGGTCATACTCGAGAGCGAAGGCTGAGCTTTTTGCGGTGCGGTGGCCGGAATGGTTGATGAAGGCGCAATGTATGCGCTGAGCTTTGCATAGAGTTGATGGATATCGAGGGGTTTGGCAATGTGATCGTTCATACCAGCGTCTAAACAACGCTCGACATCGACTTGCATGGCATTGGCTGTCATCGCAAGTATGACGAGATCCTGATGCTTGGCATTGAGACGGATTTTCTTTGTCGCGGTAATGCCATCCATGACGGGCATTTGCATATCCATCAGCACCATTTCATAGGTCTGTTTCTCGAGTTTCTCTAGGGCGATGAGGCCATTGTCAGCGATATCAATGTTGAGCCCGACCGCTTCTAACACGCCTTTGGCAACCTCCTGATTTGTTTCATTGTCTTCGACCAAAAGGAGGGTTTGTCCGTCGAATTGAGGCAGTTCATACTGGTTAGCCGGTTTGGTGTGTTTCGCGAGATCAACGAGACCATAGGCGTCCATAATGGCATCGAGTAAGTTGGAAGGATTGACTGGTTTGATGATCAAGCCATCGACGAGGTTTTCTATCTCGGCATTGAGTCCAACTTCTCTGCCATAGGCGGTGACCATAAAAATTTTCGGCATCGATTTGTGTGGCTGTTCGGTGATTTTCTTGATCGTTTCAACGCCATTCAGCCCTGGCATGTTCCAATCGACGAAGATCATGTCAAAGTTTTCTGTCTCCAAAGTGGCTAGCGCCTCCGCACCACTGGCGACGGCCTCGGTATCAAAGTGCATCGCATTCAGGAGTGACAGCATGATGTAACGAGCAGAGTCGTTGTCGTCGACAACGAGTACGCGTTTGTTGCTTAACGACGCGACAGGTTGGAAGATCTCGCGAATCTTCATCTCTTGTAAGCCACATACCACGCTGAAGGTAAAGTTAGAGCCGCGTCCTTCTTTGCTTTCAACACGAATTTCTCCACCCATCAGTTCAACCAGGTGTTTACTGATACTCAAGCCCAGGCCTGTGCCACCGAAACGTCGTGTGATGCTGCCATCTGCTTGAGAGAAGGCATTAAAGAGACTGGCTTGCTTCTCATCAGAAATGCCAATGCCAGTATCTCTGACAGAAAAGTCGAGGACCACATTGTCATCTTGGCGACGGTTGAGTTTAACACTAACCACTATTTCTCCGTGCTCGGTGAACTTGATCGCGTTGCCGCAGAGATTGACCAACACTTGTCCGAGTCGCAAAGGATCGCCGATAAGCGCGGGTGGAATCGCGGGGTCGATATCGAACAGAAACTCAAGAGATTTTTCTTGGGCTTTAAACGCCACAATGGTGGCGACGTTGTCCATGACATCATCGAGAATGTAATCAATATGCTCAATGGCGAGCTTGCCCGCTTCAATTTTCGAGAAATCGAGAATGTCATTGATAATGCCGAGGAGGCTCTTTGCGGAATCATTGATTCGACTGACATAACGATGCTGTGTGTCATTCAGGTCGGCATTGAGGGCGAGATGGGCCATACCGAGAATGGCATTCATGGGGGTGCGAATTTCATGACTCATGTTGGCCAGGAATTCGCCTTTTGCGCGGCTCATGTCATCAGCCGTTTCTTTCGCTTCACGTAACGCGATCTCCATTTGCGTTTGTTCAGTGAGATCATGTAGTAGGCCGACAATACCTGCTACCCGCCCTTCCGCGCTCAAGAATGTCGCTTCATAGACTGTCATGTTGCGGGTTTCTTCACCAATGGGCAGATCAAAGGTGAAGCGATTGCTACCCGGTTCAGCAAGGAGAATCGCTTTGCTTTCATTAAAGTGAGCACCAATCTCTTCATTGAAAAGCGTTTCAGGTGATTGACCAATGATATCGACTTCAAACATGCCAACCAGGTCGGCAAATCTTGCATTAATGGTTAAATATTTACCCTCAGGGTCTAGGCAGTACATTGGGTTGGGGGTGGCATCCAAGATCTCTTTGTTCAGTAATGACTGCTCTAGGACACGTTTTTCGACGGCGCGTTGATTCTCGAAGTTATTCAGCAGCTGGAGGCTGACACTCAGATCATTAAGAATTGAGATTATCCATTCATAGCGCAGGCTGTTCAGTGCCTCGACACAACCAATTTCCAATAAACCAAGCGGTTTGTCATTGATAATCAGAGGGAAGTAATGCAGCTCTTGAAGTTCGATAGTCCCACCATTGAGTTTCACTGTATAGGCGCCGTTGAGTCCGCGCATGGAGTGATTTTCTTTGGTGTGCAGGACGCTGACCTGCGTGGTTGACGGGTGACTATAAACGTCGCGTGATTTGTCACCGTAGCCAATGCCTGCGATGCGGGTTAACTTGGGGTCTTGCCAATCATAAAAGCCGACCATGACTGCGTTTAACTTGTGGCGCAAAAAGCTGGTGACGTCGGCACTCAACTCTTCTGGCGTTTGGCTATTTCTGAGAATGATGTTGAAGTCTTTCACCATGTTGTTGCGTTGCATCTGCGAGGTAATGCGCGCGAAGACGCGGTTGAGTGCGGTGATGAACTGGCGAATTTCACCATGGGCTCGTTGCTGTATTTCGATATCAAAGTTGTCGCTTTCGACTTGCTTCACCACCGTATTGAGTAGGCGAGACAGGGGATTGATATAAAAGCGCATGAGCAGCAAGAGCGAGAGAATGGTACTGAAAATAAGCAGTGAAACCACTACCATTTCATAGTGGGTTAGCTTGGTGGCATCGGATTGCACACCTTGAAGAGAAAGCTCAAGTCGCTTAATGATGGATTGGTTGGCATTACTGATCGCTGCCATGATTTTCGCTTTCTCGTTGAAGTAGGTGTTGCTAAACAGCAGGGCTTGCGCGTGTTGGAGATCGGCAGTGCCAGTATCGACATAGTTGCCGAACGGATCGAGTCTAAACCCTTTGATGGCTTGAAAGGCTTCTTCTTCTAGATTGACTAAGGCATCTGAGAGCTCTAATGCTCGGCTGAGATCCAGATACTCCTGTTCATTGATGCCCGAGAGCTTGATGCGCTCAAGCAGGGTAGGAAAGCGCACGATGTCATCTTGTCGGTTTGGGACAATAAAGAAGGGTTGCGCGGCTTTATCCCAGAAATCAGTGTGATAATTCTTTGGCAAGGGAAGGTAGCCGTTGCGAATATTCAGCACATAATAGAATAAGTCCGCGTAGCGGTCATTGCCTGTCACTGCATAGGCACGGGCAAATTTGGTGAGATGATCTGAGCTCTGTTTGAGCTCTTGAGAGAGCAGATAAAAAGAGGTGCGATAGCGTTGGATATCATGCTCTTCTTGAAGTTTCTGTGCTGTGACGACAATGGTTGCACTGAGTATCAAGGTAAAGATGATCATTAATCCGAACAAAATAAGGAATAACCCTCGGATTGAGCGCATTGTCTTCTCCATCTAAGTTGTGTGTCACACAACGGAAGGCTTGATTTTGAGAACCTGCTTCTATATTGAAACAGTACATCTTGAGTATAGGTTATCTTTCATGGGTATTAATTCTTGCTACTTGATTCTTTTGATGCGCTAAAAAGCATAAAAATAAGATTAATGCCTATACTCAAACCAACTCAAGATGTTTGTTCAGCGAGGTTTCTGCGTAGAAACGAGCGTTGTGGCTGGGAGGGATAACAAGCGCGTCATGATAAGTGTAGAAAACAGTACTATTTTGATTGTTGATGACAGCAGTGAGAATTTGGCGTTTCTAACTCAAGGCTTGAGTGATAGCTATCAGTTAAAAGCGGCCAAATCCGGTGTTGCGGCGCTGAAAATCGTCGAAAAGTTTCCGATTGACCTCGTATTGCTCGATATTGTGATGCCGGAGATGGATGGCTATGAGGTGATTCAGCGCTTAAAAGACCATCCTGACCATGCCGATATTCCAGTCATTTTTTTAACGGGCAAAGACAGTTCTGATGATGAAGAGCGGGGCTTTGCCTTGGGAGCGGTGGACTATATCAACAAGCCTGTCAGCCCTACCTTATTGAAAGCAAGGGTGAAAACTCACCTACAGAACAAAATTTCTCGCGATATTCTTAAAGATCAAAAGCAGTATTTAGAAGAAGAAGTGAAACTGCGCACGCAAGAGCTGACGCGCCTCCAGAATGCCACCGTATTGGCGCTATGTAGTCTTGCTGAAACGCGCGATCAGGAGACGGGCAATCACATTATTCGCACGCAGAACTACGTCAAAATGATCGCAAAAGAGTTGGTAAAAGAAGGTAAGTATGTCGATAGATTGACGAGCAGTTACATTGAGCTGCTTTATATTGCCGCGCCGCTACATGACATTGGAAAAGTCGGCATTCCAGACAACATTTTGTTGAAGCCGGGTAAGCTGTCGCATGATGAATTTGATGTGATGAAGGGCCACACAGGGATGGGACTGAAAGCGCTGGAAGCGGCAGAGGAACACTTGGGAGATGGCATTGGTTTTATCTCGGTAGCGAAAGAGATTGCGGCTTGTCATCATGAAAAGTGGGATGGTTCAGGTTATCCGGAAGGATTACAGGGGCAACAAATCCCATTAAGTGCTCGGTTGATGGCGGTTGCTGATGTTTACGATGCCTTGATCAGCAAGCGAATCTATAAAGATGCGTTCCCCCATCAAAAAGCGATCAACATCATACGTGACGGGCGTGGGAGTCATTTTGACCCTGATATCGTGGATGCATTCTTAGCGATTGAAACAGATTGTCGTCATTTGGCGGAAACGTACAAAGATTAGTTTTTCAGTATGGCTAGCTTATCCGTCATTCGTGCCTTTTTTTACTTTAAGTTCCCGTAAATACCACTCGAAATGCCCTGCCGTATTAAGTAATCAGTATGTTAATAGCGTCGAATACTCACGATCTCTATGTGTTAAATACATAGATCAGTCATTAAACATTCCATTAATGAATTCATGTTTTTGTGTTGTCATATCAATATTTCTTCGAATAGTTGTTTGTTATTAAATCTCTCTTTGGTATTTATCTCTGTGTAAGCAAGGGTTGCGTAACGTGACATTTTGTTTCTGATTGCGTGTTTTTACGTTAAGAGAGGAAGTAATGTTAGAGCTGTTGATTGGATTGGCGGTGACGGTAGCGGTTGGATATTTCATCGTAAAGGGGTATCGACCAGCAGGTGTGCTGTTGACTGCCGGTATCGGATTATTGATTATCACGGGTGTGCTGGGACACACAGTACTCCCCAGTAAGGTTGACCCAACGGGCAATGTACTGACAGATTCATTAGAGTATGTGAAGTATATGCTGCAATACCGAGGCGGTGGCCTTGGGTTACAAATTATGTTGCTGTGTGGCTTCGCGTCTTACATGACACATATTGGTGCAAATAACGTAGTCGTTAAACAGTTCTCTAAACCTCTCTCCTTTATCAAATCGCCCTATGTACTGTTAGTTGCTGCTTACATTGTTGCTTGTTTGATGTCATTGGCCGTGAGTTCAGCGACCGGACTTGGCGTGTTGTTGATGGCGACACTATTCCCAATGATGACGGCGATGGGGATTTCTCGTCCTGCCGCCGTTGCAGTCTGTGCCTCTCCGGCGGCGATAATTTTGTCACCGACGTCAGGTGATGTGGTTATTGCGGCGGAGAAATCAGGGTTAGCACTGGATGTGTTTGCGATTCAAACCGTACTCCCTGTGTCATTCTGTGCTATCGCAGTGATGGCCGCTGCGGCCTTTTTCTGGAATAAATATTTAGACAAGAAAGAGAACACGCCTATGGAGCGTGTCGATGTGTCTGAAATGGAAGTGAATGCGCCTGCTTATTATGCCGTGTTGCCGTTTTTACCGATTATTGGTGTCTTCGTCTTCAATGGGCGTACGATTGATGGTTTGTACTTAGACATCTACACCATTGTAGTGCTTTCTGTGTTCGTCGCGGCCATTGTGGATTTTGTTCGCAAGCGTTTCGATGGCCAGAAGACGTTGGAAGACCTCGAGTCGTGCTATGAAGGGATGGCTGATGCCTTCAAAGGCGTCGTTATGCTGTTAGTTGCGGCAGGTGTGTTTGCCCAAGGGCTGATGTCTATTGGTGCAATTGATAACCTGATTGGATTGGCTGAAGCAGCCGGCGCTGGCGGCGTGGCCTTGATGCTCATTCTGACGGGATTGACTGTCGCGGCTGCGATAGCAACGGGGTCGGGGAACGCGCCTTTCTATGCGTTCGTGGAACTCGCGCCATCCTTGGCAGCAAAAATGGGCTTAAATCCGGCGTTCTTGATTATCCCGATGCTGCAAGCGTCGAACTTGGGCCGCACCATTTCGCCTGTCTCTGGGGTCGTGGTAGCGACATCAGGAATGGGTAAAATTAGCCCATTTGAGGTCGTGAAGCGAACGTCTGTCCCTGTGCTTGCTGGGTTAGTGACGGTGATACTGGGTACACTGGTCTTAGTTCCAATGGCTGCTTAATACGGGATGGCGTGAGGATACTGTGCCTCAATCTATGCCTCGGATAGGCGAGCATCGTGGCGTGTTGGCGATAATGGTCGCCAATATGATCAACTTGCTTTCGTAATTAATTGTTATTTGGGGAGGAAACGGCGCTATACCTATAGCGCCGTTTCTGTTGATTTAGTACACTGCAAAGTGTGATTCATTTCTCATTTTGCCTATGAAGTTATTACGCGCATTCTTAATTATCTTTGCTTTTACCTATCTGGGTAACTTTCTCGCCGATTGGCTCGCCTTGCCTTTTCCGGGCTCGATTGTCGGCATGCTCAGCCTCTTTGCCGCCATGGTTGTAAAAATGATTCCCTCAGAATGGGTGAGGCCGGGTAGTGACCTGATCATGAAACACATGGCGCTATTATTTGTGCCGATCAGTGTCGGTTTGATGGTACAAGGGGATATTATTCGCGAACATGGTCTGACATTGATTGTGAGTAACCTATTGAGTTCATTGGTGGTATTGATACTGATTGGCTGGCTTTGTGAGCGAGGTGTCAGATGATCTGGTTAGTTTTGACACTGGTTGTATTCTATTCATGCCGTTTTCTAGCGCAGCGCGTCAAGCACCCTCTCAGTAACCCATTACTGTTTAGTTTATTGGTGTTGATCCCGACATTGTTGCTGCTAGAAGTGCCTTATGAGACCTATTTTGAGGGTAATCAGGCGATCCACTTAATGCTACAACCTGCCGTCGTTGCACTTGCTTACCCCTTGTATGCCCAATTGCCAGCTATCAAAGCGCAATGGCGCTTGTTACTGAGTGCCTGTCTTGTCGGTAGTTTATTGGCGATGCTCAGTGGCGCGGGGGCTGCCTTACTGTTGGGGGCTGAGTTGGAATTGGTTGCGGCGGTGTTACCGAAATCGGTGACGACGCCGATAGCGATGTCAGTCACCGAAGGGTTAGGTGGAGAAACCACCATTTCAGCCTTGATGGTGCTGGTGGCCGGGCTATTCGGCGCCCTGTTTGGCTATCCCATTCTACGTATGATGGGCATTTCATCACCGATTGCGCGTGGATTGGCCATTGGTTCTGTGTCACATGCATTGGGTACTGCACGTGCCGTCGAAGAACATCACCAAGATGCCGCAATGAGTTCGATGGCCTTGGTACTATGTGGAGTGATCACGTCACTGCTCGCACCCTTGGTGTTTATGGTTTTTTCGTAACTATATGAATTAATGGTAGTTATGTGTCAGCCCTTTTTTTAAAGATGAAGACGGATTTTGACATTTTTTTGAAGCAGACTTTGGTTATTGCGTAAATTATTCGTTAGACTGATGTTTTTGGTACTCTGCAAGGAAGCGATGTGATGTTGAAGTTCGCTATCATCGGCACAAACTGGATAACGGAAAGGTATGTTCAGGCGGCATTGGCAACGGAACAGTGGCAATTGGCCGGGGTCTACTCGCGTTCAATGACCTCTGCTGAACGTTTTGCGAGTCAATTTGTGACGGAGCCTAATACCATCCAATGTTACGATCAGCTTGATGCATTGGCCAAAGCGACGACGATAGACGCTGTCTATATTGCGAGCCCTAACTCCCTTCACCATGATCAAGCCATGCAGATGATGGCCGCGGGTAAGCATGTCATTTGTGAAAAACCGCTTGGCTCAAATCGCCGCGAAGTCGAAGCCCTTTATGCGGCTGCGAAGCAATACAATGTGGTGTTGTTTGAGGCATTTAAGACTGATTACTTGCCAAACATGGCGATTCTCAAAGAGTGCTTGCCTAAGTTGGGGCCGATTCATAAAGCGGTCTTTAACTATTGTCAGTACTCTTCCCGCTATCAAAAATACCTCAATGGTGAGAACCCCAATACCTTTAATCCCGCTTTTTCCAATGGTTCATTGGTCGATATCGGCTTTTACTGTGTCGCAACGGCAGCCTCATTATTCTCAGCGCCGACGTCCGTCACCGCAACAGCGCGCTTATTGGACTCCGGTGTTGATGGTCATGGCACAGTGATGCTTCGCTATCTCGACTTTGATGTGGTTATTCAGCACTCTAAGGTCTCTGATTCCGGTCTTCACAGTGAGATTCAAGGCGAGGAAGGCACACTGATTATCGAGCAGATCTCCGAGTTGGATAAAATCTGGTGGAAACCGCGAGGCGAGCAAGCCCAACTGATTTCGGTTGATCAGTTTGAAAATTCCATGCAGTACGAAGCGGCATTTTTTGCTGAGCAAGTGTTGACGGGGATGGTCGATCGCGAAGCGGTGATGCGCTCGAAACTGACAAGTCGAATCCTCACAGAAGCACGCAGTCAGACGGGGGTCATTTTCCCTGCGGATGAAGTGGTGTAGATGCTGTAAAGCGACCTCTCTATGTATCTTGAGGTGGTTTGAGTCTAAGGCGTTAAGAAGGGGCAAAAAGCCCCTTTTTCTATGCGAGTGTCACTACGCTGTTTTGAATCGCTGTTTGTGCTTATACATGGCTTTGTCAGCTTCTTCTAGCATCGCTTCCAGTGACACATCTTCGTTGGGCTTGGCTGAAGCAATCCCCTCACTAAAGCAGAGATCGTAGCCACGATTAGCCTCTTTATTGAAACTTTTTACACTTTCTCTAAAGCGATTGAGTGCAACCTGAGCGACATTCCTAGACGCGCCCGACATGAAGATGACAAATTCATCGCCACCAATTCGGGCGAAAACATCCGATTCTCTGAAGCTGACGCGCATTAAGTTAGCGAAGGTTTGCAGGGCAAAATCGCCCTCTTGATGACCAAACTTGTCATTGATGGGTTTGAAGTCATTGATATCGAGAAAGGCCACTGAGAAAGGGTATTGAGCCACTTTGCAGTAAGTGATGCTTTTGCTCGCGAGTGCCATAAAGCCACGTCGGTTAGAAATCTGCGTTAACTCATCTAGTGCCGCATTTTTTGACGCTGCCAGCTCTCTCTCGGCCATTTTGGCGAGGTCAATGAGATCTTCAATCTCTTCACAGGAAAGGGTGTGAGGTTCGCTATCAATGATACACAGTGTACCCAGTTTTTCGCCATCTTCGTGAACAAGAGGAATACCCGCATAAAAGCGAATGTGAGGCGGACCTGTTACCAACGGGTTATCGGCGAAGCGTGAATCCTCTCGGGCATCTTCGATGATGAACGGTTTGTTATCTAAAATCGCATGGCCACAGAATGAGATGTCTCTAGGCGTCTCGGTGACGTCAAGCCCAAAGCAAGACTTGAACCATTGGCGGTTTTCATCGACCAAACTGACTAACGCGATCGGGACGTTAAACAAGCGCCTTGCTAATCGTGTAATGCGGTCATAGCGTTCTTCAGGCTCGGTATCTAGCACCTTGAGACCGCGTAGGCTTGCAAGTCGACTTTCTTCATTCTCTGGTTTATCAGGGATTTGCATGGAGGATACTCTGGTGCTTATTAAGAATAAGTATCAGTATAGCAGCGCTTTATTGGGTTGGATTGTTGCCGCTATCCTCAAACAATGCCCGCAAGCCTGATCAGCGTTCGTGTCTTATCATGGTGCTGGTAGGGGATGTTAATATGCAGGCTTGGGAGGAAAGCCTGCCGTCGAGACGATAACTTAGCGTTGTTATGCAGAAAAGCTAAGCGGGTGCATAAAGGGGGCGAGAGCCAAAATCAGCGCTTGGCGATAGGTGGATTCTCGTGTTGCTAGGCCATTGGTGAGTAGCCCCATTGCGCCTTCTTTGTGTTTGATGTTTTGCGTACCAAATTGGGCGTCGATTACATCACTGAGCTCATCTCCAGCGACGAGGCCATCATAGACGGCTTGAGGAAGGGGTAAGGCAGCACTGCGCCCTACTGACGTTCTTTGGTTATCCGCAATTGCCACATAAGCACAGGTGACAGGACCATCTTCCAGCACTTCTAACCCACCTTCAATCGCCGCATAAAAGTCAGCATGATGATGGTTGCGGCAAAAATGCATGCGGTTCAACGCGCCAGCGCGAGTTTCTGCGGCGGTCATGGGTTGATCGGGCACACCGGATGGCGCGTCGACGCCTTGGCACTCGATGTCCGCATCTGGGTAAACGGACTGCAGCGCATTCTTGACGGCGCTCACTTTGACGGGATTTTGCGAACCTACGATAACGGTGAGTATGTTGGACATGGTGTCGTATTCCTAAATAATTGCAGCGCATTCGAGTCCATGCGCTGCAAGTGAGAGTTGCGAATATCAGACGAGCACGGTGTCGCTGCTTTTCCCTTGCGCAAAATCGCTGACATTTTGTAGCGTTGTAGTCGCGATGTTGGCCAATGCATCTTCGGTTAAGAAGGCTTGGTGCCCAGTGAAGACAACATTATGGCAGGCGGAGAGGCGACGGAACGTATCATCGGTAATGACATCATTCGACTTGTCTTCGAAGAACAGCTCTTTCTCTTCCTCGTAAACATCAAGTCCTAGCGCACCAATGCGGCTCGCTTTCAGTGCTTCTATCGCGGCATCTGCATCGAGTAAACCGCCACGGCTAGTGTTGATGATCATGACGCCGTCGCGCATTTTACCAAAGGCATTTGCGTTGAGAAGATGGTAATTATCCGGTGTCATTGGGCAATGTAAAGTGATGACATCGGCTTTAGCGTAGATTTCGTCTAACGAGCTGTATCTTGCGCCCATTTCTAATGCCTGTGGGTTCTCAAATGGGTCAAAGCACAATACGTCCATACCGAGCCCTTTTAAGATCCGCATGGTGGCAATGCCTATCTTTCCTGTGCCGATAACACCGACGGTTTTGCCATAAAAGTTGAAGCCAACTAGACCGTCAAGGGAGAAGTTCGCATCACGAGTACGTTGATAAGCTTTATGAAAACGACGATTAAGCGTCATCATCAAGCCAACGGTATGCTCGGCGACAGCCTCTGGAGAATAGGCAGGTACGCGAGCGACGCGAATTCCCAGTTTTTGGGCAGCAACAAGGTCAACGCGATCATAGCCCGCGCAGCGCATCACAATTAACCGTGTTCCTTGAAGCGCGAGGCGGGTCAAGACGGGTTCGGAAAGATCATCGTTGACGAAGGCGCAGACCACCTCACAGCCATCGGCCATCTTTGCTGTTTTCGTCGATAGACGGAAATCATGGTAATGAAGCTGGTAGTTAAAATCTTGATTAACTTGGTTAAATGACGTTTCGTCGTAACCCTTTGCACTAAAAAAGGCAATGTTGAGCATGGGTTTCTCCTGTGGAGTTTTATTTTAAAATGACTTTGAGATGTATTTGTTGGATTGTTCTCTGTTTAACCGCTTTATACGTAGACTCATCAGGAGGAGGTGGCTTGAGTATAATTAATGCGACAAATCACATATCAAAGGCATTTTCTTTAGCCTATATTTACGCTGTTTAGCGTCACAAATAAACCACTTTATCAATAGGTGTTATTTAACTCGGTAGGTGTTGTTAATTATTTGTTCTATTTGTGGTTATTTTGAACGGGGTATTGTTGTTAATTTAGGATAATTACCGGGATAGATGAAAAATCATCCCAGTTAAAAAGTAAAAATGTTTATACTCAAGCCACCTCAAACTACTCAAAGAGACACGTTAATCGCGTCATAACCGACTGACTCTAATACGTGCAAGTAACTTCGCTTCTTGCCATTCTCTGGCGCTGAGCTGTTTTTTTGCGTTTTGTGGCCAAGGGTCACTGACATTGGCATCAATGATCTGCTGCCGTCCATTGTCAATTTGCCGATAGCGAATGGCGGTCAGTACCATAGCGTGACCAGAAGAGATGATCAGCACCGGCCGGTTCTTACTCAAATCTTCTGCCGCATTTAAGGGCGTATGCGCGAGGGGTTCACAATCTATCCTGAAGCGTTGTCCATTAGTATCGGTCCATTCACGATTGAAACTGCGCAATATTTCATTTTCGGCAAGCGGTTGTTGGTCTATTTTTCCCCACAGCTGTGCCGCTATTTCGGTTTGGGAAAGTTGTAAACCGTAATAGTGCAATATGGTTTCTAAGCTGGCAGCCCAACTCCATTGAATAAAAAAGGTGTGATGTTGAGGAGAAATATGTTTCGCAAATACCGGTGATAAAATGCCCGCTTCACAAAGCTGGACACCAAATTGGTCGTACTTCGAACATGCCATAAAAGCCTGAATTGGATTAGAAAAAATGAAACAGGTTGCGGCGTATGCAGATAACTTCAATAGCTGTCGTCTTTTCATTATTCGCCTCTCTGTACCACACCTACTGATCATCCTAGGTGAATGCGCCGATTCGGGGTGAAAAATAAGCGGTTTTGAAGGTGAATTTTTCAAGACGAAAGGGGTGGATTTTATAAGAGATTGTTATAATCTTGACGCGTGTCGCCCTATTCGAAAGAAATTTGATAAATAGCATGGTTTCTGCGAGGTAGAGGGCATAATGTATCGACGTTACAGTTTTAGAGTTAGAAAGGTTTCAAAATATGTCTGATGTACCAGAGTCCATAGCCAGCACCGCAGAGATCGTATCCCAACTTCCAGAAGAGACAACTTCAATCTGGGTGTGGGTGTTCGGCGTGATTGGTGTGCTGCTAGTTGGTGCTTTCATTGCTTACAAAGTGATGAACCGCCCTACCTTCGTGATTAACATGGTGCGCAAACGCACGATGAAATCGATTAAAGAGCAAGGTGGCGAAAATTCTGAGTTCGTTGCGGACATGGATCGCCTGCTAGATGCCGTGAAGTTTCATGCGGTAGAGAACAAGTTATCGGGTGGCGAAGCAATGAAACTGCTTCAACCTATGAGTGATAAAGATCGAGTGAAGAACTCAGGCGATGTCTATCGCACCATGATCTACATTGCGAAAGAAATTAAAGCGGATGATTTGGTCCGTGATTTGACCTCGAAGTCCAAACAGATGAAATCTGGCTCTGCGTTGATGGCAGGGTTGTTCAAACGTGCTGGTATCTAAGCGCCGCGCGA
Organism: Thaumasiovibrio subtropicus; assembly: GCF_019703835.1. Taxonomy (NCBI): domain Bacteria; kingdom Pseudomonadati; phylum Pseudomonadota; class Gammaproteobacteria; order Vibrionales; family Vibrionaceae; genus Thaumasiovibrio; species Thaumasiovibrio subtropicus. Next base: position 1,719,869 of record NZ_AP023055.1, on the reverse strand, counting down.
TGTGAAAGAGAGAAAGCCCAGCCATTTGGCTGGGCTTTTTTTGCCGATTATTTGTCATTTGGCTAGGCAATGATGCTATCAGCAGGGACTTGCTGCTTAGAGAGGGACTTCATATCTTTCCAAAGCATAGGGGCAATGACGAGCGTCAGTGCGACATTTGAAAGCGGTACCGCGAGCCACACACCATCAATGCCGAACCATTGAGGTAGCGCGTACAAGAAAGGTATTTGAACAACCATATTGCCTGCCGCGATAACCAAGGCTTTGCCCCCTTTATCGACCGCCATGAAATAGATCGACGCAAGAAACAAGAAACCATCTAAAAAGATCGCGCTTAAGTGTAAGCGCATGCCGTGAGATGCGGCTTCGAGTAGTGCGCTGTCTCCTCGCGAGAATATGTTGATGATGGTGTCTGGGAACACATTTAGTACGGCTAAGGTGAGGAGACCTGCACCCAGAATGACTGAGAACGCGAGCTTGACCGTTTTCTCTATTTTCACGTACTCCTGTGCGCCCAAATAATAGCTGACAGGAGGTTGTAGGCCACCTGCAATGCCTTCTGCGGTCAAATAGTACATCGTCGCGATATAACCTATGATGGCAAAAGCACCCACATGGACCGCTGAACCATAGCTCATGAGTAAACTATTGTGAAAGGCGATGATAAAGCCAAAATAGATAAACATGAGTAGGCTAGAGGCACCAATCGTCACGATGCGCCACGCTTCTTTGATTGAGAAAGGTGCTTGGCGAAGTTTTAATGCTTGGCTTGCTACCAAAAAGTACCCCAATCCAAGGACGACCACGACAACTTGCGATATTAAGGTCGCGATGGCTGCCCCCTTCAGCCCCCACTGAAATACGCCTATAAACAGGTAATCTAAGACAATATTGAGTAAGGCGCTAATGACGGTTAAAGCGGTAGCGATTTTTGGGCTATCGTCATTTCTTACCAACGTGGGAAGCGCACAGGCTGCGATCGAAAACACGGCACCATAAGAAAACACACCAATATAGTCGAGCCCATAAGCTAATGGACGACCTTCACCATTCTGAAGGAGTAGAAAACGCTCACCCCCCATTTGCAAGATCGCCATACTTAACGCACCAAAGAGAATGATGAGCCAAATCGATGTCGATAAGGCGAGTTTTGCCTTATCGAGCGCTTTTTCGCCACGGGCAATCGAGATAAGGGTTCCCCCGCCCATGCCAATCATGATCCCGAAACCCATGATGGCACCGAGTGCAGGCCAAGCCATGTTGATGCCGGCAAGCCCTTCAAAACCAATGTAATGGCCGACGAAGATGCCATCGATGACTTGATAGAGACCGTTGACGATCATTGCTGCCAGTGAGGGGATCGCGAATCGCCAGAAGGTTTTTGCGATGGAGTCAGATTTGTTAACCGCGATGGTGTTGTCTTGCATGAATACACTCTTGACCAAGATTCGATGAATTGCGGGGGATTATATAACTCAAAGAGATGTATGAAAGTTGGTTACCATCCGGAAATCGGATACATTGGCGGGGTTGAGTGAGGAGATAAGTGCGATGAACTGGACATTAGATCAACTTCAATCATTTGTTACCGCGGCCAAGCTAGGTTCCTTTTCTGCCGCAGCACGGCACTTAGGTAAAGCACAATCACGGGTGAGTAGTGCGATTGCCAATCTTGAAGCCGATCTGGGCTTTGAGCTTTTTGACCGTCGCGCCAAGTTACCCGTGCTGACTGACTTAGGAAAAGAGATGCTGACGGATGCAACATCCGTGTTGGCGCAATGTGAGCGCTTGAATTCTCGAGCACTCACTGCTGCTCAGAGTGAGCAGATTTCTTTAGTACTGGCGGGTGATGAGGCCGTGCCGGTCGGCTCCTTTTATCAAGTCTTGGTTGCTCTTGAAGAGCAGTTTCCCGGTATTCGTATGACGTTTATTCACGGTTCACGTGACGATGTTCTTCAAGCGGTCATGGAAGGGCGAGCAGACTTTGGCTTAATGTTCCGACATGGTGATTTACCCGACAATCTGGATTTCCAGTCCGTAGGGCAGTTTGATCAACGATTAATCGTCTCGCCAACACACCCTTTAGCACAGTCTTCAGCGCCAACCGTTGCCGAACTGCAAGCCCATCGTCAGTTGGTCATTTGTGACCGAACAGGGGTGGGTCGCGATAAACCCCTCAGTGCGAACCATTGGCATATTGACAGTTATTTCTTCATTACTGAAATGGTGATTCGCAACTTGGGGTGGGCCTTGGTGCCATCACATGTCTCTGAGTCTGATTGGTTTAAAGACGAAGTGGTAGAGCTTTGTCCGCAGCATATTCAGCAAGCGCTCATCGTGGAAGTCGGGGTTGTGAAGCGGCGCGATGGTGCAACAAGCAAGGTGGCGCATTGGCTGACTGAAGAGTTCCGGCGCATGCTAGAAGCCAGTGATTTACGGTTTTCCTATATTACAAATGAGAGAAACTAGACGTTAACGCTTTGTTTTTATACAAACTGTCGCGCTGTGAGTGGACAAATACACTGCTGTGCCATCGCCAAACTGCTCAAAATTAGAGTAATAGCTCTTTCAAATTGCAAAATCAAAATCGCGATTATGTCCTCAATATTGAGACTGTTTCTTTAAGGGGCTGATTTTATTGGAAACGCAATAAAATTGCTCTTTTGGCATCCCGCTTGCTCTTTGATATGCAACTTTATCAAGGAGCCCGTTATGAAAAAGTCTACTTTCATCCTTGGCACGGTCGCATTAGCGGTAAGTCATACAGCAATAGCTGGTCCGTTCGATTCCTGCCCTAGCAAGGCCTTTCTTTTCCAAGGCGCGCCAGCTTCAGTGTATGGCGTCAATTTACTCTCAGGCAGCAGCAATGTTCTCGCCAGTGATCTCGGCACTAACAGTGGCGTGAATGCCGTAGGGTTTAACTTTACTGACCGCTATATGTATGCCTACGCAACCGATGATCTCCGTGTGGTGCGTCTAGGTGATGACTTTAAAGTGCAATACTTGAACGTGTCAGGATTGCCAGCCAACGATCATTTCTTCGTCGGGGATGTATATGAGCATCACTATTATCTCTACCGCAAGGGCATTGGCTTATACAAAATTCCGTTGGCACCGTTAGACAGTGATCCTGAAGCGCAACTCACTGCGCAACGCATTACCAGTAATGCTTCGGTACAGTTGACCGATTTTGCCATTAACCCGGTTGATAGCCAAATGTACGGTGTTGATAACAAAACAGGCATTTTGCACCAGTTTGATTTGACCACGGGTGAAGCAACCAGTGTGGGTGATACGGGTGTGACAGGCACTTTCGGTGCGGGCTATTTCGATGTGGACGGTAACTATTACATGTCGCGCAACAGTGATGGCTTTATTTTTCGTATCAACCTTGGTGCAGATCGTGACCCGAATGATGTGACTGCGGAGATGTTCGCAGCCGGCCCGTTTTCGACTAAAAATGATGGTGCACGCTGTGCTCAAGCACCAATCATTGACGAAGACTCTGGTTTTGACTTTGGTGATGCGCCGGACTCTTACTCGACAACGCTAAAATCCAATGGCCCTCGTCATGAAATTGATGACGCGATTTGGTTTGGTGTTGCAAAGCCTGATGGCGATTTAGGAACCACAGCGGCCGATAACACGGTGGATCCTGACAATCCCGACGCGCAATTAAAACTCGCGGATGACGATGTCGGTGAGAATGATGAAGGCGGTGCAGCGATTGTCAGTGCGATTGAACCGGGCCTCGATAGTATTATAAATATGTATGCCAATAGCACAGGCTACGTTGTTGCTTGGGTGGATTGGAACCAAGATGGTACTTTCAGCGAGTCTGAACAGGTGTTGTCAGATACGACGGTTTCAGCAGGCAATAATGTTCGCGTGATAGAGGTGCCGATTGATGCGGTAGCCGGGGACACTTGGGCACGTTTTCGTATCTCCAATCAAACAGGCCTCTCTTTTGACGGTGGTGCCAAATCCGGTGAAGTCGAAGATCAAGCGGTTGTGATTGATGATGTCGATACCACAAGACGCTATTTTCCGTCCGAGTCGAGTTTGGTGACACTCGCCTACGAAGATAACTGGCCGTTAGTGGATGACTTTGATCTCAATGATGTCGTGGTTCGTTATGGTGTGACTGAAACCCTTAAAGAAGGCATGGTCGCGAAGACCAAAGTCCATGGAGAGTTGGTGGCGGTGGGTGCCGATTATCACAATGGATTTGCGGTGCGGATTCCCGGCGTTGCGCCAGAGAATATTGATCTGACGCGTACACGCTTGATCATTGATGGCGTACAGCAGACGAGTGCGAACTTAGAGTCTGGTACCTCTGATGCGAGCTTCATTATTTTTGATAACACCAAGACGGCCGTGAATAGCGAGTGTCAGTTCTTCAAAACGCAAGCAAATTGCAATAAGGGCAGCAAGGTCCCATTTGAACTCCATGTCAGCTTTAACAATCCGGTCGATACAGGGACGATTGGTGATATGCCTTATGACCCCTTTATTTTTGCAACGGAAAATCGCTATCACGGCAGCATCTTTAGTGAGCTACCTGGACGCTCGATGGAAGTGCACCTGCCCAATAAAGCACCGACGGAAAAATTCAATACGAGTTACTTTCAGCAAGGGGACGACAGCAGTGACGCCAGTGCTGGTCGTTATTTCTTAACAGCCAACAATCTGCCATGGGCCATCATGGTGTATGACGAATGGCAGTGGCCGCAAGAGCGCGTCGATTTGCTGCAAGCGTATCCAGATTTCGAACAGTACTGTGAGTCGGGCAATAAAGAAAACCTCGATTGGTACATGAACTTCACCAACGGCAAAATTTTTGTAGAGTAAGGAGCCCGTCATGAATATTCAATTACTAGTAAGTACTGCGATGATGTTTACTCTCGTTGGATGTGGTGGTGGAGGCGGCGGTGGCGGTGATATTGGTACCTCTCCGGTTGCACCAGCCCCCGTGGCACCAACGCCATCGGCAGAGGTTATTCAAACACGCGATTTGATCGCACCGGAAGGCACTGACTATGACCCGATCGCCATGTCTACTTTAACGGTTGATATCTCTGCGACCACGACTGAGCGCGCTTACCTGACGGTGTATGAAGCCTACACGGAGGCAGAGAATGGAGACCTTGTCCCTCATTACAACTCAAAGATTGCATCGACGGCATTGAATGAGGGTAAAGCAGAGATCGCGTTAGCATTGTGCGAGGTAGAGATGCGCTACTTAGCTGAAATCTGGTTTTACGATGGCAGTTTGCCGCAACAGGTGGTGTTAAACAGTGCCGATGGCCAATGGGTTATCAATTAAACTTTGCCGAATAACGGGCGGCAAGGGGGAGGAGGCAGCCAAGTGCTGCCTTTTCTTTTGATTGGCGCGGCGTAAACGTAACAGTTTGCATAATGAAAGGGCGCAGAATGGCGGGAATGAACTAGGCTATAAAGTAAGTAGAATCAAGCAGGTATGGATAAAATGCTTAACAGTGCCTTCTCAACATTGAAACAGCAACGCTTCCCGCTTCAGATACATATCGCCACAATCATGATTCTGGTTTTGTGCCTGTCTGGCCTTTCAGTTGCGACTTTCAATTATGTTAAAACCAGCCGAATTGTCGAAAGTAATCAACATGTTTTGTTCGAAACGGTGACTGAAAAAATACAGGTTGAAACACAAGCGTTGTTGAATGGCGCGCTTTCTGCCACCGCTGCGCTGGGGGCATTTGCGCCTTCTATTGAAGAGATCATGCGTCAAGAGCATCGTTGGCTGACCTATTTTCAAGCGGTGCTTGAAAAGCACGATGCCTTGACCGCCATGTATATGGGTGATGGAGCGGGGAACTTCTACCTAGTGCGCGCCTTAAATGACGATGAAGAGCGAGCGCAAGTTGCTGCGCCACCAGAAGCCGCGTTGATGGTTAACACGGTGAATCAAGGGACGGGTGAAATACGCTTTTTTTCCAAGGTGCGCGAGCAGCTCGCGACACCACCTCGTCCGTACCCTTATGATCCCCGCGAACGCACATGGTATCGCATGGCTCGGAGCGAGCAAGGGGTGATTGTGACCCCGCCGTATCGTTTTTTTACCGGCAAAGATATCGGTTTTACCCTCGCCCAAACCAGTGTAGATAAACATCAGGTTGTCGGGGTTGATATCGCCTTATCGCGATTGTCTGCGCAACTCGAGGGGCAGGTGTTTTCGCCAAATACCGAAGTCTTACTCTTTGGCCCGAGACAGTATCTGTTAGCACACAGTGATCCACAGATGCTATTGAATGAAGCAGGCGATGGCCTGCAACGTCTTAGTGAAAGTTCTCACCCTGTCATTCGAGACCTTGCTGGCGTAACCGAAGAAGGGGTACGTCATGTGCAGCAAGAGGGAGTGAGTTGGCGTACCGATCTCAAAACGTTGCATTTGGGGATTGCGGATGTATCGCTAGCGATTGTGACGCCGACCGACGAACTATTAAGTGAGGCAAAAGCAAGCCGCGACGCGACAATTCTTATCTCATTTTTCATTATTGTGTTGTCGATTCCTGTCGCCCTATGGGTTTCTGGCTTTATCTCTCGGCCATTGAACGCGCTTAAACGTCAAAGTGAGGCCATCATGGGTTTTGATTTTGATCGCGCGTCTCGGGTGAATTCCAATGTGCTTGAAGTGTACCAGCTAAGTCATACCACCCATCAGTTGCAGCAAACCATTGAGCAGTTTGCCAACGTTTCCGCGATGGTTGGGAAAGAAGACAACTTCCAGCGATTGATTGGCTTGTATCTAGAAGAGCTTATTTTGATTTCCAAAAAGCCAGCCGCGGCAATCTATCTCAAAGAAGACGATAAAATGACTGTCGTTGCCTCGCGAGGGTCGTGGTTAAAGATGCCGGCTTGCATTGATGATGTCGAACACCCCTTGCAGGCTGCATTGGCATCACTGACGCGTGTTGCGCAAGGTCCATTTACGGTTGAGGGAGAATCGTACTCTTATCTTGCTTGCCCATTGATGAATAAAGAAGGGGAGAGAGTGGGATTGATGGTGTTCCACGATGCTTCCGGTGTCGAAGTTAATCCACAGCAATTATCCTTTTTGGAAGCGCTCAGCGGTGTCATTACCGTCGCGATCGAAAACCGCCAGTTAGTAGAACACCAAAAGGCATTGATGCATGCCTTTATTCGCTTGATAGCGAAGGCGATCGATGCCAAGTCACCCTACACGGGTAAGCATTGTGAACGTGTACCGGCATTAACAAAAATGTTGGCGCAATCAGCACAGCGTCAACGAGGCGGCAAGTTTGAAGACTTTAATCTCAATGAAACACAGTGGGAAGAGCTCTTTGTCGCATCTTGGCTTCACGATTGCGGAAAAGTGACTACCCCCGAGTACATAGTGGATAAAGCAACAAAGTTAGAAACGATTTATGACCGGATTCATGAGATCAGGATGCGGTTTGAAGTCTTAAAACGTGATGCGGAAGTCGCCTATTGGCAGGCATTAGCTAACGGTAAACCTGTGAGTTATCTTGATTTGAAGCAGCGATGGGCTGAGTATGATGAGCAGTTTGCCTTCGTGGCTAAATGCAATGTCGGTGGCGAGTTTATGTCTGACGCAGACATCGCGAGATTGGAGGATATCGGTAAACAAACATGGACAAGAACCCTGAATGACCGATTGGGTGTCGGGCACCTTGCATTGCAGCGTTACACTGCACCGGCACCAGAGCTCCCTACCCAAGAGCCTCTACTCGCGAACAAACCGGAGCACTGTATCACGCATAATAGCGAGGTTGACCAATCGCGCTACGCACGCTTCAATTTAACTCCCCTAGCGTTAATGCAAAATAGTGGCGAGCTCTATAACTTGAGTATTCGGCGTGGCACCTTGAATAACGAAGAGCGGCATAAAATAAATGACCACATTGTTCAAACGATTCTTATGCTTGAAGAACTCCCTTTCCCTCCCCATCTTGCGGCAGTACCAGACATTGCCGGAGGGCATCATGAAAAGATGGATGGCACTGGGTACCCAAGAGGGCTGAGGGGCGAGCAAATGTCATTAACGGCGCGCATGATGGCAATCGCCGATGTGTTTGAAGCGTTGACTGCGTCAGATCGCCCCTATAAGAAAGGGAAAACACTGACTGAGGCGTTACGCATTATGTACTTCATGGTCGAAGAAGAGCACCTTGATAAAGATCTGTTTAGGTTATTTTTGGAAGAAGGTATTTATCAGCAGTATGCAGAGCAATATATGAAGAAATCGCAAATCGATACGGTAGATATTACTGAGTTCTTGCCATCCACCACACAGCCTGCAGCGACGATATAGCAGAGGATTGAAAGGGCGAGAGGGACTCGCCCTTTTTGCACTTTACTGTTCGAACTGATGAATAAGCCGAGAGAGACTTTGCAGCCGTTGCACCAAATGTTCCGTGTTGTTGACAGAAATTTCTGAGAGTTCAACCGTGTTGTCTGTTGTGGCTTTAACGCCATGGAGGTTTTCGGCGATTTCTTGAGTGACAGCGGATTGCTGTAACATCGCAACGGAGATTTGTCCGCTTCGCTCGGTAATTTGCGCCATGTTGGTGACAATCTCTTCGAAAGATTGCGCACTCTGAGTGGCATTGGTGCGGCAGGTTTCAGAGAGTGTTTGTCCTTTCTGCATGATCTCAGTCGCTTGTGTTGTTGTGGCTTGCAAGTTGGAAATCATGGTTTGAATGTCTGTGACAGAGAGTCGCGTTTTTTCCGAGAGATTGCGAACTTCATCGGCGACAACGGCAAAACCACGCCCAGCGTTGCCAGCGCGGGCTGCTTCTATCGCGGCGTTGAGTGCCAACAAGTTTGTTTGTTCCGCTATCCCAGTGATGATCTCCAAAATACCATCGATAGTTTGTGTTTCCTGTAACAGCTGCTCGATGATGTGCTGTGACTGATCAAGGTTTTCGCTGAGATGACCAATCGCACTTTCTGTTGAATGCATGACCTCAAGTCCACGCGTCGCCGTATCATGTGTTTGCGAGGCTTTTTCCGCCGCGGATTCCGCATTGGTTGCCACATCGTTGATCGAGCTAGACAACTCTTCAGTTGCAGCGGCAATGGTCTGAGTATCATCGCTTTGCTTCGCGAGGTTGTGCTGCGTTGATTCGCAGTTGGCTTGTTCTTCTTCCGCTGAGCGAAGAATTTGATCAGTCGTTTCGGATGCACGAGCAGCCACAGCGCGGAGTTCCGCTTTCTTCATCATTAGCGCAAGTTCGATGGCTGAATGGTCGTCAAAATAGCCAGTGTAAGGCTGCTCCATCAGTGGGTTGTGATAAGCCTGTCTAGCTTGCTCAACTAGTGTTTGGTGGCGTTGATGATAAAAGACTAAACCGACACCAATGCCGATGGTCACCAATGCTTGTAAGCCGATAAACGTGCTGAGCAGACTGTCTGAGCCGATAGTCATGCCGAGTAACAATAAGCTTTGAATGAGTAGCAGTGCACCCGCCACTTTGAGCCAAGACATACGCCATTGACGTGGTGAGACATTTTTCTGCAGCCCTTTATAGAGAGTATCAGCGCGCGCTATCTGGTCGTCGTTAGGAAGGTGTCGCACTGACTGATATTCGTGTATCTCGCCTTGAGCGTTATGTATGGGCGTCACGAATGCCGAAACCCAGTAGTGCTGGCTATCCTTACATTGATTCTTAACCAGACCCATCCAACTGTTCCCATTTTGAATGTAAGACCACATCTGTTTGAATGCAGCCTTGGGCATATCCTGATGGCGAATCATGTTATGTGGCTGATCGAGCAACGACTGTTTTTCATATCCCGCCACTTGGCAAAAGTGATCGTTGCAATAAGTGATATGACTTTCTGGGGTTGTTGTGGAGATCAAGTTGATATTGGAGGCGTACGTCTTTCGATTACCGCTCATGTCTCATTTCCCTACCGATAGCTGACTGGTGGTGATGTGCACCCAATTAATATTGATATTTGCAGGGCGCATAAATAACTGACTGAAAATCCGGCACTAATCCGTATTTGTCGTGCATAACTAAATTCTTATGGATCTGGCTATGAGTCTTATTGATATAAGTCATGGCAGGTGATGATTTAATCAGTTGGTTGATGTGTTGCCTATGTGATCTTGGTTCAATAGTGTCTTGTTTGTGAGAATGGTTGCATATTTGGTACTGGAGACTGAATAGTCCTTGAAATTGTGTTGTTCAAATTTATTGAATTAAATAATAAAAATTATTGGATATGTGAAGTAAATGAAGTGCATAGGATTAATTTAACTGATTTAGATGTGTTCAATAAATTTGAACTAGTAAATGTTGTGCATCCATTACTGTGAGGATCGAATTATCAGTCTTATCACTGAAAAAACGCGCACGAGTAGTTACTGAAAGTCACCAAAACACGGCCGCGATCACCTTGGTGTTTGAGTTACATTAACCGTTTTGGCGGCGCAGTGAGCGCCGCCTTTTTTCTACTGTGCAGTAATAGTCGCCGTATGCTGCCGCTTACGGTAAAGTAGCGCCAGTTTAGAATAGGTAATGATAGGAACACAGTGATGCGATCTTTTGTTTTACGCGCGCGCGCGGCATCGACCGATAGTCAGCAGATGCTGGCTGGAGTGGGGGAGGATGCGCACAGTGAGATAATGGCGCACACGCTGATGAACGCGATGTTCGTCGCTCAATCTCATCGTGAAGATGTGATGGTGTATGTGGTGCTTGAGAGCACGAAAGATTTCTCGCGAACAGTGACGTTTGACGTAAACCGCCTTACGGAACTCGGTGGGTTTCATGAGCAAGCGTTACTTAAAAAAGTGGCCTCTGCCCTTGATAAGTCAGTGGGTATGAGTAAAGAGCAGTGTCGAGACGTTGAGCCTGGCTTAACGGTGCGAACGATCAGCTTTGAAAAGCTTGTCGCAGAGCTGTCAGAGGACCATCAACTCTACATGATGGATAAAAAAGGCGAGCCTATGCGTGACGCAGAGATTGCTGCAAATCCTTGCTTCCTATTAACTGACCATATTCCCATGCCGAAGAAATCGTTTAATAGCTTAAAGCGTTTAGGTACAGAAAAGATCAGTTTGGGTCCTAAGATGCTATTTGCCTCGCAATGTGTCACATTGATCCACAATGAGTTGGATATGCGCGGATGGTAAAACCATAGGCGGTGCGACTGCGGCGTGGGGGTGACCTTACGTCGCGATTATGATGCAGACACGGGTTTGAGTGAACTGGCTGTTAAAGAATAAAAAGCACCGCGATTTGCGGTGCTTCTTGCATGTGTGCTGTCTAACGTCGAGTTAGATCGCTTCGTTCTCGAAGAGCATCTTACGGTAGAGCTTGGTAAAGCCTTTCGCTGAGAACAGGGTACGGAAGCTGTCATCGTGTGACTTAATTTCGACGACATTTTTCTTAATGAACTGATCAATAAGATGCTTTCTACCTGCTTCAGATGATGGGAAGAAGTAACGACGGATATCATCGCAATACTGTGACATCTTGACGAGTTGGCCATTGATCAGTAATGGGTTGTGCTCGTAGACATCACCATCTTCGGTGAGGCAGTCTTCGTCGTCAAAGAAGAGATAAACAGAGACCTCATCGCCCTCCGAGATTGACAAAAGTGCATAAAGTGATTCATGCAGTGCTTCTTGTACTAAGTACTCATCACCATTTGAAAGGTACCAAGCCTCTGTTTCTTCTGCTGCGAAGGCAGGGAAAGCAAAGGCCAAGGCAACCAGAGCGGATTTCAAAAAGTTTTTCATAGCGTAGCCTTGTTGTATGTTTAGATTGATACGTTATGTGAATATGTACGCGAAATCAATGTTCTGCGAGTTACTTGCTGACTAGTTGTGAAATATGTATTGCTCATAAACAGTTTTAGCGCAAAAGATGGCCATTCAGTATGAATTATGTCTCATCCCGTTAGCTTGGTAGCATTTTGTAGCGCGTGGATTAAGGAAAATGAGCGTGGGTTCAAATTGATCATCGCGATTTGATGCAAGCGCGTGTGGAAGTCCTTGGCCTTTGTTCTTTGCAAATGTGCCCTTGAGCTCGCTAACAATGCTTCCTAAGCTTATTAATATGAAAGCAATTTAGTTTAAACAGAGTGAACGGCGTAATTAGCCCGCTGAGTAAAGGAAAATGATGCTGAATGAAACTTGGATGTTTGGTTTGAGCTGTGAACCCGTTTAACACTCGAGGGGACGATCATGGACATCGAGCTGTTACTAGACAAAAGGTACCTCTCCAAGCATGACTTTTGCTGTGACTTGATCGACTTCCTTGTGGACGCATCCCACTCCGAGCTGGGTTATATCTATTACTTCGATCAGGTAACCCAAGTATTGGAGCCTAATGTCTGGTCGAAACGCGTCATAGAGCATTGCCCGACAATTTATGAACACGCGAAAGTGCTAGGGGAAGTGGGACACTGGGGAGATTGTATCCGTGAGCAAAAACCTGTCATTCACAATGATTATCAACGGTTAAAATGTGAGAAAGGGCCTTTACCTCAGGGGGCTCCAAAGTTGTACCGACATTTTAATCTGCCTGTCAAAATGGGAAACGTTGTGCGCGCCGTGGTCGGTTTTGGTAATGCTGATTCCAATTACAGTGAACGCCAAGTTGAAGTGCTGTATGACATGGTCAGTACTCTCTGGCCAGCGGTACAAGCCAAAATCGATACGATTGAAAGTGCTTACAATGACCAGATATTCACGTTTAGTTCTAACTCGCCGCACGATATTCTTCTCAACATGCTCGGCGCGATTTCTCGTGCATTAGAAATGAGGGATGAGTACACCTCGTCTCACCAACGTAATGTGGCACATATTTGTGAGCAGATAGCGTTGCAATTAAAACTTACCGAGAACATGCGTGTGGGACTCGTCGTAGGAGCGCTTGTTCATGATATTGGTAAATTGGTCATACCATCTCAAATCTTGAATAAGATAGGGAAGTTACTACCCGCAGAATATGAGTTGCTTAAATGTCATGCTGAAATGGGGGCAAGTATATTTAAAGATGTGAATTTCCCTTGGCCAATTATTCAAATGGTAGAGCAGCACCACGAGCGCTTCGACGGTTCGGGGTATCCGCATGGTTTGAAAGGGGCGGATATTTTGCTGGAAGCGCGGATCATCGCGGTTGCAGACACTTTCGATGCAATGGCCAGCGATAGGCCATACCGAAAATCGTTAGGAAAAGTGGAAGCGCTTAATGTGATTAAAGCTGGGCGAAATCGTCTCTATGATCCGTATGTCGTTGACGCTTTTTTGCAGTGTGTCAGTAAAGATATGAGCTTTGAAGGACGTTATCGCTAGGCCAATATACAGGCTTGCGCGACTCTCACATTTCCCTAGACTCGATGGTCACTCGTGAAGGTGATGGCCTTTACGCGTCAGGAAGAAAGCGATGAGGGTATCTACCATCATCTGGTGTGTTTGCGACGATTAGCATTACAAAAATCACATGAGACCTTGCCTGTAGAAGGCGGTCTCATGTGATGTTAAAACCCTATTCTCGCCAGAAAGGTTTGCGTGTTTCATCTAGAATCGTTTTGTTATCGTAACCAATGTCGTCACGTAGGTGTTGAGGTAGATCGGCAAGGTGTCGACGAGAACGATAGTTATGACGCCATTGGCGCACTTGGGTTAACGCGCTCTTAACTATAAGGCGAAAAGCTTGGCGAAGTGTCTGTTTGCTACGTTGCGTATTTATCAGCGTTTCATGGGATAGATTCATCACTTTACTCCTCATCTCGGGTTTGTAGGGCTACTATCCCTGAAATAAGTGGGGAGTGACAAACGATTGATTTTTTCCTTTGGATAAGTTTTTCTTAACTGAGTGGCCAGCGTTTATATCTGGTTTTTATGCCGATTCTTCGTCCAGTAGAATGCTTCGCATTCTAGCTTAAATCCATTTTTTGTAACTAAATCAAGTTATTGCTTTATTAGTTAGTGTAGTTTTGCCGTACTGACTCAAATTGGATGATAAAAAATGGACGTAAAATATATCCTTGATAGCAACGTTGATAATGAGCTAGACCTTAAATTACGAACGTTGTTAAGCACGTGTTTTGTCGGTGCGCATAATGCGCGGTTTAAGACGCAGCGATATTATAATCAGCTTCCTCAGCATCGGTGGTATATCTTGGGCGACCAAGATGAAGTCGTGGCACATATTGCTTTGCATGAGCGTACCGTTAATGTGAATGACAAAGTCATCGCCATTGGTGGTGTATCAGAAGTCTGTGTGTTGCCCGCCTATCGAGGACAAGGCCTTGTTCATTTGCTATTGAAGCATCTACATGAAAAACAAAAAGCCTTAGGGATGGCGTTTTCAGTGCTCTTTGGGGAGACCGAAGTGTATGGCTCAACAGGCTATCAAAAAGTGGAAAACTTGCACTTGATGGCAGAGAGTGGAGAGTGGGGCATTGGTGACAAAGTGATGGTACTCGCCGTCAATGCGAAAGAAAAATGGCCATCTGGAGAGGTTTACCTAGACGGCGCTTATTTCTAGACTGAATCAGAGCTAATAGGGTTTCTGTAGTCAAAATCAACGGTTAGCTGATCAAAAAAGCGATACCATTTTTTGGTCAGCACCAGCTTGGCATCCAAATCATTGCATAAATGGCTAGCTGATGTTGTGGTTTCAAATTGCGCGTAGTGGTTATCGATCAACCATTCAATGTGTCCCTTGGGTAAGAACTCGCAGCTTTCACGACTAATACATGAGTAGTGAATGCGATTAATTGTTGTGAGTACGCCAAAGGGGGCTTGGTTCCATTGCGCTAGACGTTTGGTATGCAGAAAAATGGAGGCATACATCCAAACTGTAAACGCAAACATACAAACCATAGGTAATACCATAAACACTCACCTGTCTTCATTCCTTCGGCTATGCAAGTTACAGAATAAAAATCGTGGTGACAAGCGAAAAAATATACCCACTAATTTACTGATTTCTATAGATAATTAACCTCAGTCTAGCGGATTATATTGTTGACTTTCCCATCAACTGTGAGTTGGAAATCACTCAAATTTAGGTCATCAATAGTCTGTACCGTTTAGAAACGAAATTATAGATAGTTCGCAAGTCTAGGTTTTATATACAAAAAACCAGCCACATAAGTGTGACTATCATCACTAATTAGTGATGTGTGTTAAATGTGACTATGGTCACACTTGGTTGGGGGTTATGAATAGGATGTTGGCTATAAGTGCTATTTTTTAGCATTTTATGCTAATTATGAGTCGCCAATGATCTGAAGATTTCGCGTTCTGGTCGTACCACTAGCGTAATGATTGGCTATGATTGTATAGGATGAGCTTATTAGAGGTGGCTAGATTGCGCTTTATACAAGGTTTGCGATTGGTACTGATGGTGGCTTGCTTACTCCCCGTTCACGCAGAGCCTGCTGTTATTGATATTACTTCGTTTCCGTTGATGTTACCTGATGCGCCAAGAGCGACCGAAGTGACTGTGCATATGACACCGACGTCGCAACCAAAGCCGGTGATTGTTTTCAGCCATGGCTTAGGAGGCTCTCCTCACCACTTTCGATCGCTATCTCATGCTTGGGCAGCCGCGGGATTTGTGGTTGTGTTGGTTCGGCATAGTGGCAGTGATGACACGCTTTGGTTTGATAAACCCCGTTGGCGATGGCCTCGACATTTTCGTCTAGCCGCATCAGAAAATGAACTTCGTTGGCGTGTGAACGATATTGTGGCGACGTTACATCAGCTCTCTGTTTGGCAAGATGATGAACATAGTCGTTTGTATGGTCAGTTAGATTTAGCCAATATTGGGATAGCTGGACATTCATTTGGGGCGTTGACCGCACAAGTGATGACAGGACAAGGCACCGGGTACGACAAAGCAGCGTATAGCGATAGCCGTTTCAAAGCGGCACTGTTGCTAAGCCCCCACTATGTAAAGCGTGGGCATAGAGAGAACAGTTATACGCAAGTGGATCGCCCGTGGTTAATCATGACAGGATCAGAGGATGACGTGCCTCTGTTTGGTACTCAGGCACATGAACGTCTAAGGCTATTTCCTTTGCTTCAAGGAGAGCACTTCGAGCTGGTGCTAGATGGTGCCCACCATTTTAGTTTTTCAGATTTTACTCCCTCTCACCATACTCTCAAGCGACGTTTAGCCCATCATCAAAACGCCATTGAGAAGATTTCAGTGCAGTATTGGCACGCCTATTTGTCTCATTCCCCAGCTGCCAAACAGCGATTGCGAAGTGAGTCTGTGCGGGAATGGTTGAAAGGGAGTGATCGTTGGCAATGGAAATAGCGCTAAACGTAAACCATCTCAAGATGCTGGATTCAGAAGCGGCTCAGTGCGTCGAGTGCAGGGCAAGCTGTGCAGGAATGGCCTTTCCCTTTCGAGCTGCGCTGAACATTTTCCTCAGTCTTTAAGCGGGTTTTGGCGCCGATGCTACACTTATGCTTATAAGCAATTTGTTGATTAGCTGTTTGCTGAGGGAGGAATAACAAGATGAGTGTGGATCACCGGGTGTTGGCGATTGATTCAAATCGTGCGTTTTTATCAAATATTCAATCCGTACTCGGCGATAAGTATTTCGTTGAGGTTGTCGAAGACTTTGAAGCTTTTTCTGAACAGTTTTTCTCATTCAAACCCGATATTGTTTTGGTTGGCAATTATTTAGATGAAGATTCAACGGTTATTCTTTACCACGAGCTGAAAAAGTTCGAGCAAGATCACCACTTTGAAAAGCTGTTTTTTCTTGAGGTAGACAGTTTAGAGTCTCGTTTGCTGGCCTATGAAGCCGGGGCATCTGATGTGATGCCAAGGGTGTTTCAGCAGTTTGAGCTTGTTGCAAAGTTGCGTATCTTAAGTAACTTCCTTAATGAAAAGCATGGTTTAGTTTCCCAGTACGAAGATGCGCATTTAACCACGCGCGGGTTGATGATTGAAGCGACCCAATATGGCACGATTGTGCAATTTTACCGCGAGTTGTCATGCTGCACGTTTTTAGAGCAACTCAGTTTTACCTTGTTTCAATCCCTTAGTGCACTTGATTTACATGCATCACTGGTTATTCGTGACGATGAAAACCTCTACTTCGATAGTAGTGTCGGAGTGGTGAACCCCATCGAACGCAACGTGTTTGAGATTTTAAAATCCGAAGGGCGCATTTATCAATTTGGTAAGCGGATGCTTTTGCAAGATGGTCATACGGCTTTTCTTATTAAGAACCTGCCCGAGGATCCGCAACGCGTCGGCGTGTTAAGAGACACACTTGCTGTGATGAGCGAAGGGCTAGAAGCAAAATATCTTGATATCAAACGTCAGAACACCTTACTGCAAGTCGTAGAGAACATCGCTTCCTCCATTGAGGATATCGCGAGTAGAACGGATCAGTTTGAAGAATCGTTCAAGTCTTTGTATCGCGAAACGATGGAAGAGCTCAATAGCAGCTTTCATTTTCTCGATATGACGATGGACCAAGAAAACCACTTTACGGATATGTTTGAAAAAGTCTTCCGCTCTATGCTGATGGCGAAGAAAGATATGGCCCATGTTAAAGAGGACTTAGAGGACCTTTCTAAGCATTTGACGTCGTCAGATATTCTATTAGAACCAGAACGTGAGCCACCGAGTGCTTCGTTGAGTGGAGGCGATGTGGAGCTTTTTTAGCCCACTAGACCTTCAAAACAGAGCCTTACTGGCAAGCCTCGAAGTGCTCGCTGAACAAGCACCTTGAGGTGGCTTGAGTTTAAATTCGCTTATTCGGCGGGTTGGGAGCGGTTGTTATAGAGCGCCCATTGTTCTTGTTTATCGCCATCAGGTAGTAAGCAATAGGTCACGCGTTTGTTCGCTTCTGTCACCGTTTCGAGTTGCCCTTCTTTTTCAACACAGTACATCGATGCAGTATTGGTTAATGTGGTTTGTGACTCAACAGGCTCTCTATCTTTAAACATTAAGTTGCAACCCATTAAGGAGATTGTAGATAAAACAATGAGTACCGTACGTGAATGCTGCATAACTTTTCCATTTAATTAACTCGCCCTATTGTTCATTTAACCAAGAGAAGCGAAAAACTGATCTAAGTACAAAAGTATAGTGACTAAATTCACCGTTACGTCAGAGGAATTTCAATTTTTTCTGAGCATAAGGTTGTACGACTAAATTCGTTTTTGGATAGGCTGAGTATAAGAGTGGAATTATGTATGAGATCGACAATTATCATTAGTGAGTGGCACAATATTTGCCGCGAAAAATGTATGGCTAATTGGCGTTACGTAGATCTATCTCGATAAAATTTGTTACATTTTCAATTGATTGCTTAATGTTAACGATTACATGCTCATTATTGTTTTTTGGGGTTAAACAAGCGGTGCGTCTGCTATTACGAGTGTTAGAGTTTGAAGTCTGACCAGTAGATGAGTACCGATATGTATCCAACGGTTTTTTTTGTTTCTCTTATACTTATCGCATTTTTTGGTAGTCAGTTGGTGTTGATGTTAAAACGAAAAGCGACGTATAACGCGTTGATGGCGCCTGAAGTGGCGGGCCCCGAAGTCATGTCTTTTTTACATGCTTATCAACGGGTCGTAGAAAGCAACTGCACCCCTTATGTTGAGGTGAATACGAGCGTAAGTGGTGTTGTTTTGCCAGAGGCAAGTTACCAACGTCGCGCTCTATATATCAATTTATCCGTCGACAATATACACAAGCCTCAATGGCAAGGCAGTCAACTCACTTTCAAAACGCGTTTATCGCAAGGTGCATTCACTGTCACACTACCCATGCAGAGTATTGTAAAAATCTATCCGCTAGAAAAGCTAAGTTGAGTGAGTAAAAAGAAACCGGACGTAACGTCCGGTTCAGACTGCTGACAAAGGTCTAGCTTTCGAGCTAGACCTTTGATCTAATAGGGGTATCGAAATATGGACACTCCGTTATGCTTCAAGAGCCTACTCCGCAACAATACGAACTGGAAATGGTGACGATGGAACAGTTAGTTCCTAAAAACCATTTAGTGCGTAAAATCGATAATGCTATCGACTTCGAATTCATTCGAGATGAAGTCGCTCATCTTTACTGTAAAGATAATGGACGCCCACCTGTTGACCCTGTCCGCCTCTTCAAAATCATCTTACTTGGCTACATCTTTGGCATAAAAAGTGAGCGTCAGCTCGTCAAAGAGATTGAAGTGAATGTCGCTTACCGTTGGTTCTTGCGGATGTCATTAACAGAGAAAGTCATTCACGCTTCTACTCTCAGCCAGAACCGCATTCGTCGCTTTAATGGCACGGATGTATTCGAACGTATTTTTATCAATATCGTAGAGCAAGCCATGTCGAAAGGCTTGGTCGCGGGTCAAGAGCTCTTTACGGACAGTACTCATCTCAAAGCGAACGCCAACAAGAATAAACACACCAATAAAGTCACGGCGGTTCGTGCCAGTACCTATCTTGATATGCTGGATGAAGACGTCGCTTTAGACCGAGAAAAGCAGGTAAGAAGCCACTTAAGGCTCGGGAGTCAGAGCCAAAACAAAGAATACTAAAACCAGCACCACTGACCCAGAGAGTGGCTTCATGACTCGTGATAATAAGCCTCAAGGCTTCTTTTATCTCGACCATCGAACCGTTGATGGTCAACACGGAATTATTCTCGATACCTACACCACCGCGGGTAACATCAATGACTCACAGCCTTACGTTCAACGCTTAGATTACACGCTTGCCACATTCCAATTGAACCCGATAGCTGTTGGACTGGATGCGGGCTACTTTACTGCTCCAGTGGCGGAGTCACTTGAACGTCGAGCTATTCTTGGCGTGTTCGGTTATCGACGTCCATCTAGAACGAAAAATACGTTCAAAAAGAAGCACTTTACTTACGATGCGCAAAGAGACAGCTACCAATGTCCGAATGGTCAGGAGTTGCTTTATAAAACTACCTCACGCGATGCGTATCGAGAATACCACTCAGCCCCCAAAGAATGTGCGTTCTGTCCAATGAGGGATGACTGTACTCAAAGCAGAAATATGAAGAAAGTGATTACACGGCATATCTATAGTGACGCAGTAGAGAGGGCAAACCAAATGCGGCTCTCTTCCTACGGCAAGAAGACTTATAGACGTCGAAGTGAAACAGTAGAACGTAGCTTTGCAGACGCTAAGCAACATCACGGTCATCGTTATGCTCGCTTCCGCGGTCTAGCCAATGTGCAAATGCAATGTTGGTTGGCAGCGGCAGCCCAAAACATCAAGAAGATAGCGCTGGTGATGAACTATCTCCGAAAAATAGGCTTAAACATGGCAGAAATGAGGCAAATACTTGCTTCTGTATGCCTATGTAATGAACGGAAACTTCTGCGCACGACATAGCAAAAAATATCGCGATCGCGACCTACGGTCGCTTCCAAAAAAGAACCCCGCTTAAAAAGCGGGGTTCGTCATCAATCTGAACCGGACGTAACGTCCGGTTTTTTAATGCTTAACTCATCATCAACTGTATCGGGGGAGGATGCAGCGGCCAAGATGATGAGTGGAAACATAAGCGAGTAGTTCAAGTAATTATTTTTTGCCAACTATAATTACGAATGATGTAACTTTTATGAATTCCATCACATTTTGAACGCTCGCGGTCAAATTAGTTCAACCATGTCCATTCAAATGGACTCAATGTCACAGACACCGTCTCAAATTTATTGTTTAGCAGTGTCACTTCTTGCTTTTCGTCACTGCTGTTCACTATCGCGACGTTATCGGTTTTTGGATAATAAGCCACGTCAACATAGGGGTTATCAGATAACCAACAGTGTTGCTTGGTTTCTTCTTGGCTCAACCAAATCAAGATATGCTGGAGTATTCGCGCATTTTCTTGTGAATAAGGCAGGTTCGCAAGATAGCTTGCACGCCCATTGCCATATTCTCGAGCGGTAAGTGCAAGGTGCTGGCCAGCTGCGTGAATCACACTTAAGTCGTCGGCTTGAGGGTAGACATAGCTATTGTTGCCGAAGTCTTCGCGTCCTGAGAGAGCTTTCGATAGGTAGTGCTCTGTATCAAGACTTACAGGCATCGCAACGCGACCCATGGTGAGTGCGGTCTCTTTTTCTAGGCCTAGGATATCGCCAAGTTGGAAGAAACGCCCATTCTGCTGGTGTGCAGAAGGATCCGTCACCCCGAGTAACCCCCCGCCGTTGGCGACAAATTGTCTCAGTGCAACCAGTATATCGCCATCACCCCAGTGCTCACCTCCACTCCACGCCGAGTTCGCATCACCTGTGTTGATGATCACCTTGATATCGTCACTGATACCGTTTTCGCGTACATCATCAAAGCTGATAAACTCGACGTCAAATGGCAGACCAGCAAGGCATTCAAGCAGGTTGTTGCCAACAAATTCCATGACGTCCGGACGTGGCGGTACATAGAAGCGTTGGTCACGGGCTTGATTTTGTAGCCAACTACGTGATTTGCCCCAGGCATTCAATACGGCAATTTTGCCAGGCAGTTTCTGAGATTCTGTGCGCTGGGTTTGGGTGAGGTATTTACCAAACTCATTGGAAATCTCAGTGACATGATCAATGAAATGTGGGAACTGATTGGCAAGCGAAAGGTAGCCGCCATACCCAATTCGATCTAATGGCTTTTGCAACATAGCGCGACGAATTTTCACCCAGTTAGACATGGATTCAATCACAGGGTCGTTGCCTGCTTGGAAAACATCTGGGAAGAAGTAGGGGTAGAAACGTGCTTCGCGGATCTGGTCGCCACCCGAATCAGTCAAACGGCGCAGGGCGACACCATCTTCTACGGCACCAATGTTGATATCGAGGCCAATCTCTTGATAGCTCTTTAGGAAAGGTTCGGTGCCAATCCAGTGGTCACCTTGGAACATGGCGGTTTTCTTACCCGCGTCATGAGCCATTTTGACGAGCTCTGCGGCAAAATCCACGACAAAACGCTGCACGAAGGTCATCCAGTCTTGGTAGCGTTTTGATGGAACTTTATAGGTGCCGTTGTAATAACCCGAATCAACAAAATCTTCAGGAGTTAAGGCGTAACCATACTCGGCTTCAAAGTCTTGTAGCGCGCGTGGGCTAACGGTCTCGCCATACCCTGTCCAATCCCGATAGATGTCTTGGTTTTTGTCACCTGTGTCAATCACAAAAAGGAATGCGAATGTTGTGAAACGCACAACCGAGGTGTTCGGGTGTGTTTCTAGCCAGTGCGCAAAATGCTTGATGAGGTGCTCACGGCAGGCCGGGTGATACGGGTCAAGACTCTTGATGCGTGGTCCTTTCCAGTCATTGGTGAGGGCGTTATACATCGATACGCTATCCCAGACTTGACGAGCCATAAAGGTGACCGTGTATTCATGGTACGGCGTGGTATTGCACACTTCAACCGTGGAGGACTCTGGGTCGAAGTGCCACTCTGCTTTGTCAATCACCGTATTGGTGGTGCGATTGCGCACTTCCCACCATGTGTGTGGGTCACTGTCATCATCGAGTTCATATTTATCCGCGCTGTAGCCCTTCAGTGGCGATAGCGTGACACTCGTGCCCATTGCTGTGACAGGGAATGACATTAAGTATTTACGGTGGAGATATTCAGGGTGTGCATTGGCAAAATCTTGGTCAGCACGTACTAAACACATGACGGAGTAAATATCGCAATCTTGCTGGGCTAACGAGTCTGGCATACTGGTACCATCGCTATCGCGTAGCGCATCCGCTTGCCAGCGTTTGTATAAATCGAGCACGACCTCTTCTTGACCGACTTCTACCGGCAGGGTCATATGTCCTTTTTTTTGCATGTTGGCTCCTTCGCGCGCTCGAAGGGAGCGCGCAAATAAATAGTGATCGGAATAAGAATTACCAGAAGAACTCGGTGTAACCGTTAGCGCGCATTAGCGCTTCGAGGTAGTAGTAGTCGCCGTATGGCAGCATGTTGTCGCACAAGCCAACTTTCACAAATGACGCACCATTAGCAAGTAGGCCATGTGCGGTCGGATCTAAAGTAAGGTCGCACTGTTTCATTAGGCCCTGCAGTAAGAAGAGTCCCCAGTCACGGTATTGACGCGCTTCAGTGACATCATCAATACATTGCGAAATGAGCAAGAGACCTGCGGCGGTAATCGCACCAGCAGAACTGTCTTTATATTGTGTTTCATGCTCGGGTAGCGAGTAATCCCAAACCGGTACACCATCAGGGGTAATTTGCTCTACGGCGTATTTAGCAAGGCGTTTGGCTGTCTCTAAGAAGGTTTCATCCCCCGTGTAGAGGTAGGTTTGAGCAAACCCATGAATAGCCCAAGATTGGCCGCGAGCCCAGCAGGAATCGTCTGCATAGCCTTGGAATGTTTCCCCTTTGATTGGCTCTTGTGTTACAGGGTGGAAGTTGAACGAGTGATAGGTCGAATAATCGTCACGTACAATGTGTTTCGCCATGGTGCGACAGTGACGGGTAGCGGCTTCAGCATAGACTGGCGAGCCGGTCACTTTCGATGCCCAAAAGAGTAGAGCGGTATTTTGTAGCGAGTCAATGATTGACTTACCCTGAGTGATTTCAGGCCCTAATGGGTGGGTGTCATTCCAAGCAACAATGTAGCCACCAATCTTTCGAAAACGGTGAATCAGGTGATCTGCAGCGCGGATTGCCATCATTTTGTATTCTTCATCACCCGTTAGCTTGTGGCCAGCAACACAGCTTAAGCTGTATTGGAAACCCAAGTCGTGATCAAGCCAGAAGGGATCAAGTAGCATGTTGGCAAAGTAACGTTTGCGTAGGTTGGCGCTATTTTTAAAAATAGATTCGCCCGTGATCTGGTAACTTAGCCACAGTTCACCTGTCCAGAAAGAAGAGACCCAATCATATTGGTCGCAGTAGTCCCAGCTGTTATCCGCACGGCCGATACGTGGGTTGCGGTCACCGATATTTGCGATGTTTCGGCGAATGCTTTCAATCACCGTTGGCAGGTGGTCGACAACGCGGCGAGCGTTCAATGTGTCAGGTAAGGGTGGCAGTGTAATAGACATAATATTCCTAGCTTAGGGTGAAACCCAAAAAGTCGTTAGTAAATTGCAACATTCATCGACTGTATCGATGAGTGGTTTTCGCCGTCGTTGGCTTATCGTTGGCGGTAGTGTACATCGCCAGCATCACGTAAGCGTTGTGCAGCTTGCTCAGGTGTTAAGTCACGCTGGCTTTCGCCCAACATTTCATACCCCACCATGAACTTTCGTACCGTTGCCGAGCGTAACAGAGGAGGATAAAACAGCGCGTGGACTTGCCAGTGTGGTTGATCTTCTTCCGTAAAAGGCGCGCCATGCCAGCCCATGGAATAGGGGAAACTGCAGTTAAACAAGTTGTCGTATTTGGTCGTCAGCTGCTTGATGGCGGCAGGGAGGTCCGCTTTTTGCGCTGCACTTAGTTCTGTTAAGCGCTGACAAACGGCTTTGGGTAACAGCATGGTTTCAAATGGCCACGCAGCCCAGTAAGGCACAACCGCTAACCAATGTTCGGTTTCGACAACAATGCGGCTTTTTTCCGCCATTTCACGCTGGGCGTAGTCGACTAACAAGTTCGCGTTGTGTGTGTCCCAGTAATCAAATAACCGGTGGTCTTTCTTATCAACATGAGAAGGAATAAAGCTATTGGCCCAAACTTGGCCATGAGGGTGCGGCATTGAGCACCCCATGGTTTCGCCCTTGTTCTCAAACACTTGCACCCATGGGTAGTGAGCGCCGAGTTCTTGGGTTTGTTCTTGCCATGTCTCTACCACCGCGGCAAGTTCTTGCTCAGAAAGCTCGGGCAGAGTTTTGCTATGGTCGGGAGAAAAGCAGATAACACGTGCTTCCCCGCGAGCGGTTTGTTGCTGAAACAAGTGGTCAGAACTGTCTGGGCAATCTGGTGTATCTGACTGCAACGCGGCAAAGTCATTGGTAAAGACAAACGTACCAGTATATTTAGGATTGACATCACCAGTAATACGCTCGTTGCCAGGGCAAAGATAGCAGGTTTTATCGTAGCTTGGTTTTTCATCAAGCGCGGGGGTTTCTTGTTGACCTTGCCACGGTCTCTTAGCGCGGTGCGGAGAGACCAACACCCACTCTCCGGTAAGCGGATTGAAGCGACGGTGCGGGTGATCAGTTGGATTAAAGAGACTCGTCATGGTTGTACTTACTTATTGATAATTAATATTTTTATTAATGTTGCCGTTAGGGTCATTGCTTGCGTATTAGTGGTTGTTGTTACGCATTGTTGTAGCCGTTTGGATTCTGTGATTGCCAACGCCAGCTGTCGGTTGCCATATCGTTGACACTGCGGGTGGCGCGCCAATTTAATTCACTTTCTGCTTTACTCGGGTCGGCATAACACTGCGCGATGTCGCCGGGGCGGCGTGGCTGGATCTCCGCTGGAATGCATTTACCGACCGCTTCTTCCATCGCACGGTGCATCTCTTTGACGCTGATACCTTGGCCAGTGCCCAAATTGAACGTGTGTAGCCCTGGATATTCGAGGCCATGGCGCAATGCGGAGACGTGGCCGTCAGCGAGATCTTGCACATGGATATAGTCTCGAACCCCCGTACCGTCCGGTGTGGGGTAGTCATCGCCAAAAATCGCTAACTTTTCACGGCGACCTATTGCAACTTGCGTGATGAATGGCATCAGGTTGTTCGGAATGCCGCTGGGATCCTCGCCAATTTGGCCGGAAATATGTGCGCCGACAGGATTGAAATACCGCAGGCGCGTTGCACTGAGTGCAGGGTTGGCGCGACAGATATCTTCGAGCAAGCTTTCAACCACATATTTACTGTAACCATAAGGGTTAGTGGTATTTCCGGTCGGATCACTTTCCTTGATCGGGACAGAGGCGGGGTCACCGTAAACCGTAGCCGATGAACTGAAAATAAACTGCTGTACATTGGCAGCTTCCATCGCTTGCAGCACGTTTAGGCTGCCATGAATGTTGTTGTGATAGTAGCTGAGTGGAATCGCAACGGATTCCCCTACCGCCTTTAATCCAGCGAAGTGCATGACAGCTTGAATATCATGCTCTTGGAAGATGGTATCTAAGGCAGCACGATCACAGATATCCGCCTTGATGACGGGGATCGATGTGTTGCTGAGCTGTTCGACACGCTTTATGGCGAGTGGGGAACTGTTGGAAAAGTTATCCACTACAATCGGAGTAAAACCTTGTTCAATCAGTGCTAAACAAGTGTGTGTGCCTATATAACCTGCACCGCCTGTCACTAGAATTTTCATTTTGATCT
Source organism: Thaumasiovibrio subtropicus (assembly GCF_019703835.1). NCBI lineage: Bacteria > Pseudomonadati > Pseudomonadota > Gammaproteobacteria > Vibrionales > Vibrionaceae > Thaumasiovibrio > Thaumasiovibrio subtropicus. The sequence continues at coordinate 1,693,584 of NZ_AP023055.1, read as the reverse complement.
CAGATTGTCTGCTCATATATGGCGAATCGAATTTGCCGTGAAAATCGTCGCCTAGATAATTAACTAAAAATGTATGAATCATTTTTATCGCTTGCTTTCTATCATCACTACGTCAACAGAAATAAAAGGCGAGTTGCATATGGTTCTTTTAAAAATCAGAGGTTTAGCTTTACGAACAACACCCATATAGCAATGCCAGTTGTTTCATATTTTAAGTATGAAATAGCGTTTCAATAATTAAGTTCCATTTTTTCATTCAATTTTTCAATGTTTTTAAATTCCTGAATACAACCTTTGTGATCGCAGTCAGATTTATAATGTTCGTGAATGTACAAGTCGTACATTTAATGAAACGATAATGTACATAACGTTTTGGAGAGAAGTTAGTAACACGTTCTGAAACAGCGTTTCTTGGTGTAAATCTCATTAAATCATGAGGTTGTATGTAGACAAGACACGTGAACGCCACGGGATGTGTTAGAAGAGGTAGCCATTTGCTCCCTGAATGTTTAGAGCACACTTGTGTTCAGCAGTGAGTGGAAGGTGCTGAAAAGGACGAAAGGACTGTGATGAGAGATTTGATGACCAAGATAGACGCATTGCGATATGCAGGCGTCGGCAAAGATCAACGCTTAGCGCAGACCTTGGGTGATCTTAACTATGATATCGCGCCCTATAGCGCTGTGAAGTTAGGCAGCATGTGTCAGATGAGTAATGCGACGGTGGTTCGATTTGCACAACGCTTAGGTTTCAACGGTTACGCTGATTTCAAAGTGGCGTTATTAGCCGAGCTTCGCCAACAACCTGCGATGCCCATCTTTCAAGGATTGGAAGCGGAAGATGATACGCAATCCATGATTGCGAAGTCCGCGCAGCTGTTTAGCCAGCATATCGAGAGTTCACTGAAGCTATTAGAGGCGGAAGTGGTCGAGCAAGCAGCGGAAGTTATCACTCGAGCCAACAAAATTGTTTTACTCGGTGTCGGCTCGTCTGCGGTGGTCGCCAATGACATTTTCAATAAACTGTTGCGCCTCAATCTTCCAGTTCAGTTTACTCCCGATGCCCATTTGCAACTGGCATGCAGCAACTTGGTTGCAGAAGGAGATGTGGTGATCGCCGTTTCGGCGCGCGGTGAGACAAAAGAAGTCATCTGTGCGTTGCAAAATAGTCGCCGTAAAGGTGCGGTTTCCATTGGCCTCACCCGTTTTGGGCGCGATACCGTCGGCCAGCTGGTCGATTTACACCTCCCCTTCAGATACAACGAAGATCATAGTCAAATGGGTGTGGTGACATCGCAAGTGATGCAAATGATTACGTTTGATGTGTTGTTTTACAAACTCAATGCACTTTTGAAAGATCATCAAGCCATTGCTAATGGTCAAGAGGCGGTCAATCAATATATTAAGGGTCAATAAACTCATTAGGGTGTAATTATTCGAGTGTAACAGTATCGAATAAATATTCTCAAGGGATTGGGAGGATGGAATCAAGAATAAAATAAACAGTATTAAATAAAATATGGATTGCTTTATAAGACTGTACCTAAAAGTAATTCATACTAATCCAATAACCGATTAATAATGATAATTAGGTAATACCATGAAAAAGAATGTAGTCGCGCTCAGTATCGCGATGTGCCTTGCTACACCTGCGTTAGCTGCTGAATATAGTGAAGCGCCTCAACTCACCAAGCTAGTAGAAGCCGGACAGCTTCCAGAAGTGAGTGACCGCTTACCACAAGAGCCTTTAGTTGTTACCCCATTTGATTCAGTAGGTAAATATGGTGGTACATTAAACCTGTTGGGTCGCGCACCTGATAACGTACACCGCATCCGTATTATTGCATACGACAACTTATTCAATTTCAATGAGAAATATAATGAGGTTGTGCCTAACTTAGCGACTGGCTTTACCGCAAACGAAGAGAATACTGTATTTACCCTTTCGCTACGTAAAGGTGTGAAATGGTCTGATGGTCATCCGTTCACCGCTGACGATATTGTATTCTATATCAATGAAGTCATTGGTGATCCTGACCACGCAGGTAACCGTCCGCTATTTATTAGCAGCCCAGACGCAGCGAAAGCGACAGCGGTTGATGCCCACACAGTCAAGATTGAACTTAAAGAACCAAACGGTTTGTTCATTCGCCAGCTCGCTACGATTGATGGCGCAAGCTTCGCGACCTATCCAAAACACTACTGTTCTCAGTTTTACCCGCAATACAACAAGAATCTAGATGCTGAAGCAGAGGCGGCGGGCTTCTCTACATGGCGTCAATATTCAATGACCAAGTGTCGTTCTGCTTACTTCATTGAGCACTACACCAATGTCGATCGTCCTGTATTGACGGCGTGGAAAGTGAAGACCCCACCAGGGCCAAATACGCCTATCGCAGAATTTGAGCGTAACCCGTTCTACTGGCAAGTGGATACAGAAGGGAATCAGCTTCCTTATCTTGACAGCGTGAGATGGCGTTTCAGCGAAGACAGTGAAGAGATGGTGTTGCGTGCTGCGGCAGGTGAGACGGATTTCCAAGCGCGTCATATTGGTGGCCCATCACACCGTCCAATGTTGATTGCCAATGAAGAAAAGGGTGGTTACACCTATCACTTCCGTCCTACCACACTGATGAACAGCATGGTATTGGGTCTGAACCAAACCACAAGTGACAAAGTGAAAGCGGAACTGTTTGCGCAGAAAGACTTCCGCGTTGCACTGTCACATGGTATCGACCGTGAAGACATCAGCGAGACGGTATATTCAGGTGTTGTTGAACCTTACCAAGCAGCGCCGATTGAATCTTCCGCTTTTTACGATGAAGAGATGGCGAGCCAATACACCGACTACGATGTCGAAACGGCGAACAAGCTACTTGATGGTCTAGGTCTAGAGAAGCGCGATAGCGCGGGTTATCGCTTGATGAAAGACGGCCGTCGTCTTCGTATAGAAGCGTTGACCACCACTGCTGATCTGGGTGGCGTGTCTGACTCGCTTGAACTGGTGAAAAACCAATGGAAAGAGATCGGCGTTTTCCTTGATATCCGTGTTGTCGAGACTAACTACCTCACTTCTCTGCGTATCACCAATGATTTTGAACTGATCCCAATGCCAGGTGATGGCGGTGTGGGCATCATTGATGAGGCGCGCAGCTACCTACCGTATAGCCCTGAGTCGACTTGGGGTCTGGGCTACTACAACTGGGCACAAGATCCGAACCACGAGTATGCGGTTGAGCCACCTGCGCACGTTAAGCGCCAAATTGAACTGTTTGAGAAAGTGCGTAACACCGCTGACCAAGCAGAGCAGCAGCGCTTAATGAAAGAAATCATGGCAATTGCTAAAGAGCAATTCTATGTGATTGGTACTGTGTCATCGTTGGAAGAGGGTGTTGTGATCAATAACAAGATCCGCAACGTGCCTCACGACATGCCTCAGTCCTACACCTTCCCAACTCCGGGACCAATGCGCCTTGGGCAGCTTTGGAAAGAACAGTAAGTAACAAACGCCCCTCACTCAGGTGAGGGGCATTACAAGGAAAAACCATGAACAGTTTTTTTCTCTTTGCGGGAAAACGCTTGTTATCGATGTTGATAACGTTGCTGGCAGTATCGGTTGTTGTCTTTGCCGTTATTGACCTTCCCCCAGGTGATTTCGCGACGTCTCGTATTGCTGAAATGCAATCCATGGGTCAAACCGTAGACCCAGAGCTGATCTTCTCACTCCGCGAAATGTATGGTCTTGATAAGCCTTTGTATGAGCGCTACCTGAGTTGGGTCGGCGGCTTGTTACAAGGTGACCTTGGGATGTCTCTGACAGACAACCAGCCTGTATGGGAGACCATTCAACCCCGAATCGGACCTACAATGGCACTGGCTGGCGCGGTCTTCATCTTTAGCCACCTGATTGCAATTCCAATCGGTATCTTTTCTGCATTGCGTCAATACTCGTGGGGAGATTACGTCGCAACTGTCTTTGGTTTTATTGGTATGGCGACACCTAACTTTGTGTTAGCAATTGTCGCGCTACTCATTGGTTATTTTCACTTCGACACTGTGGTATCCGGTCTCTTTTCGGATCAGTTCCTTAATGAACCCATGTCTTGGGATAAGTTTTGGGACGGTGTCTCTCGCGGTTGGATCTATGTGCTTGTGGTAGGTACTGGTGGCATGGCGGGCATCATTCGCATCATGCGCGCTAACTTACTTGATGAGCTGACTAAGCCTTACGTCAAGACGGCGAGAGCAAAAGGGATGAGTGAAGGTCGCTTGATTCTGAAGTACCCAGTGAGGGTCGCGCTATTACCTATGGTCAGTACCATTGGTTGGATGCTGCCTGCACTGCTAGGTGCTGATGTGATTGTCTCGCAAGTGATGAACGTACCGACACTCGGTCCTTTGCTACTTAACTCATTACGTACTCAAGATATGTATGTTGCCGGAGACATTCTATTGATTATGTCTGGCCTGACTATCATCGGTACCTTGATTTCAGATTTATTGTTGTACTGGGTCGACCCACGCGTGCGCGTTGGCGTTGCCAAGGAGTTTTAAGCTATGTTATCGAGAGCACTATCACTTATTCCTTTCGCGAAGCGAGAGAAGACCCCACTCGATATTTCCGAAGCGACGCAATGGCAGCTAATTGGGATTAAACTGCGTCGACACAAACTCGCTTGGTACAGTATCTGGTTCTTAGCTATCGTCTATTTTGTTGCTATCTTTGCTGAGTTTTTTGCTCCCTTTGATGCAACCCAAAACTGGCGTCGTCATACCTACTCGCCACCACAGTCGGTACATCTATTTGAGAAAACCGATGAGGGTTGGCAGTGGGCGCCGCACCTTGAAATGTATAAGGTGGTAACAGATCGCCGCACATTGCAGCGTCACTATGAAGAAGACGATTCAGAGCGCGCTTATTTCTCTTTCTTTGGCAAAACCGAACCTTATGAGTTGATGGGTTTCATCCCGATGGAGCGTAAGTTTCTTGCACCGCATGATCCGAAGAAGCCTTTTTTCATCTTAGGTTCAGATCGGATGGGGCGTGATGTCTTCTCGCGCTTAATTCATGGTGGGCGTATCTCATTGTCTGTGGGATTGATGGGGGTCTTCTTCACGCTGATCATCGGTATTGTGATTGGCGGTATCTCTGGCTACATGGGTGGCCGAGTGGACAACTTCATTCAGCGCACGATTGAGTTTGTAAAGTCGATTCCAACGTTACCATTGTGGATGGCATTGACGGCTTCACTGCCAGGCGAATGGAGTGCATTGACCCGCTACTTCCTTGTGACCATTATTCTTGGCCTTGTGTCGTGGCCTGATATGGCGCGTGTCGTTCGCAGCCGCTTTATTTCATTGCGTTCGGAAGAGTACATTGCTGCGGCTTGGCTAGATGGCAACAGCTCAGCAGAAATCGTCCGTCGCTATATGGTGCCTAACTTCCTTAGCCACATTATTGCGGTGGTGACGCTGGCTGTTCCAGGGATGATTCTGGGTGAAACCGCGTTGAGTTTCCTTGGGCTTGGTTTGCAAGCGCCGTTAGTTAGCTGGGGTGTCTTGCTCCAAGATGCGCAGAACATTCGCGCGCTAGCAGAAGCAATTTGGTTACTGATCCCTGCAGCGGCGGTTGTAGTGGTGATTCTGGCAATGAACTTTGCCGGCGATGGTCTACGCGATGCTTGTGACCCATACCACGAGCAAGGAGCAAAATAATGTCTGATGTGATTCTGGAAGTTAAAAATCTAAACGTGAGTTTTCCGACGACCATGGAAACATTCCATGCGGTGAAAGACGTGAGTTTTGATATTCGCCGTGGTGAAACATTGTCAGTCATTGGTGAATCGGGTTCGGGTAAATCCGTGACTTCGAATGCAATATTGCAAATCCTCAATAAGCCTGGTCGAATCGACTCGGGTGAGATCATGCTCCATCTCGACGGCAGCAAAGTGGACATCACGAATTATGCCCCGAACAGTATTGAGATGCGCAAAATCCGTTGTTTTAACTTCTCGTTGGTGTCGCAAGAGCCGATGAGTGCGTTAAGCCCAGTGCATACGGTGGGCGACCAGATTAAAGAAACCTTGTTGCTGGTCGACAGTGGCCTCAATAAGGAGACCGCACATCAGCGCGCCATTGAGCTCTTAGAGCAGGTGATGTTGCCGGATCCGAAAAACTTCATCAATAAATACTCGTTTGAACTGTCTGGCGGCCAACGCCAGCGGGTGGTGATTGCGATGGCGATGGCGAGCCGTCCTGACATTTTGATCGCGGATGAGCCGACCACCGCATTGGATGTGACCACACAGGCTGAGATCTTACGTCTGTTTGCCAAGTTACAAGAAGAAACCGGGATGGCAATTTTGTTCATCACCCATGACTTAGGGGTGGTGGCACAAATCTCGGATCGTGTTGTCGTTATGGAAAAAGGTATCGTCGTTGAAAAGGGCGATGTGCGGCAAATTTTCGAAGCGCCAGAACATCCGTACACCATCAAATTAATGGAAGCGACGCAGCGGCTAGAACGCAGTTCTCAGTACAAAAAACCGTTTGATTACGGCACTGCGGGCACTCCTATCTTAGATGTGCAAAACGTCAATAAACAGTTTGATGTGCGCAAAGACTTCTGGAAGAAAAAAGAGATCTTGAAAGCGGTCGATGATGTCAGCTTGACGCTGCATCCCGGCGAATCCTTGGGCATTGTCGGTGAATCGGGGTCAGGTAAGAGTACCCTTGGCCGCGCCGTACTGGGTATGTCACCAGCAACATCAGGCAACATTAAATATACGGATGGCGAAACCGCATTGGAGTTGAGTGATTATAAGCGCCCGCCACGTGACCCGCTGTTTGCCGATCTGCGTTTGATCTTCCAAGACCCATGGTCATCGCTCAACCCGCGCATGACGGTCTTTGAGATTATCGAAGAGCCGCTAACCAAACTACGCACTGAGCTTAGCAATGATGAGCGACGTCAACGCGTGCGTGACATGATGGAATGGGTGGGGCTCCCTGCGAGTTTCTCCAGTCGTTACCCGCATGCCTTCTCTGGTGGTCAGCGTCAACGTATTGTGATTGCGCGTGCTTTGATTACTCGCCCTAAGCTGGTGATTGCGGATGAAGCGACAGCGGCATTGGATGTGTCGTTGCGTGCACAGGTATTGGATCTGCTGATTGAGTTCCAAAATCGTTACGGCACGGCATTTGTGTTGATCACACACGATATTGCGACAGTGAAGTACTTCTGTGATCGCGTGGTTGTGCTTAAACGCGGCCAAATTGTCGAGCAAGGCAGCATTGAGGAAGTGATTGAGAATCCACAACAGCCTTACACGCAAACCTTGATTAACGCCGTACCTAAAGTCGAGCTACCACCCGTGGCTTAACGAATAAGGATTTGCTCGGTGTTATGCCTCTCATCAGGGCAAATCTTTTCTGTTCACTGTGCCATGGAAGGTGCGGTGAGCAGCCTCCAACACGACCCTAACTCAAAGACCGACAGCGCAGATTGTCGTCAACAATAAGAAGAAACTATGGCTTATCGAATTACGGATTTGATCGCACGATTACATCCAGAGATAGAGCAAACCTTGTTTGCTGATTTTGAAACGACCCTAACACCTTTGAAAGAAATCGCGGCACATTTCGTTAATGACCATTGTCAGCAAACGGCCAACCTGACCCCGGCGGCGCATTTTGATGCGAGTGCTCAGAACCTCGAAGGGGTGGCGCGATTAATGTGGGCGGTTGTCCCTGCGGCTGACTCTCTCCCTGACGCCTGTGCAGCGTTACGTGAACGCATTGAAAACGGCGTTAACCCTGTGCATCCAAACTATTGGGGTGTACCGATTGATTTTGATCAGCGCGTTGTCGAGATGACGTCGATTGCCGTGGCGATGATTGATGCGAGGGAGATTTTCTTTGACGCTCTATCACCGGAATCGCAGGCTAACCTACTTAACTGGCTTGGCAGTGTCGCCACGCTCAAACTCCCAGAAAATAATTGGCGCTTTTTCCGTATTCTGATTCTCACGGCGTTGGAGCTGGTGGGCGGCGCAATAGAGCCGATTGATCGCTCGGTGCTGGAGTATGATTTTGCGTTGGTGGAGCGTTCATATACCTCAGAGGGTTGGTATCATGACGGGCCTCGCGAAGTCTATGATTACTACAACCCATTTGCTTTCCATTTTTACGCGCTGACGTATGTGCGTTGGTGTCGTCGCCGCGATCCGCAACGGGCTCAGCTCTATCTACAACGTGCGTTTGAGTTTGCTGAACGCTATCGATTTTGGTTTGCAGATGATGGTGCGCAGCTTGTTTACGGTCGCTCATTAAACTATCGTTTCGCGGCCGCGGCACTATGGGGGCAGTTGGCAGAGATGACGGATCTGCCGCAGAAGATCCAGCACTATCGTGGCCATTGGCAACGCAACATGCAGTGGTGGTCTCAACAACCGATATGGGATGACCGTTTCGGTTTGCAATGTGGTTTTAGCTATCCGAACCTGAATGTTTCGGAGTTTTACACCAGCGCGATGTCGCCGCTTCTGGCATTGAAGGCATTTTCAGTCTTGCGTCTTGGTCCAGATCACCCTTTTTGGCGTTTAAACCCCACCGACGATAAAGAAAAATCGATCATGGTTTTCCAGCATCAGCATCAAGTGATCAAGCGCGATCGCGGGGTGTATATGCTGACGGGCGGCATGGGCAGTGCAGAGCTGCGCCATAGTGCGGATAAGTATCTGAAATTTGCCTACAGCAGTGATCACGGATTCTGTGTTGAAAGCACACAGTGGTTAGAGCAGGGGTTTGTCGGTGATAACTTGTTGGCGTTTCAGCACCCAGAAACTAAGCAATGGTTTAGCCGAAGCGATCTCATTGATCGTCGCTGGTCCGGCGGCTGGCTAGAAACGGTGTGGCAACCTTTTGCAGGCTGTCACGTGACGACGCGACAGCGCTTCTCTCTCGATGGCGAAGTCCGAGAGCACGAGATTAACAGTGATTTTGATCTTCATTTTGTCGCCACTGGATACGCTGTCGACAGTTGGGTTTCGTGCTTAACCGATCCTAACGCGATCAAAGATAACACCTGCCGTATTGGTGGCGCGACAGTGTGGAGTGAACTTGAGATTGAAGATGGTGGTCGTTGCGCGCCGCTGCCTTGTGCACCCAATAGTAATTTACGCTTTACTCAGTGTTCGGTCCCTTCCGCAAGCGGCCAAATACGGAAAGGAAAATCCGTGTTACGGACCATTATTCGAGCAGGTCGGGTACCGGCCTAGCGACATTTCCCTTAATGACAATCTATTTGTTTTTGTTGTTTTTCGCCCGCTATCCGCGGGCTTTTTTATCTATATGAGCCTAAAAACTGGGTGATAAATATTTAGAGTCATCAGACAGTTTTTGTCTCTCGTTTTCAACATTTTTCCTATCGGTGTTGAATGTGCCGAATCTGGGGGCACGAAGCCGTGTTCTTGATTGCAATTGTAAGTATCACGAATAGGCTCAGATGCCATATTTAAGGTAAGGAGTGATTATGCTCAGTTGTGATGTGTGTAAAACAGAGCTTTTAGAAGGCACAGAGGCGGCTTCCCAGATGCGTTGTATTCCATGCGGTGAGGGGCGCTCTATCTCTCGCGACGCAGAGCAGAATATTCGTCGGTTTAAGAAGGTGTTAGATCTCAAGAATACTCGACTAGATCGTTTAATGGATACTGCGACGTTTGCCGACTATGCGATCACCGCGGCGGTATGGGACTTGGATCCGCGCTTTCGCTCGCGACATCTTAATGTAGGCACGAGTACTGGTGTCGTAAGGGTGATAAAAGAGCGTGGCGCAATAGAGGTTGTATACCCTCTCGCATATGATGAGGATGACGTGGTGTTAAAGCGAGCGACACAGGTCATTTTGGCCGCGTTAGAAGGTGGTGCGTTAACAGAGCAGCTCGCCATTTCTTGATTGAATGAAAAGGCGACGATACTCCGTCGCCTTTCGTGCATCTAAATCGTGTTATGCCAGCATACTGTCGTTGATCAGTCGCTGTGTATAAGCAGTTTGTGGCGAGTTAAAGATCGCCTCCGCGCCACCCTCTTCAACGACCTCACCTTTCTGCATCACCATCACGCGGTCTGATAACGCTTTAACAACACTGAGGTCATGACTAATGAATAAAAAGCCAATGTTGTGTTTTTTCTGAATGTCTTTCAGTAAGTCGATGACGGTAAGTTGTACGGAGCGATCCAGTGCGGATGTCGGTTCATCAAGGAGGATGAAAGAGGGCTCTAAGATTAAAGCGCGCGCAATGGCGATACGCTGGCGTTGCCCACCAGAGAACTCATGTGGGTAGCGGTTGATGGCGCTGGCCTCTAACCGTACCTCTTGGAGCGCAACACGAGCGCGAGCAAGGCGTTCTTTTCGCGTCAGATGAGGCTGATGCACGGTCAATCCTTCGGTAATGATATCGCCAACCGTCATACGCGGTGAGAGTGAACCATAAGGATCCTGGAATACCATTTGGATATCTTTCTTGAGTGCAAAACGCGCTTTGGAAGAGAGACGGCTGATATCTTGACCCTTGAAGTGAATTTCGCCAGAAGCACGGAGCAGACCGATGAGGGCGCGGCCTAGGGTCGATTTTCCCGATCCAGACTCACCCACAATCCCTAAGGTTTCGCCTTGCTTTAGCTCCAGTGAAATGCCTTTTACGGCCTCAAAATACTCACTGCGGCTTTGAATGAAGTGTTGTTTAATGAGGAATTTTACGCGAATGTCATCCGCTTTGATGAGAGCTGGCGCATCGTCTTCCACCGGATCTTTACGTCCTTTCGGAATCGCATCGATCAACATCTTGGTGTAATCCTGTGTCGGGCGGTTAAAGATGGTGTCCGTATCGCCTTCTTCAACCACTTCTCCTTTGCACATGACCATGACGCGATCAGCAACGTGTTTTACCACGGTAAGATCGTGAGTGATAAACAGGATCGCCATGCCCATTTTGGCTTGGATCTCTTTGATGAGGTTGAGTACTTCGGCTTGTACGGTGACATCAAGTGCGGTTGTAGGCTCATCGGCGATGAGAATATCCGGTTCATTCATTAATGCCATGGCGATCATAATGCGTTGTAACTGACCACCAGAGAACTCGTGTGGGTATTTGTTGTAGGCTATTTTGGGCTGAGGAAGATGTACGAGGTCAAAGAGCTCAAGGACGCGTGCTTTTGCTTGATGTTTGTCGACGTTGCGATGGCACATTAAGGCTTCAGCCACTTGCTTACCGACACGCATGTAAGGATTGAGGGAAGTCATCGGCTCTTGGAATATCATCCCGATACGGTCACCGCGGATGCCTTGCATCTCTTTTTCTGACAAAGTGTGAAGCGGCTTGTTGTCGAAGCGTATCTCTGCTTCCGAGTTGATGATGGCATTTTGCGGTAGCAGACGCATCACGGCATTGGTCGAGACGGATTTTCCTGATCCAGACTCGCCAACAATGGCGAGGGTTTCGCCCTTCGTTAAAGTGAGGTTAACGTCTTTAACGGCGTGGACAATGCCATCGTTAGTGGTGAAGTCGACCGTCAGGTTGTTAACGGTCAAAAGTGGTGAAACTGACATAGTTAATCCATTAATTCAGTGTGTGTGGTGCGGCTTGATAGCTTGACGCTGACTTTAGGCTAGCGAAATGGTGGTGCGCTTTTTGAAGGGCATCTAATTCGAGCATCCATTTAGCGCTGCGCTGAGCCACACAAAACGCCGCGATGTGACGGAATAGGTTTTCACTGTGTTGCTCGATAAGGTGGTCAATCTTAGCGGTGTTTTCTGTTGGCTCTAAAGCGATAAACTGCAGTTGCGCATAAGTTTGATTCAGGATCTCGTAGGCGTGATCGCATAAATGAATTTTATTGAGTAAGGTGGATTGAGCGACCGCGGCATCTTTGAGGCCACCAATCAAGCAGGCCAGCTGGCAGGGCTTGGTTTGGTCACAGCTGATGGCGTGATCAATGTGTGCCGGTAGGTGCGCTAATACGCCATCAAAAAGCTCTCGTGCCTCGGTCCAGCATCCCTCTGCCATATAGTGCTCTGCTTGCAAGAACTGCGTCCAGCATTGATTCACATCCACGTCTACATTCCTTTTCTTACCCATTCAACGGCATTTCGTTTGACCGACATCGCATGGTGCTTTGCGTGTCTGTCACTTGTGCTTAATTAAAATGAAATTCAATAACAATTGCAAATGATAGTTGTTATCAATTGGTGGTTTGAACGGATTTTACCGTACTTAGGAGGAGATTGGGCGATAATTAGATCAAAAAAGCGCCAACGACGGCTGGCGCAAAGGTGTTGATAGAGTGAAGCAGTGACAGCGAGTGCTTGAGTAAAGATCTTATCGGGTTTTATCTAACCGCATATGGGCTGCAAAACGTGTAGCCAGTTCGTCGACAACATCGGGGTATTGCTCTGCTAAATTATGTTGCTGTCCGACATCTTTGCTTAAGTCATACAGCTGTGGCGCATTGAGGTTGCCTTTTTCGTTGCCGGTATAGCAGCAGATAGCTTCGCCGTCATGCGGTGGGATGTAACCCCAATGACGGTAGCGATATACGTTGCCGCCTTGCATTCCTTCGAGGGCAATCTCCTCTCGGCCTGTTTGCTGTGCATCCGTCAGAGTTGACAGCATGTTATGGCTATCTGGTGCTTCGTCTTCAGCCAACGTTGCCCCAGTGAGGGCGGCGAGTGAGGCATAGAGGTCGACATGACCAAAGATGGTGTTGCTTTCTCCTGGTTGTACATTTGCGGGCCAGCGCAGCAAGAAGGGGACTTTGGTGCCTCCATCAAACAAGCTGTATTTACCGCCTCGCAAAGGGCCTGCCATACGGTGATTGCCATTCTTCTCGATCGCTTGGTCTTTGTAGCCATCATTGAGTACAGGGCCATTGTCGCTAGAGAAGATCACTAAGGTATTTTCTTTAAGTCCCAAGGATTCGAGATGATCGAGTACTTGCCCAATGCACCAATCCATTTCCACTATCACATCGCCTCGTGGCCCATGTGGCGTGACACCTCTAAATTGCGGGGCCGGAATGCGCGGCACATGTGGTTGATGTAAGGCATAGTAAAGGAAAAAAGGCTGTTCAGCATTCTCACTGATAAAGCTCTTGGCTTTGTCAGCAAAGTGCTCCCCCATGGTTTCATCATCCCATACAGCACGCTTACCGCCGCGCATGTGGCCAATACGGCTTACGCCATTGATAATGGTACCGTCATGGCCGTGATCGTACATCATGTCGAGGAGTTCAGGGTTATGGCGACCGGTTGGTACGTCAGGGAAGGCGTTGTCCCATTCATAAGTGACTTCGATGGGATCGTTAGGATCGAGATTCTCAACATGCCGATTGTTGATGTACACACAAGGAACCCGATCATTGGTGGCAGCCATGATATAGGAAGTATCAAAGCCGACATCATTGGGCGTGCCTTGAATTTCAGTATTGAAATCGAGTTCGCCATTCCCTAAGCCCAGGTGCCATTTACCCACAATGCCGGTTCGATAACCTTGAGATTGCAACATTTTAGGTAGGGTTGGTGCATCGGGTGCAATGATCTGTGGCGCATCACCCGGCAGTACTGCGGCATTTGGGTTACGCCAAGGGTAGCTTCCCGTCAGTAAACTGTAGCGTGAGGGTGTGCAGGTCGCGGCAGGAGCATAACCTTGGTGAAACTTGATCCCTTCATCGGCAAGTTTATCTAAATTCGGAGTGGGGATGTCATTAGCGCCGTAGCAGCCAATGTCACCAAAACCGAGATCATCGGCATAGATGACAATGACATTAGGTTGAGAAGTTGATGATTTCAATGGTCGGCCTTTTTATTAAAAATGAATCATTGTTTCATTTAATAGTTTATGGTTTTTCATTCGTACCGTGAAGGTTTCATCTTGGCGAGGTTGTGGTCTTGTGATCCTGTTCTCGTTTTCACCGTTTCGTGCAAAAAAACATCGCTATAGCGCATCTCTTGCGCAGATTTCTTTGGCAGTTATGCCGTTTATTTCAGTGCTTTCAGGCATTTTTGCCAACTGAAATAGGACGAGTGTATGGATTCTGAGACGATTAGGTTTAAAAAAAGTATGGAGAGGCTTTTTTTTATAAGAACATTGTTTTACATTTAATGAACTAGTCAATGATGCCCACAATAGATTAGTTGGGTTTCATATGAGGAAGGTGGAATTAGCCTATACCCAAGCTACCTCATTGAGGTATTTTAGGTATAACAACATATCACGCAGTATTAGGATAAAGAATGACAGCCACAAAACAGCCGGAGTCAGTCTCTTCGGTATTAAAAACATTTGGCATCTTGCAGGCATTAAGTGAGCAAAAGGATATTGGTATTAGTGAACTTGCTCAACGGCTTATGATGTCTAAAAGTACGGTTTACCGCTTCCTACAAACAATGAAAACCTTGGGTTTTGTTTCGCAAGACGGTGACAGCGAAAACTACTCGTTGACATTGAAACTGTTTGAAGTTGGCGCTAATGCGCTTGAGTATGTTGATCTTGTTGAGTTAGCTGATTTCGAGATGCGTCGAATCGGTGATGCAACCTCTGAAGCCTTACACTTGGGCGCCTTAGATGAAGATGCCATTATCTACATCCACAAGATAGATTCGAAATACAACCTACGTATGCAATCTCGTATTGGCCGTCGGAATCCACTTTACAGTACGGCAATTGGTAAAGTGTTGTTGGCAGAGCGCCCAGAAGAAGAAGTACGCCAGATTCTGGCGCCAGTAGAGTTCGTAAAGTCAACAACGCGCACGCACGAAACGATTGACTCTTTGATTGAAGAGTTGAATACCGTCCGTGAAACTGGAGTTGGCGAAGACAATGAAGAGCAGGAAGAAGGGTTACGCTGTATTGCCGTTCCTGTGCTTGATCGTTTTAACAACGTTGTTGCTGGCATGAGTGTTTCGCTGCCAGTGATCCGTTTTAGTGAAGAAAAACGTGCCGACTATATCGATCAATTGCACCAAGCTGCTGCGCGTATTTCAGGCAAGTTAGGGTGTAAACAGTACCCTTACGGCAAGGTTGAATAAGCGCTAACGCGGTCGTACAAAACCCATTAAGGTTCACCTTAGTGGGTTTTTTGCTTTCTGGGTTGTTTTTTCGCACATAGAATGCGTTTTTTTCTTTGTGTTTTGCTGGTCTTGGGGTAATTTCCTTCCATTACGTCGATAAGGGCAAAAAATGGAAAAGCATGATGAAGTGTTGATCGCCTTGCGGCAGATTATTCGCGCCATCGATCTACATTCGAAAAAACTCTCAAAAGAGTCTGGCTTGACGGGACCTCAGCTATTGTTAATGCGTGAGATACGTCAATCGGGCGAGGTGACGATTCGTCAACTTGCTAACAATACCAATATGAGTCAAGCAACTGCGACGACAATTCTTGACCGATTGGAAAAGCGCGATTTGATAGAGAGGCGTCGAAGCTCTCTTGATAAACGACGAGTACATGCTTATCTCACCGAAGAGGGGGAAACATTGCTCAATGGTGCGCCTCAGCCGCTTCAGGAAGGCTTTATCAAGCAGTTCACGGAGTTGGAGGCTTGGGAGCAATCCTTGCTGTTATCGTCATTACAGCGCATTTCAAGCATGATGAATGCAGAGCACCTCGATGTTGCACCCGTCATGTGGACAGGAAGCGTCACAGAACAAGAGTAACCGCACGTTATTCTCTGCAGACAATAAAAAAGCGATGCTGTCTAAGCATCGCTTTTTTGTACTTGGAATCGCCAAGTGAATGAGGCGATTACCCACCCCATCCTGATGAGCGTGATGACGATCGCGACGAACTTGAAGAACGTGACGATGTGCTACTGCGACTCGATGTAGTACTTGTGCTGGTGCGAGAAGAAGTCGTTGAGGCCGTTGTGTTTGAATTTGGCCCATTCCAACTGGCTTTCGCTTTAGCGACAGAGCCGAAACCACCACGTTCGATAGTGCGTGTGACAGTCGGTTTTGGCTTCATATCTTCACGAGTAATGCGATAGTGAGAACGGCTGTTGACCGAACCATAGCGATAGCCATCTGCGGTCGTCCAGTGATCGTAATAGAAACTATCGCGATGACGTGAATAGTACATCGGTTGGGTGTAGTAGCGACGTTCGTCAAAGAGGCGCGCGAACATAAACCCAGCCATCATTGGCATAAACCAATTCTGCTGAGGAGGTTGCATGCACGCATTAACACCAAACTCATTCTCACAATCAGCGACGGTATTGAATTTTGGTGCGACACGTTGTGCATCTAACAAGGCTTCTTGGTATGCGGCTAAACATTCCTGCTTGAAGGATGGGTTGTCACGCGTACAGTCATCGACGGATTTGTAGATGCGTGCTTCTGTTTCAGGCTCGCCACTACAGCCAGTCATAACAGCGCCAGCAACAGGGGCAAGCGCAAACCAGCGCCAATCTTTACGGATACGGCTTTTATTGACTAATTGACTGCGTTTCATGTCACCTCCTTAGTAAGTCATGCAAGCGGAGTTCAGCATGCCCACTGAGATTGACATGGTTGCCATGATAATGGCTGCCGGCAACTCATCATTTTTAATGCGCTCGATGAGTTTTGGCATAAAACCAAAGCGGATGATGGCAAATGCTGCAATTTGTGCGAGTAGCGCAATGACGCCCCAAAGTGCAAAATCGACAAGGTTGACAGAGTTGCTCGCTGCGCCAGCAATTGCAATGGCGTAACCGAGAAATGCACCCGCCAAAGCAACCGCTGCTGAGGTGTTCTTCTCTTCTTTGACTAAATGCCACTCGTCGTGTGGCGTAATACGGGTGTAGATGAACTTAAACACCAACAGGAATACGAGCGATAAGCCAAAGTACATGCCAAATGCTGGCAGTCCTGCTAGATATTGTGAAACCATGATTATTCTATCCTTAGCCTAATAATTTAAAGTCGGTTGGCGTGAGATCAATGCCAGTGCTAAACACGACGCAACGATCGACATGCGTACCGGAAATTTTCTCTTCTGCCGCCACGAGCATAGATTCGTATAAATCTTCACTGCATTGGCGTTCATAGAGCATGATGAACTGGTCTGTGCGTGTCACTTTACCTTCTCGAGACCAAGTATTCTCAGTCATCGCTACAGGGACAACGTTGTCCCAGACTTTGGTAAAGGTTTCACCATCGAGTTCAAACTGGGGTTGAACAATGTTGTTGTTGATCCAATCATCCCACTGCGCACTGGTATCAATGGCGTTGGTATCAAAGAAATAGAAAAGCTTCACTTCGCTGATATCTTCGTCATTCACCCCGTGCTGGAGGACCTGTAAAAACGCATCATCATCGGTGTAATAGCGAACAATCCGCGTGTTTTCATCAAGCTTTACTTCACCGACGGCTTGAATCATATGAGTGCGACTTGCACCCTCGATGGTGAGTTCTGGTTCAATGAGTCTAAACTTCAAGTCATCGAGCTCGAAAGCACCACCAAGACGCAAACCAAGCACTTCAGGTGCCATTGGCACTTCGGGTGCTTTCTTTTTCTTCAGCCAATCAAACATAATGAAAGATCCTTACCATTGAATCGAAGGTATACGCTCATCTGCAATATAGAAAAGTGTCGACCCAGGTGTAATTTGCTGGTTCAAAGAGGGATTTAACTGCATATCACCTTGGGGTGGCATAAGGCCAATAAGGGTTGCGTCGTAATCTTTCTTTAAACGCGTAAAAACCGAATCAACACTACAGGCTGCAAGTGTTTCCGGGTACTCGACAGCGTATTGTGTCATGCCATGATCGGTCGCAAGTAGCTCATGGTGAAGTTGGCTAGAACCAGGATCGATCGCGGCTTTCGCCATCATCTCTACGGCGACGGAAGGAATGCACTCTACATTCGGGCAGTGATGGTGAAGAAGGTCGCTTAGCTTTTCATCATTAAAGTACGCCAACATATGCGCATTGGGGTTCAAGCTTGCACAATAGAGTGCGCTGCTTAAGGTGACATCATCTTCTGGGTTATCAATGAGAATGGTGTCTGCTTTGCTTAAACAGGCTTTTTCCATTGCAATGGCGTCGGTAAAGGTTTCGGTTCGAATGAACTCGACTTCACCCGGCAGCGGGTTTTCCATCTCTGGTCGCACGCAAAGTACGATGGTCTTTTGATGTTTAACTTCATGCTGCAGCATGCGCACGAGGTGAAGGGTACGTTGACCATTCCAACCCAAAATAACAATGTGATTTTCCACACTGAGTCCTCTTTTTCCGGTTACGCTGCGGCGCCAGTAATCCGCCATCGCTGTTGCTAGTCGACCAACAACAATCGCAAACAGACCAAGGCCTGCCGGAATGACAAACAGCAGGGCGAACCATTTCCCCATCGGGGTAACGGGTGACATATCGCCATAACCAACCGTTGACGCTGTCACCACGAGATAATAAATAAAGTCGGTCGCGGTACCATAGATCGCCGTTTCATCGGCGATCCAATACAGCAACCACGATACAGAAATGTAGCCTAAAAACAGCATTAACAAGTTGCGCCCTGTTAGGGATTGAAAATGCTGAAAGACCCATCGGCGTACCGTTAGCCAAATAGGCATGGTTACTTACCTAAGATGCGTGCCAGTTCGTCTTCGGCAGAAGACTGCCCAGGTCCAGAGATGCCTGCTTCAGCAAGTTTCTTATCTAATGCGTCACCTGACTGCATCTCTGCTAACTCAGCGGCTGCTTCTAGCTCTGCAGCACGCTCCGTTTGGCGATTTTTGATACGCTCTAGCGATTCGACTGCGGTATGCATTTTGGCATTAGCACCAACGTTGGTCGCTGAAACCGCGGCTTGTGCTTTTTGCACTTGCTCGTTGGCACGTACAACGTCAACTTGTTGTTCTAGCTGACGTAGCTTATCTTTCGCTTGGCTAATGTTTGCCATCATGGTGCTTTCTGAACTCTTGAACTGGTTTAGGTACGTTTGCTCACCTTCTAGTTCATTACGCAGGTCTGCCACTTTTTTAGCACACTCAAGCGCGAGATCTTGTTGACCCTTTTCCATTGCTGAACGCGCATGTCCTTCATATTCAGCAATACCGTTCTCGATGCCAGCGACTTTTTGCTCAGCGACTTTACGCTTGGCGACGATGCCTACCAGTGCTTTGTCTGAGCGGCGAAGTTCTTCTTTCGCTTCACGGATTTCTTGATCCAAAATACGTAGTGCCTGATTGTCGACAATCGCTTCTGCAGCTTCGTTTGCACCGCCTTTAATAGCAGTGACCAGTTTTTTCCATACGCCCATGCGACGATCCTTATGCTAAATGATCTTGATATAGTTCAATAAATGCTTCTACGTTGCGGAACAGAGTCGCAACTTCGATGACAACACTCTCTTCTTTTGACTGAGATGAAAGTGAACCAAACGCGACATAGTAGCTGTCACCTTGAATCTCATTGATGCCCAATGTTGATAGAGGGAACATCTTGTGCGTGCGCAGAATGTCGTCATTCAATGCTGCCACGTCTTTTACTTCGGATTGAGGGAAGAGTAGTACCTCAACCAAAATTTGCTCACCGGCAACGGCAAGGAAGGCTTCGATGCCGTTTTCATTCGCGAGGACTAATGCGTCTTCAGAGCGAGAGACTGTCCAGCCTTCGTGGCCTGTTAATACGGGTTCTAATTGTTCTAGAGTCCACATCATTGTTTTACCTATCAATGGTTTAATAAAAAGGCATAGCCTGCCAACGCCAAACGATTGTAGGGGATAATGTAAATAAAAGATAACCCCTGACACCGATTTTTGCGACAAAGCCCGATATTGTCTGGCATGTGTTTTGTATGATGTTACATTCACAGCACGCATGCTCATTCATTGAGCGCGACTTCTCGATGATTTTTACACAGTTTAACGAACTGCAAGCGCTGGGCGTGTCCTATTCGTTCAACAGTCGCGCTATTTAGCTTGGCCGCAGTGGCAGCACCTTACATAAAATATGGCGCTGACATCTTTCTAACGACCAAAAATTCCTATCGCTTAATGAAAATGAATAAAGAGGTGGGGATAAGCATAGGCCAGTAAGTCGCGAGCTTGAGAGAGGTTATCAGAGTGAAAAAGGCCCCATCGAAGTGCTGCTGCACTGTTGGCCGACAAATCGGGAAGACCAAATGATGGGGCTAAAGAATGACCGATATCGGTCGCGCTACACAATAATCAGATGAAGTGTTAGGAAGAATGACTCACTTGCCTGTTCTCGCACGACGGTGGGTTAAAGTGTTGCGACAAGTTTGCCTCTCATTGGGGCACGGTTGACGCTACTGTGAACTTGCTTATTGTTTTCATAAGCACTAACCACATCCTCAAAGGGATACGATTTTTCAATATGGACCCGTAACTGATTGCCATCGACCATTTCAGAGATATGGCGAAGTTGCCCTGCATTGGGTTGAACGAAAACGAACTTAGCGTTAACCCCTTTCTCTTTAGCGGCTTGCTCCGTTTCTGGCATTAAACCCGAAAGACTGATCAGTGTACCGCTAGGCTTTATTATCTGAATGGCATCGACTTGGAACTGTCCCCACATCGATTCAAACACCACATCGACGGGATTGTTTTCCAGTTCTTCAATGATGTCTTGCTGTTGATAGTCGATGACCTCGTCAGCACCGAGAGAAAGCACGTAGTCCCGGTTTTTAGCGGACGTTGTGGTAATGACATAAGCGCCAACCGCTTTTGCTAATTGGATTGCGGTTGAGCCGACTCCACCGGCGCCAGCTTGAATAAGCACTCGTTGCTTAACACGCACGTTGGCAGCATCAAATAGGGCTTGCCAGCTCGTCAACGCCACCATAGGTAATGCCGCGGCCTCTGACATTGAGACGCTGCTCGGAGCAAGTGCAATTGAGTCACGTTTTACGGTGCAGTATTCAGATAGCGTGCCGTCTTTACCGATGGATTTCATGCCATAGACTTTGTCGCCTTTGAGATATCCGCCACCCGTTTTGACAACTTCGCCAGCAAAATCCCATCCTAGGGTCATTGGGAGTGGTTGCGCTATTAATTGCGACAACATGCCAGTTGCGATTTTCCAATCAACGGGGTTAATACCCACTGCGGTAACCTTTACCAACACTTCATCAATGCTGGGTTCAGGTATGGCGATGTCTCTGATTTCAATGTTGTTTGTGTCTATGAGTTGAACCGCTTTCATGATTTATCTCCCGTTGTGAGTTCAGGAATGATCTTATTTGTTCTTTTTTTGTTAATAAACGCGTAATTTGAGTTAAGTCTTTTTCCAAAATGGAACAAGTGGTAGGGCTTAATAGATTGTTGATAGAGAGCAATAGATGGACCAATTAAACGCGATGCGTATCTTTGTGCGGGTAAGTGAGACCGGCAATTTTTCGAAAACTGCCGATGAGATGAACACCTCTCCCTCTTACACCAGCAAGCAAATTGCCGGTTTAGAGAAGGTGATAGGGGCACGGTTGTTCCAGCGGACAACGCGGGTATTAACGTTGACGCCGGCAGGAAAATCTTATTTGCACCACTGTCAAAAAATTCTTAATCAACTTGCCATCGCAGAAAGTGACATTGCAGAAATTCAAGGCACGCCTTCCGGCCTGCTTCGGTTAAGTATGCCTAGCATTCTTGGTGAGGCTGCCAGTGCTGCGCTTTGCGCTGCATTTCTTAAGCAATATCCAGATATCGAGTTGGATATCTTAGTAGAAGACCGATTTGTTGACCTCATCGAAGAAGGTTTTGATGTTTGCATTCGCGCCAGCGCTGAGTTTCCTGATTCAAGCCTGATCTACCGGAGAATTGGCGAAATGCCTATCCACTTGATGGCATCAGAAGCGTATATCGCGAAATGGGGAGCGCCTAAGCTGGCTAAAGAACTCGCCAACCACCCGATCATTACACACCGCTACGCTCGAGCAGGGGCGTTTCAGTTTGAGAAGGACGGCAAGGTAGAGAGTGTTAATTTCTCTCGCCGTGTTCGGGTGAATAGCACGGCTTTTGTTCGGCATTTAGTAGAAGAAGGTGAAGGTGTGGGATTTTTACCTGTCTGTATAAGCGGTGCTCAAAATCAGTCGAAGTTGGTTTCATTACTGCCTGACTATCAAGAAGGAAAAATAACGTTCAGCGTTGTTTACCCAGAGAGAACCTATACACCGTTAAAAGTACACAAGTTTATTGAGTTCTTTGAGGAATGGTTTCGGGATACTGTGATGAGAGCCGAAAACGGCGCACAAAAAGTATAGATGTCTATAATCGAAATGAGTTTTACTGTAATTAAACGTATTCCGACAACGGAAAATAAAGGAACGTTACGTTTAGATTACAGTCATCTATGGAGATACCGCCGTGCTGCGGATGGCTCTTTTTCTATTTCTCCCTCTCCTCCTTCCTTTTATACGTACAGTAATACTGGGATTTCCGGTCCATTAATGCTGTATGCAAGCCAAATGGTGGTGAGCCCAATGCCCCTTTCGAGAGGCAACTCAAACCTGCATTTTCAAGTAACCGGATCTATTTGTTTTGGGAGCCATTTAGCAGTGTGTTGCGGCGGGTTTGATCTAAGTCAGGCGCGCTAGAATGCTGCACGGTAAAATTTGTGTGCTCATCACTAAGACTAATGGGAATATATGAACCCAGCTATCCACGAGTTTGATCACGCAAGTCTCTACTATGCGCACCTAGGTTGGTCGAAACTCTATACTAAAGCACTTCCCAAAGACTTATTAAAGCAACGTATCGAAGGTGTGACTGATTTAAGGATACTTCGTGATGCACACTATCAATATATCAAAACCACACCGACCATAGAGTCAATATTTAGCCTCACTCAGCATATTGACCCACTCACCTTTGATAGCTTCTCTCTGGCTTTGTATACCGCTGGAACAGTGAGTGATTTGGTCGAGGCGATCTGTGAATTTGGCGTGGTGCTGGGTATGTCGGTGAAACCCAAGCTTCACTTTAATCTACACGGTGATCTCGAGCTGATTATCTTTCCTCGCGAACCTGATGTTGAAGACTCAGTTACCACCTCGCTCGGTATTCTGTTGTATGTGTTGTCGTTGACCAAGATGATCGCCGATACCCAAATGGGTCAGGTACATCTAGAGTTTAGGACGCCAGCACTGCCGCTTATAGGATCGGATATTGAGGAAGTCACTGCACGCAGTGGATGCGCGCTTTATACGGGGTATCCCGTCAGCAAATTGATCATACCAAGTCGATACGTAGCTGCCCCACTAAGCTCGGCCAATAAAGAAATTCATGCCATCCATCGAGCGCTACTGGTGGAGCAATCTGCACGCTTGAACAGTAATGATATTTGTTTGCAAGTGAGGAGCTATTTGGAGCAGTTGGATTCGTTGGAAGGTGCGTCGGTAGTGAGTATTGCAGATAGTCTATTAATGAGTGTGCGTACCCTCAATCGGCGACTACGTCTGGCAGGAACCTCATGTAAGGCAATGATCGAGCAATTTAAGCATCAAAAGGCGCTTTATTTGCTCGTTGAGAAGCATCAATCCGTAACCAGTGTCGCGTTGCAACTTGGTTTCACCGATGTCAGTAATTTTAATCGCGCGTTTAAGCGTTGGAGTGGGGAGTCTCCATCTAGTTTATTAGGCAGGTGTCGCTGATCACAGATTGTTAGACCTGACGTAAAATGACAGTAGGCTGGCGCGTTTAGCCATGCCTTCAATTTCCATGATTACTTAGAATTACAGACAGTTGAACATTCTTATTTCTATTAGTCTTGGAGAACAAATGAACGCTAACACTGAGCACAGCGTGCTGTTTGAGCCGATGCATATCGGAAAGCTCAAACTAAAAAACCGCTACTCAATGGCCCCTATGGGTGCATTGGGTAGTTGTGATGTTCATGGTGCCTTTACCGATCGTGGCATCGAATACTATGTTGAGCGCGCCCGTGGTGGGGTTGGCCTCATTTTCACTAGCATTCAAATGATTGAAAATGACGTTGAAACCTTGCCGATGCCTTCACTGCCATGCCCAACCATCAACCCAACGGCGTATATTCGCTCTAGTATGGAATTGACTGAGCGTGTTCATGCTTATGGTACTAAGATATTCGCTCAAATTGGCGCAGGCTGGGGACGTTCACTTATCCCTGAGTTTGCTTCTGCGGACAAAGCTGTGGCCGCCTCAGATTGCTCAAATCGTTTCGATCCCTCTTTAAAGCATCGCGCTTTGACGACTGAAGAAGTGCAATATTTCATTCAGAAGTTTGTTCAGTCCGCGGCGATTGCCAAGAAGGCTGGTTACGATGGTGTTGAAGTGCACGCGGTACATGAAGGGTATCTACTCGACCAGTTTGCACTAGAGTTCTTCAATCAACGTACTGATCAGTATGGTGGTAGCTTCGAGAACCGTTACCGCTTTGCCGTCGAGATTGTCAAGGGAATCAAAGCCGTCTGTGGGAAAGACTTCCCGGTCAGCCTACGTTATTCACTTAAGAGTCAGCTTAAAGGCTATGGTCAAGGCATCCTTCCTGAAGAAGATGCTGAAGAACGTGGCCGTGATATCGACGAGGGGGTTAGGGCGGCCAAGCTATTTGAAGAGGCAGGTTATGATGCCTTAAACGTGGATGCTGGTACTTACGATTCATGGTACTGGAACCATCCGCCTAATTATTTCGAGCCTGGCATGTACCGTCCGTTTGGTAAGATTGTCGCCGAGGCCGTAAACATCCCCGTGATTTTGGCAGGTCGTCTTGATGATCCTGACATGGCAGCACGCGCTGTAAAAGAAGGTGCGGCTCACGGTATTTCGCTAGGGCGTCCGCTGTTAGCCGATCCTCAGATCGTTAATAAGATCCGCTGTGGTCGCTTTGACGAGGTGCGTCCGTGTCTATCGTGTCACGTAGGTTGTCTTGGTCGTATGGCCAATGTTGGTAATCTGTCTTGTGCGGTGAATCCATCGTGTATGCGTGAAGCAGACTACCGACTTAAACCTACACATAAAGCGAAGAAGGTGGTTGTGATTGGTGGCGGTGTTGCGGGTATGGAAGTTGCCCGTACTGCGACAGAGCGTGGCCATAACGTGGTGTTGTTTGAAAAAACAGCCCAACTGGGTGGTAATGTGATCCCAGGAAGCCAGCCTCCATTTAAACACGACGATGCTACTCTGATTCGCTGGTATGAAGGCGAGATGGATCGTTACAACATCGACCTGCGCATGGAAACAGCTGCTAGTGTGGAGTTGATCGAAGCTGAACAACCAGACACGGTGGTATTTGCGACAGGTTCTCGACCTACCATCCCTGCGTGGCTACAAGGTGTAGACAAGCCATACGTATTGGTGGCTGAAGATGTGTTGATGAAACCTGAGCTTATCACCGGTGAGACCGCTGTCGTTGTTGGTGGTGGTTTGGTCGGCGCGGAGACTGCGTTGTGGTTAGCTCAAAGGGGCAAGCAAATCACTCTGGTTGAAGCAGCATCTGACATTATTGGGGGGCCACATGGCTCATGTTTTGCCAACTATCAAATGTTGAAAGAGCTACTCATCGCAGAGAAAGTTGAAGTCTTGACAGACAGTCCTTTACGTCAAGTCACCGACAAAGGTGTTCACATTGAGCACAATGGCGATGTAAGAAATGTCGATGCAGAGCATGTCATCATTGCTTTAGGATATAAAGCTGAAAACAGCTTCTATAATGAGGTGGCGAACAGCATTAACGCCGACGAGGTGTTTAATATTGGTGACAGTCAAGAAGCGAGAACTATTATGACTGCAATCTGGGAAGGTTTTGAGGTCGCTCGCCACCTGTAAGTACTAACTTTAGTTGCTGAGTGCCTATTAGAAATCAACTAAACCCTACGCTGAATGGCGTGGGGTTTTCAAAATTAACCCCCGCGTTTCAAGGCAAAGGTCAAAGAGCACTGATTAAGTTTGATCAAGGGTTGAGTGACTTGGGTTTAACTCATCATAATGAAGTAGCCGATAGCTTATGGATCTTTGTCTCTGATCTAGAGGTAATTTAGCCTCATCTAACCGGCACAATAACAAGATATCTAGGCTAACGGAGCATTCGCTTTCTAGGCTAATGGCTAGCTCGTGCATCAGGGTTGCACCTTACTATCAAAAAACAAGGAAAACAGATGAAACGTGTTGAACTCAGCAACATTGATTTCGATAAATGGAATGCCTATTTAGATCAATTTGGGGGCGTTTCATTGATGATATCTGAGAAAGAATGTTCGCAATTTCAAAAAATACAACATTATATTGATAGAGCGCATGAAGGACGGGAACTGGTTTTACGCATCGGTTATGGCTTCTATCTTGGACTGTTTCACCCGAAGGTGATGCTGCTTTCATCGTTTGTATTCTCAGAGACGTTAAAGTGTGAACTGAGTTTTACTACTGAAGCCGAACAAGTGGAGCTTGTCCTACGTCGAGGCGCAACTTAAGCGATGTAACGCAAAGTTGTTGTGTTAAGGTGGCTTGAGCATAACGACTTGATAGGCTGCTTTTATTAAGCTGACCTCCTCTGTCCCCATAAATCCCTTTGACACGACGAGTTGGAAACGGATATCTTTTAAACCTAGACATTCGAAAGCAGTTGCGGCGTTGGCACTGCTCGAAAACCAGTATTGTTCGAGTTAAGGAAAGACCATGAGTTCAAGCACTATTCTCAATGAAGCCCAGATCGTCAGTGGGCGCGATATTCCCCTTAAGGAATTGCTGTTTGCCAAGCGCGTGCTTGATAACTACACCGTGGTAGCGCAAAAGCGTTGTCCTGATGAACTGCTTTCTGAGATGAAAGAGGCGGTTGAGAGCATCGAGTATTTCAAAACTACTAATGACCCTTGTGAAGCGCGAAATGTGATCAGTGGGATGTTGAATGGTGTCGCGGAAGTGGCGTCGTTTGAGGCGTTTATCACTTTCACTCAAATCCCGACCCAAGCGCTACACGAGTTAATCGTTGATCGTGCGGAGCTGATTAAGCAAGAGCGAGAACTACTGGTTGGCTCGGGTTACGAGATTTTCTAAGGCTTTGTTTAATGAGCAAGTTACAGAAGCGGCGTTAACGCCGCTTTTTTTGTGATCAAAATCTGGTTTCTCGCGTTTTCTCATTCCCTTAGAGCGTACTCTAACCTTTAGCGTGTCGACATGTTTTACGGAATGAGAGCGGTAAATTTATGGAAAAGCGTCGTTTAGGTCAGTCGGATCTGGATATTTCGATACTGGGAATGGGCACGTGGGCAATCGGTGGCGATATTGGTGAATGGGGATGGGGAGCTCAGTCCAAGCGCAACTCATTGAAGGCGATACATGCCGCGTTTGATAATGGGATGAACTGGATAGATACCGCGCCAGCTTACGGTTTAGGGAATGCAGAAGAGGTCGTTGGCGAAGCGCTACGTCAAATGCCAGTCAAACCGCTGGTTTTTACCAAATGCGGATTTCGTTGGCAGCAAGGTCAAAGTGAACTTACGGGAAACCTCAGCCGCGCGTCGATTGAAGAAGAAGTCGATGCAAGTTTACAGCGCTTGGGCATTGATTGTATCGACCTATATCAAATCCATATGCCTAGCCCAGAGCATGAGATAGAAACCGCTTGGCAAGTCTTACAGGCGTTGAAAGTCAAAGGTAAGGTACGTCATATTGGTGTCTCTAACTTTAGTGTGGCGCAATTAGAGCGTATCAATAGAATGGGCGAGCTGGTCTCGACTCAGCCGGGGTATTCGCTGGTCAATCGCGAGGTGGAAGAGGCGGTGTTACCGTGGTGCTTGAGCCACAAGGTAGGGACTATTCACCATTCTACGATGTCAAATGGTTTGCTATCGGGGCGGTGGAGCCAAGAGCGATTAGCTGCGTTAGACCCAAGGGATTGGCGCCATAAAAGCCATCAATTTCAAGAGCCCACTTTCAGTCGAAACTTGGCATTTATTGAGTTTTTAAAGGAAATGGCGGCAAGTAAAGCGTGTTCGGTTGCCCAATTGAGTATTGCGTGGACATTGGCAAACCCCGCCAGTACGGCCGCGATTATTGGCGCTAGAACGCCCGTGCAGTTGAAGGGGTTGATCGGTGCAGCAGAGGTTAAATTAACCGCTGACGAGCTGCTAAAAATTGATCATTTTCAGCAGTAAAATGAGTTTTGATAATGTCGGCGTTTTTTAAATCAATTGGGTGTAGTTTTCAATTTTCCAATTAATGTGCTCTAAGCACTCTTCTATAGCGGCTTTTTCTGCATCGAGCTTCATTTTGTGCTCATTTAGAATCTGCAATAAATAAGCATGATCTTGATGATCTGTGGCAACTTTACGGGCATACGCTTGAATATGTTTAAGTGGCATGCCTGTTTTTTTTAAACATTGCACAAAGTTCAGCCAATGGATATCTTGCTGTCGATAAACGCGGTGTCCCGAATTGTCTCTCGCAATAGGATATATCAATCCTTGTTTCTCATAGTAGCGTAACGTATGGCAGGAGAGCCCACTCTTTTCTGCTGCTTCTTGAATTCTCATTGGTTTTTGTTGTCGATAGTATAGGTGAGTGTTTTATATAACTCAGTTACTTGAAATTCAACATTTATGCATCATGTGAATAGCTGTTTTTTGAGTTTACTCTCGAAATGATGAGATTTAGAGGGCGGTGTTATTACGCAATATCGTCAAACTTGTTTTCTTGCAGTGAAATGCTTGTTTAATTCACCAATATGTTGAGATGATATTTCAACATTATTGCTTATTGTGGTTAATGTTACTACTATGTTTATTGGTGTCATGAATAGCTTTTACTTTTATAAATTAAATTGTTATTCAAAAAGAAATAAGTTAGATCGTAGAGAGATTAATAAAAGAGGGTTTTATTGTGCTAGTTATTTGTTTGTTAATTAATCGATTTCTCTGATTTGGTGAATAAATGTGGCTAAAATTGCTGTTATTTAAATTAAGCGCCTAGTTTTCGTGTATCAAAATGTTTCGCCCTTATTGTTGTGATGAATGCTTTGGTTTCTCTTATTGTAGTATTTTTATTATAACACGCTCTTCCTTAACGCTTTCTGAATTGCCGAACAAAAAACTAATTGTTAGCTTTTTTCCCACACATGGAATTGATTCAAATAAGTTTCAAGAAAAGGGAAAACAAATGAATAAAACAGTATTGGCAGTGGCAATGTCTGCCGCATTGGTTTCTGGTGGTGTTTCTGCTGCAGAAGTTTATAGTGGCGAGCTTGGTTCTGTTGAAGTTGGTGGCCATCTTCGTACTCAGTTAATGAAAGAAGGCAAAGACGACGTAAAGCTAAATGCTGGTTCATCGCGCGTATCGATTGGCGCTAACTACAACATGACAGAAACGCTTGATGTATTAGCGTACGTCGAGTTTGGTTTGAGTGGTAATGGTGGAGAGTTGCAAAACCGTCTTCACTATACTGGCATCGCGGGTGATTTTGGTTCGTTAAAGTTCGGTCGTCAATGGACGGTTGCCGATGACTTCGGAAGCGCAGACGTATCATATTTCTATGGCGGTACAGGAAACACCTCGACCCTAACAACAGGTGCACGTCACGACTCATTGGTAAAATATGAAGGAGGAAACGATACGTTTACCTATGCTGCTTCATATGGTTTTTCTGCGAATAGCGGTGATGATGACCAACAAGAAATTGCAGAAGCGTACGTGAACGGTGACTTTGGCTCATTTACGCTTGGTGCCACTGTAGGTACTGCTAAAGATGCGAATGCAGTAGTCGAGAGAGATGCGGCAGACAAAATCGTAGCGACTTACTCAGGTAAGGCAACCTACGGTACATTGCTTGCTACTGTTGGATTCGGTGATTTTACGCTTTTGGGTGGCCTTTCTGCGCAAAGTGTAAATGTTGAACAGGTTGACGTTGATGTTACTGGTTATCAAGTGTCTACTCAATATAAATGGGCGGACAACGCTACTGCCTATCTGGGTTATGAAAAGGCGCGTTATGAAGGGTCTAACACTACTCAGAATGCAAAAGTGAGTGGTTCTACGCTTTACGTTGGAACAGACTATCACTTTAATAAATTTTCGCGTATATACGCTGAAGTCGCGCGTGTAGATGGTTCATCTATCACGGCAAATAAAGCGAGCCGCAATGATTACGTGAGAAGCGATGAAGATGCAGAGACCAAGTTTGGTGTTGGCTTCCGCGTTTATTGGTAAGCCTTAGTTACCTTAGATTATTCACTGCCATCGTATAATCTTTTGAGGTCAGCATTGCTGGCCTCTTTTTTTATGGGGACAAAATCTAATCATCCTCACACTTTCCTTGTATGTGATGTAACCACCTCTCTTTATTGATTAATTTAACACTAATGCTAAATTAGAATATGCATGTCAGCGCTGTATTAAACTTGATAATAGGGTGTCTTGATCGAGACGCTGTACTTAACTTGTTGATATTGAATTGATATTGATATTCGATGTCGCGTATTTTACGCAGCATTAAGTTGCGTACTCTCTTGCTAGTGCGAGATTAGTGGTTGGAAAATGCGCATTGCGAATGAATTTTGCATAGAATAGGGTTATCAATAGTGGTGAAATGTTGTGCATTTTGGCGCCAGGGGGAAGGGGTATGTACAGAGTAGTAGGAGTACTGATTGCGTCTTTGGTTGTCTCAGCACATGCTACCACTCTTGTGGAGCCGCCTGCACCTATTGAGTTGCCAACAATAGACAATAAGACGCCGATAACGCTCGTCGCCGAAGAAGGCTTCTGGACTGATTACCTCAATGAGCACATTGTGCGTGACTTTACCAAAGCGACCGGTGTTGAAGTCACGGTGCACACTGCGTCCTTATCCGACATGTACCAGCTTCAAACGGATTCCATGTTAAATGGGATGGGGAAGTATGATGTTGTGACAATCGAAGCAGGTTGGGCAAAAGAGTGGGCGGCAAACGGCTATACCATTCCAGTAAAAGCGCTTATTGACGAGTATGATCCTCAGTACAGTGCGTCCTTGAGTCAGCTCACCGAGAACTACTATCCTGCTTTATTGAAAATCCTTTCCTATCGGGGGGAGCTGCATAGCTTGCCCTACAACTCTTATGTGATGGGGAACCACTTCCGTCAAGATCTGTTTGAACATGAGGGCGAACAGGAAGACTTTCTCGCCAAGTTTGGATATCCATTGCAGCCGCCGATGTCTTTGATGCAACTGAAAGATGTGGCTGAGTTCTTTACACGCGATGCTGGTAAAGCCCTTGCAGGCAAACGACTAGAAAAGCCCTTTTATGGCGTGGCATTGATGTCAGGCAATCGCCCCCATGTCAATGATGAGCTGTCGTCCATTCTTTGGGGGATGGATGGAAAATGGTTTGTGCCAGAGTTCCGTGGCCAAGAGTTGATTGGATTTCACCTGAGGACAAACACTGCTGCGGCGCTGCACGCAGCCCAATACTACCGAGATTTGACTGCGTTTGCCGTCCCCGCCGACGAGAGTTTTGCTTTTTTGGAAGCCGCGGATGCATTGAGGAATGGTGATACGGCAATGGCGCCCTTTCTTTATAACAATCTTTGGGCGATCACCGGAGAGGTGAATAAAGCAGTAAAAGGCGGCAAACTTGGCATTACTACCGTTGCTGGTGGGCGACCTTACCATGGGGCTTATGCGTTCGCGGTGAGTTACGATAGTAAGAACCCGGAAGCGGCGTATTGGTTGCTAAAGTATGTAAGTAGCTTTGAAAGCCAACTGGCATACGCGAAGGCGGGCGGTAACCCTTGTCGACTTGATGTGGTGAGGTACTTGATTGACTCGCTGCCAAAAGGAGCAGCACAACGACAGGCATTGATTTCGAGTTATCAATCCGATACCAACTGGCAGCGTGATATTCATCTCTATGGGCACTTTACGAGCACGGCGATGGGGACGATTTACCCCATGCTCGTGCGTGCCGCCTATCGAATTGCATCAGGAGAAGATATAGAAGCAACCTTGCACTCACTGAGCGTGCAGATCACCACACTTCAGAACTTGTATGGCGAAGAGGCGATGTTAGCAGAGTGAGACAGGCAAGCTACCGTTCGATTAAAAAACAACTCTATTTTGCGTTATCTGCCATCGCAGTATTAACTCTGCTCACTGTACTCGTCGCCAACTATACCGCCAAGCAACTCAGTGATGCCTACCAGCGTGCTGCCGACCAGTTTGTGCCGTTAATGCAAGCCATCAGTAATTTGCAGTCATCGAGTGCGAACTTGAAGTCAGAGCTTTTTGCGTTGAAGTCAAAGCAAGATGATGGCGATACTATGATCTACATTGAACGGGTTAAAGCCCATTGGCAGCAGATAGAGCAGATTAATAGCCAGATATTGCAATCGGAACTTCTCGATATTCAACGCAATGAACTTGAACAGCGCAATTTGAGGATCCGCCAATACATTGTACATACTGATCATCTTGCCCAGCTTTTTGTGACACGTAATCAAGTTAACAATCATAAGCAGTTGATGACAC
This sequence comes from Thaumasiovibrio subtropicus, assembly GCF_019703835.1. NCBI lineage: Bacteria > Pseudomonadati > Pseudomonadota > Gammaproteobacteria > Vibrionales > Vibrionaceae > Thaumasiovibrio > Thaumasiovibrio subtropicus. Next base: position 1,661,120 of record NZ_AP023055.1, on the reverse strand, counting down.
CACAAGTGCTTGCATTACTGAGAAATACAGAAGAGCAATTGCTACCTAAAATGGGTGTCTTAAGTGAACAACTTGCTGCGTCACTGGGTGGTGAAAACCACAGTCATGCCGAGCATCATGGCCATCACCATGCTGATGCAACGCGCGCATTAAACGAGGTCCGCAACTTTTTCAACATCTACAAACGGGCGCTATTGATGGCCGAATTACTGGTTGAAGCGAACGCCCTCGAAGATAGTCGTGAACTCAATAAAATTAAGCGCAAGGTGCATCAATTAGCCAACAGTATTGAGCAATATGCTGCGTTGGCTGACGATAGTCAGTTAGGCAATGTCGCGTTTATGTGGCTCGATCAAGCACAGCATCTCTACAAAGGGACAATTTCTGTTTTCAATACGCAGCTCAACTACATTCGGACGGAAAAAGTGATTGATTCCTTAATCGCTCAGCAAGTGGATACCGCCGATGAGCTGCTATTGAGTTCAGAAAAAATTCGCGTTTATTTGCAGAGTTTGCTCAGCGAAGAAGCGGATTCAGCAGAACGCAATCTCAAGAACAAGCAAGCGATACTGTGGTTGATTGCCGTTGTTGGCGTGGTGTTTAGTGCCGCCATTGGTTGGTTGTTCATTCATAGGCAAGTCATTGATCGTGTGACTAAGATACGGACTAACATGATCGAGCTCTCCTATGGCAACACCTCGATGGACGTGGTGCGCGAGTACAAAGACGAACTCGGTGATATGGAAGAAGCTTTGGTGCTCTTGCAAGGCTATGTAGAGCAAGTGCAGACGATGGCAACGACAGACCCATTGACACAGCTGTTTAATCGTCGACTCTTTGAAAGTACCTTAAGTAGCGAGATAGCGCGGTGCCAGTCCAGTTTTCAGCCATTGGCATTACTGATTTTGGATATCGATTATTTCAAACAGTACAACGACATTTATGGCCACCCCGTTGGCGATGGGGCCATTGTCGATATTGCCAATATTTTGAAGGCACATTGCCAACACAGTAACAATTTTCTGGCACGTATTGGTGGGGAAGAGTTTGCGGTGATTTTACCGAACGTCGATGTCAAAGAAGCACGTATTATCGCGGACAATATTCAAACGTCTGTCCAATCCCTGTACCGCATTCACAAAGGGTCAGCGATATCTGACTATCTTACCTTGTCCATCGGCATTAAAGTCGTTGGAGGCGAGAACAATATGACCACCGAGCAAGTTTACTCGCTTGCCGATGCCGCCTTGTATCGTGCGAAAGAAGTGCGCAACTGTATAGTGGTCAATTGATCGTTGCGAGTGCGACGTGAGGTTGCCCAATCCATCATCACAAGACAATGGTTTGGGCAAAAGATTGGGCGGTGAGTTTGAGCCGAATTGTTATTTCTTCGCAGCGCGCTGTGCTGCTTTACGGGCAAGTTTATCGGCGCGTCGTTGAGCCATCACTTTTTGTGCGTCTCCGCCTACATGGTTTTCACCACGGTCATTGGCGAGCTGTACTTGCTGCTCACGCTCTCGAAAACGGGCTTTTTGCTCCTCAGTATGTTTGTCATAACATTTAGGGCAGCTTACCCCTTGTTCAAACTGTGACGATTGCTTATCTTCTTCGGTGATCGGCAAACGGCAGGCATTACATAAGCTATACCCGGACTCTTCGAGCTGGTGGTTGACGGCGACGCGGCCGTCAAAGACATAGCAATCACCTTCCCAAAGGCTCTCTTCTTGAGGGACTTCTTCAAGGTATTTCAAAATGCCGCCTTCAAGGTGATAAACCTCTTCAAAGCCTTGCTCTTTCATATACGCGGTCGATTTTTCACAACGAATTCCACCGGTACAGAACATGGCGACTTTCTTGTGCTTATCTTTGTCGAGGTTTTCCTTCACATACTCAGGGAACTCTCGGAAAGTCTCGGTATTAGGGTTAACCGCATGTTTGAATGTACCGATTTCAATTTCGTAATCGTTACGCGTATCGACGACAAGCACATCAGGATCAGCGATAAGATCATTCCAATCTTGTGGTTTAACGTAGGTGCCCACGACATGACGAGGGTCAATCCCTTCGACGCCGAGTGTGACGATCTCTTTTTTCAGTTTGACCTTGGTACGATTAAAAGGCTGTTCGTCGTTATAGGACTCTTTATAAACGGTGTCTGCCAATCTTGGGTCGGCTTTCAGCCAAGCCAGCAGGGTATCAATGCCTTCACGCGTGGCGGCAACAGTACCGTTAATCCCTTCACTGGCGAGTAAAAGGGTACCGCGAATACTGTGTGCTTCCATAAGCGCTTTTAACGGCTCGCGCATTGCTTGGTAATCGTCTAACGCGACGAACTTATAAAGGGCGCAAACTACTATTTTTGCCATTGTGACTTTCCTGCTGACTGTCTGTTGCTCATTTTGGCGCGCAGTATACCCAAGGATGAGGACAACAAATACACAGAACTAATAGGGCTAATTTACATTACACGTGATTAGTATTGAGAAATTTCACCGCCTCCAATAAGATGAGAATGGTTATCAATATCATGGAGTGCCCATTTTGCTTTCTTCTGCTTCACCGTATGTGATTGACGAGGTGTTGCACCGTCAATCTCAGCCTCAAAATGCGACGTGGTACGATGTAGATTTAGACGTGCTAGAGGGGCGTACGCAATTTCGGTGCTTCAAACTGGATGATAGCCTGCAGTTTACGATCAGTGAATGCGCGTTTACGCATCCTTATTACTCGACGATTGAATACCCAACCAAGACGACCTTGCTCGTGTTTGGGCTAAGTGGCAAGAACTACTTTGGCTTTAACCGAGACAATGTTGCCTATTTTGTCCGCCCTGGGGACATATGGCTCATTAACGTTGATCGTCCGTTACATCGTTTTTCGCCATCCTCTACAGATAACCGAATGGCAGTGCTAAAAGTGTCTACGACTCGGCTGCGGCAAGCGTTTCAGCAAGATCTAGAGGCATTCTCGGCCGTTTTTGCTCATCCCATTCATAAAGTGGCCAATCAGCAAGACAACATGAAATGGATTGAGCCCTTGATCAACAATCCACTTATCACGCCAATCGATCGAATTCAGGCGGAAAGTAAAGCCTTAGACTTAGTAGCACGTTGGCTGTTTCCTTTATTGGAAAGTCCGAATGTCGCAGAGTCCTTGTTTAAAAAAAGTGATCCCTTGGATCAAGTACGCGCCACATTAATCGAAAACTTGACCAACCCACCGACATTGGGCGAGCTAGCGAGGTCTGTTGGCATGAGTCATACCAAGTTAAACAGAGAGTTCAAGCAAGTGTTTGGAAAAACGGTGTTTGATTGGTTGCGTCAATACCGTATTGAACTGGCCTCTCGCATGTTGACGCAACCCGGTTCAACGGTGTCAGACATTGCTTATCAATGTGGCTTTAGCAGTGCAAGTCACTTGTCTCAAGGTTTTCGTCACCATTTTGGGGTCACACCGATCGAGTTTCGCCGCGGCAAGCGCAAGCCTCTTTGCCCGTGTTGTCAGGGCCGTATTCATCAATAGCTTCCCAGCCATCAAGATGTTGCGTATCGCTGTGAGCTAGCGCATGGAGTGCAGGGCGAAAGTATTGAAGGCATTGACGGTATAGCCGCGTGCCTTGTTCGCCAGATGCTACTCTTTTGTTCTGCGTCTGATAGTGAATCTCTGCTGGGTTATTTATTGTTGTCTTTCAAATAAGAGGGAGAGATAGCATGGATAGCCGCGCGAAATATCTTTGTGATTTGTTGATTGCCCCTACGCGGTGGCAATTGATTGAGTTTGGCTTAACAGTAAAGCTGTTTGACCATCTACAAGCGCCAGTCGCAGTCAAGGCACTGAGTGCGACCTTGAACATGGATGAGCAGCGCCTAACGATGGTGCTTAATGCGCTGGTCTCGATGGGAATACTGCAAAAACAGCAAGATGTGTATCGTTTGCCAACATTCTATCAAGCCTATTTGGTGAGTACAGATCGACAGTATCTTGGAAAGACGCTGTTGCATCTTGCCAAGACAAAGGCCATCGACAGTCAACGATTACAGTATTTGCTTGCCTCATCTGGTAAGGGGGCACCGCAACTGACTCAAATGAAGAACATGCGAGAAAGTGAATTCTGGCTACGTGCGCTTGATAGCTTAAGTGATTTCCACCGTAGCGTGCGTAACCCTACGATCATGCCATATCTGCGTGCGTTGCCTGTTCTCGAGTCTGCAGCGGGCATGAGTGATGACACCACAGAGTCCGATGAACACAAGATAGAGATGCTCGATCTTGGCGCAGGTGCATGCGACCTTGCTGCTGAACTGGTTGCCGCGTTCCCTTCCTTGTCAGTCACGCTGTTTGATCTACCTCCCTGCTCACAAGCGCAAGCGCATCAACGCGAGACTTACCCAGCTGCGTTGCAAGCACGTATTCACCTGCAGGCGGGGGATATGAATGATGCGGTTTGGCCTGCATTGCACTATGACTTGATATTCGCTTCGATGTCGCTCTATTTCGCCAGCGACTTGCCTCAGTTGCTACAGCGGTTACACCAAGCTATGAAGCCTGATAGCGTGCTTGTGAGTTTTCATGAAGGGTTAACCGGGGAAGGCACGCAGCCTGAGGCACACGTTGTCGGAAGGCTGGGTTTAGAGTTACAAAATGGTGCGATGTCATTTGCTAAGGGTGAGATTGAAGCTGCTCTAGCCGCTGCTGGTTTCGAGCAAGTCACCGTAGAGGAGATTGATTATCCGTTTGGGCCAATGCAGTGGATCTGTGCGAAAAAGCCCCGCGCCTAGCGACAGCGCGGGTGATAGGTCGCTTACAGTGAAGACTCTATCTCTTTCCAGAGTTGCTGGTAGTACATCGCTGATGAGGTAGAACGCCCAAAGTCGGTGACGGGCGCACGGTTGATGCCCATCTTTTCAATGTCTGATGAGAAGGGGATACGCGACTTTAGCATATTGGGGTAAACGTCACTGAGTCGCGTCATGGTTTCGTTATGCAGTTTTTTCGCTTTCTGCACCATGCTGTAGAACGGCAGTAGTGCACTAGCTTGAAAGCCGCGCTCATCAAAGAAAGCATTGAGCTGCTCCAGTGTGCGCTCCGACAGCGTACTAGGAATGACGGGAACAATAATCTTGTCGGCGCATTTGAAGACGGCTTCTGACAACACAGAGATAGTCGGAGGGCAATCGAGTAAGACGATATCGTAGTCACTTTTGGCTGCTTTCAGGGTACGTTTTAGCTGGGAATGGGCCTTTTTCATGTTGGCGAGGAAGATATCAAAATCTCGAAAGTCCATGTTCGCGGGTAAAACATCGAGGTTCTCATAGTCACTGCCTTTGATGGACTTTAACATCTTGTCTTGGTCAGTAAAAAAGCGGTTCTCAGTGAGTTTTTTTGATGGCTTGAGTCGGAAGTAAAAGGAAGAAGCACCTTGCGGATCAAGGTCGCACAGTAATACGCGATAGCCGGACTTTGCCATCAAATGAGCAATGTTCACCGAACTTGCGGTTTTTCCGACGCCACCTTTATTGCTATAGCAGGCGATGATTTTCATTTTTCTCTCCTTGTGGCAAATGTGTTTAACGTGCGATGCAAGGCATCGTCTGTCAGAGTCTCAATCAGTGATTCAATATGTTGCTCTGCGTCGCGACGCGCGCGAGCTTGGCCTTGTTCAGATAAAAAGATCAGGGCACCTATTGTTTGCGCCATAGGTACGGGGACATTGGGCGCAGAAGATAGTTGAGTAAGAAATGTGATTTGTACGCACTGATCGTTAAAGTCACCTAAAATCTGCGTCATTTTTTTCAACAATCGAGTGAAAGGTTGCAGTGAATCATCGGCCATTAAGGGCACAATCAGTTCGGCTAGGTACCGCAGTTTCTTACAGGCAATGCGTAACTCGTGCACGCGTTCATCGGGTGTGGTTGGGGTAATCTGTCGTGCAAAATCGGTGGTAAGTGCGATATGAGAAAGAAGGTGCGTGGCGCCTGTGCTTACCATGGCTTGTTTAGCCAGTGGGCCTTTTTTCATTTTGGCTTGCGTCAACGCCTTTGTAAGTTGCGAAAACTGACGTTGGGTCGACTTTTTTTGCAGCGCTTTACTGACAGTGAGGAAGGCCGCTTCGCGCTGCAAACGCAACTCGTTGAACAGGGTATCCGCGCCAGATTGAAGGGACGAAGGCAGCGCCTTGCGGTATGTTTGCTCTGCCAACAAGTAAACATCAAGGTCGCGAAGGTGACCCGATAAAGCCATCAACTCAGCCAATTCCCCCTTGAGCTGCTTGGTTGTAGGCTTGTCATAGACCCCTTTTAGGAGACTGACGATGGAACGCGATTTGCGCAGATTGACACGGTATTGGTGGAGGAATTCACTGTCGATATCTGCCACCACGCCTGCGATGTTGCTTTGCGCGCAAGCAACGAAATCGTTCAGCCACGCATTCACTTGCCCATAGCTGTCCAAATTATCGTAATGATTCGTTGGCACCTTGGCGATAAACGGGTCACGACTAAGGGTTTTTACCCAGTTGTTTTTCCGAAACTTAAACGCACTGAATAGATGCGAAAGTTGCCCAAACGCGCTATCAAATCCCCGCAGCTCTCTTAAAGCGAGCCCTTGCCATTCGCCTAACTGTTTACTGCTTAAGGTAAGCAACCAGGCGCTAGCATGGGTTTTATCAAGCTCATCGAGGAGAGAGATGTGATCGAGGCGAATATCGGCAGAGGATAGACAGAGAAATGTTCGCAGAGGATCGAATGATGTGAGGTATTTTGTCGCACTCAATGCGGCTGTCAGTGTCTCCAGATGCGCAGGGAAGTACAGTGTGGCAGCGTTGACATCGACGACATCAGAGCCAAACTGAATGGTGGTGCCGTCGTGCTCATAGAAGAGGCACTGTTGCTGTTGGCTTAAGTCGAGGTTTGGATTATCGATGAGGGAGACAGGGCCTTCATATCGGGTTTCAGATTCTAATCTGAGTCTGGCCGCCGGACACTGTGAATTGAATGTTTTCGACAAGCGTTTGATGGAGATGGGGTGGCCTTTGAGCCAGTTTTCAGTACTCATTTCACCTTCTTTTTACGTTGTTGGAGGTACTCTGCAATCAACTTCTCAACAATTGCTTGAACACTCGTGTCTTCTTCAATCGCACAGATTTTTAGCGCTTTGAGCGTCGGTTCATCCAGTCGCAATGAAGTGTTTTTTTTATTGCCCATGCCCATATTACCTATGCCTGTGAAAGTTCAAGCTGCGCTGTTTTTTCGCGACATCACGTATGCCAGAACAACAGTCTTGAACACTGAGTTGCCGACGAATGACACACTCTGCGAGACATCATGCTGTCATGACGTCACACAATAAATCTTAATGTATATACATTGATAATACATTTTCGGGTTTGAAAAATGCGAAGATGTTCGCCTTTTTAGGCAAGAAGGCACCTGATTAAAGTTGGCGTGCCTTTGTATGGGCGGGATGTCATCACAGGGCGAACAGTTGCCTGAACTGAGCTAGTCGACGTCGAGAGACTTCAATCTTTGCACCTGAGACCAACTCAAGTACCAAGTTGCCACTACTACAGTGGGTTGTCTGGGTTATCTGGTTAACTTGGACAATATCACTGCGACTCGCGCGGAAAAAGGCTTTGCTTGGAAGGCGTGATTCAATTTGGGCTAAGGTACGGTATATCAGGGGTTTGTTCCCTGAAAAGTGCACGCGGGTATAATTTCCCATTGCTTCAAATCGCTCAACATCGGCGAGCGCAACCAGCCAGCTTTGTTGTCCATCTTTAAGAAAAAACCGTTCGTCGAGTGCGAGTGGCGGCAACGACGCATCGGTATCTTGATGCTGGTGAATAGGACGCAATCGCTGGCAGGCTTTTTTCAGCCGTTTTGGGGCAATGGGCTTCAAGAGATAATCAACAGCATGCTGTTCGAAAGCACGGACCGCAAACTCACTGAAGGCTGTTGTAAAGATAACTTGCGGAGCAGGTAGCAAGGATTCGAGTAACTCGAATCCGTTGCCATCGGGTAAATCAATATCGAGGAAAACAAGGTCGATACTTTGTTGCGACAATATGCGCCTTGCGCTGTTTAGGCTATCTGCTTCCGCAATCAGTTCAATGTTAGCGACGTCGTTGAGTAGGTTGGCGAGCTCAACGCGCGCCAATCTAGAGTCTTCTACAATCATTGCTCGGTACATGCGATCCCCTGAATGCGCACGGTGGCGGTCACTCGGTCATTGGATTCAGAAAGCGAGAGTGTGGCTCGCTCACCGTATATCAGTGCGAGCCTTGCGGTTAAATTCTTAATACCAATCCCACGTGTTTCTATTTGAGCGCACTGCTCGGGCAGATGTCCGGGGTTAGAGACTTGAATCTGCAGACCTTGATTGTCTTTAATGCTGACGACTATTTTCCCGCCTTTTGGGGTCGTATTGATGCCATGCTTAATGGCATTTTCCAGTAAAAGTTGCAGCAACATACAAGGTACAGGTGTCGCATGATGTTGTGTATCGACTTGCCACTCCACTTTTAATCGGCCTTCATACTGTAGCTGATTTAGGGCGATGAAATCCTCTGATAGGTCAAGTTCTTCACATAAAGGCCAAAGCGTTGTTTGCTCAGTGACTAACAATGATCTTAGCACTTCGGAAAGTTGGGTCAGACTCTCTCTCGCTTTTTGTTGATCTTCGAGTATGAGCGCACGAATGTTGTTGATGGCGTTAAAGATAAAGTGCGGATTAAGCTGACTGAGCAGCAAGTCCATCTTGGCCTGTGACAGTCGTGTCTGAAGTTCATTTTCTTTATCCGCTGCTGCTTTGAGGGCTTTTTGGCGAAGGATCAGCAAGTAAACGCTTGTCCAGATGAACAAGAACAGCCAAAGATTGGGAAAGGCGGCGACGATTTGCAGCAGCACCGTTTGGCTTACAGTGACTTGCGTGGCGAGTAAGACAGGGATGAGCACAGTGCCCAGTACCAGCAAGCCGATGCCCGCTGCAAAGAAACTCGATAGCACCGCTTTTTTAACACTGGAGGTGAGTGTCACCACGCCATTTGACTTTAGCCTGCGGTGAATAAAGCCACTTCCGCCGAGTAGGGCGAGACTTAACGCGAGGCCGTTCCATACCTCCATCATGCTAAAGCCCAAAATTGAGGTGCGGATTAAAAAGTTAAATAAACCGAACCCTCCCCAGATAAGGGTTTGAAGAAGCCAAAATTTCACGTGTTTTTTATCCATTGTTTTTCTCCTCCTCTCGGCCGAGGAGACGGCAGAGAGTATATCAAGTTGGTGATAGGGACTGTTGTCGAGATTGATGCTGTCAATTATTGTTGTGATGCGAGTAGTCTGATGTCAGCGAAACAAGCGGGTTGCTGTGTGCTTTTCATGGTTACCTCCAGTTGGGTTGAAGTAACGATATCGTCAGCAACGGGAGAGAGGATCCGATTTTATAGGAGTGGTATTTTTTCGATGTGAGTGGTTGGGTTTGATAAGCCAGAAAGAGAACAGCCCGCAAATGCGGGCTGTGGTGAGAGGAGATTAGGAGGCTTTTTCCGTCGGTTCTTCGTTGTATTCCGCGAAGATTTCGGCGACCGAATCACGGTTCAACTCGCCTTTTAGATTGCCATCATCATCGACAACGGGTAATGAATACTCGCTAGCGATAGATTCGGTGAGGACGGTTTCAATCGCGGCGTCTGGTGACACAACGGGGACCTCTTCATAAACGTCTTCGCTAAAGCTATCAATATCATCATTTTCAGATGCTTGCTGAAGCCCTGCTTGGGTGACAACGCCTTGAAAGCCCTCTTGCGTGACGTGATAAGCATAATCGGTGTTCTGTTTCTTCATTTGGCTGATTGCTTCATCCAGCGACTGGGCTGTGATGCGACAAGCAGGCGGTTTCATAACGGTTTCTACCGTCAGCGCGCGAGCGCGATTCACATCTTTAACAAAGGCTTCAACGTAGTCATCCGCAGGATGAAGAAGGATCTCATCGGGGGTGCCTTGTTGAACTAAGACGCCGTCTTTCAAAATCGCAATACGATCGCCTAGACGCAGCGCCTCATCGAGATCGTGAGTAATAAAGATGATGGTTTTATGAAGCGTTTCTTGCAACTCAATCAACTGATCTTGCATCTCGCTGCGGATCAAAGGATCAAGCGCGGAAAACGCTTCGTCCATCAGCAAGATTTCGGCATCGGTACACAGGGCACGCGCGAGACCCACACGCTGTTGCTGACCGCCAGAAAGTTGGGCTGGATATTGATCTTCGTAGCCTGCGAGGCCGACAGTCTCCATCCACTGTAACGCTTTCTTGTGGCGTGCTTGTTTGTCGATACCCTGAATCTCTAGGCCGTAAGCAATGTTGTCGAGTACTTTACGATGAGGTAAGAGACCAAATCGTTGAAAGACCATCGACATCTTATGGCGACGAAATTCGATGAGCGCTTTGTTAGACAGCTGCATCACATCGGTGCCTTCCACCAAAATCTTGCCTTCTGTCGGATCAATCAAGCGATTGAAGTGGCGGATCATGGTGGATTTCCCCGATCCTGATAACCCCATAATGACAAAGATTTCGCCGCGGTTGATACTGAGATTGATATCACTCAAGCCCACAGTATGTCCCGTTTCTGTCAAAATAGTATTCTTGCTTTCGCCTTGTTTAACACGAGACATAACCTGTTGCGGCTGCGGACCAAACACTTTGTAGAGCCCGCTGATTTCGATAAGCGGCTTAGTCATGCTTTAGATCTCCCAAGTGTGCTTGAGTACGCTTGGCATAAGCTTGTGAAGCGCGGTCAAACATGATGGCGAGCGCGACAATAGCGAGTCCGTTGAGAAGACCGAGCGTAAAGTATTGATTAGTGATCGATTTCAGGACAGGTTGCCCAAGGCCTTTTACGCCAATCATGGAAGCAATGACGACCATTGAGAGGGCCATCATAATGGTTTGGTTGATACCGGCCATGATGGTGGGCATCGCTAAAGGCAATTGTACACCGAGCAATCGCTGCTTTGGATTTGCGCCAAACGCTGTTGCTGCTTCAAGGACTTCTTTATCGACGAGCCGTATGCCTAAGTTTGTCAGTCGGATAACGGGTGGGATGGCATAAATGACAACCGCGATTAAGCCCGGGATCTTGCCGATACCGAGAAGCATGACAACCGGTATGAGGTAAACAAAGGCGGGCATGGTTTGCATGATATCTAACATCGGCGTGACGATAGCTTGGGCACGATCAGAGCGCGCCATTAAGATGCCGATGGGAATGCCGATGACGATAGCGAGCATGGTACAGACGGTAATAATGCTCAAGGTTCGCATGGTGTCTTCCCACATGCCAAAGTAACCAATCAACAACAGAGCGACAACACAGGAGGCGGCCATCTTCCAAGAACGACTCGCGATGTAGATCAGTGCAGTGCAAATGGCGAGGACAATCCACCATGGTGTGCCGATCAGCAGTTTTTCAAACCAGACGAGAAAAGAGAGTAGTGGGTCGAAGAAGGCTTCGATGGTTTCACCGTATTCACGTGAAAACTCTCGATACGCGCCATCGAGGGACTTACGAATTCCAATCAGATCCTTACGGGACATCTCTGGGAATTCTTGTAACCAATTTGAATCAGACATCTTTTTTCCTTAGTCGCGTGCTGGACAACCTAACGCAACACGCGAAGTTGAACTCAAACGCTGCCAGCATCCGTTCTGGCAGCGGGCACAACCGCTTCTATTACAGCGCCGCTTTCACTTTCTCCGCGACATCATTGGGTACCCACGCTTGCCATGTTCGTGGGAATTCGGTGAGGAAGTGCAACATGGCTTCTTCACCATCGGCTTGGTTATCTTCCATCCAAGCCAGTAGTTGGTTCATTTCTGAGTTAGTAAAACCACGCTCAGTGAAATATTGGTAGGCTTGTGGAGCGCGAGAAGCAAACTCTTCAGTAGTCACGGTATGAACCGGAGAGGGTGGGTACATGGTGACTTTCGGGCTTTCGCACTCTTCGCTGGTGGTACAGTTGAGGAACTCATCTTTGTTCACGCCACTGCCGAAGTCGACTTTCACCATCTCGTATTTTCCAAGAATAGCGGTAGGGGCCCAGTAGTAACCAAACCAGGCATCTTGGCGCTCATATGCTTTGGCAATGGCACCCGATAAGCCCGCACCTGACCCCGGATCTACCACTTCAAAACCGTTCTCCTCGAGGTTAAGCGCGTTGAAGAGGTTACCTGCGCTGATCTGACAGTTCCAACCAGCTGGACAGGTATAGAATGCGGATGCATCGGGATCTTCAGGGTGTTCAAATAGCTTCGCGTGTTGACGTACGCCTTGGATAGTGGCTAGCTCAGGATGCTTGTCGACGAGGTACTTTGGCACCCAGAAGCCTTCTTCACCACCATCAATCAGGGCTTTACCCGCATAACGAAGGCGTTTCTCTTCTACCCCTTTGTCGAGGGCTTCTTTGAGACTGTTGCTCCATAGCTCTGGGGCAACATCCGGCTGGCCTTTTTCAACCATGGATGCACCCGTTGGCATGGTGTCGCCGGGTACCAACTCAGCATCACAGCCGTAGCCATGCTCTAAGATAAAGCGGTCTACATGAGCGATTAAGGTGGCTGAACTCCAGTTCATATCGGCAATGGTGACAGACCCACACTGTTCAGCTTGTGCTGTGCCAGCGAGGAGTAGTAGCGCTAAGGCTTTGAGTTTCATGAGCTTTCCTTTCTCCAGAACGATGCCCGTGGACATCGTGTCGAATGATTGATTTAGCGTTCAAATAATTAGGGCTATATATATCTGTTTTGCCTCATAAGTATAGATGATGCTGTGTGTTACATCCTGTTAACGCATTGATTGTCGTTGTGACTTGGTTGGTGGGATGTCAAAAGTGGAGGTGTTAAGCTTCTTGGTGTGATGACTACTAACTATTTACACTCAGATGTGCTTCTTTCTTGTCTCAGGAAGTGATGATGCGTAATTAATTCATCTTTGGTTCAGCGGTACAGCTAACGCTTATTTAGGTTGCAGGATCAGTAATGAGGCGTGTTCAACGTCTTGGATTGGCTATTTGGCAAGGTCGCTGTTGTCCATTTGCTGAAAGAGGTATGCCTGTTTACGGGTTTCCTCTATAATCCCCCCCTTTAGTTTTTAGCCTTGGCGTTGCAATGTCGCATTGGGCTGTACCTTTCAGCGTTTTTTCTCGCGAGATCGTGGGTTTTCTGCAGCTGGATTTGGGTATAGAGTGAATGTAGGTAACATGTCGCCTGTTTTAGGACCAAAGTATGTCTTTTTCTTCACAAAACTTTTCTCCTGAAATTGTTCGTGCACTGGATGAGTGCGGATATCAGAAGTTAACGCCCGTTCAGCAACAGGCGATTCCGCCCGCGCGTCGAGGACACGACATTTTAGCGAATGCGCAAACAGGCACCGGTAAAACCGCGGCTTTCTCTTTGCCGATCATTCAAAAGATTTTAGATACTCCAAAGGCCCGCAAGCCGAAAGTGGCACGTGCGCTGATGCTTGCGCCAACCCGCGAGCTTGCTGCTCAAATAGCACAGAATATCAAAGACTATACGCGCTACGTTGACGTATCGGTTGCTGCTATCTACGGCGGAAACAAGATGTCATCGCAAGTCAATCAGCTTGAGAAAGGGGTCGATATCTTAGTCGCGACGCCGGGACGTCTTTGTGAGCACTTAGAGCAAGGTAATGTTGCGTTTTCAACGCTTGATTTTTTGGTGTTTGATGAAGCTGACCGTATGTTGGATATGGGCTTCATAGGCGATATTCGTACAATCATGAATAGTTTTCATCACCACCCGCAAACCATGCTATTTTCTGCGACTTTCTCTAGCCAAATGAATGTGCTGGCAAAAGAGATCCTCGTCAAACCTAAGCGTATCTCGGTGGCGATGGAAAACTCGACCGCAGAAACGGTGGCGCATGTGGTTTACCCAGTAGACGAAGATCGCAAGCGTGAGCTGCTGTCAGAGTTAATCGGTAAGAAAAATTGGCAGCAAGTGTTGGTCTTTGTGAACTACAAAGAGAATGCCAACATGCTAGTCAAAGAGTTGAAGCTAGACGGTATTAAAGCGGTGCTTTGTCATGGCGATAAAGGACAAAGTGCTCGTCGACGTGCGCTGGCCGAGTTCAAAGAAGGCAAGGCTCGAGTGATGGTGGCGACGGATGTGGCAGCACGTGGCTTGGATATCCAAGGCTTACCTCACGTCGTAAACTACGATTTACCTTTCCTTGCCGAAGATTATGTGCACCGTATCGGGCGTACAGGGCGAGCTGGACAACGTGGTAATGCGGTGTCATTTGTAAGTCGCGATGAAGAGTTGACGCTTGTTCAGGTGGAAAATGTGATTGGTCAGCGTATCCGTCGCATTGAGTTGGCGGGTTATGAACCTAAGCCGCGTGATGCGTATTTGGATAAGCTAAATACTAAGCCAGCATTCAAGGGGCGCAAAGGGCGTACCAATAACCCAGAGCCAGACCAAGCGGGCGCTGAACGTCGAGCGCGGATGCGCAATATGATTAAAAATCGCAATAAAGCGCCGACGAAGTTGAAAGGCTGATCTTTTAACGAAATGATTGGCGTGTGAGAAGGGAAAGGCGAGTGTTGTGACTCGCCTTTTTTGTGCGTGTTAGACGGGCTCTCCCGCTTCATCCTCTTCCACAATGTCTGTTTCAAGTGACGCTTCGGCGAGCCAACGCTGTATAGCGGCAGAGTTCAGCACTTTTTCCTGATACTGCTTAGCCAATGGCGATAGTTCGACTTGATAGGTTTTAAATCTGAGTGCGACAGGCGCAAACATCGCATCGGCAATGCTCCATTCACCAAATAGCCAGCCATCGGGAAACGCACGCATCTGTTGTTGGAAAATCTCATCGATGCGGGCGATATCTCTTTGCGCATCAACTGATGGTGTGAGATTTCGGATAGCGCGACAGTTCATTGGCATCTCATTGCGTAAAGCGAAAAAGCCAGAGTGCATTTCTGCGGCTAGTGCTCGGGCTTTGGCGCGTTGCGCTCGGTCTGCTGGCCAGCCTTTTCCTTCTAGCACCGTCTCGTTGAGGTACTCTGCAATAGCAAGAGAGTCCCAAACTGCGACATCCCCATCGACAAGCGCAGGCACTTTGGCGGCAGGAGAAACGGAGGAAAGGGTTTGGTAAAATTCGTCAGTAAAGAGGGTTAACTTGATGATATTGGCATCGATATTGTGCTGAGCCAAGCACAACCATGCCCGTAGAGACCAAGTAGAATAGTTTTGGTTAGCGATATAAAGATCCATTTTCTCTCCTTTCCTATCGTATAAGCGCTGCGTATCTTGTATTCAAGAGTAAAAGGTTGAGCTTGGTTACACTAACGGATAATTTAAATAGTAGATATCAACAAAAGCGATGGATAGAGATGGATATTGATGCCTTGCGTGGGTTCTTAGCGTTTGTGGAGACAGGCAGTTTTACGCGCGCCGCGAAGCAGATATGCCGGACTCAATCGGCATTTAGCGCTCAAATGAAGAAGCTAGAAGAGGAAGTTGGCCAACCTTTATTTGAGAAAGAGGGGCGAAACCTGGTATTGAGTGAAGCGGGAAAGCTGCTCAATAATCATGCTCAACGTTTACTCTCACTCCATGATGAGTCTTTGCAACAGTTAAAAGGTTATCAAAATAAACGTTCCCTGCGATTAGGCTGCCCAGAAGATTATAATGACGCTATTTTGCCCGTTATTGTTAATGCCATATCACACCAGTCGCCGCGACTGTCTATTCAAATCATCAGTGAACCAAGTGTTGAGCTGCGAAGACGCCTTGATGAGGGGGACATTGATGCCGCTATTTTAACTCGGGCACCGGATAGTGATGAGGGGTACTGGTTATGTGCGGATCAAGGTGTCTGGATTGCGTCGGCAGATAAAAAAGCCCTTCAAGTGTCGCCATTACCCTTGGCGTTGTTTCAGACCGACTGCAAATATCATGGCGCAGCGATTGATGGTTTAACTAAGCGAGGGACCGCGTTTCAGCTTATCTCCTGCAGTAACACGGCGTCGGCACAGCGTGCCATTGTTCGCCATGGTATTGCGATTGGTGCGATGGGAAGAGTGAGTGTATCGCCTGATCTGGTGATTCTAGAAAACATGCCCCCCTTGCCTGCGGTAGATGTGGTGATGGCGGTGTCTGCCGCCTCGCATCCTCTTCTGACGAAAGAGTTTCTGCAACAGCTGCCTAGTCTCTTTGAAGCAATACCCTTGAAGCGGGTTAAGTAGCCATCGGCTCAGGCATTTAGACGTCACTTGCGTCTGATGCCGAGTTATGTCTCAAGTTTCGTTATTGCCCGCATCAAGTTTTGCCGCGCGCTGGCTTCAAACTGCTGGTGAAAAACGTCATGGTTGTAGATCCGCGCTTGGTCGAGAAACTGTTTTAGGACTTCGATGCGTTTCTGTTTGTAGATAAATAGCGGGACAAATCGATATTCTAGGCGTACATGCTTTTCAAACTGGTCATAGACAGCGCGGGGCGCACCGAGAATGGTCAGATCGATATCGACAATCAGTTTTTCATCATTGTCATGTAAGGTGTGATTGTGCTGTGTTGCCATGATGAGTCGATAGACATGCTCAATGAGCACATCACTGGCGTCATTTTCGGTCAAAAACGTTTTTGACCACACGGCGCTATCTAACTCATTTGTCGATGAGAAGGGATTATAGATAGCGTCATGAAACCAGATGGCGAGCTCGATTGCATTGGGGTCGTCAGCAAGTGCTCTTACGTTATCGAAGTGCTGGAGCATGGCAGCAATGTGTTCGCCATTGTGATAGTGCCGTTTTGGACTCGAGTAGGCTTTTAGCAAGGCATCAAAGCAGGTCTGTGAGGTTGGTAGCGAACACGCCTCCATCAACTCAAGCCAGCGGGCATTGTCCATTCTTGCTTTATCACTGTGTGGCTCAGGCATTCACGAGCTCCTCTTTCTATCAAACGGGGGTTGACGGGATATTGGATACCACGAAGTAGTTGAGATCGTCGCTGTCGTAAAAGTTGAGCTCAACAGACTGCATCCCGAGCTTCTGTAACAAGGTCACCGAGGCATGATTGTCTTTGACCGCTACACCATAGATATGATGCAACCCGCAGCGCTGAAATCCATCTGAAATAATCGCTTTTGCGGCTTCTAATGCATAGCCTTGACGTTGGTATGAGGGCAAAATGGCATAGCGAATATCGCGATGTTGTTCATTCGCATGCTCGATACCTACGTAGCCAATGGCCTCATGTGGCGCAACGTTTCGGTGGATGATGTAGATGCCATAGCCATGGCGCCAATGGGCGATTTTCTGACCAAGATAATCTTGGATATATTCGCGGCTAAAAGGCTTACCGCCTGGTAGGTAGCGGCAAACGTCTTTATCAGTAAACAGTGCCATATAAAGTGGCAGTGCCGCCTCGCTGACTTGGGTAAGCTCAAGGCGTGCAGTGTGTAGCTTTCTCATGTCGGGCTGATGTGATTGCGTCATTGTCATTCTATCCACGGCTTAAATTTCAATACGTTATCACTCATTCGGCGTTTTTATCAAAAAACGCAGGTTTTTTTTCGTCTTTTCATCATCGCTCTCGTCTTACTAAGCAAACAGACCAACCATGTTTGATGAGGTAGAAAATGATCAAAGTAGTAAGCTTCAAAATTTGTCCATTTGTTCAGCGAGTGACCGCAGCGCTTGAAGCCAACGGCGTGCCTTATGCCGTCGAGTACATTAGCTTGAGTGACAAACCACAGTGGTTTTTAGATATTTCGCCAAATGGTCAAGTGCCTGTGCTAGTGACAGAGCAAGGCACGGCATTGTTTGAATCTGATGCGATCGTAGAGTATATCGAAGAGGAGTTTGGTGCCCTTAATGCAGCGCAGAGTAATGAAATGCGGGCGCTGGATCGAGCATGGCGATACCTTGCTACCAAGCATTATCTTACACAATGTGGCGTGATGAGCAGTAAAGATAAGGCAACGTTTGACCAACGAGTGGAAAAGCTCCTCAATGCATTTCAAAAGATGGAAGCCCAGCTTTCGGGTGAATCACGATTTTTTGCTGGGGATACCTTAGGACAAGTCGATATTGCATGGCTTCCGTTACTGCATCGTGCGGCGATTGTGAAGGCGCATTCGGGCTATGATTTCTTATGTGGTCTACCAAAAATGCAAGCGTGGCAAGAACATGTCATGGCATCCGGTATTGCTGAAAAAACAGTATCGGAAGATTTTCTTAGTCGATTTAGTCAGTACTATTTAACCAACACTTACTTGGCCGCCGAGGAAGGCCAAGTTGAGAATACCCATTGTTGTGCAACATCAAGTTGTTGTGATTAACTCTATTTTATCCAGTATGCTCTGGTATAACAGCCTGCACTTAGGTGCAGGCTTTAGAGGTAAGGCTTTTGAGGTTAGACTTTTGAGGTGGGAATGAAAGGTCGTCAGCCATTGATGAACATCGATCATATCTGGGCGCAGTACCGCCGCAGTTTACAAGGCTTCTTGAGCAAAAAAGTCGCCAATCCGGACGATGCGGAAGACTTATTGCAAGAGATCCTAATTAAAAGCTATCAGCAGCTCGATACGATCAAAGACGCCGCCAAGCTAAAAGCATGGTTGTTTCAGATTGCTCACCATACCATTATCGACTTTTATCGTTCCCGTGGTCGCTCATCCCTTGACCAGCTTACCGATGTGGCGATGAGTGAGATTGAAAGTGAGGAATGGGAAGCGGATGTGTATGAAGCATTAACACCCTGTCTGTTGCCGTTTATCGAGGCGCTGCCTGATGAGGAGGCCACGTTGTTGAAAGCGGTTGAGATTGAAGGAAGACCCCAAAAAGTACTCGCAGAGCAACTCGGGCTCAATTACTCCACGTTGAAATCGCGGGTGAAAAGAAGCCGCCAGTCCCTCTATACACTGTTTAATCG
Source organism: Thaumasiovibrio subtropicus (assembly GCF_019703835.1). Lineage (NCBI taxonomy): Bacteria > Pseudomonadati > Pseudomonadota > Gammaproteobacteria > Vibrionales > Vibrionaceae > Thaumasiovibrio > Thaumasiovibrio subtropicus. Next base: position 1,642,169 of record NZ_AP023055.1, on the reverse strand, counting down.
TTGTTGTGCGTTCTCATTGGACAAGCATGGCAATCTTGTTGATTATGCGCCGCGAAAGAGAGAAGAGGGGGGTTGCTGCGGGTAGCCTTTGTTTTCTGTTTTCTGTTTTCTGTTTTCTGTTTTCTGTTTTCTGTTTTCTGTTTTCTGTTTTCTGTTTTGGTTTTCGGTTTTGCTTATAGCTGGGCTACAGTTGCGTTGAATAGCCCGACTTAGCCAGCACTATCAATGGTGAGCATGACCGCATCTGGACGCCAGTATTCGAATTCACAGTCCATGATCTCACCGTCTTGTTTGTAATTGACCCTGCATATTTTTAGGACAGGTTGGCCTTCTGTCAGATTTAAGGCCTTCGCGACATGACTTGGTGCGGCGGTAGGAATGACATCAAAGTGAGAACGGTGTGTCTCATAGCCATACTTTTCTTTGTAGAGAGTGGTGAGTGACAGCGTTAGTGTTTCATCAAGAATGCCGTGGAATAACCTCGCCTTTAAACAGTTCTCGACAAATAAGACAGCGCGCCCATCAATATAGCGGAGGCGCTCGATGATATGAATTTGGGTTATTTCAGACAGTTTGAGTGCATGGCTGTATTCTCCCGCGGCCATCTCACTGCGCACTTTCACCAGCTTGGTTTCCGCTATTCGGTTTTGGTCGCGAATCATTTGATGGAAATGGCTTCGAGAAAGTGGGTTATAACGAATTCTCTCAGGGCTCACAAACCAGCCGCGACGCTCTTCTCGATAGATTTTTCCTTCCGTTTCTAGTGCGACAAGTGCTTCTTTGATGGTGATGCGGGTGGTTGAGAACAATTCGCTCAACTCCCGCTCAGACGGCAACTTTTGACGAGTTTGCATCACACCGGATTCAATTTGTTCTTTCAGAGTCTGCTTAATACGTGAGAGTTGAGTAGGCGTCGCTATTTTCATTTCTGGAGTAGTCCAGTTGTTGTCTGAGTTTACGTCACTGTAGTCAGCCTAAGTAACAGAACGATGACAAATGAAGCGCGAACACCGCTTGCACTGGTTTTTCATGTTTAAGCTGTGTGAGGTGATTTGAGTCGATGGATTAGGTACCAAAAAAGAGGGAGATCGCCTGTCTTGTGAAGTCAGAGGGTTAATCTTATTTCTGTCATTAAAGCACTATAAAAGTGTCAAAGTTCTGCATCTAAGTCGTCACATTCTCTCCCTAGGATAAAAATCGAACTCACTGACCTAGTCCAGAAAGGATGGAGACAAATGAAGACTTTGCTAACCCGTGTCACGCTCCTAGCGGCACTTTCATCAACGGCAGGCGCGCAAGCTGCTGATTTAAACGAGCTCATCGAAGCAGCGAAGAAAGAAGGCGCTGTTTATAGTGTGGGAATGCCCGACAGTTGGGCGAACTGGAAAGATACTTGGGCTGATCTTAAAGGCCAATATGGTTTGAAGCATCAAGATACTGACATGAGTTCCGCGCAAGAGATCGCTAAGTTTGAAGCAGAAAAACATAACGCGACAGCAGATATTGGTGATGTGGGCTTCGCGTTTGCACGCGTTGCCGTGGCTAAGGGGGTAACTCAGCCTTATAAACCAACGACGTGGAGTGACATCCCCGATTGGGCAAAGGACGACGATGGCCACTGGGCGCTAGCATACACGGGGACAATTTCATTCATTTCGAACAATAATCTCGTCAAAGAAGCTCCTCAAAGTTGGGATGATCTTTTGCAAGGTGATTATAAAGTGACTGTGGGTGACGTTGGTGTCGCGGCCCAAGCAAATAATGCCATTTTGGCCGCGGCGTTTGCGAAAGGCGGTGATGAAGGTAACTTAAAGCCAGCCATCGACTTTTTTGCTGAGCTCGCCAAGCAAGGCCGTCTCTCGTTTACTAACCCAGGTGTTGCGAACCTAGAGAAAGGGGAAGTGGAAGTGGCGATTTTGTGGGATTTCAATGCTTTGAATTATCGCGATCAGATCGACCGCGACCGTTTTACTGTGACCATTCCGCAAGATGGCTCAGTCATTTCAGGCTACACCACCATCATTAATAAATTTGCCAAAAACCCGAATGCAGCCAAGCTAGCGCGCGAGTACATCTTCAGCGATCAAGGACAAATTAACCTAGCGGAAGGCTATGCGCGTCCCATTCGTAGCAATGTCACGTTACCAGAGTCGGTGGCCGCTAAACTGATTTCGAACGATCAATACACCAATGTTCACCCAGTGACTGATTTCTCAGCTTGGGAAAAATCCGCGCGTACGTTGCCACGTCAATGGCAAGAAAACGTATTGATTCACCAGCAGTAAGGTGCGCTGAATGAATACTAAGGTCATCCTCGTTGTGTTGGACGGCCTGAATTTTCAAGTAGCCCAGGATTGCATGGGCTACTTGCAAGGTTTAGTCGCACTCAATAAGGCAACGCGATACAAACTGCAGAGTGAACTTCCGTCACTCTCAAGACCACTCTATGAATGTTTGCTGACGGGTATAACGCCGATAGAAAGCGGTATTGTGAGCAACCATATTTCTCGCTTATCTCATAATGAATCGATTTTTAGTCTTGCTAGCGCGGAAGGAAAAACGACGGCAGCTGCAGCCTATCACTGGGTCAGTGAACTCTACAATCGTTCGCCTTATGTGGCGGTTCGAGATCGCCATACACATGATGCTGCGCTGCCTATTCAGCACGGCTGCTTTTATGAATGGGATCATTATCCCGATGAAGCCCTGTTTCTGGATGCAGAGCATTTAAGAAAAACCTATAGCCCTGATTTTCTGCTCGTCCATCCAATGAACATTGACGATGCGGGCCATAAATACGGCCTTGATTCTGCTGAGTATCGTAACAGTGCCCGCCATGCTGATGTGGTGCTTTCTCACTTCCTTGGTACGTGGCTGCAGGCGGGGTATCAGGTGATGATCACCAGTGATCACGGTATGAATAACGACAAATCTCACGGTGGTCAATTACCGGAAGAGCGTGACGTACCGCTTTATGTTGTTGGGGAGCGATTCACCCATCAAGAAGCTGAGATAAGCCAGACTGAGGTCTGTGGCATTGTGTGCGAACTCTTGGGCTTATCACATCGTAAGCCCTTCACTCCTGGTGTTGTTTTGTTATGACTTTGCTCTATCTTCAATTAGGGGGTGCTCATGAGTAGTGCGATTCCTCACACGTCAGCTCAGGTTGAAACCTCAACCCAAAAAAAGCCCAAAGCGCGTCGGATTTTTCACTGGCAGGCCGCGCTCTGTCTGGTGCCTTTTGCCTTGCTGTTCTATTTCTTTCAACTAGCACCCATGATTTGGGTCTTGATGAATAGCTTTGTCTACGAAGGTGACGTCGCGATCACTCACTACAGTGATATTCTAGAGTCGACCTTTATGCGTCAGGCATTTAGCAATAGTTTGTGGCTGTCATTTTGGTCAAGTGTGGCGGGGTTGGTGGTGGCTGTGCTCATGGTGTCGTCCTTACGACGTGTGCCGAGTCGGATCCGCAATGCTGTTATCGCCTTTACCAATATGAGTACCAACTTTGCTGGTGTACCGCTCGCGTTTGCGTTCATTATTATTTTGGGTGTGAATGGCGCGTTTACCTTGCTATTGAAGCAATACGGTTTTATTGAAGACTTCAATCTGTATGGTAAATGGGGCTTACTGACGCTTTATATCTATTTTCAGATCCCGCTTGCGGTCCTTTTACTTTATCCCGCTTTTGATGCGCTAGAGGATGACTGGCAGGCTGCGGCAGCCCTATTGGGGGCGAGTACTCGACAATATTGGCAGCGCGTTGCACTCCCGGTGTTATCGCCTGCGCTGTTGGGCACATTCATTATTTTGATTGCCAATGCCGTGGGGGCTTATGCCAGCGTCTATGCCTTAACCAATGGCAATTACAATGTGGTGACGGTGAGGATTGCGAGCTTAGTGTCGGGGGATCTGTTTTTAGAGCCCAACTTGGCTGCGGCTATTTCCGTTTTACTCATGGTGCTATTGGCCATTGTGACAGTGGTTAACCAGTGGTTGGTCGCAAGGAGTTATCATGGCAAAGCCTAATTTTTCACAGACAAACACTCGCGTACATTGGGGACACAAGGTGGTGGTGTATGGCATTGTGACAATCATGCTAGTTCCTATCGTAGCGACGTTGCTCTATTCATTTTCATCGCAGTGGGGCGCAACGATTCTTCCTGAAGGCTTTACGCTGAAGTGGTATGCCAACCTGATAACGGATCAACGCTTCCTCATGGCATTTGGCCGCTCTCTGCTGATCTGTACGATGGCTTTGTTATTGAGTGTGGTGGTGGTATTACCGATGATCTTTGTCGTCTTTTACTATTTCCCCAAGCTCGATAAAGTGATGAATGTTCTCATTCTGTTGCCCTTTGCGGTGCCACCTGTCGTGTCTTCGGTTGGTTTGCTACAAATCTATGCGGATAGCGTAGTGCCTTTGGTCGGCACGCCTTGGATATTGATCGGTACGTATTTCACTATCGCACTGCCGTTTATGTATCGGGCCATTGCGAATAACTTTGCAGCCATTCATTTACGTGATCTGATGGATGCGGCGCATTTATTAGGGGCATCAACACCGCGCGCGTTTTGGTTGGTCATCGTACCAAACTTAAAAAAAGGACTGTTGGCATCTTTGTTCTTGTCTTTCTCATTTCTGCTGGGTGAATTCGTCTTCGCCAACATCTTGGTCGGAACTCGGTTCGAAACCTTGCAGATTTATCTTTACAACATGCGTCAAGTTAGCGGTCACTTTACCTCTGCGTTAGTGATGACTTACTTCTTGTTTGTCTTCGTGATGACTTGGCTGGCAACTCGCTTGGGGGCGAAACAATGAGTTATGTCACTGTCTCTCAACTGTCGAAAAGTTATGGCAGTAATCAAGTTTTTGAAGATATTCAGTTTGAAATTGAAAAAGGTGAGTTCATTACCCTGTTGGGGCCAAGTGGGTGTGGGAAATCGACACTACTGCGAAGCTTAGCGGGATTGGAAGCGGTTGATGGCGGCGAGATTTACGTTGATGGAGAGAACATCACGACGACGGCACCACAGCAGCGCAATATTGGGATGGTTTTTCAGTCTTATGCGCTATTTCCTAATATGACCGTCGAAGACAACATTGCGTTTGGTTTAAAAATGCAGAAGCTACCTGCTCGAGCGATAAAAGAAGCGGTGGCTGAAGTGATTGACTTGGTTGCCCTTGAAGGCAAAGCGCATCAATACCCTAGCCAGCTTTCCGGTGGTCAACGGCAACGTGTCGCGCTGGCAAGAGCCTTGGTCGTGAAACCACGTACTTTGCTCCTCGACGAACCGCTCTCTGCCCTCGATGCAAAAATTCGTAAACACCTTCGCCAACAGATTCGAGACATTCAAAAATCCTTGAACCTGACGACGGTTTTTGTCACGCATGATCAAGAAGAAGCGATGATGATGTCCGACCGGATATTTTTGATGAATCAAGGTGAAATCGTGCAACAAGGTAGCCCTGAATCGATTTATACCCAACCCGTGAATGAGTTTGTTGCCGGATTTATGGGGCACTATAACTTACTGGACGCGGACTTTGCGCAGCGTCAGTTTCAGGTTCAAGCGAATAGCAAAGTGGCGATACGCCCGGAATCTATTTATGTCAGAGAGGTAGGGCGAGATTATCCCAGTCATATTTCAGCGCCTAAGCTCGCGACGATTACGCACTCACAACTGCTCGGTAATGTGATTCGTTATAGTGTGGAGTTGGACAGTGTGCCGCTGACGGTTGATCTGCTTAATCGCTCTTCGGAGCGCCTTTTTGAAGTGGGTAGTCAACTTGAACTGCTCTTTAACCTAAATGAAATTCAACCGGTAAGTGCCTAGTATGAAGAAACCTTTGTATGTATTTGATATGGACGAAACGCTCGTTAATCTCGATTGTGCCAAAGAGTGGAATTGTTTCCTTGTCGACAAAGGTGTCGTAACGACACCCGGCTTCTTAGAGACCGATCAAGCAATGATGGCGCAGTATGCGCGCGGTGAGATGTCGATGACGGCCTACCTCGAGTTCGCTATTCCCCCCTTAATGCATCTCTCGAAAGCGGCGATAACTGCACTTGTGGATGAGTGTGTGGAAACGCGGATCATACCTGCCGTTTTTCCGCAGGCGTTAACTTTGATTGCCCAGTTAAAGGCAGATCGCCTGCCCATGATCATTATCTCTGCCACTGTCACATTTATTGTGGAACGCGTCGCTAAACGTCTCGGTATTGAGCATGCCATTGGTGTTGAACTGGTCGAAAAGGCGGAATGTTATCAACCCATCATTGAGGGTATTGCCAGTTATCGAGAGGGGAAAGTCACGCGGCTTGAAGCGTGGCGAAGTGCTCAGTCAGACGACTATGAAGAGGTGCATTTCTATACGGATTCGATTAATGATTTACCTCTTTGCTTACATGCCGATGTCGTACGCCTCATTAACCCTTGTCCACGTTTAATCGCGTATCGAGATCAGCAGGATCGTCATGATTGGCAAGTACTTAAGTGGGGTTAATGTTCTATTCGTATGCGTATTAAACAAAGCACTAAGGACAGATGTAAAAAAAGCCCACTGCAAGCAGTGGGCAATCATCTCTAGGCAGTAGATTTTAAAGCGACTTGACACCCATGTTGTGGAGTGTAAAGGCATAAAGATCAGCAATTTGATCTAATAACATGCTGACTGGCATACCCGCACCGTGGCCCGCATTCACATCAATGCGGATAAAGGTCGGGTTTTCACCTTGCTGGTGGCGTTGCAGTTCAGCGATAAACTTGTAGCTATGTGCCGGAACAACACGGTCATCGTGGTCGGCCGTTGTGACCATGGTGGCTGGGTACTCAACACCGGGCTTTACATTGTGAACCGGTGAGTAACCCAAGAGATATTGGAACATCTCCGGCGATTGCGCTGACGTACCATAGTCATATGCCCAGCCTTCGCCCGCCGTAAAGGTGTGATAACGCAGCATATCTAGCACCCCGACCGCTGGCAGTGCCACTTTGAATAAGTCTGGACGCTGTGTCAGGCAAGCACCGACGAGGAGACCGCCATTAGACCCGCCGCGAATAGCGAGTTTCTCTTTACTTGTATATCCGGCTTCAATCAAGTATTCGCCCGCAGCGATGAAGTCATCGAACACATTCTGTTTCTGCTGCTGGGTGCCCGCAATATGCCATGCCTTACCATACTCACCGCCACCACGCAGGGCAGGAATCGCATAGACGCCACCGAGCTCAAGCCAAGCGGCAATGTTAGGGCTGAATACAGGCGTTAGACTGACGTTAAAGCCGCCATAACCATAAAGAATGGTTGGTGTGCTGTTATCCAGCGTTAGCCCTTTTTTGTGGCTGATGATCATTGGCACTTGAGTGCCGTCTCTTGATGTGTAGAAAACCTGCTTTGATTCATAGACGTCGCTATCAAACGGAGCAGGTGAGCGGCGGTAGAGATGAGACTCTCCACTCTCTACATTGAATGAGAAAATCGAAGGCGGCGTAATATAGTTCTGGAAGGTGTAGTACAAGGTGACTTCACCCGACTTGCCTGAAAGTCCACTGACACTGCCTTTTGATGGGAAGGCAATCTCTCGGACTTTGTTGCCTGCTTTATCGTATTGAACGACGTCGGAGAAGACATCACGCATGTAGTTGGCAAACAAGTACCCGCCACCTGTCGAGATGTTCAAGGCTTCGTTTTGCTCCGGGATTAAGTCTTCCCAGTTTGCAATACTTGGGTCAGCGGCATTAACGCGTACGACCTTGCTATTGGGCGCTTGATAGTTGGTGTAGATGATGAGCGTATCGCCATCATTGTCGATAACGTAGTTGTCGCTTTCGAGATGATCAACGACGGTGATAAGTGCGGCGTTGTCTTGAGTAAGATCTTGAATGTAAAGACGATTACATGCTGTTGCGACAGCGGCAGTAATGACGAGGAAGCGATCATCTTCTGTGGTGTAGCCACTGACGTAACGGTGGATTTGATCTTCTTTAGCGCCAAAAACGAGCTCATCACTGCTTTGAGGGCGACCGATGGTGTGAAAATAGAGCTTATGTTGCTCTGTTTTTGCTGACAACTCACTGCCATCAGGCAGATCGTAACCACAATAGTAGAAACCTTGGTTACCAAGCCAAGAGATGTCGGTGAACTTGGCATTTTCGATGGGTGCTTCGACTTGCTCACCCGTTTCGGTATCAATGACAAAGATGGTACGCCAGTCGCTACCCGCTTCCGATATCGAGTAAGCACAGAAGCGATTATCTTTGGAAAAGCGCACTGCGTCTAAAGAGGTTGTCCCTTCTTCATTAAAGGTATTCGGGTCAAGAAAGACGTGGGCTGCATCGCTGTCATCTTTATAACGATAAAGCACAGGTTGGTTTTGCAATCCATCATTCTTGTAAAAGTAGGTATAGCCGCCTTGAACAAAAGGTTGTGAGATTCGCTCATAATTTTGCGACTTATCAAGGCGCGCACGAATATCATCTCGGTAGCGGATGTTTGAGAGGTAGTCGAACGTGACGGCGTTTTGTGTCTTTACCCATGCTGCAGTTTCTTCGCTGCGATCGTCTTCTAACCAGCGGTACGGGTCAGCAACAGGGGTATCAAAATAGGTATCGACCGTGTCATCACGGCGCGTTTGCGGATAGGTGAAAGCCATTGTGTATCCTGCAGAGAGTAATGAGAGATAGTCAGGCTATCATGGCAGAAATGGACTTTTCTGTATAAGGGTTGCGCAGAAGGTGAGGGAGATGAGCTTTGAAGAGCTAAATCGCAAACCCAATCTGTTTCTTGACGAGGGTAGAAGAGAGCTAGGTCTGCGATTTAAAATATTGACGAAGATTAATGGATTAAGCCGAGGTCGACAGCCTCTTCATAAGTTAAGCCGCTGTCCTTGATATCGCGCAGTGCCTCAATACGGCGGCGCGCATCTGCACGTTTTTTGCTTTCTGATCGCTTGTCTGTTTCCTCATGGCTCCAGTGGGATGCCACGTTTTTCATTTCTTCACGGTCAATAGAGTTGATAGACATAAGATCCTCCGAAAACAACTCTTTGTAAACACAAGGCAATATTTATCAGAGGTTTTTTGGGCTGGTAAGCCTTTCTTTTTTGAACTGTGATTGAGACGATATTTCCTGAAAATAAGCACGAAAAGGGGGGGACAGCGGTGATAAAAAGGGTACTATCAATAATTCGACCTTAGTTGTTTTACGTTGTTTCCCATCACATTTTCTCATTCCCTTCCTGCCCCCTCGTGAATAGGACCACTGGTTATTTCTGTGACTGCGACGCGTCTACTTGCTCAAAGCAAAGATGAACATTGGACTGACTTAGCATGATATTCAACAGTAAGAGGGAAGTTCGGCGGTTGCGTGGTTTGAACATGATTCTTGTTCAGTTTCAAAGTCAGTAAATTGTTAACTCGCCAAATTAGTTGTTGAGTGATTGAATAATTTGCGCCTCACCTCTCATATGTCAGTGCAATACCTCGTAGTTTCTCCTAGTCACCTTATACGATGTCACGTTGACTTTGTGGTATTTATTCGTACCTCAAACCCAATGTGGTGTTGTCATTTTTTTAATGAGTCTTGATGAAGACAGCGCGTTTCAATTAACTCTAAATCACATTTTTAATGAAACTTATCCTTGAAATTGCAACTCCATTCTACAGTTGTTCGCAACTTTATAACTTATGACGTTGTTATGAATTATTCTGCTATTAGTTGTGCTTATCGCAGTTGTTGATGCCTGTGCGGATTATTTTGTTAGCATTAATTTCCTATCTGACAATTGTGCTATTTATTTTTTAGTGTAAAAAAACGGCTATTTGATAGATTTAACTACTTAATGCTTTATGTTTAGCGTGATGATTTTCATGATGTGTAGCCATTTTTGCCTACAATTTCATCACTTGTTGCATGTTTTTAGTGGCTCAACTTCATAATATTGCATTTATCACTACGCATCGCAAAAAAACTTATTCCAGACTCTTTGCGTACTCGCATGGAAACTTAAGCGGGTTGAATATCTCATATTGACTATCTGGAGAAGATGATGAAATTCGGAATGAAAAGGAAAGCAGTTGCTGCTGCGGTTGCAGTGACTATGGCTGCAGGATTGGCAGCGACTGCGCAGGCAGCGCCAACGCATGACAAGCAAGTGATCGGTTACATCACGCAGTGGGAAGCGTGGAAAGGTGCAGCTGATGGTTTCACTGTCAAAGGTGAAGCGACACACTTGAACGTAGATATGGATGTTTACTCTATCCTGAATTTCTCGTTCTTCGGTGTAGCGAAAGATGGTTCACTTCACTCAGGTGACTTACGTAACAAGTCAATTTATCAACCAAACGCAGTGCAAGAGCCTGGTCCGCTACTTCATCCAGATGTTTATTCAAGCTGGGATTTCCACATTCTTTGGGGTGAGCTCGAGTATGTACACCAATTCCCTGGTACTGAACCTTGGGAAGCGGAAATGCGTGCAAAAGTGGATGCGGCTGGTTTCGTCCAAGACGGTAATGGCTGGAAACACGCGCCAAGTGGCGTGACAGGTCAAATGCCTATTCCGCTACCAAAAGCGGGCGGTGCACCGGGTCTTATCGATCTTGCACATCAGAATGGCGTGAAAGTGATGGCATCAATCGGTGGTTGGTCGATGTCTAAGCACTTCCCTGAAATGGCGGCTGACCCAGTCAAGAAACAACGTTTCCTTGATGATATCGACAAGCTTCTCGCGCTTGGCTTCGATGGTATCGATATTGACTGGGAGTACCCAGGTACTGGCGGTATGAACTTCGGTGGTAATCCAGAAGATTACGCGAACTTTGAACAGTTGATGGAAGATATCCGTGCGAAGATCGGTCCAGACCGTCTACTGACTGCGGCATTCTCTGCATCAACTGCGAAACTAGAAGGCTACAACTGGCCACGTCTGGTTGCGTCTATGGATTACTTCAACATGATGACTTACGACCTTAACGGTGGTTGGTCAAATGTTGCTGGTCACAACGCACCTCTTTACCCGTACCCAGAAGAAGAGTACCCAGATCTAACGCTTGATGACTTGCGTGTATGGATGGCTGCGAAAGGTATTCCTGCCGGTAAAATCAACTTCGGTGCGGCGTTCTACGGCCGTGGTGTTCAAACGACGGAAGCACAGGCTTATGTTGGTGCACCGACCGAAAAACGTGTTGTTAACTTCTCAGTTGATGGGCCTACAGAGTCAGCGGTTGATTTGACTAACTGGGCAAACTTCGAAGGCCAACCAAACTACAACTATATCCTTCAAAAGCAAGGTGCTTGGACGAAAGGATGGGATGTCAATGCCGAAGTGCCTTACCTAACGAATGGTAAGTTCTTCTTGAGCTATGATGACGTTGAGTCAATTGGTAAGAAAGCGCAATACATCGTTGATAACGATCTCGGTGGTGTGATTGTTTGGCAAGTACACGGCGATATCAAATGTGAAGGCACATTTGTGAGCTACGGTACTAAGTTGAAGCAGTGTACTAAGCTGAGCTCTCCGCTTGCGGAAGAGATCGACCGCGTATTCAGTACTAACGTGATTCCAAATGCAGCACCTGTGTTAACTGTACCTGCGGCTCAAGCTGCGGATGCAGGTCAAACCATTTCGTTTGCTGTTTCTGCCACTGATGCGGATGGCGATGCACTCTCGTTCACGGCTGCCAATGCTCAAGTGACTGATAATGGCGATGGTACTGCACTTGTTACTTACACGGCGCCAAACGTGGGTAACGATACGGTTGAAACTGTGACTGTTACGGTTTCTGATGGTCGTAAGTCTGTCTCTGCCGATGTGACTGTGAATGTGAAAGGTAGCGGTATTATTGTTAATACGCCGCCAACATTGACTGCGCCTGCAAGTGTTGATGTTCAAAGTGGCCAAAGTGTGGTTATTTCTGTCACTGGTACAGATGCTGAAGGTGATGCGCTAACTTACACCGCGACACAAGGTACAGTTGCCGCAACAGCGACAGGTGCTGACATTACTTTCAACGCGCCAGTTGTTGACGTGGATACTGCGGTTTCAATCACTGTGACTGTCTCTGATGGCGAGTTTACTGCGGATGCGGTTGTCACTGTTAATGTGAAAGCTGAAGTAGTGGGTAATGCTTGGGATGCATCAAAAGTCTATAACTCAGGTGACACCGTGGTTTATAACGGCATCGAGTACAAGGCGAAATGGTGGACACAAGGTGAAGAACCGGGTGTTGCGGGCGTATGGGCTGAAGTAGAAACTGGTACTGGTGGTCCAACAGGTTGGAGCGCATCGAAAGTTTACACTGGTGGCGACCAAGTTGTTCATGACGGTAACACCTACAAAGCGAAGTGGTGGACACAAGGTGATACTCCTGGAAACCCGAATGGTCCTTGGGAACTGATCTAATTACCACATAGCTAAGCCTTAACCTTAGATTGGCCCTGCACAAGCGGGGCCTTTTTTATGGCGAAAGAAAATATACTCAAGCCACCTCAAGGTGTATGTTCAGCGAGAGTTTCTAGGTTTGCCATCGAGGCACTGCTTTGAAGGTCTAGTGGACTAAATCAAAAAGCAGTAACAAAGGTGGCGAGCCTAGAAAACTCGCCCTTCGGGAAGCAACTAGCGCCCCAATTTCTGCGTTAAAGGTGTTCGAAAGGGGAAAGCCATTCCTTCACACCTTTGCCTTGAACTCGACGCGCTAGTCTGCTTCTGAATCCTGCAGCTTGAGGTGGCTTGAGTATAGATACTCAAGTAGCCTCAAGATGCTTGTTCAGTGAGAAGGTCTAGGCTTGTTAGCAAGTTGCGGTTAAAAGGTAACGGGCTAGATCAAAAGCGAGTTATAAGCCTGATGAGCTCAGATAACATGTCAGAATGGCGCGTCTATAGCGTTTTGATTCTGGGTTAGCAGTGTGAGTCACTCCTTGATACCTTTTCTTTGTGTTTCGAAGCGTTAGCCCGCATCCGAAAGCGCTCTCTTGGGGATTGGCCATGATCTTGATGGCTAGTGTTTGTCAAATAGCCAAGCAAATAGTTGCTAAGAAAGTCGTCAGCGAAGGGGGATATAATAAAGAGAGCCGTTGACATGAAGCTAGAGATGACATGTACGCCACCAGTGGTTGCCACTAGAAAAGAAAACAGCACCCGGAGGTGCTGTTGAGGTTGGATATCCCGAAGCTGTTTAACGAATACGGAACTGACCTAGAATATCATTCACCTCACCACCTAAGCGGCTGAGTGACTGGGCTTGCTCCGTCGTCTCTTCTGATTGCTGCAGTGTCTTCACTGAGATATCAGACATACCGTTGACGTTCTGGCTGACTTCATCGGAAGCAATCGCCTGCTGGTTAGCCGCAGCAGAAATTTGAGTGATGGACGCGTTGATTTGGCCCACAAACTCGGCGATAGAGGTTAGTGCGTGCTCTGCGGATTCTACTTGCTTCATCGTCTCGTCAGCACTCTCGCGACTGCGCTGCATCGCTTGACTCGCCGATTCAGAGCGATCTTGCAAACTTGCAATGATGGTCTGTATTTCCTCGGTTGAATCTTGCGTACGTGAGGCGAGTGAGCGAACTTCGTCCGCAACCACCGCGAATCCACGGCCTTGGTCACCAGCACGGGCTGCCTCGATAGCAGCATTGAGGGCAAGCAAGTTGGTTTGTTCGGCAATACTGCGAATAACATCGAGCACCGAACCAATTTGCTCACTGTCTGCGCGTACCGCTTCTACGGTGTCACTGGCATCGCTAATCTGGCTAGATAAGTTACCCATCGACTGCGTCGCATTTAGTACCGTACGGCTACCTTGCTCCGCCTCTTTAGACGTATTTTGTGCAAGGTCAGCGGCTTGGGTCGCACTCGAACTCACTTCCTGCGCACTCGCGGCCATTTCCGTCATCGCTGATGCAACTAACTGCGCTTGGCCTTGTTGTTCAGTGATATCGCTTTGTGTTGAGTTCGCTTTATCAGACAGATCAGAGGCCGAACTCAAGAGGCTACCTGCGGCGTCGGCAAGTTGGATAATGGAGTTTTGCATTTTCTCGGCAAAGGCATTGTAGTTTTGTGCAAGCTGCGCAAGCTCATCTGTACCAGAGACGGGAATACGTTTAGTCAGATCGCCTTCACCCTGTGCAATATCACTTAGCACGGAATTGGTATCGTTCACTTTGCGTACAATAACACGCGTCGCGATGACAGAGAGCAAGATACCAAAGGCGATAGCAATAAGAGAGCCCAACACAAGCGCATTGATAGCACTGTCCTTGTTGGATTCTGCGGTGGTTGCTGCTTGTTCCATCGAACTTGCGATAGATGCACGAAGGCCGGCGATTTCTGCCGCGATTTGCGGACCGATGGTGTCGAGTTCTTTTATGCCTTTATTGCGTTCGAAAATAAACGTACTGGTTTCGTTAGACTTGCTGATGTAGTCACTAATGAGGGTTTTCGCTTCATTAGTCCACGCACGTCGTTGTGGGTTTTGGAGCTGATCGAGTAACAGGTCGATCTTACTCAACGAGTCGGTCAGTTCTTTGTTGAAGCGATCGACTTGAGATGGCTGATTTTCAACTAAGAACTTGGAGACATAGAGACGGCCTAAAAGGAGCGAACGCAATGACTTACCAGCATGATAGGCTGCTTCAATGTCACCGTCTTTACTGGCTGAGTCCATAACACGGGTTAGCAGCTTTTCTATCTGCGGGCCTTCGGTGTTGAGGTAATCGCGAACATGCCCGTTTCTTAAGCGCTGATTTGTGACCACAGTGTCTCTAAAGATGGTGAAGTACTCCATCTCGTGTTTCTTAATGGTATCAAGCATTTGAACACGTTGAGGATTTTGGATTTCTTGATACGACTGTGTCATAAGTGTTTGGAGATTATCAGCGTGCTCTTCAAAGCGCGTTGCGAACTTGTCATCACCCGTCTGAATATAGTTCTTTACCGTTAAGCGAAGCTGATACATCGCATCTGTCACATTTGCCGCCAGTTCCGTATCGGGAGCGAGATCAAATGAGATGGAGCGAAGGTCTTCTGACATGGAGTTCATCAGCTTGCTGCTGGTGAATACAATAGCCAAGATGATGATGATCAAAATGACTGGAGTAATTGCGAGTTTTTTTGCGATAGAGAAATTGTCTAGATTCATTTTTTACTGTCCAACAAACTTAAGAAAGTTACAGCTTATTTAGAAAATAGCACAGCATATCGAAATAGCGAGGCTTTGGTTTACATTAATGTAACCTCTTTGATGAAAAAATGAACCAATGGTGATAGTTATACAGATATCAATACTGGTGTGTCTTGTAAGTTGTCTAAAGTTAAATGTAAACAAGGGTTTATTCTGACCGAACAATCAGTTTGGGTTGATTATGGGTCGTGATCTTCTCTGGGGCTAGTTGGTTCTGACAGGATTATTATTAAATTTTTGTTATTGTCAAAGCGAGTTCATTCGTCTTTAGGTTATTTTATAACGCGGTCTAATTAATGCCGAAATAATAGGCATGTTATTTTAACTACTCAGAAAGTGTTATTTTTTAAATGATATCCTTTCTCAATTAATAACACTTATCTTGAATTTGTTGGCTTTGAGATGAGAAAGAAGTCCATTTTTAAGTATGCTTAAAGTGAATTTCCATGGTGATTTATCTCGTGGGAATGACACCATCTTGGTGATTACGCCATGGTAAAGCCTATTCTACGTGTATTTATACTCATGCATGCGAGTACATGGCAGGTGATATCTTGGGTTGGATGGACATTAGGGTACCATTAATGCCTCATGAGTATGCTGCTGCTTGGTCGCTGATGCTGTGATTGCAGAGTTGGATGAACCGGGTAAATTCTTTTTAATCAATGGAGACGGAAATTTACTGTCAGCGATGCTGGGCAGTTTAGGTCACTTTGGCGTAGCGTCTTTCTGGCCTTCCAACACTGCCATATGAAACAGCGGCGGTGAGCTCGTCGGTTGATACTAAGTATTCGAGATATCGTCTTGCTGTGGTTCGGCTTGCGCCAATCATTTGCCCAACCTCTTCTGCATTGAGCGCGTCGCTTTGCTGAGAAAACACGTCGCGCACCTTGTCCAGCGTCAGGCCATCAACCCCCTTGGGTAGGCGTTGTTCTTTGGGAAGCTGAGCATCTAAGTCCGTTGGTTTTAACAAGCCGTCGACGTCGCTTTGTAGCAAAGATCCGAGTTGTTGTAGTTTTGCGTAGTGCAGCGCGTAATTTTGGAGAGAAGACTGCAACCGCTCAAACACAACAGGTTTGAGGATGTAATCAAAGATCCCCTGACGCATTGCAGTTTTAAGGGTGTCGACTTCGGTTGCCGCGGTGATCAATATGACATCAGTACTGATGTCGTTTGCCCGCCATTCTTTGAGTAGGTTCAGGCCTGTCCCTGTGGGAAAGTGATTATCAAGTAAGATGAGTTGAGGCTTTAAGACTTCAATGAGGTCTCGTGCTTCTTCAATGCCATGAGCAATGCCGACGACCTCGAAGCCTTCTATTCTTTCGACAAAGCGGCGTTGAATTTCTGCAATCTGTGGGTCATCTTCTGCGATAACAAGTTTGATCATAAGGCCTCTTTATTCGTCTCATTCATCTCTATGCGTTTAAGTGTCATGACTTTGCGTTCAGAACGATTGGCTAATCACTTTCGCAGGGCGCGCTTTTGGGCAGATAGAGCGTAAAGCGACACCCTTCTTGGTTCGATACCGGTGAATCAATGGTGATAAGGCCATGCAGGTGTGCGGTTAAATTTTTAACTAAGTGTAAGCCGATACCATGGCCTTCGGTCTTTTTCGTGGTGTAACCCTGCTCAAATATCTTAGCTTGTTCATGGCTATTGAGCCCGCGGCCTTGATCTTCTATCTCGAAAATCAACTCTTTGCCGAGATCCGTCATGCTAAGTTTCACGGTGCCTCCCATGCCTGTGTGGCTTAAGGTTGCTTCTAGTGCGTTATCGAGCAGATTACCTAAGATACTCACGAGTTGATCATGGGGTAGGGCGGCTGGAATCTCTCGCATTTGGCTTTCTTCTTCTATTTCTAATGTGAGCCCTAGTTCACGAGCGCGATTGTATTTGCCCATCAAACAGCCAGCTAACACACTGTCATTCGTCACACTCATGAGCTGATGAATAAAACTCTGATGGTGCTGAGTCTCATTGCCTATCAAGGCCAGTGCTTTATCATGCGCACCGATTTGTATTAAGCCAGCGATGGTATGGAGTTTGTTATTGTACTCATGCGATTGGCTGCGAAGTCCTTCGGCGTACTGGCGAATACGTGTAAGTTTACGACTGACGAGATCCACTTCGTTTTTTAGCCTGAAGCTAGAGACTACTCCAGTGACAGTGTCACCTTGCGTGAGTGGGATTCGATTGACGATCAAGTTGTGATCTTGAAGCCAGACTTCTTGATCCAATTGAGCTTCGCCGGATTGTAGGACATCAAGCATGCCGCTATCAGGTAATACATCGAGTATATGCAGGCCTTGATAATTGACCGACTGATCAAGCTGCAACGTTTGCATCGCGGCTTTGTTGAAAGTGGTGATGATACCGCGTTGGTTGATTGAGACGATCCCTTCTCTGACGGTCTCTAGCGTGATGTTTCTCTCTTGAAAGAGCCGCGCAATTTCCTCGGGCTCTAGGTCGAAAATGGCTTTTTTGAAATGATTGGCAAACCACATTGCGGTGATCACACTGAAGAGAAAAGAGAGTGCAATGGCCGTTATCATTGATAGTCGGTGCTTACTTACAGTGGCTTCCACAGTATCAAGCATAAAGCCAACCGAAATAATGCCGATGATCTCGCCGTGTTGATCAAACACTGGCGCTTTGCCACGCATGGATGGACCTATGCTGCCATGCGCCTTCGTGATGTAGCTTTCTCCTTGCACTAACACCAGATCGTTTTGATCTTCATCGTCATCCGACATGGAGCGGCCGAGTTTCTCGGGATTAGGATGCGCGAGGCGGAGGCCTTGATGATCACCAATGACCACAAAAGCTGCCTCAGTAGCGTGTGTCACAGCTTGGCTGACAGGAATGAGATAGTGCATGTCGCGGGTTTGAATTGCCGAGATCACGGCTGGATTTGCAGCGATCGTTTGGGCAACACGGACCGCTTGTTGACCGATCTGGTTGTCTAGCGCTTTATCGAGATACCCAATCGCAAATTGTCCTAATACACCTGTTTGTAACAAAGTGATTAGGCCGAGTATCAGTACCATCCTGGGCTTTAAACGCAGGTGGCGGAGGGAGATCAGCTTCTGCATTCGACTCATCATTGCTTGCTATTCGTTGCGGTAATGTTACATGTTTTGGCGGTAACATACTGTGAACATTATGAACAAAATGACGAATAAGTTTCTTATTAACATTATTTTTACAAGCTTTGCGGGGCACAGATTAGCGCATATCTTCTTAGAACAAACAAAAACGAGGACAAGATATGTTCAGCCAATTTTTATCCAAGCAACGTGTAACTCTGGTCGCTGCGTGCATCGCAAGTAGTGTGGCATTTAGTGCTCAGGCGAGTGTCGATGAAATCCACTTTTTAGTGCCTGGTGGTGCTGGCGGTGGTTGGGATAGCACGGCGCGTGGCACGGGTGAAGCGCTGTCTAAATCCAATCTGGTCGAGACAGTTTCTTATGAAAATATGTCAGGCGGCGGTGGCGGTAAAGCGATTGCGTATCTCATTAAGACGGCGGAGCAGTCAGAGGATACCTTGATGGTGAACTCTACCCCGATTGTCATTCGCTCATTGTCTAAAGTCTTTCCACAATCTTTCCGCGACTTAACCCCCGTTGCTGCCACCATTGGTGACTATGCCGCTTTTGTTGTACCCGCAAACTCGCCATACAAAGACTTTAAACAATTAGTGGATGCTTACCTCGACAATCCGCGCTCGGTCACCGTTGCGGGGGGATCTTCTCGAGGAGGTATGGATCACTTGGTCGCGGCACTCGCTTTTAAAGCGGCGGGAGGCAATCCCCGTCAAGTGAAATACCTTGCCTATGACGCAGGCGGAAAGGCAATGGCGGGTTTGCTTTCAGGAGAAACGCAAGTGCTATCAACTGGGTTGAGTGAAGCCTTAGCGCTCGCTGATGCCGGAGAAGTCAGAATTTTGGCGATGACAGGGGATGAGCGTTCTAGTGCTGCACAAGATGTGCCGACGTTGAAAGAACTCGGCTATGACGCGTCCTTTACTAACTGGCGTGGTTTCTTTGCGCCACCAGGTGTCAGTGATGAGAAGGTTCAAGATTATCTTGAAGTACTTGAAAAGATGTATGAAACCGATGCTTGGACCACGGTACGGGATCGTTACGGCTGGGCAGAAATCTACAAGCCGGGTCCAGAGTTCGTGAAATTCTTAGAAGAGCAGGAGAAGCAGGTTGGCAGCTTAATGAAAGAGCTTGGGTTCTTGAATTAAGCAACCACGTCGACCAGTGCAGGCTGGTCGGCGTCTTTTGTTTGTTCGAATAGGAAGACGACATGATCATTACTAAAGACCACATTGGGGGCTTGCTGTTCCTCTGTTTCTCTTTGTTATATGGCTATTATGCTGGTCAAATCACGCTGTTTCCGGGTGATGAGTTCGAGGTATTTCACGCTCGATCGCTACCCAACGCACTTGCCATTATGGGTGCGGGGCTTGCGGTGATTCAAATTGTGACGGCTAGCCGTAAGGCAGAAGATAAACTCTCATTCCACGGTCTCAGCTTCACTCTGATGATCAAATTATTGGTGTTAATGCTGCTGTTCTCCGCGGCACTCGAGTGGATTGGATTTATGCTCTCGACGGCGCTGTTTTTGATTGGTGGTTATTGGATACTCGGTGAGAAACGGGTCAAGGTGCTACTGCTAGCCTCTGTCCCGTTTGCGGTTGTTTTTTGGTTTGTTTTGACTCAGCTACTTGATATCTATCTGGCTCCTGGGCGGATCTTTTCGGTAATGCTGGGAGGCTAATTATGTTTGATGGATTAACTTCTGGGCTTTCAACAGCCATTATGCCCTTTAACATTTTAATGGTTGTTGTGGGCTGTTTTGCCGGTACTTTCATCGGCATGTTACCGGGCTTAGGGCCGATTTCTGCTATTGCTTTGATGGTGCCGATCACTTATGGCTTGGATCCTGCCTCAGGGATTATCTTGATGGCTGGGGTCTATTATGGAGCGATCTTTGGTGGCTCTACGTCATCGATTTTGATCAATGCGCCGGGGTGCGCGAGCACAGTGGTCACTGCGTTTGATGGATATCCAATGGCGCAGAAAAATCAAGCAGGTAAAGCACTGGCGCTAGCGGCTTACTCCTCCTTCACAGGCGGGACTATCGGTGCGTTGATCTTGCTGTTTGCCGCCCCGGCTCTGGCGAAAGTATCACTGAGCTTTCAGTCTGCGGATTACTTCGCGTTGATGGCTTTAGGATTGACGGCCGTGGCAGCATTCTCAGGAAAAGGGCAGGTGATCAAAGCCTTAATGATGACAGTGTTTGGCTTGATGATCTCGACGGTAGGCAATGATGTTATGTCAGGCATTCCCCGTTTCACCTTCGATAACGTCAATTTAATTGATGGCATTAGCTTTTTGCTCTTGGCGATGGCGACGTTTGCGCTGACCGAAGTGGTGATGACCGTGATGCGAGGAGAGCACAAGCTTAAAGATCCCCAAATGGATATGGGGGCGCTGGGCAGTATGAAACTCAATAAAGAAGAAGTAAAAACGGTGGCCCCGACGATTGGGCGCTCTTCCGTATTTGGCTTTCTTGTTGGCGTTTTACCCGGTGCAGGTGCAACGATAGCCTCTTTCCTAAGTTACGGTATGGAGCGGAACTTTGCCTCAAAAGAGGAGAAAGAAAAATTTGGTAAGGGCTCTCTGAGAGGTTTGGCTGCGCCGGAATCCGCGAATAATGCGGCATCAACCGGGTCATTTGTCCCTCTATTAACACTTGGCATCCCGGGGTCAGGGACGACCGCCATCATGCTGGGCGCATTGATTGCTTATGGGATTCAACCGGGGCCACGTTTGTTTGTTGATAATCCGGATGTCTTTTGGTCGGTGATTATCTCTATGTACTTTGGCAACATCGTCTTGTTGATCTTGAACTTGCCTTTGATCCCCTATATCTCGAGATTGTTGGCGATACCACGCCCGATCCTGATCCCGTTGATCTTGTTCTTCTCGATCACTGGTGTGTATTTGGTGAGCTTCAACGCGTTTGATATCCAGTTGATGGTGTTGATCACGATTATTGCGACATTTCTAAAGTTACTGAATTTTCCGATGGCGCCCATGCTGCTGGGCTTTATCTTGGGGGACATTATGGAGAAAAACCTCAGTCGCTCCTTGACCATCTCAGACGGTAGTTTCAGCTTCCTTTACGAACGCCCATTGACGTTAGGAATAATGATTTGTGCGGTGTTAGCGCTTTGCTTACCGATCGTGCAAGGTCTTCGTGCTCGCAAGTTAGCGCAGACGCCGCCGACTGAAATGCCTGGCGCGAAGAAAGCCGACTGGTTCGCTGGACGCGACTAATCGCGTTAGTGCATAGAGAAACAGTATTCTATCCCGCCTGTTCAAGTTGCTGCTGCCGTCTGCCTGAAAGACTCACCTCTACACAGCAGCGCTTGAATACTTACTCACTGGGTATTGGGTTGCACTTTTCCCAGTGAGTCTCTCCCATTGTGTTACATCACCACATTCCCGCCCTGTAAAGGGGCAGGTAGACCCTCTATCTAGTTGATACTCAAGTCACCTCAAGATGCGTGTTCAGCGAGCATTTCTCAGTTTGACGGTAAGGCATCGCGCTGAAGGGCTAGTCGACTCAATCAAAAAGCAGGAATAAACGCTTGCTTTAACCAATGCCGTGTTGCGAGGACATTTTCGTTGTCAGCTCTGTGAGGATTAACGGCGAGGTAGTAGCCAAAATCTTCATTACTTACAGGATCGCCACTGAAAGCCAGTAAGCCTGCTTCTACATCATTTTGAATGAAATGATAGTGTGTGACGAGAATACCCAGCCCGAGTGTGACGGCTTGTAATCCTTGTATTGTGGCATCAAACGTTAATGTGTTGTGTTGCTTGGGTAAGGGGACATGGTGGTGTTTACACCAAGTGCGCCAATCGTTCTGACGTCTTGGGTTGGTAATATAGATAGGCGGTAACGTGTCTAGCAGTTGCTGAACCGATTGACCTGCAACGTCGGGTCGATGAACAAGGACTAAGGTGTCATCGGCCAAAAACTCGATGGTTTCATTCTTCCAGTCTTCGGGTTGTCCATGGATTAGGGCGACATCGATATGCTGCGCGGCAAGGTTTATGTGGCCAGTGAGATTAGAGATACGGACATCTATTTTTGGTAACGCGGTTTGAAAGTTGTCTACGCGTGGTAACCACCAGTGTAAAACCAACGAGTTGACCATATTCAGGGTCAATTGGTGACTAGCATCGCCTGCCATGAGTTCCTCTGTTGCATGGACAATGGTTTCCAATGCAGGTCCCACTTGCTTGTAATACCGCTTCCCTTCGTTACTTAACCTTACACTACGGCCTTCACGAACAAAGAGGTTACAACTCAGCTGGGTTTCCAAGCTCTTTATCGCTTGGCTGATTGCCGAATGGCTAACGCTCAGTGCTTGTGCAGCAGCTGTCATGGAACCCGTTTCCGCAACAGCGACGAATGCATAGAGAGATTTAAGAGGTGGGTGCTTTCTCATCTGTTAGTTATTCTTACAAATAATGTCAATATTACTCGCTTTTTGTTGGTCTGCAACTTTCCTATGATCATGGCGTCTTCAAGCGAAATCGCTGTACTAACAGCAGGACTCTTATATGCACTCATCAAAAGATATCAGTATGGCCGCAGTGGGTTATATGTTGCTTTCAACCTTCAGCTTATCGGTGACCAGTGTGGTGATTAAACTGCTGGGTGAGGTATTGAGCAGTGATGTACTGAATGCGGCGCGTTTTCTGTTTCCTTCGTTGATATTGGTGCCACTCTTTTTTGCTCGTCGAGCCCGTTTTCCTACTTCACGACAGTGGCCCTTCATTCTTCTGCGGGGCGTGAGTTTGATGCTCAGTCAGGTCTGCTTTCTTTACGCGATCACCCATCTGTCGTTCTTTGAGGCGGTGGTGCTGTTCAGCACGGGGCCCCTCTTTATGGCGATATTTGATATGTTGCTGTTTAGGGCAAAACTCTCTGTCATGACAATTAGCGCGATTTTATGTGCGTTTATTGGCGTTATGATTCAAGCAGGGGGTAGCGGGCAAGGGTTTGCATTTAGCATAGCAACACTGATTGGCTTAGGTGCAGGGTTATTCAATTCAGCATCACAGCTTGTCATGCATGGGATGGTCAACAATCGTTTGGGGCCACTAAGCTTGAATGCATGGTCGCTTTTTATTGCACTGCTTTGTGCATTACCTTTCGTCAACATCGCTAATGTCGATGCGGTTATCGTATTGCTCGACTGGCAGGTGACGGGTTTGCTTTTTTTAATGGGCTTCACCATAAGCATGACGCAATTCAATCGCTCAAAGGCATATCAGCTCGCGACATCAAGCAGTTTGCTATCACCGCTGATTTTTACCAACCTCATCTTTGCGTTCTTTTGGCAGCAAGTGTTGTTTGATGAGCCAATGGAAAAGCAAAAGGCACTTGGCTTGAGTGTTGTTGTCGTCGCTTGCTTGATGAGGAGTATGGAGCCTTGGTTAAAAAGTAAAATTAACGAACTTGCTCGATAAGGTGCGTTATTCATTTTTCCTTGGTGAATGACGACAACCGCAAATGCTGCTGCTCTCAATCTTTTAGCCATCTGCTCCGACCTCTTATGAATTTTCATTCACTACATTCGTTATTGCGATCACATTCACTGACATGATTTGTCACAAAGTTTCATAACTTCACTTATTGCTCTGTAGTAAATTAGTACCTCTGAGGTTATTAGTGTGGCATGGGTCACGTTTTCTTCGTAATTAAGATTTTTAACTTCCAGAACATTGGTACTCATTGGGCATGTTTATGCACTTTTTGGTCTGATTGTTATTTATTCAGTGACGGGTAAGGTCTTAATTGTTATAACAAACTCAGATTTGTTTAGGTTATTCATCTATCAGGTGTGTTGCGGAGCAGCAAAAAACGGCGTTGAGAATGTTTGTTTATCTTTCATAAGATAGTGGAATGGAAATTGGAACAAATATGACAGTTTTGGCACAAGTTTGAAGTCAATCTCATTCTGTTGCAGTTAAGTTTGGAAGTTGGTGTTTTTTTTATAAACTACTTGTTGCAAGCAACATTATGGCAGTCTGCAAAGTACAGATTGCTAATACCCAGGAAAAAAGGTCGATAATTATGAAAAATTCCATAGACCTCTCTTCGATAAAAGCTGTTGCGGAAAAGCACTGTATTGAACGAGAGGAGTTTGCTGCTCTAGACTGTGATACTGATTCCTTGCTTCAAGTCCAGCGTGAGGAACTCGCTGAACTTGTTGAGGTTTTACCTCAAGGTGATCAGGTTGAGTTTGTTGAATATTATCAAAAGTTTACATGCGATTTATGTGCTGACGATGGCATGTCTGATGTCTCAGGCTTTCGCAGTTACTTCTATTTATTTGGCTTACTTGTTATCGCATTTTTCGCCTACCTAGCATCACTTTAAGTGAACTGCTGTTGTTTCCCCTACACAGGGCCGTCGTAGGGGAGGCGATTTAAAACGTTATTTCGTATTACCTATCATATAGTTATTAATTTCTTTTTCTACTTGCTTCGTAGTAAAACCGATACACTGAACTTAACGCCATGATTATTAATTGGTTAGTCAATAGGTAACAGTTTTGTCATTAGTTGTTTTTAATGATGTCAAAAATCTTATTACTAAATACGAATTAACTTTACATTTCATTTCTCTTTTATGTAACTGTCTGAAAGTTATTGTCATTCGTATTCCTACGATAGACCACAATGCCGTAAATTAATGCAAAGCGTTAGGCTTTAAGTTCGTAACCCAAAGTCTCCATTCATTCAATCACAAGCCATCGATGCGTATTCATGTTCCATATGCCGTATTTTATGCGGGTTGATGCGTAGTGTATCGCTAGGAATGAAAAAATTTTGGGAGTAGATCGGGGCAGACTTGAACAGTGCGTGATGGCAGTGAAACCACCCTGATTCGGTTTGTGAAACGCATTACAGGTGTTGAGAATGTCGGTTGGTGGCAATAGAAAAGAAGTCGCGTTTTCAGTCTACTTAAAAGACGGGCGCAAGTTTATGGCAATCACGGATGCCAAAGTGTGGCAGAAGATTCAGGCTGCGGCTTTCTAAGGAGATGACCTAAGTGACAAAGTAGTAGGGCATGTCGTGCCCCACTGAAACCATGTTATGTGTCGACATCGTTTACTAACAATGGGGACTTGATTTGATATCCCGCTCTTCTATTTTGACTCAAAAAAGTCTTGTTCTGCTTCATGAGGGCATTTTGCATAGTGTGGGTGCGCTACCGACTCTTCAAGATACTCAAGCCTGATTTCATTGATCTTTGGGCTATCTAATTGTGTATACTGAAAAAACATCGAAATCGGTTTGTTTTGATCTACAAAACCATTCACCGTTAGGCAGCCGTAACCTTTCTCGTACTCTATCCTCTCAAAAACACTTACCGTTTTCTGAATTTCTCGGTGAAACAAAAGGCCGCTAATTTCGAAGTCGTTTGAAAAGTCAGTTTCTTTGAGAGCGTCTTCAGACAGAAAACTCGGGCCCATGTCAGTAACATTGTTAACATTCAATGTCGTGATATATCTTGCATATTCTTTGAGCAAAGAGACTTTGCTATCGCTATGAGGATTTGCGAAGCTTAACATCGGAAATAAGATGAGAGTGAGGACTAGGATCTTCATTACCAGGCTCCTGCTTGTTTCAAATGGTGTTCCATTGCTCTGTCAAGATTTCGACTTCTGCTCGAGTAATAGCAGAGGCGCGTTTGGCATGTGTCAAGAAACTCAACGATATTAAATTTGCCACTCACTGAGGCAGAAAACACGCCAGCAGTTACTTGTCCCTTATAGGATAAGTCTCCGTTACTATTGATGTTGCCGGATACCGACAATGCTTTGAACTTAACACCTAAATTTACGGTGTCACTAAGGCTGACTGTGACGTTGCCAGCTGAGGCAGCAATTGTTGCTTGACCATTTTGATTAACTGCAATCTTGAATGCGCCAGAAGACTTGAATATGGATGTAGTCAGGCCTTTGTCCGATTTATATGAAAGCTCAATGACTTTTAAAAGGGTGAGTTTCACTTCTTGCTCTGTTGAGCGTGACATACAGTTTCTCCGTCAAAGATGAAAGTTCATAGTTTATGGCTGCTACTAAAATAGAGTATTTCAGGCTTACGTTTATTCGGTAAGGTACTTAGAACCGCGTGTTGAGTTACATACATTCTCACTGGCGAATAGAGTGATGTCATGCTATTCGAGTTGGTTAATCAGTGCTCTTAGCTTTTCCGTCCCCAGCCAAACCTTGACGGATTCTTCAGCCCTCTCGCACACTGTTATCATCTAAGGGAGGGCGTGAAATGTTGCAGTAAGCGATTCAAAAAGACATGTTTGAAGAGACGACCGCAGAGCTGTTGGACTTGCTTGAAAACGTCGAGCAAGTCGCCAATGACGATGTGCTTCATCGTTGGCCGTCTACCCTCCAATCTCTTTCTGAACTTCTCCATTTTGAGCTGCAGCGCCAAGGCGTTGGTGAGCCTCATCTCGCAGATAAGCGTGTTATCTGCTTAGGAGATTGCTCGCAACCAGAAGAATATCTCCTGTGTGCGGGAAGGGACCTATATGTAGTGTTCCGTTAATAATGACAAATATGGGAATAGATGGGATCAGGCTGAAATAGGTGGGTGAGACCAGTGTTGATGCGGCTTTAAGTTATTGTCGCTGTTGAACTTATGAGGTCGGGAGAACTGAAAAATTCGTGGAAAATGAGTTAATGGGTACGGGTAGAATGAAAAAACTGCGAATGGAATTTTTCATTTTACCCGTAATATTTTTTCATTTCTCCCGGCGCGCTACAGTAAAGCGTTAGGCTTTAAGTTCGTAACCCAAAATCTACATTCATTCAATCACAAGCTATCGATGCGTATTCATGTTCCATATGCCGTATTTTATGCGGGTTAACCGAGGTGGTAGCAGCACGTAGATCACACCTTGATCTCTGGGGTGATCTGGTGATGTCGTAAGTGACTGTTTTATAGGCACATTACAGTGCTATTTGTTATGCCTCTAGATGCCTACTTCGGAATATTTTACTGCAAAATTTACATTTGTCAGAAAGTTGCAATTATTCTGAAATGATCGGTTGACTGGTATATATGCATGAATTTTAAAGATAAAGTGTTTTTATCCACAGTTTTGGTGCATAAGTTACTAGAACAAAATCGGCTGAGATCAGGAGATCATTCTTACATCACAAAGCTGATTATAAACGAATGAATTGTATACAATTCAATTGCGTAGCGCCGATTTATTCGGCTATGCTTTAACGGTTATGTGACCGTAGTTGCGTAAAGTACGTCGTATGTTGCTTGAGTAGTGTCGCCATTCAGAGGCTTTATCGCCCCAAGAGTGTGGGACTCGTTATGCTAAAACGGTTTATTCTTTTTGTTTTTCTCGCCTTGCTGCCATTGTTGTTGGCAACGGGCTTAAATCTTCGTGCTCAGTATCAAGCCCGCTTAGAGTTACTCAAGGCTGAGGCGGTGGACTTGGCAACACGTTTAGTATCCCAGCAACAGCAGTACATCTACGAAACGCATGCGTTACTGACCGGACTCAGTGAGACCGCCATTGTTCAAGCACCCTCGTCATTGAATTGCAGTCAGTTCCTCTCTGATATTCATGCTATCCATTCAAACTACCTTATCCTTGGTGTTGCGGACCGAGATGGGCAAGTGCTGTGCGACAGCCTCTATCTCTCCCAATCTGGGCAGCTTGATGTATCGGCTACGCGTTTCTTTCATCAAGCGTTACTAAAAGGTGGGTTTACTTTAGCCCCTTATCATTATGATCAAGACCGCCATATTTCCGCCTTTTCAATGGCTTATCCCGTTAGAGTGGTGGGGGAGATGACCGCGGTGGTCTATGCCACTATCTCTTTGTCTTGGTGGCAATCTAAACTTCAGTCGATGGAAATCCCAAGGGGGTCATTATTGGTGGTTGCCGATGAACATGGGCAAGTGATCGCGATTGAAGGGAGTAGTACCTTATCAGAAGGCGAAGTGCTGAATAATATCGATATTAATGCTGCACTACTCGAGAGCGGGGCGTTTGTCTTGGCGGATGAAGAGGGTACCAAGCGCTTGTTTGTGCATCAGCCTCTCTATCCCGATGAGTTTACTCGCTCTCCTCAATTGCTCGTTGGCCTTCCGACACAAAGTGTTTTTGAAGCCGCTAAGACACAGGCATTAGAGCAGATGATGATTAACTTAGCTGCAGTGGGGTTATTTCTCGTCGCGTTGTGGGGGGTATTTAGTCATAGCTTACTTTTTCCGTTCCGTAGACTTGCGCGTGAAAAAAGTATGCCAATGTTACCCATGATCAATGTCATGAATCGTGAAGTCGCACAAGTTAAGGCACATTTTGATGAGGCTGAAAGGCTGCTGTCACAGCAAGCCGCACGTTTGGGAAAAACACAAGCTTGCAATCAGGTGCTATTTGAACACTCACCTTATGGTGTGATCGAATGGCGCGCAGAAACAAAAATTGCGCGTATAAATGCTACGGCATTGGGGATGTTTGCGCAACTCAACCTCAAAGGCATTGAGCAGATGGTAGATAAATCCGTGTCTCTTTGGCCTGAAGAGATGCTGCGGCTATTTGCTCCCGTTTTATATCCGATCGAGAACTACTTTAAACATTGCAAAGAGCAGGATTCACAACGCCTGTGCTTTCAGCGTGTGACAAAAGTGGATTCACCCAGTGGGAGTCGTTTTTATAAGTGGCGCTGTGTTTCTTGGCATGCAACTACCTGCCGTGTCATTAGCTATGTTGAAGATATTACCGCCTCTGTGATGAATGAAGGCCGTATTAAGCAGGAGATGCGTATTGATGAGCTCACTAAGTTGCCTAACCGACATGCGATGCTAATGGAACTTGAATCGCGATGTGAGCAAGAAGAGCCGCTCCATGTGGGGCACTTTTATCTTCATGGTGCTTACGAACGTCATCAAGTGGGTGGTTTAGAGCTCGGCGACCGGTTGATCTGTGAAGCGGGACTGCGGCTTGAAGACTTTGCTGATGAAAAGACGGTGATAGCGCGATTTGCTGACAATGCGTTCTTTATTCTGTTCGCTGAAGAAGTGCAGGAGATTGCGATGACACGTTTTTTACGCATTCGACAAGCACTCCAAGCGCCTTATTATTGCATGAACGAAATTAAGTCATTGGGAGTCACTGCGGGCGTATGCGGTTTTCCTGGTATTGCCAAGACCGCGAGTCAGCTAGTGGAGTACGCGGAGATTGCTCTAGCTGAAGCGATAGCCGAACGCAGTAGCGGTTTGCTTGTTTATGAACCGGATATGAAATCGAAGATTCTAGAGCGGCGGCAGTTAGAGGCAGCGCTTCGCGGTGCGCTTCACAATGAGCAGCTGGAGTTGCACTATCAACCCATCTATTCGGCGTTTGATCGTCGGCCTGTCAGTGTAGAGGCATTGCTGCGCTGGTCTCATCCAGAACTAGGGCGAGTGTCTCCCGCCAAGTTTATTCCGTTGGCTGAGGAGAGTTCATTAATCATTGAACTTGGTTGGTGGGTGTTGGAGACGGCGATAGTGCAGTTTGCTGAGTGGCAACGACAAGGTATTCATTTATCCCATGTCGCAGTGAACTTGTCAGCCAAGCAGTTCAGTGATCCTATGTTGGCGCATCATATTGACCAGCTTTGTAAAAGAGAGAGTGTTTCACCTCAATATCTCACTGTGGAAATGACGGAGTACACCTTGTTTACGGATAGTGAAGAAGCCATTTCACAAATTAATGCGCTTCGGCAGTTGGGCGTGAAAATCGCGCTTGATGACTTCGGAACGGGTTACTCGTCGCTCTCTTATTTGTCACACTTGCAGCTTAATTATCTGAAAATAGACCGCACTTTTGTCCAAGGTGTGGGCAGAGCGAGAGATGAGCAAGTCATTGATTTTATGCTGAGTCTAGCTGCGGGTCTGGATATGACGGTGGTCGCGGAGGGGGTCGAAACAGAAGCGCAGCTAAGTTATCTACGTGAGGGAGGTTGTAACCTCATTCAAGGTTACTACTTTGCAAAGCCCATGAGTGGAAAAGAGGTTGTTGCGCACGTCCAAGCACAGCAACAACTTATCTACTGATCCTGCCAGTTCTCTGAGAGCGAAGTGATATACTCAAGCCACTTCAATATGCTTGCTCAGCAACATCCGATTTTTTTCAAACACCGAAGCTGTTCCGTTTTTTCTTGCTAAATTGTCGCTTGGGTTGGGTATATAAGAATCAGTATGTGGTGGCTTTAATAGGAGAGAATTATCTCATGGAATACGAATTCGTTCTTGATTTTAAAGTGCGTGATTATGAGTGCGATCTACAAGGCATCGTTAATAACAGTGTCTATCAAAACTATCTAGAGCATGCTCGACACGAGTTTTTGCTCGATAAAGGCGTCGACTTCGCGCAGCTTGCTAAAGATGACATTAATTTGGTGGTGACACGCGCAGAGCTGGATTATAAGACGTCATTAACCAGTGGCGATAAGTTCTGGGTCGGCGTACGTGTTGAACGCGTGTCAAAAATTCGTTTTGTTTTTCACCAAGATATCTTCCGTAGTGCTGATGACAAACTGGTTGTTGCTGCACAGATTACGGGAACGTCTTTGAATGGAAAAGGCCGCCCAATCAGTTTAGATAGCTTGTCAGTCTTGTTTGATAACGCTTAATGCGTTGCAACATTAGGGATTTCTAACGAAAAAAAACCGTGATTCACGTTAGTTTCATCTAGTCTTGTTAGAAGAAGAGATAAACAATGAGTTGGAATTTCTTATGAGTGAACAGAAGCGCCGTATTGATGTGAACATTTTGAATGACCTACATGAAGATCTGGCGTGTTTCGCAGAAGCGCATGAAATTGATGTCATCGACTTGATTGTGAGTCTCAAGTTAACACTGGATGATTTGGCTGATAGAGCAGGTGTTGACCTATTGGGGATACACGTCGCGGAATCAGAGCAGACAAGAACATTGCACTAATGGCAAACAAAGGGAAGGGGCGTAATGCCCCTTCACTGTTTTTACTTCACCGTTTGAACAAGCGCTGAGATAGCCGCGTGATTGAGGTCTAGTGTTTTTGCTCGTGCCTTTATCTCTTCAGCGGTAAATGCTTGGCTATCGTACACCACAACCACACTGGTATCGCCCGGTTTTAAGAAATGGGTCTCGCCATAGGGCGTATAACGCGTAGCACCAATGCTGATCAGTGCCTGTTCTGGGTATTCTGCTGTCGCCAACCAGGTTTGAATATTTTCTGTTGGCCCCTGATCTTGCTGGTGGTTCATTCTATCAATGATCCAATCGAGTAAGGTTGTATGGAAATAGCTATAACCGACAACGGGGCTGTCCTCGCCATAAACGTGGCAAACATTATCACGAATGTGAAAGCTGGCAATTCTGAAGCGGTCAATAAGTCCGCCTGGGTTTAAGTTATCTATGTTAAAGAATGTCTGGCTAACTCCTTTGCTGTTCGCTCCCCAGTTTTTCTTTTCGCTGATCTTGTTGGCGTTAGGGCGACGAATGGAGCAATCATTGTATGCGGCAAAGGCGATGGGTGTGAGTCCTGTGACTTTTCCATCACTGTAATGAACTTGGCATTTCAGTACAACTTCAGGTTCAATTTGCAGGTTATCAGCATCGTTAGGCGCGATGATGGTATCGGAGCTTAAAGGATAAGTGTTGAGAAAGTGCCCTTCGCTATTGGGAATGTAAAAGGGAAAAATCGCTTTGGGCTGGGTTGCGCTCTTCACCTCGACAGCTTGAAAATCTTTGTCTTCACCTGCTTGTTCTAAGTGACCTGCGAAATTTCCGGCAACACCAAAACCGATACAGTGCTGAAATGGCATGAGAAATCCTTAAATTTTGTAGGGGGAGACCTTTATACCTAACTTTGCCTGCTAGCTGCAACTGATTGCGAATTAAGGTCATATGCACAGCGTGTTGTCTTGAAGTGGTTTGAGTATATTAACGCATGCAGCTTGGATTCAATCTGACCTCAACGTACACTGTAGCGAGTTAGAATGAAGTAGGATTTGATGATGAATCTGTGCACACTCAGTGTCGATGAGAAATACCGTATTGAACTGGACAAGCAGGCTGCTTATGTTGTTTGGAAGATGAAGCAAGGTAAAGCGGGCAATGAAGCCATTCACGCGGAGCTTGAGAAGATGAAGAACGATGATGAGAAATCATTTTTTAGGCAGTCGATAGAGATGTATCAGATCAAAATGACAACAGCTTAATGCCGTTGTGCGCTTTTATAGGTCAATAACGAGTGAGTCTCTTAGCCGCGGGGTCGGCTGAGAGAGACGATATTGGGTCTCAGCTATTGCTGGCGAGTTCGCGAAGCGCCATGCTATAGAGGGTACTGACAAATTCTACATTGACACTGTATTGCCAAGCTGAGAGCGGTAGAGTGGGTAAACATTTATCTTGCCACAGTGTCCACCTTTCTTGTTGTGCTTCCATCATATGAGGGAACCGTTTTGCCATGGATGCCATGAACTGATTAAAGCTGGCATTTTGGATGTCCTCTTCACAGTTTTTTCTTAGAAACAGCGCTAAATCATCGCTGCCAATGATTACTCTCACTCTCTTTCCTCATTTTATTCGTGTAAATATGGTTAACCGGTTCGTGATGCGGTTATGTGCTCTTACTAACGGGTTACATTATAGCGTTCTATATATGCATTACAATCGATAGTTTGCAGTTATTTTTATGTGGCCTAGGTTGTAATTCTAGGCATGATAATACTTAACTCAAACTTAACATTATGAAAATAGTTATTCTTCGAATGATTATCGGTCAATTAGGGCACTTCTGATACGAGCCTGTAAAGCGTCATTGGTACGGTTAGTTGTCAGGGGTGATTCCTTAGTTTGGTTTGACTTATCGGTGTCGACACTGAATATCGCATGCGCTGAGTCGATGCCGTTTTTTGACGACTAAGCGATCGAGTCTGGCTGCATAGGGAGACTTATTGAAAAATAAGCTTTTTTTTCAATGTCCGTCCTCAGACTTCGTTTTTTGGACTATTGTTAAACGAGTCAACTTAATCTGTGTCAGAGAAAAGATAAATTAATGTTCTACCTCGGCTTTCCTGTCATCTGTGGTGATATATTCCGTATCTGAGCCCCGCATCTTGGGATTGCTTGAGTATTGAGTCGGTCGTGCACGTCATTGATGTCTTCTATGCTCAAGGTTCAGCAGACAGGATAAATGAAGGTAAGCGTTGGTTTGGATGTGAATTGCGAGGAGTTTAAGATGTTCAAGAAGGTGCGACTCTGCTTTGGGGTATCGGCATTGTTATTTTTTCACTCTTCGCCATACGCGGTCTCTTTACCCGGTGAAGGAATCACTGTTCAACCGATCGTCAGCGATTCGGAGCAAGAAATTTTTCAAACCTTAATCGTATCAAAAGCATTTGAAGCCTTAGGTTATACCGTCAAATCTTATCAGGTAGGCAGCTACGATGATGTATATGCTGCGGTGGCGGAAGGAAAAGCCACTTATATGGCGGTGAACTGGGATCCTCTGCACCGTGACAAATACGAGAACGCAGGGGGAAGTGAGCACTTCTTTCGTGGGGGGGAGTTTGTCTCCGGTGCGGCGCAAGGCTACCTAATCGATAAAAAAACTGCGTTAAAGCATGACATCACTAATCTTTCTCAGTTTTCTGATCCAAAGATTGCGGCGCTTTTTGATGTTAATGGTGACGGTCTTGCTGATTTGATGGGATGTGAAGTGGAATGGGGCTGTAACGCTGTCATTGAACATCAGCTCACAGAGTATCAATTGCAAGAGACGGTTGATCACCATGAAGAGAACTACATTCGTCAGATGGAAGAAGCAATCACGCGCCTAAAAAGGGGCTTCCCGATTTTTTACTACACTTGGACACCTTACTGGGTAAGTGGCACCTTAGTTCCCGGTAAAGATGTCATCTGGTTGCAAGTCCCATACTCAGCCTTACCGGGCGCACGATCTGACGTCGATACGACGTTACCCAACAACAAAAATTATGGCTTCGAGTTAAACAGTATGCGTATTGTACTGAATCGGGATTTTGCAAGTGCGAATCCGGCCGCCGCAAAGCTCGCCTCGTTGCTAAGTGTTGATATTAATGACATTAGTGTGCAGAACATGATCATGCGTCGTGGCCAGAATTCACCTTCGGATATCGAAAGACATGTACGCGGCTGGATAGTGGCAAATCAGCAACAGTTTGACCTTTGGGTCGCGGAAGCATTGCAAGTGGAAAGCACAGAGTAATCTCCCCGCTTCTGAATTGACATGAAAAGTTCGCATAAATGATGAGAAAGGCAGGAGTGCGATTAAGCACTCCGAACCGTAGATACAAAATGTCGGGTGATCTATTTAAAGCAGCGTTCAGCCCAACGCGCTAGCCCTGCGGTGACAGACCCGAAGAAATCGCCACCAACGATTTTTGCGTCAGGGAGTTGATTGGCGATCCGTGCTCGTAAGAGAGGGGAGCGAGCGCTACCACCAGTAATGAACACCGTATCTGGCGTGACCGCTGATTGTTTAACGGCTTCCTCAATTAATGCGATGATCTTGTCAATACTGCCATCAATTGCCGCGAGGAACTCGTCCTGAGTGCAAGTTAAACCCAGTTGCTCATCGTTGAAGTGTATTGTCTTTTTAATGGACGGCTCACCACTCAATGCGATTTTCATGAGTTCGGCTTCCCGGACGACGTGATAGCCTAGCCGTTGTTGCTGAAGATTCAGTAGTCGAGGAAGTTCATTATTGTCATCGACATTGCGGATCATGTCGGTGATTGCCCGCGCGTTAGTTCGAGCATAGAAGTCACCTTGAGCAACAACATTATTAATCGCCACTGGGTTCCAAAATTGACTAACAGGTAAGGCTAAACCGCGTTTATCTCGGTGGTTTTTTCCAAATAGAGGCATGATTTTTTGGTACGCGGTAGCAATGTCAAGGTCGTTGCCACCTACGCGGAGCCCTGTATGGGCCAGCAAGCTATCACTTCGTTCGGTTTTATCTCGCCATTTGGGACCCATTTCAATCATCGAGCAGTCGGTCGTTCCTCCGCCAATATCGACGACTAAAACACGTTGGTTGGTTGTCAGTTGATGTTCGAACTCGATGCCAGCGGCAACGGGTTCGTATTGAAAGGCGATCGATTTAAACCCCGCGCGTGTTGCCGCGCTGTTTAAAATAGACTGGGCCTGATGATTCGCTTTCTCGCCACCGATACCTTGGAAATTAACGGGTCGACCTATAACAACATCGCGAATCTCTTTTTGTAAAACCGCTTCGCCTTTTTGCTTTATGTTGGCCATCATCGCGCAGACTAAATCTTCGAAGAGGGCAATTTGGCTCTCTTGCAATCCACTCGCACCTAAAAAGGACTTTGGGCTTTTTACAAAGTAGGTCTCTTCAGGATCTGCGAGATAGTGATTGAGCGCGTTTTCTCCGAACAGTAACGATTGGTGATCAATGTCGATCCCCTCATCGCGATTGAACGTTATTGCACGCCGAAGTAATTGCTCTCCTGCCTTAGATAATGGATTAATGTCATAAAGCCTAAATAGTACTTCACTGACAGACTCTCGATTCGGCGCGGCAAGCGAAGAAGCAATATAGGGTTGTTCATTCTCGATTGGGAGTAATTGAGGTTGCCCATTCATCATTGTCGCGATCGCACAATTCGCGGTGCCATAATCAAATCCAATGTACATTGTTTACTCCTAGGCGAGACAAAAAGGCGGGCTAGTTTACGTAACTCGGGGCCTTTTTCAAGTCGAGAGCGTGAGAAAGTCTATCTCTCATGGTTTTGGACTGCTTACCCGTAAACGGTTGACTGTGTATCAGAGACTAAAGGGGTGTGATGCCGGTGATTGTTAATGGAGAATTCGAAGAAAGGCAACTATATTCATACCATTATGAGATAAGTTAAGCGGTGGTGTGGCTATATGAGAATACTGTTTCTGCTGTTGCTCTTCTTTAGTATCCCGTCGGTGGCTGAAGAACCTATCCGCGATTATCGCGATCATCCTAATTTCAATTCTATCGCTCTGTTTGCGGGCACATCGGATTACAAAGATAGCCTTAATGTCTCTGATCCCAGTTTTGTTGCCGTTGAGGGCTATAGCCATTTGATAGAGCGCTATTACATGACCGTGAATGGTCGCCATAGCTACTTTGATGACACAACAACCCAGTTGACGAGAAACTATCTCAATATTGGCGTGGGCACGTATTACGCATTGGGCTTGAGTACAGACTTGGTTGCTGAAGCTAGCGCGGTGGTCGTTGATGCTAATGTCGGTGACCGAGAGGTGGGCGCGAGCGCGAAAATAGGTGTGTGGGCCGCATTTGGCCCTGAGCTCGATTTAAAAGCAACGCTTGGCGGGGTTTCTGTGGATGACGACACCTATTCTCAAGCGGATGTCACCCTTTTTCGCCATTTTAATCGCACATTTTCGGCGGGGTTTATGGTCAACGTAACGAAAGATTGGCAGTTCTATGGTTTGGGGATGCGATATGATGTTCTGTTCTAGAGGCGTGGACTTGCGCTTAAACGCGGCGTGGTTGATTGGTTTATTGTGTGTTATGGGTGGAGTACAAGCAAAGACGTACACTCTCTATTTAGATGCGGATCGTACTGGTCATAGTGAGTCAGCGTTGGCAATAGAGTATGGGATGCGGGTGGCATTCGATGAGGTCAATAATCAGATAAATGGTGATAAGTTTGAGTTTGTGACCCTCGACCACCGTGGAAACAGTGCGCGCAGCAAGCACCATATGAATTTGTATGATAAAGATAAGAATGCGCTTGCCTATGTGGGCGGACTTCACTCGCCGCCGTTGATTAAGTACCGAGATTTTATCAACCAAGCCGAAATCTTAACCTTAGTGCCTTGGGCGGCAGGTGGACCAATAACACGCTACCCTTCAGAGGAAAATTGGGTATTTCGCCTTTCCGTTGACGATCGAAAAGCGGGTGAGCGTTTGGCGAAAGCCGCGCTGGGCGATGCGCAGTGTAAAAAGCCAGCCTTATTATTGGAAGAGACGCCTTGGGGGCAGTCTAATCAGTTAAATATTTCTAAGGCGTTACTGAGTGCTGGCCATGGTACGCCCGAGGTGGCTTGGTTCAACTGGGGGATCAATGATGCTGCTGCTCGAACACGCGTAAATACACTGTTAGATAAGCAGGCAGA
Organism: Thaumasiovibrio subtropicus; assembly: GCF_019703835.1. Classification (NCBI taxonomy): domain Bacteria; kingdom Pseudomonadati; phylum Pseudomonadota; class Gammaproteobacteria; order Vibrionales; family Vibrionaceae; genus Thaumasiovibrio; species Thaumasiovibrio subtropicus. The sequence goes on along the minus strand of NZ_AP023055.1, from coordinate 1,604,694 downwards.
TTGCATCATAATGGTGGCGAATGCGATGGAAGGAAGCCGAATTATTAATGCTGTCGCGTCATTACCAGTAGAGAGCCGCGTACCGATCATTAGCCATTGGGGGATCACTGGCGGAGATATGTCAGGTATCGCCCAGACCGTGAACAGTGAGTCGTTAACGCTTCACTTCATACAAACCTGTTTCTCTTTTTTGAGTGAGTCGCAGTCAGCGCTTTCTCGTCAAGTGTATTCACGCGCGGTGACCCTATTTGATGAAGTTACCTCTGACCCCGCATCATTGGATGCACCTACCGGGTTTATTCACGGGTATGATCTTGGCAAAGTCTTCATTTCGGCAGTGGCGCAGGCCGATCTCTCCGGTGATATTGACGTCGATCGTCGACGCGTACGCCTAAGTATGGAGGCGCTGACCGATCCTATAGACGGGCTAATTAAAACCTATCGTACTCCTTTTACTGCTTATTCTGAACAAAACCCCGACGCCCATGAAGCGTTGGGTGTCGACGACCTTTGTATGGCATCGCTGGGTCCCAAGGGTGAAATTCGTTTAATTGAGGATAAATAAGGATGCAATGGCTGAATCGTCTCACAGCCAAGCAGCTATTCTTCGGACTCTTGGTTTTTAATGCGGCTGTATTAATGCTTGTTGGGCTTAATGTTATTCGCTTTCAAAGTGGATTTTCGATTGAAAGGTTCCAAGAAGAGTCGATTGATATGGAAGTCAGCGCCGTTCGCTCATTGATGGAAAGTCATGTGAGTGATAGCCGGGAGTTTGCGAGACTCGTTGCGTCCAGTGATATCTCTGCCAACCTTGTGATGGGGAGTATGGTGGAAGAGCGGCGGGTAAAAGATTTCTTCGATCAATCTTCTGTGTTTGCCCGTCGCCCTGATCTTGCCTACGTGAATGTTGCGGAAGAAATCGTTTTTTCAGAGTATCAGTTGGATCTGTCTGAAGAGGCATTTCTCTCGGAAGTTCAAGCAATACTCGGCCAACAAAAGCGTGAAGCGGCATTACTTTGGGAACAGCAGGGGCGACAGTATCTCTATTTTTTCTATGGCGTCGAATATAACAATTACGTCGAAGGTGTCGTGCTGACCAGACAAGTCTTTGACGCAGAAAGTGTCTTCCGTTTTGTTACTGAGAAGGAAACGCGCTCGGTGGAAGGCGCACCTCAAAACCAATCTGAGTATGCGGTGAGAAGTGATCATCCAGACTGGGATTACCATCAATTGGTGCTTTCAAACGGCAAGGTCACACTGATTTACGGCATTGATAAGGCGGTATTGCAAGCGCAATCCGATGGGCTGATCTCCTCATTAACGTTCGCACTGCTGGTCGCCATCTTGATTTCTGCCGCGATGATTTTTTGGATGGGACAGCGTTGGGTGATCCGCCCATTTGCGGAACTTGCGCGCTCTGAATCGGCACTGTCTGAAACATCAAGTCAACTGGCGTCTCAGGAGGTCGAGTTGACGATGCTAGCCAATGTTGCTCGTCATGCCAAAGATACTGTCATTGTGACGGACAAAGAGGGGCATCTCTCATGGGCAAATGCGTCTTTTGTTAGTTTGACTGGGTATCAGGTTGATGAAGTACTCGGTAAAAAGCCAGGGAGTATTTTACAAGGCCGTGATACTGACTATCGAGAGGTCGATCGAATTCGACAAGCCATTGCTCGTCGTGAATCTATTCGTGCTGAACTGCTTAATTACAGTAAATCTGGCGAGGCGTACTGGATTGAAATTGAAGTCTCTCCTGTGCTGAATGCGGAGGGAGAGCTCGATAGTTTTATCGCGGTGGAGCGAGATATCTCCGCGCAAAAAGAAGTCCAACAACAGCTCGAGGAAGCGTTAGCGAAAGCCAATGAAGCCAGTGAAGCAAAATCAACGTTTCTTGCTGGCATTAGCCATGAAATTCGTACGCCAATGAACGGGGTATTAGGTATTGTCCAATTGCTTAAAACAACATCCCTATCAGACCGTCAAGAGCAGTATGTCGATAACCTCTATGACTCCGTTAACCACATGACATCTGTTTTAAATCAAGTAATTGATTACGCCAAAATTGAAGATGAAAGCCTGAATGTGTTTTTAGAAGAGTTTGCTGCCAGGGAAGTGACTAATTTCATTGAATATAACTTGAACTTGTTGTGTCGACGAAAAGGTTTGAGGGCGCAGTTTGATAGCTATCTACCCCCTGATGCGCATTATGTCTCTGATAAAATTCGGGTTAACCAAGTGGTTTTGAACATCATCAGTAATGCAACCAAGTTTACACAAGATGGCAGTATCTCCGTGGTTGTCGATGAAGTATCAAAGGATGATGGGCATTACCTGCGATTTGTCGTGACGGACACAGGAGAAGGGATGAACAGTTTTTATCTTAACGCCTTAATGAACGACGACGGTGCAGAAAGCTTGGGCGCACAGCAAAAAGACCTTGGCCTAGGTTTAGCGATAGTGAAGGCGTTGACGCGCCTCTTGAAAGGAAATATTCAAGTGAGCTCTGCGCTTGAAGAAGGGACGGTGTTTACCGTGGAACTCGCGGTAGAGCCGGTTGAACCCAAATTAGCGGCTGAGTCCGAGATGAAAGAAGTCAGGGGCTTCAACGCCCAAGGTAAGAGTTTACTGATTGTTGAAAGCGATCGCGTCAATGCGGAAGTGATGGCGGAGTTACTCGAGGCGAGAGGGTTTCGAGCCGTTATTGCCTCTACTGGCGAAGAAGCAATGAACCTCATTTATACCTATCCATTTTCGTTAGTGATTGTCGATAGTCATCTTAGCGATACACAAGGTAAGCGCATTGTAGAACGGATTCGAAAGCTGGATAGCCACATGCGAGACGTATTGATCATCGGATACACATCGGATGCGCAACATAATATGGAGCAGCGTTTGTTGAATGCGGGATGTGAAGCGGTACTTGTGAAACCTTTTCAGACAACCCAAGTCGATGATCTGTTACGTCAATTTGAATCCCAATTGAATCGACATCAAGATGAGTAAAAACGGCTCACTCAACAGTATGAGCCGTTTATTTACACTTACTTCGCCGGTTCAACTTCGCGTTGGCTAGGGGAAACCAGTTTGTAGCTCATGATACCGATGACGATGGCCTTTATAATCATCATCTGTGCGTTGCCATAGTAAGCAAACATGCCGACGAAGCCAGAAATCAGCATCAAGAGACGGTAGCGATCAAGTTGCTTCATGCTAAGCGCTGCGACGATCAAGCCGAGATCCATAAACTGCAAGCCAACCGATAAAGTTGGATTAGCGATGAAATTGCTCACCGCAAAGTAGATGATGTACAAGATGCCGCACCCCATAAGGGCAGCTGTGAAATCAAGTACGCGCTTACTTGTACTGGTGAAGTCTTTGCAGTAGCGGTAAGTATTGATCACGCCAACTGAGAGGTTAAGAATGAGCTTAGGCCACCATCCCATTAAAATGGACCAGACAATATCGTTACCGGCAGAGCCAAAAGAGGCGTAGCGAGTAAAGCGCATAGAGTTGAAGATGGTGATGGAGATGTAAAAGGCGACGGATGTCCAACCAAGGACTTCTTTTATGATTTCTAACAAGGGCTTATCTCAAACTTAACGAATTAAAATGTTGTGTTACGCTTAATAACTGGAATGTTAAATTGCATTTTTTGGTTAGCGCGGCAGATTATATCTCTGCTTTTGGGGCTCGACAAACACAATTGACTTAAATCTTGAAGTTGAATGCGAGTGGGTGGGCTGCATGAAGAGCGTGCGGATAGGGTGCTGAATAAGCATGATGAGAGTGTCTGAGTGGAGAGATGACAAACTTTCAGGTGACGATTGGCTTTTACCGCGTACCAAGCGTATATTCTGCGTCTGAACGCAACAAAATGAGTAAAGTAACATGTTGAATGACGCAGATTTGATTGATTCACTTGAAGCGCTAGAGCACTTTTTACTGGCTGTTGAAAATGGCGGCCTTGGATTAAAAGGTGTGGCGGGTGTCGCACTAGCAACGAGCAATAGTGATGGTCGACGTTTCATCGCCGTATTGGACGATAACCACCAGTTATTGTTGGGTAAATATGTGACAGAAGAGGTGTTTCAGAAAGGGCAAGATATGGTCCGTCATGGTCCACAAACGAAGCACTAGCTATAAGACAGCCCCCCAGAAGGGGCTGTGAGCCATTCTTCGCAACCATTTCGTGCGAGTAAGTATCGAACGTCTGTTTCACTGTCGATTGCGACGCATCTCCAAATCATCTCACTGCCAAATTTTGTAGTGAGGCTTATGATTTATTCAATGGATGAGGAGAGGTGAAAATGAATGCGCATAGTCTTATGGGGTGCACTGATGTTGGCGAGCACAGCGTTTGCAAATCCGGTAGAAGATCAACTGACAGCCAGGCAAGCGCAGCTCGAACGATTGAGCACTGAACTCGAAGAATTGGAGTTTGAAGTAACGCAAGCTAGAAAGCTGCTTGAAGAGCAAAGAAAGCAATCTTTAGCGAGCAAGGAAGAGCTTCAAGCGCTTATTGATACCTACGCTGCGATGCTAAAGGAGCAAAGCGGCGCAGATCTGCCAGCGTTGTAGCTCAGTCTGCGCGGTGTGAAAAAGGCTGTTGTTATCGGCCTCTTGTTTGATTCAGAGAGTTGAATTCAGAGCGAAAGTTACTCGCGACCGTATACGTTGTTTTCTTGCTCTTGTACTCGGATAAACGTCGTGCGCTTGGTGAGCTCTTTAAGCTTTGCTGCGCCGACATAGGTGCAGGTTGAGCGCACGCCTCCCATGATGTCTTGAATGGTATTTTCGACAGGACCACGGTAAGGCAAAAGTACGGTTTTTCCTTCAGCGGCACGGTATTTCGCGACACCTCCGGAATGCTTGTCCATCGCGCTCTGAGATGACATACCATAGAATTGCATGAAGGTTTCACCATTTTTCTCGATAAGCTCGCCGCCACTTTCTTCGTGACCCGCTAACATACCGCCAAGCATCACGAAGTCAGCGCCACCACCGAAAGCTTTGGCAACGTCACCAGCACAAGTGCAGCCACCATCACCAATGATTCGACCGCCCATACCGTGTGCGGCATCTGCACATTCTATAATGGCGGATAGTTGTGGGTAACCAACACCTGTTTTTACCCGAGTCGTGCAAACAGAACCAGGACCAATACCGACTTTGACAATATCTGCACCAGCTAGAATGAGTTCTTCTACCATATCGCCAGTAACAACATTACCAGCACTGATGACTTTATTTGGAAAGGCTGAGCGAACTTTTTGAACGTATTCAACGAGATGCTCAGAGTAACCATTGGCAATATCAATACAGATAAACAATAGCTCGTCGCTGAGCGCCATAATATCTTGTGTCTTTTTGAAATCGGCTTCAGACGTTCCTGTAGACACCATTACATTTCTAAGGGTGTTCGCATCACTGGTTGTGACAAAGTTTGCCCAATCATCAACCGTGTAATGTTTGTGTACAGCAGTGATAACATTGTGACGCGCAAGTGCTTGCGCCATGGCAAAGCTACCGACAGAATCCATATTGGCAGCAATAATGGGTACCCCAGACCATTGACGACCACTGTGCTTGAATGTAAAATCGCGGGTTAATTCAACCTGAGACCGGCTTTTTAAAGTTGAACGTTTTGGACGAAATAGGACATCTTTAAAACCTAGTTTCAGGTCTTGTTCGATACGCATAGTGTTTCCTTATCTTATCGAATGTGCAATTTTTCAACACCTTTGGCAGAAGGCGAGAAATTGCAGGCACAAAAAAACCGGAGCGTTGGCAGACGCTCCGGTTTTCAGCATTATAGGCAGTGAAATATTTTTGGCAAGCAGTAAAACGCGCTTTTATGGCGTATTTCTTAGCTTAAAGGTAATCATTCATCGTGAAACCTCCTCTGGAAACTGGGCTTGTCAGCCTTTCACTCCCTTTTCTCTTCATTCTCCAAGTTTTATGGCGTAGTAAGGCATGCGTAAGAAAGTAAAACGCCTTTTTCCCATCGATTATTATGGACAAGATGGGCGATGGCAGTTTGCAGTGAGGGCAGAAAAGCCTGATGAAGTATTAGACGCAAAGTACTGGCAATCAGAGATCTCGTGTAATCGCGATAAGTACGATCTATTAAGAATTGCAGTTGCGCGATTTACCTACCAAGTTGGGTACCAAGGAGAAGATTCTTATGAAGATCTTCGTGTAAAAATGATGGGGCCGGTTGTTACAGTTGCAAAGCTAAACGCGCTTTATAAGAAGTGATCAACCGCGTCATGTTCGATATGCCTCTCTTGTGGCGTGCTCTCTATGCTTCATGACGCTCGCCACTGACGGTTTCTCCATCCTGTCATCAAACATTCCCGTTTTCTATCTAGACAAAGCTATCAGCCTTTGTGTTATTTCATTGGCTTCTTTCCACTGCGATTTTCTGGCTACCAAGTATGCGATCTCACCCAATTTCGTCGTCATGAGAGTGCGAGGCAGACGATAAAAAGGTTGCAATGATTCAAAATTAATTGAACCTACTTCACAAAAAGCGCACTCGATAAACATTTCCTGTCTGAATCAATTCACAAGTTATAGTGGTGATCTGAATCACTAATATGACTTTTCAAACTTACATCCAATGCCAAGTTTTATTCGACTTTAGTCTAGGGTCGAACGTCTAAAACAAGACATATGGGCTGAAAGTCACATTTATAGCGCCTTCTCACATCCGCATAAAAATGAATCAATTTGCAACCTGCCTTCTGTGATTCAATTACCTTTACTTTTTGTTGGGTTAATTTTGACTCAAAAATTAAATTCAAAAATGCACCAATATTGACCCCTTTTTCACCAAAATAGAGCGCAAAGTATCTTTCATGACGATTATCTTGGCTGAGTGCTTACAGGGTTAGTAAGGCTTTTTGTGAATACTTATTCATTTAAACTGAATCATGTATGGTTTGTTGGTTTTTTTGAGTAGAAGTATTAAATGTTGGCATGACCAATGCTTGATACGGATTAGTCATCATTTTGTTGTGTAATCGATACATTTATTATTAGTCTGTATGTGCTTTTGGTATTGGGGTGACTGTGAATGTAAGCGGGTTGATTAAGATATACATCTATGTTCTTATCACTCTATTGAAACAAATCAGTCATCAAAATGACTTTTTAGTCCTAAAGAATAAATAATTATACAGGGCTGGCTTTTTATGCCTTAACTGAATTAAATTTCATAACAATAATGTCAGTCATATTGGCCTAGGTATTGGACAACAATGGGAAGGAGTCCGGAAATGAAGAAAGTAGCGTTAGTGACAGGTGCAAAAGGTGGTATTGGTTCTGCGATTACAAAAGGCCTCGTAGAAGAAGGTTATCGCGTAGTTGCCGCTTTTTCTCCTGGTAACGAAGCGTGTGCGCAAGACTGGTTTGCTGAAAACAACTATACAGCAGACCAAGTACGTATGCTCGCGCTCGACGTCACTGATACTGAAATGTGCAAGAGTGCTTTGTTGCAACTTACACAAGAAGAAGGTTCGGTAGATGTGCTAGTCAACAATGCGGGTATCACTCGTGATTCAGTGTTTAAGCGCATGGAAGCGAATCAATGGACGGACGTCATTAACACCAACCTCAACAGTCTTTTCAATGTAACCCAGCCTCTCTTTGCTGCAATGTGTGAGAAAGGTAATGGTCGCATCATCAATATCAGCTCGGTAAACGGCGTAAAAGGGCAGTTTGGTCAAGCTAACTATTCAGCCGCTAAAGCAGGAATGATTGGCTTTACTAAAGCACTCGCGTTCGAAGGTGCAAAATCTGGCACGACCGTCAACGCGATTGCGCCGGGTTACACCGCGACACCTATGGTTGAAGCCATTCGCCCTGAGGTGCTCGAGTCGATTAAAGCTGAGATCCCAATGAAACGTCTAGCGACGCCTGAAGAAATTGCTGGTGCTGTGATTTATTTGGCAAGCGATGTGGGTGGTTACATTACAGGTGAAACGCTGTCGCTGAATGGCGGCTTGTACATGCAATAAGTTTTTTAAGGGAAGGAAAAGATGTCCAAAGTTTATATCGTTGCGGCAAAACGCACGCCTTTAGGTAGTTTTAGTGGCGCACTGAAAACAGTGCCTGCTGCCCAACTTGCAGCAACTGCTGTAAAAGCGGCTCTTGCGGCAGGCAACGTACCTAAAGATGCTGTTGATGAACTCATTTTAGGTAATGTTGTTGGCGCGGCACAAGGAATGGGGCCAGGTCGTCAAGCGGCGATTTTCTCAGAGCTACCTGAAGAAGTGCCAGCTTATAGCTTAAACATGGTGTGTGGTAGCGGCATGAAAGCGGTAATGGATGCTGCCGCACATATCAAAGCGGGTGATGCAGACCTTGTCGTTGCCGCAGGCGCTGAGAATATGTCGCAAATTCCATTTGCTGTTCCAGGTTCGATTCGCGATGGTCAAAAAATGGGTTCACTAGAGCTTACTGACTTGCTAATCAACGATGGTTTGACCGACGTATTTAACGAATACCACATGGGTTTGACGGCAGAAAACGTTGTTGCTGAAGTGGGTTTGACCCGCGAGCAGCAAGATGCATTCGCTCTGGCAAGCCAGCAAAAAGCTGTGGCGGCGATTGAAGCTGGTCGTTTCAAAGATGAAATCGAACCAGTGGAAGTGAAGACACGCAAAGGTGTTGTCGTTGTTGATACCGATGAGTACCCCAAAGCGGATGCATCTGCAGAAGGGCTTGCGAAATTGCGCCCGGCCTTTAAAAAGGATGGCAGCGTCACCGCGGGTAACGCGTCAGGCATCAATGATGGGGCCAGCGTTATCATTGTGGCTTCAGAAGCCGCTGTCGAAAAGCACAACTTAAAGCCAATTGCTGAAGTGACAAGTTATGCGCAAGCAGGCTTAGATCCAAAGATCATGGGCTTAGGTCCTGTTCCTGCTGTGACTAAAGCATTGTCAAAAGCAGATCTCTCTATTCAAGACATTGGTCTGTTTGAGCTAAATGAAGCTTTTGCGGGTCAAGCTTTGGGTGTTGCTCATCAACTTTGCGAACAACACGACACAGATCTTGATGCGCTTTTAGAGCGTTCTAATGTCAACGGTGGTGCGATTGCACTAGGACATCCTTTGGGTGCGTCTGGTAACCGTATCATTGTAAGCCTTATCCATGAGATGCGCCGTCGTGGGACGGAATATGGCGTTGCATCTTTATGTGTTGGTGGCGGTATGGGTACCGCTATCGTCCTTAAAGCAGTTTAACGAAACAAAAACCAATATTAATTCAATCCTTATAGGAGTCGCATCATGTACACGGAAATGTTCAAAACACTATCTGACCAAACTGAAAAAACACTAGCACCTTACGTTAAGTTCAACAAACTCTTCACTAAAAACATCGAAGAGATCACTGAGCTTCAACTGTCTGCGCTACGTTCTTACAGTGATCTTGGTCTATCTCAGCTTAAAGCTGCGAGTGAAGTGAAAGATATGCAAACGCTAACTTCTTTCAACGGCTCTCAACTAGAAGCGTTGACTAAGCTTTCTCAGCAAATGATCGATGACAGCAACAAGTTGTCTTCAATCGCTCAAGAGTTCAAAGCTGACGTTGATGCACTAGTCGCTGAAAACGTGAAAGAAGTTACTCCAGCTTAATGGCCTTAACCGCCTGCATTCTCTCTATACAGAGAGAGTTCAGGCGGTTTTTTGTTTATCTCTAAGAGGTCATTGTTATGAACCAGAATTTCTTTGCGGATTACTTTGCCAAACTCCAGGAAGTAAACCAGCAATGGTGGAAGGAACTGGATTCTGGTAAAGCAGCAATTAATTCCCCTCTCAATAAAGCGCTGAATGAACTCAATTTTGATGATACAGCGAAACTGTTTGAGCAAGCTGCAAACCAGCCATCTAGCCTCGTTAAAGTGCAAATGGACTGGTGGGAACGTCAGCTACAAATCTGGCAAAACGTCGCTATTCCCTCTAAGAATAATGAGCCTGTAGTCAAAGAAGAGCGTGGCGATAAGCGCTTTGTCGACGAAGCATGGCAGGAAGAAGCGATCTTCAACTTCATCAAGCAATCGTACTTGCTGTTTGGTGAGACGGTACAAAAAACCATCGATTCAGTTGAAGGCTTGGATGACAAAGCGAAGGAGCGTTTGAGCTTTTTCTCTCGACAAGCGATCAATGCGATGTCACCAAGCAACTTTATCAATACTAACCCTGAACTTTTTAAACTGACCATGGAAAGCAATGGTCAAAACTTAGTGAAGGGTATGGAACTGCTGCAAGAAGACATGCAAGCGAGTTCAGATGTATTGAAAATTCGAATGACCAACAGTAATGCGTTCAAAATTGGTCAGGATATTGCGAATACGGAAGGTAGCGTTGTATTCAAAAATGAACTGTTTGAGCTTATTCAATATAAGGCAAAAACAGACAAAGTGAACAAAACGCCTATCCTTGTAGTGCCTCCATTTATCAATAAATACTACATCTTGGATCTTCGTGAGAAGAACTCGATGATGCGTTGGTTGGTTGAACAGGGTCATACTGTATTCCTAATGTCATGGCGTAATCCCGATCGTTCAATGGCTAAGGTTGACTTCGAAGATTACGTTCTTGATGGCGTTGTAAAAGCGGTTGACGTTGTTGAAGCGGTAACAGGTGAGAAGCAGATGAACGCGGTGGGTTACTGCATTGGCGGTACGCTCCTTGCGACAACAACTGCTTACTACGCCGCACGCCGTATGCGTCAGCGTTTCAAATCAACAACTTATTTCACAACTATTCTTGATTTTGCCCAACCCGGTGAAATTGGAGCATATGTGAATGAGCAGTTGGTTAGCGCAATGGAAGCGCAAAACAACCTGAAAGGCTATCTCGATGGTCGTTCGTTGAGCGTGACTTTCTCCTTGTTGCGTGAAAACAGCCTGTATTGGAACTACTACATCGATAATTACCTGAAAGGTAATAGCCCTGTCGATTTTGATCTCTTGTATTGGAACAGCGACAGTACGAACGTTACTGCGGCATGTCACAACACATTGCTGCGTCGTTTGTACCTAGAAAACTCGCTGGTGCAAAAACAAGGTATCAAAGTGGGTGGTGTTTGGATTGATTTAGAGAAAATTAAGACGCCGTCTTACTTTATTTCAACCAAAGACGACCATATCGCCCTTTGGGAAGGTACCTACCGAGGTGCTCAGAACATTAGTGGCGATACGACGTTTGTGTTGGGTGAATCAGGCCATATAGCTGGTATTGTGAATCACCCTGCAAAGAACAAGTACGGTTATTACATTGCTGACAAGATGGCAGACGATGCGCAAACTTGGCTTGATGGCGCGACTCACCACGAAGGTTCATGGTGGACACACTGGAATGAGTGGTTGGCGAAATTTAGTCCGAAAGAGCAAATCGATGCGTTGGAAGCCGGCTCGGAGGCTTACCCTGTAATAGGTCCTGCACCTGGCGTTTATGTTCAACAAACACTGCCAATCAAAGAATCTGTTGAAGAAGCGGTTGTCGTTGAAAGTGCCGAAGCATAAATTTGTTGAGGCAGAGTAAAAAAAGCTGACTGAGAAGTCAGCTTTTTCTTTTAGTAAAACTGAGTTCGCCGTTTTTGTCTCGCCAGATCCCCTTGGCGGCTTTCCATGAAGTGAGTCGGGTATTTTCTGAACAAAGCCAAGATCTTTGTCTTAATTTCCAGATAGTAGGCTATAACTATAGTTATGTTTCTCTCTTTCTTGACGCCATGGATCTCTTTAACGGCATTACGCTTAAATCAAAGATAAAACTGATGGTTGTGATCCCACTGATCATTAGTGCGGTCACGGTTGGTCGGTTCCTAGAAGAGCAGTATAACGAGCTGCGATCTCTTTTTAACGTTCATCAAAGATACGAGACGTTTAGTCACTATTCATCTTTGCTTGAAGAGCTACGAGCGCTTCGTCTTCGTCTTGCTATCAGTGGTCTTGATGTTGCTCAACAACAATCTGTTGCCACTGACATGCAACGGGTTTTTAGAGACTTTCCTTTAGTCGAGGACAGTGCGTTAAGGGAGCTTAATGCGCTGATGGAGGAGATGCACGCGTGGTTAGATGTCGAGGTGAGTGACGATCTTTATGATCGCCTTGATTGGTTAACTGCAGTCAATGGGTGGATGATTAGCTTCCTGCGCCGTATAGAGCAATTGCCTTTTGAAGTAGATAACGAGCAGTTAAGAGAAGGCATTAGTGCTTATCAACAACTACTTTGGCTACAAGAGTATGCAAGCCAAGAGCATGCCTTTTTAAGCTTCGCGATGCACCCAGATCACGACAGAATGATGTTTCGCGATGACTTGATGAAATCGGTGACGTTGCAGCAAGTCTACGTGGATGATTATGTTCAGCTCTATGCAAGTGAACAACAAACGGAGCGTTTGTTAAACGTCTTTACCCGCCCTGCATTTGTTGAAGGGTTGGCATTGAGAAATGAAGTGCTATTTGGAGATGGCAAAGCAGAGTGGCGGTATTGGCAAAATGATGCCAATCAGCGTATGCAGTTGTTGGCTGGTGTCATTGACTCAGTGAAATTGGATATCACCCACCAAGCACGAACCGCTTATTACGAAGAACGTAGCCGCTTTATCTTCAGCGTATTGTCACTCATTCTGTTATTTGTGTTTATGTCCGCGTTAGGCGTGGCCTTAGCGCGTCGACTGGTCCGTTCCATACATGATGTTGAATCGACAATGAAGTCGATTGAGCACAGCAAAGATTATAGTTTGCGCGTACCGATGACAGGAAAAGATGAGTTTTCTCATTTGGCGCAAACCTTGAACACTTTGATTGAGGAACGGCATATCTCTGAGACTCAGTTAATTTATGCCAAAGAGGATGCCGAGAAAGCCAACAAGGCAAAGAGTATTTTTCTAGCCAACATGTCTCATGAGATCCGTACGCCATTGAATGGGATCATTGGTATGTCTAACATTTTGGTGGATACCGAGCTTAACCCTAATCAGATGGAATACCTTGAAACCATCAAGAGCTCTTCCAACGCCTTGTTATCGATTATCAATGATGTCCTTGAAGTCTCTAAAATTGAAGCGGGTGGCGTTACCATTAACCCGATTGAGTGTCATATAGAAAAGCTCTGCTACGATGTTGCTGCCATTATTGCCACTAAAGCGGCCGAAAAACAGGTAATGTTCGAAGTGGATATTGATGAAACACTGCCTATGTTGCTATTGGCTGATGAACATCGAGTGAAGCAAATTCTCCTTAACTTACTGTCTAATGCCGTCAAATTTACAGAACAGGGACATGTCATGTTGACGGTGAGTGGCGAGCGCACCGAAGTGGGAACCTATAAAGCACGCTTTGCCGTTGAAGACTCAGGTATTGGTATTGATGAAGCCCAAATCACAAATATTTTTAAACCGTTTAAACAAGAAGATGATTCGACAACGCGTCGATTCGGCGGCACGGGGTTAGGGCTGAGTATCTGCCGGCAGCTTGCAGAGTTGATGGATGGGCAAATGCAAGTTGAGAGCATTAAGGGTCAAGGCAGCACCTTTTCATTCTGTGTCGAACTACCGATAAGTCGAGAGCAAAAAGATTTCGTTCCCGCGCATAGTGCGAGTGTGGTCATCGTTGATGACAATGAGCTGAGTGCGAGTTTAACTGAGCGAGAATGTCGGCGTTTGAAGTTACAGGTTCAGCGCTTTCATCAAGTAAAAACAGCACTCGATTTTCTTGGGACATTGCAAGCAGATAATCAACTCGGTGTGATCTTGCTGCGCTATCAAACAGCGCTGTCTCAGGAAATGGTTGAACAGCTAACACAACATGCCCCAGTGGTGTTGCTCACCAATTATAGTGAACAAGTACACCTAAATGGCGGCTATAAAGTTGTTCACACCTTGCCTGTTCGTGGGCCTAAACTTCGTCAGATTATGTCCAGCTTGATTAACGATACCTTTGCAGAGTATTCGGGCGTAAAACGTGAGGAGAAACAAGAACGATTATATAGCGGTGATTTATTGCTTGTAGAAGATAATGTTGTAAATATGAAAGTGGCCAAAACGGTATTATCAAAGGCTGGATTCAACGTGCATACCGCCGAAGATGGCAAACAAGCGATTGATGTCTGGTTGCAGAACAGTATCGACTTGGTGCTGATGGATTGCATGATGCCCATCATGGATGGCTTTGAAGCAACACGTCAAATTCGCGCGATCGAAAACCAGCTCCAGAATGCACGTGTGCCCATTATTGCCTTGACAGCAAGTGTTCTCGATGAAGATATTCGTAGCTGCTACCAAGCAGGAATGGATGGCTATGTGCCAAAGCCTTTTGAGAATCAGCAATTGCTGAGTACCATCGAAAAGCATTTGTCGACACCGGAGGCCGAACAAGAAGAGGCATAGGCAAGAAAACACCGACTTGGCGAACCGCTTCTGAGAGAAAGTCAGTGTTTTAACGGTCAGTGTTGTCATGTAAAGATTGTTGTTTCCGAGACATAAAAAAACACCTTCCATCAGGAAGGTGTTTCAAATTGGATTACTGATTTGAATTATGCAGTCTGTGCAACTAACTCTTCAGAGTTTACTGGCTTAATAACCAATGCAAGCACGACACATACCGCCATCATTGCTGCAGAAATGCTGTAAGCCATGTTGAAGTTACCTGTGGTATCAACAACAATCGCTGCGATGATTGGGCCAATAACGCCACTGATACCCCATGCCGTGTAAAGCACACCGAAGTTTGTGCCGTAGTTCTTCAGGCCGTAGAAGTCAGTGGTTAGCGATGGGAATACAGCAAGCAGTGTACCGTAACCAACGCCTGCTAGCGCGGCACCCACCATCATCATGATGCTTGAGTCGTAAGTGGCAAAAAGCACCATGTTCAAACCTTGCAGTGCGAAAGCGATAAGTAGGGTGCGGATACCACCAATCTTATCTGACAAGATGCCCATGACAACGCGGCCACCTGTGTTGAAGATAGCGAGAATACCAACAAGGTAAGCGGCTTCTTCAATTTGCGCTTGAATGCCAGCAATAGAGGTGATGTTACCAATTACCATCAAACCTGCAGCAGAAGAGAATGCAAACATTACCCACATCATGTAGAACTGAGGTGTTTTCAGCATTTGACGCCATGTCGCATTCGCTACAGGCTTGTTAGCCGCTGCAGCAGTTTGGTTTTTTGGTGCTTCTGGGGTGTAATCCGCTGGTGGGTTAATAATCGTAGAAGCAGCAGGCACTGCGATAAGCAGTACACCGGCACCAAGTACAATAAACGCTGTGCTAATGCTGTAGTCTTCGATTAACCATGACGTGATCGGCGCAAGGTAAAGAGAGGCGAGGCCAAAACCACCAGCGATAAGACCGTTAACGAGGCCTTTCTTCGATGGGTGGAACCACTTCATTGCCGAAGGACTTAGACACGCGTAGCCGAAACCAATACCTGTACCTGTTACGACACCAAAGGTGATGGTCAGTAGCATAACGCTATCGCTTAAACCTGATAGCAACATACCTAGGCCTGTCAACACAGTACCAACTTGTAACACGCGGCGAGGACCAACGCGGTCTTGAAGGACACCAGCAACGAGCAGAGACAGAGCAAAGACTACAATCGCTGTTGTGTAAGGAAGTGATGCATCTGCATTTGACCAACCGTAGTCAATTACCAGTGCTTTTTTCATTACACTCCATGCATAGAGGATACCCATACATAGGTTCACTATGATACCAGCGACAAGAATGCGCATAGCTTTGTCGAATTTCATTAATCTCAATCTCTACAGTCAACGGCAACGCGTGCAGTGCAGGTTGGTGCCTTCAAAATGGAAAAGAACTGCTTCAAATATTCTTAAGAAGATTCAAAACATTTAGTAAAAGTTTGTCTGGGCGCGGATTGTACCAAAAAATTGTAAGAAAAAAAGAAAAGAATTGGGCTTGCTGACTTTTTATTGTACAAACTGATTTACATCAATGGTTTTACTGCTAAGTTGGTGTTGTAACGCCATGAAAGTATAGAGTTTATCTATGAATTTTGACTTTTTTAACTTCGTGTTTACATTCTCGTTTTGGCAAAGTTATTCACAGGAGTAATAGAAAATGCGTACGACTTTGTTACTTAGTTTGTTACTTTTTAGCCATGGCACGTTGGCTGCGGTTCAACTTCCGGAATCGCCGCCACCCAAGCATTTGCCAGAAGTTGAGCAGCCACAATTGTTACCACAGCGAACTCGGCCTGAAATCAGCATTGATGCGCGTAGGCTGGGTGAGCGCGCTTGCTACTATGAGGATAAGCAGTACTCATTGGGCTCCGTACTACAAGTTGGGGATGTTCTACTCGAATGCATCGAGGAAAAGTCGTTTGAGACCAACGGAAAGCTAAGGTGGCAGCGGTTGAGTGAATAATCGATTCACATTTGCTAGACTCAGCGCGCTTTTACGCTAGGGTTTGCCTAGCGACGTTCTTACATCTCGAAGTAGTGGATTATCTATGTTTGATTTCTCGCAGTTACATCCGAGTCTGGCGCAACAATTGAAGACGTTGGGCTATCACACATCAACACCAGTTCAAGCTGAGGCGATACCCGCCGTACTTGAAGGAGGAGATGTGATGGCAGGCGCGCAAACAGGCACAGGTAAGACAGCCGCCTTTGCGCTGCCGTTACTTCATAAACTGCTAACAGAGAGTGTAGAGCAGCCATCGTCGCCTCGCGTGATGGTTGTTGTCCCCACTCGCGAGCTTGCTCAACAGGTTCTCGATAAGATCATTGCTTATGCCGCGCTAACCCCCCTGCGTTGTGTGGCACTATATGGTGGCGTCAGTATTAAACCGCAAGTCGCACGTTTAGCGTCAGGTGTGGACGTGATTGTTGGCACACCGGGAAGGCTATTGGATCACCTCTATAACAAGACCTTCAACCCCGATCAAATCCAGACGTTAGTGATGGATGAAGCAGATCGGATGTTAGATATGGGATTTATGCCAGACATAAAAAAACTGTTAACGCGCCTGCCGCCACAACGCCAAACGCTCTTTTTCTCTGCGACGTATCCCAAGCAAGTGATGAATCTCGCCTATAAGTTGTTATCGTCACCGACCCATATCAATATCGATGCGCCAAATAGTGCGGCGCACACTGTCGAGCAACGCGTACACCCTGTAGATAGACGTAAAAAACGCGAGTTGCTGTCTTTTTTAATTGGCAGTCGAAATTTGCAACAGGTGTTAGTTTTTACAAAAACACGCCAGTCTGCTGAAGCGTTAGTGAAAGAGTTAAAGCTAGATGGTTTGGTCGCTGAAGCGATCCATGGTGAGCGTACCCAAGCAGCCAGAAATCGGGCCCTAGAGGGATTCAAAAATGGCGATGTTCGTGTACTCGTTGCAACCGATGTTGCAGCCCGAGGTATTGATATTCCGCAGCTTGCTTGCGTATTTAATTACGAGCTCCCTCACCAACTGGAAGATTACGTCCATCGCATCGGGCGAACAGGGCGGGCGGGTCAAAATGGCTTGGCGATTTCATTAGTCAGCCTTGAAGAAGAGGGAATGTTACAAGCGATTGAAACCTTGTTGGATAGCCGTATTTCTCAAGAGTGGATTTCTGGATATGAACCAGATCTGACTGCGGAAGTTGAGCACCGTCAAAAGCGAGGTGGTCGTGGTGGCGATAAGCGGCGTTTAAAAAAACAGCTCGCCAAAAAAGCGGGATTTAAACGACGTTGAATATCGACAACCAATAAAATAAAGGATGTGCAAAGCACATCCTTTATTTTTTTGTTGTTAAGTGCGTCGAAAACTAATTACAACAGCTCGCTTCTCGCTCAGGGCGCGCGCCCATTTGATAAAGTTTTTCGAGTGCATCGGTTATCAAGTGTTGGTTTGCTGCACCGGTTGTCGTCAATACAGTACGCGTCCATTCGGGTAAGTTCGGTGACAACTGATAGAAAACCCACTGGCCTTTGCGTTCATCTTGCAATAGGCCACATTGACGAAGTTGAGCGAGGTGACGAGAGATTTTAGGTTGGCTAATTGCAAGCGCCTCAGTGAGTTCGCAAACGCAAAGGGTCTTTTCCGCTTGAATCAATAAAATGCACTTGAGACGCGTTAAATCGCTAAGACATTTGTAGAAAGTCACTGGATCCATAAATCACCATGAGGAAAAATTAAGTGAGCCAAGCATAAGTTATCGGAACGATAAGTCAAGTATGCCTCTTGCGTCAGAAATGCGGGATGAAGACGAACGTTATACTTAATTTCGTATATTCCTATATTAATGACATGCTCAATGTATGCTTTTTTGATTATTTTGTAATTAACTGAGCTCTCAGTTTCCTTAATGCATGTGCATTAAGTATGTTTTTCTCGTGAAAGAGACAATATGCGGCCGCCAATAACTATTCAGTACTGCACCTTGGATTTGTTTTTATGTCGCTCTCGATGGTGACTAAACGATGGGTTGTGTAGGGAAATTGACAAGGCCGCGACTCACGCGGCCTAGCCGTTAGAGATCAGCAGGAATGCACATTTCTGTGAGATGTTTACTGATATGAAGCGGTGCTTCGGTCGCGGCTTGCACTTGTTCAAGGGTACAACCCGGAGCGATTTCTGTCAGAGTCATACCTTGGCGGTTAATCTCAATAACACCCATTTCGGTAATAATCAGGTTGACCTGTCCCGCGGCGGTGAGTGGCAATGTGCAGTGTTCAAGGAGTTTTGCTTTCCCTTTTACAGTGTGCTCCATGGCGACAATCACCTTACGTGCGCCAACAACCAAGTCCATTGCTCCCCCCATCCCCGGCACCATTTTTCCAGGAATGATCCAGTTAGCGAGGTTACCTTGTTCATCAACTTGGAGCGCACCCAGCACGGAAACGTCGACATGACCACCACGAATGATGGTGAATGAATCCGCGCTGTTGAAGTAGCATGCTCCCTCGGTTACGGTTATCGGTTGTCCGCCTGCATTGACCAAATCCGGGTCAAAGGTCGAGTCCGTGGCCATTTCGCCGATACCGATCAAACCGTTTTCAGATTGCAGCAAAATTTCGACCTCATTGCTGACTTCATTCGCCACTAATGAGGGGAGGCCGATGCCTAAGTTGACCACATCACCGTCTTGAAGCTCTTGCGCCACCCGCCAAGCAATCATGCGACGAACTTGCTGCTTATCACGAGTTAGGTTCATGCTGTCTCTCCTTGATAGATGTGATCGATAAACAGGCCGGGTGTGTGGACCGACTCAGGTTGTATCTTACCCACAGGTACCAAGGTTTCTGCTTCAACAATGACGATGTCGGCTGCTGTCGCCATCAACGGATTGAAGTTCTGCGTGGTACGTTTGTAAAAGGTATTCCCTTTGGTATCAACGATAGAACCTCGGATCAGCGCCAGATCAGCTTTAAGTGGTTTCTCCAGCAAGAAGGTTTCACCATCGATATCAAATATTTGCTTGTTTTCTGCGACCAGTGTGCCCAACCCTGTCGGCGTTAATACCCCGCCCAATCCTGCACCCGCAGCACGAATACGCTCCGCGAGTGTGCCTTGAGGGACCAGTTCAACATCCAGTTCGCCTGCGTTCATTTGTGCACCAGTTTCTGGGTTTGTTCCAATGTGAGAAGCGATGAGCTTTTTTACGCGGCGAGCACGAATGAGCCGTCCAGAACCCGTTTCGGGGGTGCCGGTATCAGTAGAGATGAGGGTGATGTCCTTGACGCCAGAAGCCAAGATTTGGTCGATCAAACCCTCAGGTGCGCCGTTAGCCATAAAGCCACCGATCATGATTGTCATGCCATCATGCAGCTTGGCTTGAATGGCATTTGCGGTTATCGCCTTTTTCATGATTGCTCCTTGCTCAGTTCAGCGGTCGAAGTAGTAGGAGGGCGGCGGAGGATCATGGCTGTGCCCATACCGCCACCGATACAGAGAGAGGCGAGGCCATACTCCGCATTATCTCGCTCAAGTTGATATATCAAGGTGGTAAGAATACGGTTGCCTGAAGCGCCAAGCGGGTGGCCTAATGCAATGGCACCCCCGTTGAGGTTGGTGCGTGCCATGAGCCAATCTTGTTCAACAGAATGGGCTTCACATAAGCCTTTCATCACTCCTAATGCTTGCGCGGCAAACGCTTCGTTAAGCTCTAAACGGTCGACATCGGCCAGCGTCATTGCGGCTTTCTTGAGCGCACTTGCAACCGCCGGGACAGGCCCCAGCCCCATCACTTCAGGGCAGACACCTGACTGACTAGAGGCGATCACTTCAGCAATGGGTGTTAGCCCGTGCGTGTCCAATGCGGTTTTTGATACAAGAAGTAGCGCTGACGCGCCATCATTGATACCAGAGGCGTTGCCCGCGGTGACGGTTCCCTCCGGCTTAAAAGCCGGACGTAAACGGGCAAGTTGTTCTAGGCTGGTTTCGGGTTTCGGATATTCATCCAGCTCGACGGTGTATTGTTGACGGCGAAGTGTGACCTCAACAGGCACTATTTCACTCGCAAAGCGGTGGCTGTTTAAGGCGTTTGTAGCGCGGCGCTGACTTTGGAAGGCATACTCATCTTGTGCTTCACGGCTAATCACACTGCGTTCAGCGATGTTTTCGGCGGTGACTCCCATGTGGTAGTCATTGAACACATCCGTGAGACCATCCTTAATGATGCTATCGTCTAAATGAATACTACCCATTTTGACACCATCACGAAGCTTGCTAGCAGAAACAAAGGGTGCTTGAGACATACTCTCCATGCCACACGCAACAACAATATCGGCTTCACCTGCGCGAATATGGCTAACGGCATCCATCACCGTTTTCATCCCAGAGCCACAAATCATGTTCAAGGTATAAGCAGGCACCGACGCTGGTATGCCAGCAAGTAGGGCGGCTTGGCGTCCTGGCCCCATCCCCATGCCAGCACTTAGCACGTTGCCAACAATGACTTCGTCGACAAAATGAGGTGCAATGCCGGCTTGGGCAAGTGTGCCTTTGATGGCAGTCGCGCCAAGTTGAGGCGCAGATACGGGTGCCAATGCACCATTAAAGCTGCCGATAGGGGTTCGCTTGGCAGCAACAATGTAGACGGGTTCCATAGGGTATCCTTACTTGGGTACAAGTGAGTTCTGTCCGCATTGCGTTGAGGAATCTATCAATGCAATGTCTTCTCTCACCAGTGTATGGATTTGGCAAACTGAGTGTTATAGAGATAAATTCAAACCGTCTTTGCATATATGCAAAGCAAAAACAGCCCGATCAATATGACGATAAATCCGCGAACTTTTGCGCAATATGCAATGAGCGTGAACCTAGGATGGTCGCGCTTAGGTTTTGTTCTTAGTGCTGACTCGCAGTATTAAAAAAGGTGAAGAGTTTGCATATGGCAGAGTTCCTTGAATTTATAATAAATATGAATTATCAAAATACTAAAATTTGATAATTTCATGTAATTCATTGCTCGACATATACTCTCTGCATCGAAACAACCCCCCACAAACAGATACGTCAGGGCTGGAGAAAGTTATGAAAATGAATCACGTTGGCATCATGGTTGGCGATATGGATAAAGCGGTAGAGTTCTATACTGAAGTACTCGGCCTGAAAGTCGTGATGGGAAATACAAAAGTCGTTGAAGAGCGTGAATCAGCCATTGGCAGAATGTGTATTGCTGTCTTTGGTGAAGGCTTTAAAGGCTTCAACATTGCGCACCTTGTGACCACTGATGGCATTGGTGTTGAGTTGTTTGAAATGAAAGAGCGCCAAGAGCGCCATGAAGTTGATTTCTCGCGCTTGGGTATCTTCCATTTCTGTCTACAGACTGATGATTTTGAAGGCGTGATGGCGAAAACAGCGCAGTACGGCGGTAAAGTGCGTATGGATATCATGCGTTACCATCCAGAAGACGAGAGCAAGCCAGCACAAATGGTGTATCTAGAAGACCCGTTTGGTAACCTGTTTGAGCTTTACTCGCATACTTATGAAGAGACTTACGCCTCTGATTACGAGTAAACATTCAGTAAAAGGTCAGCGATAAGCTGGCCTTTTTGTCATGCCAATGCAATTTCCCCTTGCAGGCGCAATTTTGGCCACCGTGTTAGCCATTGCTTGTTTTCAACTCGAGATAAAAACACTGCGGCAGGTCGTGCGGGGTTGTAGGTGACGTCCCCCCTGAACAAAGAATCAAATCCCCAGCTAGAAATCCATTCCAGTTCGCCATCATTGGTTAACCTGACAGCCACAGCCGTCTCTTTCTCAGGCCAGAATCTCATGGCATCCACCACAGAGGTGTAGGGGCGATCTTTGTTTCTTTCATGCATTCTTGCTTGGTTACGTACCTGCCAGTTCAACGCGGGCATTGCTACTTTTAGCAGTGCTTCTAGCGATAGGTCCTGTTTTGGATCGCACTGCTCATCGTCAAAGTAGACCACGTCGATGTCATTGAGTGAGGTTGGCTCGGTGTAATCATGCAGCGCATCCCAGACCAAATTTCGCACAAACCCAGCGGCTATCCAACACTGTTCGCCACAGAGCTGATTAACCAGTGTAAGGGCCGTCATTCTGACTGAATCACGCTGAATAAGTGTGTCAAGTTGCGTCGTATGCATTGTTCTAAAGCTCGCAGGATAAAGCGGTGCTATCTTATATCACAAAGGTCAACATTCTTAGGTACTCACTTGTCGCTAAAACAAAAAATAGCTCGATTTGTTGTCGTTGGCGGTGTCGGATTCGTTGTCGACAGTGTGGTCTTTGCACTCTGTTTTTATCTCCTTTCGCTCGCACCTTTGGTTGCACGTGGGGTCGCGTTTCTTCTGGCCGCCTCTGTAACTTGGTATGGTAACCGTCGTTACACGTTTCGGGTGTATGAAGCCCCATTGTCTCAGTGGCGCCGTTTTATGTTTGTAGCGATGGTCTCTTTAATGCCCAATTTTGGGCTGTTCTATTGTTGGATACGTCTGTTTGGCGAATCGGGCTGGCAGCCAATGGCGGCCCTTTGCGCTGGGGTTGCTGGGGGCATGGTAAGTAATTTTTTGCTTAGTCAATACTGGGTCTTTGCTGATAGGTCGCTAGAATCTGATACTCATCGATGACCAAGGCTACACGCTATGCTTTGAGCCCAGCTGAATGCCAATCAGCTGGGCTATCATAAGTAGATGAGGATTACAGTAACCACTTCCACCAAATGAAGAGGGCGAGAAAGCCAAAGAGGTAAATCAGTCCGGCAATGGAGAGTGCCTTCATTTTCTGACTGAGCTTAAGTTCATCGGGCAAGTTTGCCCTCGTCACTAAGATGTAGTTAAGCAGCGCAAAGACTGGCGTCGTCATAAAGGCCATGATCATCGCGAAATTCAACATCGGCATTAACGCCTTGGCAAAGAAAGCGATAATCGAGATAGCCGCCAAACTTGTCACAATCACCCACCCCTGATAAACCCGAGGCTGCTCATCTTCTTGGCGACGAAGTAAACGTTGTGATTCGGCTATCGCACGGGAATAGCCATCAATGACCGTAATCGTACTACCAAAGATACAGAAGAAAGCGATCACGGCGATCAAGTATCGAGACCATTCACCAATCGTGCTGGCATACATGCTAACCAGTTGATGCGAAAATCCGACACCAGAGGCGGCAAGCTCGGCTCCATTACCATGCAATACCAATGCACCAAGCGCGATAAATACCAGTGCGAGTAGGGCAGTGCCGACATAGCCAACGTTGAAATCAAACAGCGCGGATTGAGCGGTAACGGTTTGTTTTTTACGCTGACTCTTTAACCACATTGAGGTCAAACACGAAATTTCAATCGGTGCGGGCATCCAGCCCATTGTCACCACAATGAAGCCAATGGCCGCAAGGGTCCAAGGTGAGGGTGCTTGGAATTCGGCAGGCGCGACAGCGCCTTTGCCCGCAGCAATGATCACCGCAGAAATGGTGGCGACGGTCAGTACAGCCATAATGATCTTAGACAGCGAATCTAGGGCACGATAGTGACCAGCAAAGAGAATGGCTATACAGGTAGTAAGCACTAACCCGCAGAGGGCAATGGATGACAGCTCAAAAGGGAAAAAGTAACCCAATAGGCTAGCGCTGAATAGCAGTAAAGCCGCAGTGTTGATAATGCCACTGATCACGGTGAGGACAGTAAAAATCCAAAGGTAGCCACGGCCAAGTGAGGCATAACCCTGAATCAGGCTATCCCCTGTGCCCATGGTGTACTGCACACCGGCGCGGAAAAAAGGGTATTTGAAAAGGTTGACCAACAGAATCAGCGCTGCCAATTGCCAGCCGTAGATTGCGCCCGCTTTTGTTGATGCCACTAAGTGAGACCCACCAACCGCGGCGGCAGCCATCATAATACCGGGTCCTAGAGAGCGAATAAGTTGCGATATACCGCTTTTAGCGGAAGTATCCATTGAGGAGGTGTTTGCCATAGACGAAGTCCATTTTTGATAATTGTGATTGCAATTCGTTTCTTTTGATTTGTTGTTTTTATTTTGTACATTTTGATTTACACGGTGTAAACGAAATGTGCTCGTCTATTTCTACAGGTTTTACAACTATTTGCAAGTGTGTTAAAGCGTACTCGCGCCTCAAAGTGAGGGTAATTTTCAGTAAAATCGCCTCACCCTTGTCTCTCCCTTTTCATATTTAGATTCCTATTTCACGGTAAGGCAGCGTCATCCCTGTTTGCTAAATAAGCATATTGTCAGTGAGATTGATTGTGATCGCTTTGTCATTTTCAACGGCTTAACTTGTATATATGACTAAAAGGTATCTATAGTGTATATACGTAAGATATACATGATAGCGGTGTGAAGGAAGGTAAGAGATGAATGAAACAAGAAAAATAAAACCAGAAAGTATGGGTATCATCAGTGCAGTTTGTTACGTCGCCACCTTGGCGATGATGTTGGGTTTGGTGATCATTTATAGTTAACTGTTCGTTGAATCATCGAACGCCATACGAGGCTCGCGACTAAAGAGCTGTGGTTGGAAGACCTGTGGCGGAAAGGCGAGTATTTTCGCAAGGTGTAGCGTTATAGCAAGGTGTAGCGGAATGAAGACGAGAGGCGAGCTGTCTCATTGACTTAGTCTTTGCGACATAGTTGATCGCATGTTAGGTGCAGGCTGTTGGAGATGAGCTCTCCATCGTGATCCCGCGTCGCTGGAAGGTCAATACAAGCTTGGTGATAGTCATCATCAAAGTAGGCAATTTTAAGTTCCCCCTGGCATGCACTGAGTAACTGTTGCTGCGCGAGCTTGGGGCAATGTGCAAACCAGTCGGGATCAATGTCGACAAGTGTGACGCTATCGCCTTCCGCTAAAGTCCGACCGTGCTGGTCTTGATAGTCCATCTTCTTTCTCCCTAAGAATACAGCCAGCATCTTAAGGTGGTTTGCGTAGCATACTGTAAGGATATGTAGGCCTTCGAGAGGCATCTCAAAATAGATAAGCGCAAGCTTGTCGAATCTACCAATACAGGGCTAACAGAAGATCGAAACTACGCACGGTGTGCGCACAGTGTGTCCTCATCTCCCCACATCATTTTTACGCTATTCGCGCTAGACCTAAAGCGGGTCAAAATCGGGCAATAGACGCGGTTTGTCTGTGGTGACGTTAAGCTGCTCTAACAACGCTTGTTTGCTTTTTTCTTTCTCAGAGTCGCTTCTCTCTGACTGATACCGTACTTGCAGGTAGCGAGATAAGGCGGCTTGGCAGCGTTGTCGAGTGTCTGCTGGCATCTGCTGCCAATAGAGTTGGACTTGTAATGGTTGGTCTGCCACTAGCGCCAGCTTGAGTTGATGAGTTGGCGACGTTGCGTTCCGGCGTCGAGAGCAGCGGACGAGCAACGCCAATCCACACAACACACAGAGTCCGCTGATGGTGCCGATGAGCATCCAAGCAACGTTCTCCCTGAAACGCCAAATCTGTGGCTCGGTGACCTTGGTAGCGCTCTGTTTCGCAGCGCTTGGGTTAAGGGTTCGGCCATTGACAGAGGCGATAGCCGTTTGATGCTGCGTTAAGTTAAACCACGGAATGACAATTGGATCTAGCACGATTTCAGCGTCCTCTCGCACTATCAAGCTTTGGTGCAAAGTAAGTGTCGTGCCCGCTTGGGTTTGCGTAAACTTGGGTGTTTCGTTGAGCAGGGTGATCGCGTCTGGATAGGTGACTTGCAACGCTGGAAAGTCATCAATCTGGCGACCTGCAATGAATAAGTGAACATGCCGCTCCAACGTTTCTCCCGCTTTAATTGTGTTGGCTTCGGATGACCATTGTTGCGACAGCGTGACTTTTTCAGCAGGTAGCCATAGCCCGGGATAGGTGTCTGGGATAGGTAAACGCTCTATCATTATTGGCTCTGCATTCAGTTGGATGCGTTCTCTTGAGCCGTCTGGGTTGAGTTCTACAAAGGTCAGAGTCGGGCTCGCTAGCGGTTGTGTGCCCATAGCATCGGTGGCGACCCTATATTGATAGGTCGAAATGCGGTATTCATCTGTGCCTTCGAAATAGTAATCATGATGCTGACCGATTCTTCGCGCACGTACGTCTTTGCCTGTCGGCAGTGAAATGCTGGAAAAGTGCACGCGCTCAGGTGATTCTACCGTCAGGGTATAGGTTGCTTCTGTGTCAGGATAAAGACGAGGGTCATCAAGCTCGACGGTTAAGGTGATATCTGTTGTCTGCGCGTTGGCGCCCGCAATGGTATTCATTGGCAGCAGGCTGGCGACCAAGATGTAAACAGGGAAGAGATAAGCCAAACGGGTCATTAGGGTGTTTCCTTGTTCGAAGAGGGGGCTTGTTCAATGCGCTTTTGTTGATCTTGTTGAATGAGCAAGTTGCGCAGTAATTGACTCGGATCTGATTCCACTTGGGTCAAGCGATTGAGTACCGGATCGCCTTCAGTGATGTCGGCGATTTCAGCGAGTTGTTGACGGATGGCTTCCAACTCTTCATCAGACGGCGTCCCTATCTCTTCATCAAAAGCACTTTCGCCAAACTGATCAGCGTCGTAGTCACCGGTACGCAGTTGCCGTTCGCCATCGCCACCTTGTTCACCTTGCCCAAAGTCATCACTTCCCGCTTCACTGCTGCCTGTTGGATTGCCATCACTACCGTGATCAGCACTGCCCGGATCTTGTTGCGGATCTTCACTTTCGATGTCATCGCCATCACCGCTCTCATCTTGCTGTCGGGTATCTGGCGTTCCCGTCTCGTCGCCTTCTTCCTTGCCTTCCTCGTTGTCTGAGTCTTGATTGGCGTCATCCTGTGTTTCTTCACTGTCTGAAGGCGGCGGGGTGTGTTGCTGAGCGAGTAGATCTTCCACCAATGCAAGGTTGTTTCTCGCCCATTGATGTTGCGGCTCGCGCGCAATGACGGCGTGATACAGCTCAGCTGCTTGGGTGAGTTGACCTGCTTTGGCATAGGCATTGGCAAGGTTATAGTCAGCACTGCCATCGGCAACGTTTGAAAACGCGGCAATGGCATTCTGGTAGTCGCCTAACTCATAGTAAGCCGCCCCTTGCCAATGTGGGTCCTCAAAGAGTTCGGCAGCATCACTGTAGACGCGGTCTTGAAAATGCTGATGGGCCAGTTTATCGCGGTTTTTGAACCAGTCTGTCAGGCTGCTTGCTTCGCTCGGTGGCAAGACAAAGAGCAATGCAATGCCCCAAACTGCGCCGCGGCGAAAGGCAAATAGCAGGCCAAAGGCTAGCGGCCACACTAGCCAATACCCATCGTTAATGGGTTGAGCGGTATTTTGTGCTGGGTTTAAAGATGCAGTGATCGCGCTGCTATCAAGATCGATTAAGGCTTGGATATCTGAAAAGTCTGGCTGAGAGTTCAGCGCCAGTCCATGGGTTGATTGAGCAACTGTCGCTATTGGCAGAGAGTCAGGGAGAGAGAGGGGGTCACCTAAGCGATCAGCATTGATCATTAGCACAGACAAACGGTGGGTGCTGCCGTCAAGCAGTGCGGCTATCGCTTGAGACTCATCGTTATCGATATCACTCGCAATCAATAGGATGTCCGTTTGCGCAAACTCAGCACTGGCTAACAGCGTGAGTGCCTCTTCAATCCCTTTGGCTGCATTGTGGCCCTGTCGAGGCATGATCTCTGGGGATAAGTGAGCCATTTGTGTTAGCACGGTTTGGGTGTCATGGGTGAGTGGACTAATGGTATAGCCCTCCGCACTGTAGGCAACCAATGCCGTGTAACCCTCATCAAGGCGGTGGAGGTAATCGACCGTTTTGTAGAAAGCCTGTTGAAATCGATTCGGCAGCAAATCGTCGCGTTGCATCCGTTCATTCACTTCCATAACCACAACACGGGCGCGATTTGCTTGCGACAAAGGGACGTCTTGGGTACGCCAGTGAGGGCCGGCTAGCGCAACCATGATGAGCGACCAAGCAAGACAAAGAACGATGCCATGGCGTTTAGGCCGTGTAGCTTGTGTGTGGCGTTGTAAGTGTGGCGCCACCAAGTGTTGCGCTTGCGCTTGACGCTGCTTCCAAAAGAATAGCGGTGTGATGAGCAAGCCAAGTAACCAAGCAGGGGCTAAGAAATTAATCATCACGTCTCCGGTATTCGAGTAAACCCATCACAAGTAAGACAGAGAGAAGCAAAGGGTAGGCGAATAAGTCATGCCGTGGCTGCCAAGTTTGTTCGCTTTCCGATATGGGTTCTAAGTTATCAATGACGGCATAGATCTCGGCAAGCTCCGCGGGATTGCGCGCGCGAAAATAGCGCCCGCCCGTCAGTTCAGCAACCTCGGTGAGCAGGGCTTCGTCTAGGTCGTGGGAAGGGTTGGTTTCATACGCTTCGCCAAACACGGTTTTGGCCATCATGGTTTCTGCGCCAAGGCCAATGGAATAAATCGTGACATCGCTCTGTTGTGCCAGACGCGCCGCGTCTCTTGGGTCGATGACACCTGCGGTATTACTTCCATCACTGAGCAGAAGCATCACACGTTGTGGGGCATCGCTGTCAATGAAGGTTTTGGTCGCCATTGCCAACCCTTCACCGATGGCGGTCATGTATCCGACCAGCCCAAGCTCAAGGTGGGCAATTTGCTGCGACAGGTTGTTGATATCGAGGCTGAGAGGGGTGTGCAAGTAGCCATGATCAGCAAAGAGCACCATACCTAATCTGTCGCCTTGGCGGCGGGCGACGAAATCGGTCAGTACACTTTTCATTGCCGTCATCCGACTGATGTTTTCACCACTGGTGGTGGTCATATCTTCAATGTCCATGGACGAAGAGAGATCCAGTACCAACATGACATCGCGATGGGCATTGGGAATAGAGACGGGATCACCGAGCCAAACAGGGCGAGCGAGCGCGATGACAAGTGCTAACCACGCGCCGCTAAGGAGCAACATGGGTGTTTTGCTGATATGGCGCAGTTTACGCAGCGATGGCGGCAGTTGACTAAGTCTAAGTGCAATCGAAGGGCGAGCTGGGGATAAGCAATGCCTTGCCACAAGGGGAAGCGGCAGCAGCAAAAACGCTGCCCACAGGTCAAATGCTATCATGCCTGTTCCTCATAAAGGGTGTTGATCCACGCTTCACTGGCATGAATGCATTGATGCCAGTCTTGCGAGCTGGGTTGTTGATCTTGATAGAGGCCGGCGAGCCAAACCGCTTTGAGCGGCATGAACCTTGGCTCGGGCAGCGTTTTATCAAGCCAGCGAAGCCAAGCCTCGCCGCTCATGGGGGCGACGGTGTGTCTAGGAAAGTGGGTTAAGGCGATTCGGCGCAATAAGCGATGCAGTGAGGCGGTATCCCGATGCGCGCCCACTCGGCTAAGTTCGAGCAAGGCTTTGCGGTGCAAGTAAGACTTTGAGGCTTGATAGCGGCGAAGCGCAAGCAACAGCAAGGTACTGATGACTGCGGCAGCGATGATGATCCATACATGACTAGGCAGAGGCCAATAGCTGGGTTCAGGCGGTAGGATAAGTGGGTCTAGGCTGAGTAATTTATCCATGTTGCCCCCCTAATTGCGCCAGTAAACTGCGCCCGGCTGAGACGTGATACAAAGGGGCGCGCAGTTGGTGAGAGAGTGTAGTGAGCTTCTCGCTATGTGCGTCAAATTGGGCTCGCAAGGCGTGTTTGGTTGATTGACGACCAAAGCTGACTTGAAAACTACTTGTTAGATCGGCAAGCCAAGATCGGCCGGAATAGGCTGTATCTCCCTGCTCAATCGGATCGAAGATGTTCACCAACCGCAACTGATTATGTTGAACCAACTGGCGCATCGACGTGATAGCCGCAGGTGATAACTGATTGAAATCGCTGATGATGACGATGTCACTCCCCTTTGGACAGAGGCGATAAAGTTGTTGTAGTGCCATCGCAAATGGGTTGTGGATGCTGTCGGTAGGTACGTGTTGAGACAAGTGCGCCGCAGCGGTGTCATTGAGTGCGTTGGCTTGCAAACGGCGCAACTCACCTAAAATGTGCAGCGGGCCTTGTAAACGTGCGGTTGGAGCGCAATCAATGACCTGCGTATCAGTGATGATCTGCGCACCAATACGATCTTTTTGCGCCACGGTAAGCCAGCAAATCAAACTCGCCATATGGGCGGCTTGCACCGATTTGTAGAGGAGGCGAGTGCCCATCTGCATGGTCGCACTGAGGTCGGTCACCACCATGACCGGACATTCGCTCTCTTCTGTAAACAGCTTGGTGTGGGGTTTGCCCGTGCGCGCGGTGACGCGCCAATCAATGGCGCGAATGTCATCCCCTTGTTGATAGGGTCTGACTTCGGCAAAGTCCATGCCTCGCCCTTGGCGTCGACTCGCATGCTGACCATTTAGGTATGACCAAATACTGCGTGCAGGTGGCAGCCAACGCACGGATTGTTTCTGATAATGCAGCAACTCTGGCAGCGAGAGCTGAATACCATCGCTGTGTTTAGGCAGCGCAAGTGAACTGGCATTGTGAGTCGATCGATAAGTTGTCATAGGTTTTGATGTCGCTTTGTCGTCTCTGCAAAAGGGGCTAAGCGCTAGTGACCAGATTGAGAAGCTTATCGATGATGTTGTCGTTACTGATCCCTTCAGCTTGCGCTTCATAACTGCGCAGTAAGCGATGACGTAAGACGGGATAGGCCATGGTCATCACGTCATCAGGCGTGACAAAATCTCTGCCATCAAGCCAAGCATGGGCACGCGCGCAGCGATCTAAGGCCAAGGTCGCGCGAGGGCTAACACCCATCTGCAACCATGCATCCAGTTCATCGCTGTAACGTTTCGGCGAGCGTGTCGCCATCACCAAACGGATGATGTATTGCTCGACGTCTTCCGCCATGTGCAGAGAAAGCACTTCATTACGCGCAGTAAAAATCGCCTCTTGCGAGAGATGGACGGCATCTTGCCCACAGTGGCCGAGCGCTTCCCCACGGTTAAGACGCAAGATGGCGAGCTCGCTGTCACTATCGGGATAAACCACTTGCAGCTGTAATAGAAAACGATCGAGCTGCGCTTCTGGCAGTGGGTATGTTCCTTCTTGTTCGATCGGGTTCTGTGTTGCCATTACCAGAAAGAGTGCCGGTAACGGATAGGTTGTTTTACCCACGGTAATTTGCTTTTCGGCCATGGCTTCCAGCATGGCAGATTGCACTTTTGCAGGGGCGCGGTTGATCTCATCGGCAAGAATGAGTGAGTTAAAGACCGGCCCTTTTTGGAAATCAAACTGCCCTGTTTCTGGACGATAGATATCGGTGCCCGTTAAGTCCGCAGGGAGCAGATCTGGGGTGAACTGTAAGCGGTGAAAGTCCCCTTCGATGCAATCAGCCAAGGTTTTTACTGCCCGTGTCTTCGCGAGGCCCGGAGGCCCCTCTACCAAGATATGGCCATCGGCTAACAGCGCGATTAAAAGCTGTTTAACGAGATCATGCTGACCAATAACTTGTGATTGAAGGTAGTGATTAAGCGACTGAAATGTCGTGACCAAAGGATTGTTCTGCATGTTGGGCCTCAATATCTTGCGGTTTCGATAGTGCATCGACAGCGAATTGAAAATTGATCGAAACGTTTTTATTGCGGCGAGAATAGCAAGTTTTAGGCATGGATTGATCGAGTGAAAGGCGTTTCTGTGAATACCTTCTCACTCTCATTGCTTGGGTTAATGATGCTGTGAATGGATGACTTTAAGAGATTTCCTGTCTTAATGAATAAGCATTGCAGGGTGCGCGAATGGAGGGTAATTGGAAAGGAAATGGGGGGGAACATGGCGTGGTATTGAACACATTGGGGCAATGAGTCGTTCCTCGCGAGATTACACTTTCTTATTCTCACCTACATTTTCTTGCAAATGTCATTGATAAGCTGACACCGTTTAATTGAGTTCGCAGTCATAATCGTTGCCGTTTGAGCTTCATTAAAGCGTGCTGCATACCAGACAGCGCGTGGCATTGAACTCAGCGGCGACCGTCTAAACATAACAATCATTAAAACGGCGACGTGATAACCCTTAAACACAATCTAATAAACAAAGGGAATGCCAGGGTTTTTGGCTTTAAAAAGTTCATCACTAATTACAGCGAAAGGATATTCGGATGTTTACTAAACAGTTATTGGCGTTTTCAGTCGCAGCGGCCCTTGTTGGTTGTGGCAGCGGCTCTGACAGTGGCACAACAGCGCCAACACTAGCACCTAAAGCGAAAAAAGTGACCGCGGTATTGGTTGATGCCGCGACAGTAGAAGGCGTCAACTATCAGTGTAGCGGCGCGGACGGAAAAGGCGTCACCAATGCCAAAGGCGAGTTTACCGTTGATGATGGCGCATCGTGTACCTTTGACCTCGATGGCTTTACGTTGGGTCAAGTGGATGCGGTCACTCAACAAAACAGTGTTATCAATACCCAAGCGCTGAAGCCAGTGTCGGCGACCAAATCGTTGACACGTTCATCGAGCGCTGATGCCAGTTATACCGCTCGGCTAAGTGCGTTATTGCAATCGGTGGATGCCGATGGTGATTTTAAAAATGGGATCGACGTATCTCAAACTGATGGCGAGACCATTCAGGACGACTTGTTAACGCTGAATGACCAAGCGTATCGCGAAGCGCTTAAGAAAGTCGCCGATCTCCAAGGAGAGTTACTAGACGATGCGCGAATAGTGACGCCACAAGAGGCCGTCGAGTTGCTTACTAAGCAATACGATAGCGATGCGGTTAAGGACGTTATCACGCTCTTGTCCGATATGGATGCTGGAATTCTGGCTGACTATGATTTGGAGTCCGAACTGGGGGCGATCCGTAACGATCTAGAACGAAACGATGGCAGTAACGGCTATCACCGTCAGACGCTGCTTGCGCTACTGGATGTAATCGAAATCGTCAACACTCCAGCGATTGCTAACCACATTGACGTGGAAGGCACCCATTTCGAATACAGTAGCACCCTGCCAAAGTTACTCGATAGTACATTTAACCCGAACGCCACCTTCGATTTTACCGCGATTAATGGCACCAGTGATGAGCTGGCAGCCCTGCTTCATGAAGCGGCCAAAATGCTCATTGACGCCTCTGCGCGTTTAGGGGCGGCAATGCCAAATGACAGTTACACACTACCGTATGAGCTGTTAGGAGGCTTCGATTATCAAGCGTCATTGATGGTGCGTGCAACGGCACTGCAGCTAGCCAATCAATTGAGTGTGATGGCGGCCTATAATTTTGATGACGAAGAATACGTATTGCCACAAACCATCACCTTAAATGCGTTACCTGTGTTGGGTGTGTGGGCAGACCGTCATCTCAATCTAATCCAAGCCAGCCAGACCATCGGCTATGAAGGGGAATACACCCTTGCCAGCGCCGATCCTGTTAGCATGATAAATAACACGCAGCTGTTTAAGCTACGAACCGATCCTAAGTATCTCGCTACCGCCAAAGAAGCAGTAGTCCAGAGCGTGTCGATTTTGGAAGCGATCAATTGGGATGAAAACGTGGACACTGTTGCGGAGATCAATGACATGAACCAGTTTGTGGTGAACTTGAAACGTCACCTCAACGCCACTGACGGTAACGCGGTGCCATTGATCATTGAGGCTGATAACACCAAGCGCTATGTCAATCTGCATGCGTTTTATGATGTGAACAAAGGCATTGATCGCCGCGTTTGGAACCTGAACGTTGATGGCTATGTTTGTGAAGTGGGCGCATACAGCGCTGAGCTTTCAAAAGTGATGAATATGCCAGTCTGTGGCCATGACTTAGATTGGGTTCAGAATGGTATGCGAACAGAGAATCCTGAGCATTTTCAGTACATAGGTAACTACTACAAAGAAAATGAGGATGCCTTCGTGAGCCAATTTTTGCAGGCTTCTCCGGCAGCCCCGAATGGCGAGATGACCCTGAATGAAGCCCGCCTCAATCAAGTTGTGTGGTGTGGTTATGCGGAGGGTGCCAAGGTGACTTGCGAGCTGTAAATGACAACGCCATCTTGGCCACTGAGTGTGTGGCTTGTTGTCATGTTAATGATTGCCTGCCGAGTGGATGCTCGGCAGGTGTCTGTTGTTGTGGAAGGGGTGAGACAGACCAAATATGTCTTGCGGGATGACAACCAGTATCAACCCCATTTTCAAATCGTGGCAGAGCGATATGAAGAAGAGCTTGGCGCAGCCAAGCAGCTTCAAGCGCTGCTGTTTGCGAACAAAAGTGCCAAGCATTACCACAAAGGCGCGTTGAGTTTAGCCAATGCCGCCATCACCTTTGAGCGTGCCACGTTCCAACGCGGAAAAATAACCTTGCACCAATGCCAAGGTGAGCTGTTTTCTCGCGCCTTTATTGCTGAAACGGTGACGGTACATCTCGCTTCAGATACCTTAACGAGCCCCAGAATTAACTTCTCTTCCGCTGAAAATATTACCTCTCATCGACACTATAAAGTCTCCCTTGCCTCATTTTGAAATGTCTCGAATGCGTGAGTTAAAAATCCCCAATAAGCAACCTTGTGCCTATTGAGTTGCTGTGGTAAACCACAGTATTAGCATATGCGAGGACAAAAAAGACTTTTAGAACAATTAGATGGTAAGGATAACTATGAATAATGTGAGCAAAGCATCCAATAAGAAATATCAATTTGAAGATATCATTCTAGAAAATGAAGGCAGTGAGTTTTCTGTTGGACCCAATGAAGATGGCGTTGATGTACTGACATTTCATTTCGACCAATTTGAAGGCAGCATTCGTTTCGAATGTGATCTTACTGGCCAGCCTCAACACATCGTATTAAATGCCGACAACTATGTCGCAGAGAAAAAGCCCTGCCTTGCGGATGACTACGAAGAAATTCATTGCGCGGCCAGCGAAAAACCACAAGTTTCTGTGGCGTTTCAATCCTCTCGATGGTTTGCAGGTTTTGTCGACGACCAGCAAAAATATAAGAAAGGCATCTCTTTTCGCATTAAAGCGCAATAGTGTGAGATAGCGGCCGTGTTGGCACTTGTGCATTAACGCGCCAAAGCGTTTCTGATCAGCGTGTTGCTTAAACAAATGGCGGAGTTTGAGCAACACGGGTTTGAGCAACACGCCTTGAATATCAGGTCTTGAACAAAGGAATCCCACAATGAAAACCAATCACTTATCGACTTGCTTTTGCACCAGTGAAGTTGATGCTTGTCGTGACTTTTATATTCAGCATTTTGCCGCAAAAGCTGTATTTGACTGCGGTTGGTACGTGGTATTAAAAATTGATGGCGACGGCCCTGAGGTGTGTTTTATCCAGCCTCAAGGTAACATGGCGACCTTCAGCGGTACGGGCGTGATGCTCAACTTTGAAGTCGACGATGTTGATGCAGAATATATGCGCTTGACGGAGGCTGGATTACCGATCGCGATGCCACTTGAAGATCACCCGTGGGGCGATCGTGGATTCTCTGTACTTGACCCGATTGGCAATGCCGTTTACATCTACTCGAATCGAGAGGTATCAGAGGAATTTAAGCCTTTCGTGAACGCGTAACAGACGTAGCCTGAGCTGCTTTCGTCAATGCTCAAAAAGAGAGAGCATGGGCAATTGGACATTCTTGTGCCTGCTTGTTTTGCACTGAACCGGCGCTGGGCAGAGACCCCTTCTTGCTATGAGCAACGCGCGATGCCATGTTAGGGGCGCGTCTATTGCTGGATTAGGGCGTATTCTCGCCTAGTCTTGCGTGAGTTTACGGTTGAGTCGTTAGCAATAAGCGCCATGCTGCACACGCTTAGCAGGCTCGCGGTATGGCAACGTTAACCACGAATTCTCTACTGCGTTTTCCCCTGATAGTGATAAAATCGCCACTTCCGCATTACCGAGATACCCTATGTTTATCCATCATGTTAACGGCATCGACTGGTTAGTGATCACCGCATTCGAAGAACTGAAAACGCTATTTATCGAAGAAGCTGGTACCATCCCCGCGTGTTTTTCTACTACCAGCGAATTGAGCCTGATTGATCAAGCCAGACGCACCTTTGGAGTTTTACCCTCTCTCAGCGGCGTCATCACCGATGTCGGCACGTTTCAACGTGAGGACCATGATGAAGATTTGCCGCCACTGTTAGCCTGTCTAGTAGAAGGTCGTGGTCGGGTGTTTATCTATCATGATGGGTTTGTGGCGTTTGTGGATGATGAGCAAACCTTTATTACCCGAATGGGCTGAATGAGGGTTTAAGGCAACACCTTGTGGCTAACTTAGCCGTCTTTCTTTTTTGTATCAGGCTTCCTAAATGTCTCAATCTGACGCGTCGACGAGTGACATCATTGATAATTTTGTGGCACCAGTGTGTCAGGCGAGGGTAGAGATCCTTTATCAAGACGATGATATTTTATTGATTAATAAGCCGAGTGGTTTGTTGAGTTTATCGGGTAAAAACCCGCTGAACTGGGATTCGGTGCATTACCGTTTGGTTAATGGTCAAGGTGCGACTCAATCGACTAAAGCGACACCTGCTTTTGTTGAGGCAAAGCTGCCACATCGGCTCGATCTCTGGACGTCTGGTGTGATGGTGGTGGGACTACATAGCGACGCTTCTAAGCATCTGAATAAACAGTTTCAAGCGCGGAAAGTACAAAAGCGATACCTCGCGATGTTAGCCGGGTGGGTTGAGACTGACAGTGGCCAAATATCTGCGCCTATTGCGAAAGATCGCGCCTTGTTCCCCCGCGTAAAGATTTGCCACACAACGGGGAAAAGTGCCATCAGTGAGTATCAGGTCATCCGCCGTTTGGATAACCCACTGAGAACGCTAGTCCAATACACCCCCATTACCGGCCGAACCCATCAACTGCGAATCCATAGCCTTGAATTCGGCCATCCTATTGTGGGTTGCGATCTCTATAACAACCCAGAACTAAACAATAGCCTTGGCGTAAACAATGCCTCACAGCACTTAATGCTCCATGCCAGCGATATTTACTTTACGCACCCCACCACAGGCGCGCCCATCCATGGTCATAGCCCAAATCCATTTTAAGGGATAGGGTGAGTCGCTTGGTTGAGGGAGGTGGGGTACGTGTTTCTGTGATTTTGGACATTTCCGTGTTACGACGAGATAAAGCCCCTTCTCTTTCAGATAGTTTTTCTATTCCAAATCACGCGAGTTGCCTACAAATAGCACACCAAATTCACTAACCCTTTACCGTTAGCATTCCCATCATCTAGGAGGGAAACACGACACTTGTCAGTTTTTTAGTCATGTGCAGGTAGAATGTAAGATTTACCAGAATCTTATATGCTGTAAAAATGGTCACAAAATAAGGCCTCAAAGCTTGAGCTAATGGCTTTTAGAGCCTCGTAATCTAATGGCCAGCCTGGATCTATGCATACTGACCTTAACATTTGTAACAGTCGGCGACTTCCCTTGCTGGCGCAAGGTTCTGTTAAAAGTTACTTCGGTCCCTTCTGTAATTTTGTCCCACCAATTTGCGTTGGTGAGGTCACTTTTAGTGAAGTAAAATTCTTGCCCCTTTTGAATCAGAAAAGCGAAATTGCTCCTAAGTCACCAAGGTAAACACTGCTTTCATCTCCACACAATTGCCCAAAAGCTTTGAGCAGCAGTTCATCTAATGCCGAGTCTTCATATCCGTCGTTGAAACTCTCCTCACTGTTATCCTGAGCGAGGTTTTCCACATAAATAAAATCATGGCAGGCATTTCTGAAGTGAACAGGGGTATTTGAGCGACCGATAGCCATAACATGCAAACCTTTCTCGCGAATTCGATGAGCAAGCCCAGCAAACCCTCCATCGCTACTCACTATACAGAAGGCGTTAATCCGGTCGTTGGTGCAAATAAGCTCTATGGCATCCATAATCAGTGCATGATCAGCTGCATCTTTGGCAATGTGAAACTGCTGCTTGGGAGCAGACCCCGTTTCCAACATGATCTCTTTCCAGCCTTTATGATTCGGCAATGTCCAATTGGCATAAACCCATTTGATTGCAATGCTACCTTTACTGCTCACTTCATTGAGCACCTCATCGTACTTTTTAGGGTGTGCGTTTTCTCCGTCAACGAGAATCGCGAAATTCAGATTTTTGTCGATGCTCTAATCCTTTAGTAAATCATGCGCACAGTGTTTAATGTGTAGCCCATTTTCATTAACTCTGTGGTCCACTCTTCCACTGCCGACTTGTCAATTTTCGGCTCTAAATGTGCTATGAGATCATCTAGGTGAGTAAAGTGAGTTAGCTTATAGAAGCATCTTTCATTGTGGCGGTCGAATCTCCCTTCGACTAAAGCAAGTTTGTTTGAGTGCAAACGGAATAAATCAAATGTTGAACCAAAATCTTTATGCTCACCAGAGGCACAAATCGGCTGGTGCTCCCCCTGAGAAAATTCGCATAAATTTTCATTATTAGGGACTTTCCGATGATTAAATAAGAATTTCCCGCAAACCTGAACCCTTTCTTCAACATAGCTAAATTTAAGGTCTTTCGCATATTGGCTAAATAATTCAGTAAAGCTGGCATCGACACTTCTTGTCTTAAGTTCACTTCCCCAGTAATTCGAGTTTCTAACGGGTATAGAGAACTGATAACAATGCTTTTGTTCGAATAGGCGAGAGCTTAAGCTTTCTATTTCATCCACGCCAACGGTAAAGTCGAGAACGTCCTTTGATATAATCAGAGAATTTTCATCATGCTGGTACTTATTAAGCGGGCTTTTTTCCTTAAGGGTATCAGCTTCTTTTTGTTTGGCTTCTTGTTGAAATAACTCTAGCTCT
Organism: Thaumasiovibrio subtropicus; assembly: GCF_019703835.1. Lineage (NCBI taxonomy): Bacteria > Pseudomonadati > Pseudomonadota > Gammaproteobacteria > Vibrionales > Vibrionaceae > Thaumasiovibrio > Thaumasiovibrio subtropicus. Next base: position 1,565,502 of record NZ_AP023055.1, on the reverse strand, counting down.
TTAGTTTTTTCGTTCCGTTTCTGCCTCAAATCGTCTATTGATATCTCGATTTGATCTTGAACAAAAAATGATGATACCTGTCTATTTAACCGTGCGAGATGTTTACTGTATCTATTCGTCAGCTTCACCGGCTCCAGTTGGCGTTCAAATAGAATCTGCTTGCTATCTTCATCTAGTGCAGCGTATTCAGGCTTACTGGTGAGCAGTGTCTCAACATCAGACGCGTACCGCTCTTCTTCGCGTTGGTTTTCTTCTGCCTCTTGTTCTACCCGTGGGGTTAGAGTTTCTAGCTCTGATATAAAGCCATTGATCTGTTCGAGCTGCCCTTTTATCTCTTGATCTCTTTGCTCAAACTCTTCTCTAACCTTTTGTTGAATGTTTTCCCATAGATGCTGCTTTAACTGACTGGCGTCTATCCTCAAATTTTTAGCCAGCATTTTAATTTCCCAATCTTCACAAAGAACGTGCTCAGCGGAACTCGCTATGTCGAAGACATAAAACTCATTGCCCGGAGCCCTTGCAGAGAGTCTTCGAGTTAGCTTCTCAATATGATCATGGGATACTCTACCCTCCCCATTTTTCCAGCCAGAGACAATCGGTTGGGAAACACCACATAGTTCAGCTATCTGAGACTGTTTAAACCCGTACTCATCTGCAAGTAACATAACCTCCTGTGTAAAAGGGTGTCTGCAATCCTGCAACATTAGAGGAAACAACATACCCTCTAATCCATAGGTATTCAGCGTCTGGTTAAGCGCTTGTTTAAGGGCTAACTTATTAATTTTTCTAACATTTTTATCTATGTCGCCTATCTTCTTTTCAACTGCATTGGCTTTATTCTTTAACTGTTCTTTGTTTGTCATAATCCACACCATTGTAACGTCTTGTTTTATTTAGACTTTTACATAAGAAGCAAATTACTTCAAGCTTTAGTAAAGATATAATTAACTTATAAAAAGCTTATAAATAGGCTATTTTAAATAAAATTAATTTGTGTGATTTAGGTTGTTTTCTAGCTTAAAAAACGGAGAAATTTCACCAGAGGCAAGCAAAGTTCCCTAGAACGTGGCTCCAAGATTATTATAGGATTGTAGATATACGTAAAACTGTAACTGTTAGTTATGAAGAGCCTATAAATAGCTTATTTTGATCATAAGGAACAAATGGCTGGGTCCAAGTCTTACCTTTTGCTACTCATTACTTTTTGCATGTCAAAGGTAACTGAAAATTTATGTTCGTATTTTGGTTCACAACACGTTGCGGGGCATGAATGATTTAGCTTTGACAAACCAAACCTACCCGCAAACCATCTTCCCAGATTCGCAATAGGCGTTATCGCACAAATCCGTTACACTCCTTGCTCTGCAATTAACTCGGTTCGGGTGGGCGCTTGCGTGGCTATCTGAACACTTCAATGGGAAACCACTGTGCTACACACTCATCCAGCTGACTCTGTTATTGTCCTCGACTTCGAAACCACTGGGCTTTCGCCAAACCAAGGGGATAGGGCGATCGAAATTGGTGCGGTGAAGTTGCAAGGCGGTGAGGTGGTTGATCGCTTTCAACGTTTGATGAATCCCGGGTTTCGTGTCAGCAGTTTTATTGAAGGGTATACAGGTATCACCAATGCCATGCTGGTGGATGCGGAGCCGTGCGCGGTTGTGATGGATGCATTTGCAGACTTCATTCAAGGCAGTAATTTGGTGGCGCACAATGCCTCGTTTGATCAACGTTTCCTTGATGCAGAGCTCGCGGCGGTGGGGCGTGATTATACGGGGGAGTTTGCATGTTCGCTGCTCGTTTCTCGTCGTTTGACTCAAGAAGTCTCGTCACACAAGTTGGGTGATCTGGTGCGGTATCATCATATTGAAAACGATGGCGTGTTTCACCGCGCGTTAGCTGATGCCGAAGTGACGGCCTCTTTGTGGCTCGTGCATCTGCAAAAACTGGCTACAGAGCATGGTATTCAAAATCCTGACTTCGCTTTGATGAAGAAGATAGCCAAAACCCCGAAAGCCAAAGTGGCCGTGATGTTGGCGAGCATCAACAAATAACCCCTACTTCAGGTCTGCATTGCTTTTGCGGTTTTTTAAATGGCTTCTGCGGTTTCGAAAAGGCGGCGTAGGTTTTGAAATGGCGGTGTGGTTTTCAATTGCCATTTAAAACGATTCACATCTTTAAGGTATGAGTAGGTCAATTATTCATACCTCATTTCTATACATCATCACATATCTCTCCCAATAGCGGTTTTTTCGACGATTTAAATTGCCATTTAGTGATCTTGGTTTGTCGAATTGTTTCGACAAAATGCTGGTGTTGGATAAATAATACCTCCAGCTCGAAAGGGCTCGGTCATTCGCAAAACTGAAGGGCGGTTTTCTCCGATGAATAAAAAGCTTCTGCCAAGCGCCATCGCGTTGGGCATTTCCTTATCACTACCAGCAACGGCAGCAACTATGTTCCGAGATACGATAAATGTTGAGCGCACACCTGCGCCAGTATCGCAAACCCATTGGCAAGACAATAAAGCAGAGATGGACGCGTTCATTGATGGCTTAATCGCCAAGATGACGCTGAAAGAGAAGATTGGTCAACTCGATTTACAGAGTGGTTTTCGCAATGTGACGGGGCCTTTCATTAATGATGAATATGAAGCGCAGATCCGCAGCGGTCAGGTTGGGGCTATCTTCAACGCGTATGGTGCAGATTTTGGTCGTGCACTACAGAAATTAGCCGTCGAAGAGACCCGACTGGGGATTCCTTTGATTGTGGGTCATGACATTATTCATGGTCATAAAACCATCTTCCCGCAATCCATCGGTGAAGCAGCAACCTGGGATCTGGAAGCGGCTAAACTCAGTGCGCAAGTTGCCGCAAAAGAGGCAGCGGCCGATGGCATTATGTGGACATTCGCGCCGATGGCGGATTTAGTGCGTGACCCGCGTTGGGGGCGTGTGTCTGAATCGGCGGGGGAAGATGTGTTCTTATCTACCGCGATGGCAGTGGCCCGTGTGGAAGGTTTCCAAGGTGATGATCTGGCTGCGACTGATACCGTGATGGCGACCGCAAAGCACTTTGTCGGCTATGGCTTGGCGCAAGCCGGACGTGATTACCACACGACGGATGTCTCGGAGCACGAACTGTGGACAACACAAATGCCTCCGTTTAAAGCCATGGTTGATGCGGGTGTGGCCACTTTCATGACAGCTTTCAATGACTTGAATGGTGTGCCTGCGACAGGCAGTCAGTTCCTACTGACGGATGTGTTGCGTGATCAGTGGGGCTTTGAAGGCTTCGTGGTGACGGATTACACCGCGATCAATGAGTTGGTGCCGCATGGCTATGCTCGCGACGATAAACATGCCGCTGAAATCGCCTTCAATGCAGGGGCGGACATGGACATGGTCGGGCAGCTCTACACGGGGTATCTGGCAGAACTTGTTGCGGAAGGTAAAGTCAGCGAAGAAAAGATCGATCAGTCAGTTCGCACCATTTTGGAAATGAAGTGGCGTCTTGGCTTGTTTGAAGACCCTTATCGATACAATGATGAAGCGCGTGCGGCTCGCGAGATCTTGAATGCGGACAATCTCGAAGCGGCACGCGATGTTGCGCGTAAGTCATTCGTACTACTGAAAAACGATAATCAAACCCTGCCGTTAAAACAGGATGAGATTGATAGCATTGCCTTGATTGGTCCATTGGCTGATAGCAAGTTTGACATGATTGGCAACTGGGCGGCGGCGGGCGATCGTAAAGATCAACCTGTCACTGTGCTTGAAGGGTTGAAAGCGCGCTTTGGCCGTGATGTGAAAATCAACTATGCCCAAGGGGCAACGTACGCGTATATCAATGACAAGGCGACCATCGAAGCGTCGCAAGGCATTGGTGTGCCAAGGATTGAAGAAGGGCACCGTTCATTGGCCCGTGACATGAAGCGGGCGATTTCAGCGGCGAAAAAGTCCGATGTGATTGTGATGGTCATGGGTGAAGAGCAGCGCATGTCAGGCGAAGCATCGAGCCGTGTTGAACTGACTTTGCCGGGCAACCAACAAGCGGTGATGGAAGAGCTTAAGAAGCTTGGTAAGCCAATGGTATTGGTAGTGATGAGTGGTCGCCCTAACGATCTGCGTTGGGCGGATGAAAACGTCGATGCCATTTTGCACGCTTGGTATCCGGGCACCATGGGCGGTCACGCGATTGCCGATGTGCTTTCTGGTGACTACTCGCCATCGGGCAAGCTTCCGATGACCTTCCCACGCTCAGTGGGTCAGGTGCCAATTTTCTACAACCAGAAAAATACCGGTCGCCCGTTTGATGCGAATAACCCGAATCAGCGCCAAGAGCACTATAAGTCGCGTTATGATGATTCACCGAACACGCCACTGTATGCCTTTGGGCATGGGCTGAGCTACACCGAGTTCCATTATGGTGAGTTAACGCTGAGCAGCGAGACATTAACACCAGACGGCGAACTTCACGTCAGTGTCAATGTCAGCAATGTGGGCGATTACGCCGGAGAAGAAGTGATTCAGCTCTACACCCGCCAACATGTGGGGTCGATAACACGTCCAGTGAAAGAGTTGAAAGGTTTCCAGAAAGTGCACTTTGAATCGGGAGAGTCGAAGACAATTAGCTTCACCTTAACCCCAGAAGACTTAGCGTTTTACCGCGCGGGGATGCGTTGGGGAACCGAAGCAGGCGAGTTTGATCTCTTTATCGGCACCGCGTCCGATCAGGTGCAAAAAGCCACCTTCACGCTCATCGATTAATCCTTTCTACAGCCCGCTTTAATAGCGGGCTTTGCCGTTTAAGGAAACACCATGAAACCAACGTTTTTAGCCCGTGTATTGAGTGGCTTAGTTCTGACTTCTGGCTTTGTTCACGCCGAGGCGACGCAACCGAACATTCTTTACATCATGTCTGATGATCACGCCGTGCAAGCGCTGAGTGCCTATGGTCATCCTATCTCTCAACTCGCGCCGACACCGAACATCGACCGCATCGCCCAAAATGGTGCGCTGTTTACTCGCTCTTATGTCACGAATTCACTCTGTGGCCCGAGCCGCGCGGCGATGCTAACGGGTAAATTTGGTCATGAGAATGGCTTTATGTTCAATGGCCAAGTCTTTGATGGTACACAGCCAAACTGGCCGAATACGTTACAACGCAATGGCTATACCACCGCGATGATCGGGAAATGGCACATTAACCGTATCCCGAATGGGTTTGAGTTCGATCACTGGGATATTTTGAATGATCAAGGTGAGTACTATAACCCTGACTTTATCACGCCCGATGGGGTGACGATGGAGATGGGGTATACCACGGATCTGATCACCGAGAAGACCTTAACTTGGTTAGACGAGACCCGCGACAAATCGAAACCCTTTGCGCTGCTGATGCACCATAAAGCGCCGCATCGCAATTGGATGCCTGCGCCACGTCATACCCAATTGTTCGAAGAGGTAGTCTTCCCACTTCCCGACAATTTCCACGACAGCTATGCGGGGCGAAAAGCCGCCGCCAATCAGTCGATGACTATCGCCCATCACACCCAAGAAGGGCACGATCTAAAAATGACGGTGGCGAAAGGCGAAGACGAATGGCGCGAAGACATCTGGCCGCATCTATTGGCGCGTCTTACTGACGAGCAGCGTGAGGCATGGGATGCGGCCTATCGTGATCGCAATGACTATATGAATGCCAATGAAGCGGCGTGGAGCGATGTGGAGATGGCAGAGTGGAAGTACCAACGCTACATGCAAGATTATCTCGCGACCATAGTGGCGGTGGATGAAAGTGTCGGTGCCGTGTTGGATTATCTTGAAGAGGCGGATCTGCTGGAAAACACCTTGGTGGTTTATACCTCGGACCAAGGGTTCTTCTTGGGGGAGCATGGCTTTTATGACAAACGCTTCATGTATGAAGAGTCTTTCTCCACCCCGCTAGTGATGCAGCTACCGGGTGTCATTGCGCCGGGTACCGAGGTGGATGCCTTGGTGCAAAATATCGATTACGCCCCAACTTTCTTACAGTTGGCGGGTATGGCAGTGCCAGAGGCGATACATGGTCGCTCTCTTTTACCATTGCTAACCGAAGCGGAACCACATGACGCCTCAATAGAAGGGAAAGCCGCGTCGACAGACGGTTGGCGAGATGCCCTTTACTACCACTACTACGAGTATCCGGGTTTCCACGATGTGGCGCGACATTATGGTGTGTTTGATGGTCGTTATAAACTGATCCACTTCTACAACCCGGGCGATGACTGGGAGTTTTATGATTTGGAGACCGATCCCTCTGAAATGCATAATGCGATCAACGATCCCCAGTATCACCAAGAGGTGGCAAGGCTCAGAGCGCGCTTAGCCGCATTACAACAAGAATACCGAGTCGCCCCGATTGAAACATGGCGAGACGCGCCGTTAGAGCGTGTGCCTAACCCCTCTTTGGAATCGCTGTTTCCCGAGAGTTTTCAATAAATATGTTGAGTGATTACCGTGCTTCTTATCGCGTGATCACTTGAGTATATATGAGCAGCGCCTTTGCCGTTTTATCCAATAAAATCTGTCCGTTAAGAGGTCTGAAACAGATGCAATTACCCCTACAACATTTCTCAATAAAAAAGTGTCTCCTTGCGACTGCGATCACCACGGTATTCCTCGCGGGATGTGGTTCCAGTGGCAGTGGCGATGGTGCGCCACCGCCTTCTGGCGATTGGCCAAAAGCGGATGTCACACTCAGTGATTGGCAAACGAACCTTGGCGAGGTGTCGCGTGTTGCAAGCGCTAAGTTAGCAGGCAGCTACGCACTGGCGGATACCCAGCAGTTAGACATTGAAATTCGCGACATTCGCCAAACACTGCAACATAAGATCAGTGGCAGTGACATCGTGGCTTTGCTTCCTGATATGGCACTCAACCATGAGCATGCCCTTTGTGCGATGACCTTTACCCCATCTGGCCGCTTCCTCTATTTGGCGGTGTGTGATGGGGAAAGCGGTGATGATGCGATTTTGGCGTATAACACCAATACGGAAACCCTCAGCGTCTTTGATCGTCTATCGCTTGGTGATGGCAAGCTCGGGATGCACTACTACAAATCGCAGCTCTATGTCGGCGCACAAGATGGTGTTTATCGCATTGAGGCAGATAGAAATGCGGTTTATGCGCAAAACGACAACGTGAGTAAGACGCGCATTGCCCTCCCTGAACAGGTGGTCGATATCGCCCTAGATACGGAGGCGGAAACCTTCTATTTCGCTACCGAATCGGGCATCTATCGCCATCGCGTCGGTACCAATAATGCCAGCCGTGTTTATAGCGCAACGGGGATAGAAGGGGTGGCATTTAGCCGCATTTATGGTCAACAAAGTGCCGCAGGTCTGTATATCGCCCAAGCGGTAGAAGGCAACACAGGTCTGTCTCATGTGGCGGTCGATAAGTTACGCCAAAATGGCAACCTTACGCCTCAGCGCTATAGCTTGGCAGAGGGCGAATGGCAGAGCTTTTCACTGACGGCTGATGGCAGCTTGTTGTTCAGTGATGGTGCGCCGTATCAAATGCGCGAGAATGGCGATCAACGCTTAGGGTTTGAGGCGTGGATGGCGCAAGAGCTGTCTCACTATGTGAAGGCGATTAAGGGGTTAATTGCCTCTGACATCACCGGAAACAGTGATGCCCCTGAAGGGTTTTTGATCCGTAAGTTGCAAAACAACAATCCCAATACGCTGCCTATCGCCGATAATGTCGGCTGGGCAATGTACCTGTTGATGATTGCCGACCAAGTGAATCCCGACCCTGAAATCGAGCCCTTGATTGAGTTGCTGATGCAGCGTCATGCGGGGTTGCACCCAGATGGATTAGGTGGCGTGAAAAGTGTCGATGGGCACTTTGTGCGTAACTATGAAGGGGGCGGATCTGGAATGCCAAACCTAAGTAGTCCGCAAATGCAGGTCTACATCAGTATGAAGTTCTTGCCTGCGGCGTATAAGGCCGCCGAGATGTACCCAGACAACGCCAATATTCAGCAATATCTTAGCTACTTACAGCAAGTGATTCAGCGCTCGGGAGACGTAGTTCGTGCCGAGCAGCGGATTACATGGGAGTCGGATGATTTTGGCCCTAAACGTATGAATCATCTAATGACGAACGAGACTTGGCTATTCGGTGAACTGGCTGCGGCACAAGACCCGAATGCCACCTCGAACTATGCCAACTTTACCTATCATCGCGAAGACTTTCGTTACGACGATTACCTTAACGGCGAGCCGGTGATTCGTGCTGACAACGCCGCCTTTATCGTCATGGGTGCGCCGTTAATCTTGGATCATCACTTCTCAGATTCAGGCTGGTCAACGATGAGCCACAACTACTATGCGTTGACGCAGTCTGTGACGGATGATGAAGGTTTCCCGTATCTTGCCGCGTTCTCTGCTGGCAATAACCCCTTCAATCCGGATTCAAACGGCAATTACTACAATGATGGACCGTCAGACCACCCTGGTAATTTTATCCATTTCCCTGCGGTATTGGGTTTCGGGCAACTGGGTAAGCTGGATGCGGTTGTTGGGGGGTATCACGCGTATCGCGATGGTCGCCGTCAGTTGATGCAAAGTAATGGCTACAAAGACATTGAGATGTTATCGCGCTGGTCGATGGATCACCCTGAGTATGAGATTGATGGAATAGGTATTGCTGATTTTTGGTTCGGCGGTGTAGGACTTGCAGAGTCGATTCAGCCCGGTGTGACACAGCAGTTTCGAAATGCGTTTTACCTCCCTGACGTGATGGTGGCACAGAACACACAGGGTCATCAGGTGGTCACTTTCTCGGCGATAACGCCCCGTTTAGTTACCGGGATCCGTGCGGATGGTGAACGTGATGTCTTCGGCTATCAGCTTTCGCCTTACACCTTGCCAACCGACACACAGTTCAGTGAGTTTGAGATTAGCGATCCAACGGATGAATGGGTATGGCTCGATGATGTGGTTGGTTTACTCGAAAACGGCAGCGGGCGATTTGAAAATCCCAATTTCATAACCGATACCCGAGGTTGGGTGGAATCAGACGTTGAAGTAAGCATGGTATCAGGACTGAAGGGACAAGCAGCACGCTTATCGCCAAACGGTGCCGAAGGCAGCTTACATCAAGCGGTGAAATTGGATGTCGATGCCGACGGGACAGAGTTCATCGTTGGCGGCTATGTGCGGCCTGAATCGGCGGGCGCTGGCTATTTGCGGGTGAGTTGGTCTGCGAATGGACAGCGAGGTCCAGAGACGCTGAGTCGTCATTTCCAGAGCAGTGATACCGCGGTCAGTGACTATCATGACCGTGTTGGCGAAGGTCGATATCTGTCTGTGCGAACGCAGAAACCAGCGGGTAAGGACTATCTGCACATAGAGTATGTGGTCGAGGGTGATACATCGACCCGTGTGGTAGTGGATAACACCAGCTTACAGCGTATTGGCGCGTCACAGCATGTCGTGAACGGTGATTTTGAAAGTGGTGAGAGTCATTGGCAGTTGAGTGGCGGTGCGATGATTACGTCGGCAGTGGATGAGGTTATTGAAGGCATGCAATCGCTGAAAATGACCACCTCTGGCGGTGAATCTCAGGCCGAAGCCCGCTATGACTTTGATATCGCGGATGATCCTGATGGCACCCGTTACATCTTCAAGATGCGAGTGGGTGACAGAGCCTTGGCTGGGGCAAAGTTTGCGGTGCATTTTATCTATGGCGAGGATACCTACCATCACACTTGCCGCACAGGCAACAGTTTTCAAGACTGGTGTGACGTGACCTTTATTGATGATCAATCACCGGACGAAATCACCTTTACGATGCGAAAGCGCCCTGGAGAGAGCCGTTTCCGTTTGTGGCTGTTGATGGATCAGCTGTCTGGCGACATTGCGCCTCAGTATGTCGTGTTGGATGATGTGCGTTTGTATAAGCAACAACTGTTCGATATCAATCATTGCGATGGCGGTATTACGGGCTGTTAGCGCCGGGTACGACCGTGATGTTGAATGTTAAAGAGCCGCCACGTGCGGCTCTTTTTCGTTGTGTCAGATAGCGCGACAAAATCGCGCTATTTCAATCAGTTACTCGATTGGTTAAAGAAACGTTTCTATTTGGTTTTACTGTCGAGGTGGAAATGCTACAAATCTGCTATATCAAAGGGTTGGGCACTATTCTGGGGTGCCTTTCGCGTGATTTCGACGTGAAAGATGGACAAATAACGCGGCATCTGCACTGAAATTCGATAATAGATAGTGGATTTAGCTCACACCTTAGTGGAATGTATGCCTAAAAAGTGTGACCAAAGTACATAAACAGATATGCTCGGTTGACGAATATGGGGTTGATTCTTACTATGCGTAGAAACGTTTCAATAAGCACATATTTTAGCGAAGAGTACGGTGTATGGCTCAGGTCAAGCTGCAAAATATCAATAAAGTCTACAAGAATGGTTTCCATGCTGTCCGTGATTTCTGTCTGGACATCAAGGAAGGTGAGTTCATGGTGCTGGTTGGCCCATCGGGCTGTGCCAAGTCTACTACGCTACGCATGATTGCCGGGCTAGAAAGTATTTCAAGTGGTGAACTGCACATTGGTGACAAACTCTGTAATGACGCGGCACCCAAAGATCGCGGTATCGCGATGGTGTTTCAGAACTACGCCCTTTACCCACATATGACGGTGCGCCAAAACTTGGCATTTGGTCTTGAAACGCGCAAGAAACCCAAAGATGTCATTGAGCGTCGTGTCAACGAAGCCGCCGAGCTCCTTGAGATTACCGATTTGCTCGATCGCAAGCCGGGTCAAATGTCGGGCGGTCAGTGCCAGCGTGTCGCGCTTGGCCGTGCCATGGTCCGCAAACCTGAAGTGTTTCTTTTCGATGAGCCGCTATCAAACCTTGATGCCAAGCTACGTGTGTCGATGCGTATGCGTATTAGCCGTCTTCATGAGCAGCTTAAAGCCGATGGCCGTCCTGCCACTATGGTGTATGTCACCCATGATCAAGTGGAAGCCATGACGATGGGAGACCGTATCTGTGTGATGAACAAAGGTGAAATCATGCAGGTCGATACGCCGCTGAATCTGTACCACAAACCCGCCAATCGTTTTGTTGCCGAGTTTATTGGTTCGCCAAACATGAACATCATGGAAGGCATGTTAAGCCAAAACGATAACGGTGAACTGGCGGTGGTACTGGGTAAGCATCGCGTCGCATTGCCGGCGAGCATGCAGGCGGGTTTGGTCAACTATGTAGGTAAGCCGATTGCATTTGGTCTGCGCCCAGAACATATCGATATTCTTGATGAGCAAACGGGTCTCGATGCCACCATTACTGAGGTGGAAGAGATGGGACCCGAAGCCTTTGTTCATCTCAACTTCCACGGTTACTCGCTGATCTGTAAGCGGGTTAATCCTGAATCGCCACTGCGTCGAAACAGTGAGCATCAAATCAGTTTCAATATGGATAAATGCCATATCTTTGACAAGGAAACGGGACTCAATATTTCGCTTCCTACTTGCTAATACGTTCATATTTTAGAATTTTAACAGGTTGTATTTTTAACATGATTCACTCTATTTCCGATTCATATCATCACGTGTCCAACGGTCACTTGACGCTGGCATTTTCTGAAAACAACGTATTACAGAGCATCCGCGCAAACTCTGTAATGGTGAACCTCTACGAGCCAAGTGAGTTTGAATATGCATTGTCAAACGTCTACTTGCGTACCAAGAGTAGTGAAGGTATCGCATTTACTCCGCTAATCTCTTTTAACGACAACTTGCGCACTTTCCGCAATGAAGCGGGTCAGGTTGGTTGGGTGACAGAAACCCACGCATTCCGTGCAACGGTGATGATCAGCCTAGCGGCAGATCTGAATGCCGTTTACTACACCACTAAAGTTGAAAACCTGATCGACAACGACTTCAGTTATGACCTCGTGTTTGGTCAAGACCTTGCCCTTGCGGATGAAGGTGGCGTGAAGAGTAACGAGTGCTACGTCAGCCAGTATCTTGATCATCAAGTTTTCAACACGGAAGAAACGGGCTATGTCGTCTGCTCTCGTCAAAACTTGCCGCAAAGCACGGGTAACCCATGTACTCAGGTGGGTACTTTAACGGACAAAGTGGTGGGCTTCTCTACCGATGGCTACCAGTTCTTTGGCAAAGATTTCCGATTTGACCCAACGCCAGCGGTATTGTCGCAACCTAACCTAGCCAATGAGCGTTTCCAATTCGAGATGGGTTATGTTGCCCTACAAACTGAAACGCAAACGTTGACCGCAGGCCAAAGCTCAGATGCTGTTTTCTACATTCACTTTGCGGATAACTTAGCGGGTTCAAACGTCACAGAAGCCGCGGATAATGCGCCACTTCAAGCCGCTTATGTCGCCCCTGAGATGGCAATCGCGAGCGAGCAACGCCTTCCCGCGTTTTTCTTGAACGCCGAGAATGTATTGCTAGGTGAGAGCCTGAGCGATGACGATGTCACTGCGCTGTTTGGTGAAACACGCCGCTTTGCAGAAAAAGACGGTGAGCAACTGCTTTCTTTCTTCTACGGAGAAGAGAACTCAGATAGCCGCTACGTGACCTTGGCAGAGAAAGAGCGTTTACTGGAGCGTTCAACGGGACACATGATCTCATCGGGCAATAACCAGAACTTTGTGAATGGTGTGATGAGCTCAACCCACGGCATGTATGGCGTGTTCAACTCGCACGTTGTGGTTGGCAATACCTCGTTCAACAAGCTTCTGGGTGTTGATCGCACGTCTCTGAACCTGTTCCGTTTTAGTGGTCAGCGCATTTGGGTGAAAGAGGGCGATGATTTCCGCGTTCTAACCATGCCTTCTGCTTTTGAAACGGGGCTGAACTTCTCGCGTTGGTTCTACAAATACAACGGCGGCATGATCAAGGTAACCAGCTTCAGTGCCAACGATGTTGCCACCGTTCAGTTGGATATCGAAACCGAAAATCTGCCAACACTGGACGTCGTGGTGACAAACCAACTGCTGATGGGCAACAACGAGCGTGATGCGCTGGTGTCTGTTGAGCGTGATGGTGAACACCTGACCGTGCGTGGTGATTTCTCACTCATGACGGAGTCTTACCCAACACTGCATTACTCGCTACTGGCAGATAGCGCGCTAGCTGAAGTGTCTATGGTACAGGCGGGAGATAAGCCACGTTACCTGATGTTTACGGGTTCGATTGCCAAGAAAGCCAGCCTCACCATGACAGGTGTCATTGACGAAACTGTGGCTCAAAAAGCGCAGAAAATTGATTTTGACACAGAAGTAAACCTCTACCACAAAGGGCAAAGTGCGCTTACAAATCACTTCAATGTGAGTTTTGAAAACGACGCTTACAACGCACAGAAGCTGAACGAAACCATGCAATGGTTCACGCATAACGCCTTAGTGCACTATGCCACGCCACATGGCCTAGAGCAGTACTCTGGTGCCGCATGGGGGACGCGTGATGTGTCGCAAGGTCCATTTGAACTCTTTATGTCGATGCAGCGTTATGATCGTGTGGTGGATCTCCTGAAAACCATCTATAGCCACCAGCACATTGAAACCGGTACGTGGCCGCAGTGGTTCATGTTCGATAAGTACGCAAAAATCCAGCAAGAAGACTGCCACGGCGACATCGTTGTTTGGCCATTGAAAGCGATTGCGGATTACTTGACGGCAACGGGCGATCTGAGCGTATTGGATATTGAAGTCCCTTACACCAGCATTGAAGATGGCTTCGCGTTCACGTCAGAGAGCTATACCGTATTTGCGCACGTTGAACGCCAGATCAAGCACATCATCGATAACCTGATTCCGGGGACGTCGCTCTCTTGCTATGGCGATGGTGACTGGGATGACACGCTACAGCCTGCAAACCAAGCCCTGCGTGAGAACATGGTGAGTGGTTGGACAATCCCGCTGACCCTGCAATCGCTGAAAACCATGGCGAATGCCCTTCAAGGTGAGCCTCGTTTTGCGCCTTTTGTTTCGCAAATCACCGAGCTTGCGACCAATATGGAAGCGGATTACCACAAGTTACTGATTAAAGATGGTGTCATTGCTGGTTTCATTCACTTAGCGAACAAAGATGTTGAGCAGGTTGAATACCTTCTGCACCCATCCGATGAAAAAACCGGCATTAAATACCGTTTACTGCCAGCCTCTCGCTCTATCATCTCCGAAACGTTTAACAAAGAGATGGCAGAGAGCCACATGGCGATCATTGAGGAGAACTTGGTTCACCCTGATGGCGTGCGATTGATGGAAAAAATGGCCGAATACAATGGCGGTAAGCAAAGCTACTTCAAGCGTGCTGAGCTGGCTGCCAACCTCGGTCGTGAAGTCGGTCTGCAATATTGCCACGCTCATATCCGCTTCATTGAAGCGCTTTGTAAGATGGGTAAAGCGGATCAAGTACTTGAAAACTTGTACAAAATCGTCCCACTTGGCATTCAGGAATGTGTACCGAATGCAGAGATTCGCCAATCGAACGCCTACTTCTCAAGTTCGGATGGCAAGTTCAACGATCGCTATGAAGCGTACCGTGACTTCGACAAGTTGAAGCAAGGTGAGGTAGCCGTGAAAGGTGGCTGGCGTATCTACTCGAGTGGCCCTGGCATCTACATTAACCAAGTGATCAGCAGTGTGTTTGGCTTGCGTTTTGATAACGAAGCGCTGGTTGTGGACCCAGTACTGGCAACATCGCTGGGTACGTCAACACTCGATTTTGCGGTTCACGGTAAACCATGCCGTTTTGAGATTCGTCCTGAGCAGGGTGCACATACACCTAAGCGTATGACGATTAACGGAAATGAGGTTGAGTTTGCAGTGACTGAGAATGCATATCGTACTGGTGGCGCACTGGTCGAGAAAGCGGTATTGGATGCAAACTTGGTTGCAGAATCTAACCACATTGTTGTCTGGCTGTAAGTAACTCTGCACGCTTGTGAACATCGCAAGCGTGCAGTCTTCCGGCAAGTGGCGTGATTTGTGGGGTCTGTCAGATTCTTGTCTGACGATGAGATAGAAACGTTTTACCTAATCCTCTATACTGACCCGCAATGATTTCCTGTTTTTACGTAATTGCAGGGAATGCAGTGGAATTAATAAGAAATTGAGGGATATGTAGTTTCATGAGGCCTACTATCAAAGATGTTGCAAGGGAAGCCAATGTGTCGATTTCGACCGTCTCCTATGCAATCAACAATAGCGACCGCATCAGCGAGAAAACGCGTAAGCATGTTCTCGAAGTTGCCAAGCGGCTGAACTATTCAGCCAACAGTAACGCAAAGCGTCTACGTCAGAAAAACGTGGGTGCAATTGGTATCTTCTTCAACTCTTGGTTTGGTCCTATCTACAGTGAGTTGGTGCAAGGTATTGAGCGTAAAGTTCACGAAATGGGTTATGACTTGATCGCATGCAGTTTGTTTGGTGGGGCAGATTCTACCGCACACCGCTACATGAAAGATCAGATGATTGATGGGGCAATCATCTTGAGTAACGCCTTTGACGATGAGTTTTTGCGTACTGTGGCATCGAGTGATGTCCCTATTGTGGTGCTTGACCGCGAGATTAAGGCCGACAACATTTACAACATTCTCATTGATAACTTCGGCGGCGCATTTGCGGCGACCAAGAAGTTGATTGGCATGGGGTGTGAAGAGGTTTACTTCTTCGGTGGTCCGGAAGACTCTTACGACAACCAGAAACGTCTGGAAGGTTATATCGCCGCACTTGGCTTCTACAATGTGAAATTTAACAATGACTTAATTGTCCGTTCTGATTTCACAGAAGACGATGCGTACCAGAAAATGAAGACGATGATCGCGGCAGGTAACGTACCAAACGCGATATTCTCAGCAAACGATGAAATGGCGCTTGGTATTCTACGCGCGGCATTAGAAAACAATATTAAAGTGCCTGAGCAGTTAAAAGTGATTGGCTTCGATAATATTCGCGAATCTGAAAGAACGATTCCACCATTAAGTACTGTGACCCACCAGAAATTTGAAATGGGTGCAAAAGCAGTCGAAATATTGTTTAACGCAATGAATGGTGAATCTAAAACTGAGATTGAACCTGTTACCATTTTGCCAACGCATTTGGTAGAGCGCGAGAGTTTTTAAAACGCGACATTAATTCGTTTTCTGACCATCTCTTATTTTTGCCACATCGAAAGGTGTGGCTAATTATCCCAATACATGAGTAGTTAATGTATTTGGCTTCGTGCCCTGGCTTATTTCAAGGATAACGAGATGATATTGAAGTGGATTGTATTATTCTTGGTTGCCGTTAGTTCAACAGCAATTGCAAAAGATAAA
This sequence comes from Thaumasiovibrio subtropicus, assembly GCF_019703835.1. Taxonomy (NCBI): domain Bacteria; kingdom Pseudomonadati; phylum Pseudomonadota; class Gammaproteobacteria; order Vibrionales; family Vibrionaceae; genus Thaumasiovibrio; species Thaumasiovibrio subtropicus. The sequence continues at coordinate 1,549,146 of NZ_AP023055.1, read as the reverse complement.
CTTGAGTTTATGGTTTCATCCGGCGATCAGATGGCGTTTGCCAATGAATGGATAAAACCAGAGTTTGAACGTCGCTATCCCGATGTGGAACTGGTCGTCACCAATGACGGCAACCTAGAAACCCGCATGGCCGCAGGTGACTATCCGAACGTGTATGCCGGTATTTTTGGCTATATGGTGCCGCGTTACGCCAGACTCGGACGCCTTTCTTATTTGGATGACTTTGAGGGCTTTGAGGCGCTGCAAGAAAAGATTGCGCCGCAGTTTATGGCACAAAACTTTGGTCGTCATTACTTCATCCCTTGGCTCGCAACAACACAGATGATGATCTACAACAAAGCGCTGTTTGAAGAAGCAGGGTTAGATCCGAATACGCCGCCTGAAACGTGGGATGAGTTGTTGGTAGCCGCAGAGAAAATCAGCGCATTGCCTGCCCGTAGCAATGGCTCACGCGTCCATGGTATCGCACTATGGAACGATGCCTTGGCCACAGGGGGTTGGTATTGGAACATGCTAGCGCCGCTATACTACAACTTTAATGATGGCGAATATCAACTGCTGAATCGCTGGGGCACGCATCCCGTCTTTGATCAAGAAGAAGCGGGCATGGTGGCGTTCTTTGATACCATGAAGCAAGTGCAACGCTTTGCGCCGCTGACCATGGAGCAGAATTTCTTCTCTCGTACTATTGGTATGTGGCCACAATACGGTGTGTCTTGGAACGCGAACCTACAAGATGCCGCCGATCGTCCTATGGTGATTGGTGAAGATGTTGGCATTGCACCACTGCCTGTGCGTGAGAAGGGGGATATCGCCTACTCAAACCTCGATGGTCGCGCGCTGATGGTCTTTAAAAACACCCGTCATATCGAGCAACGTAGTTGGCAACTGATAGAAATGTTAATGGAGGAGTCGTTCAACTTAAAGGCGTTGAAAGCGTTGCAAAGCTTACCGACATTGGTCTCTTTGCAAGCCCATGAATACTTTCAACAACCTGAGATTCGCCCTTTTGTTAAGCAACTTGAACATGCGGTGATGAATGAGTCGTCGGCGGCGGTCGGTGAAGTGTCATCCATCATTCTTAGTTACTACTCCCAAGCGGTTGTAATGGGAAGAATGACACCTCAAGAGGCGGTGAATGCTGCCGCTGAGGAAGCGAAACAAATCATGAGAAATTAAAACAACACCCGATTTTATGTGCGGTATACGCCTCTTTACTGCCTATACCGCCATGACAAATTTCAAGTTTTAGTGGAACAACACAATGAATATAAGACGTTATTGGGTATCGTACCTATTTATGTTGCCATGGGTGGCATACTTTCTCATCTTTATGCTTTACCCATTCTTTTTATCGTTACAAAATAGTTTTCTCGATATTAATATTTTGAATCCAGAGAATACCCGTTTTGTTGGATTAACTAACTGGATTAATGGGGTTGCAGATCCTTATTTTTGGCGTTCTATCTTTAACGTCTTTTACAACCAGTTAATTTTTATTAGCTTGAGTTTTGTTTGTGCGCTGCTTGCTGCATTAATGTTAAACGAAATAACATTTCTTTCGAGTCTCTTCCGTACGGTCCTATTTATTCCTGTTGTGACGTCCGTGACTGTTGCCATGATTATTTTTGATTTTGTGGCAGCCCCAACCGGTCCTATTCAATCGGCGATGATGAGTATGGACATGTTGGAAGCCCCCATTTTCTGGAAGTTTGAGCAGTGGCTACCTATGCCAGTGCTCGCGGTGTTCAGTGCGTGGAAATGGTTCGGTGTACAGATGATCATCTTCTTAGGTGGTATTGCGAGTATTAACCGCTCATTGCTTGAAGCGGCAGATATCGATGGTGCGGGCTGGTGGCGTAAAGTCACGAAGATCATTTTGCCGCTGATCAAGCCGCAGATTGTTTTTGTCTTGACCATCAACGTTATTAACGGCTTGCAGATGTTTACTGAAGTCTTCATGAACTTCGATTTGAAAGGTGGCCCGCACAATGCGGCGTTAACGCCTGTGCTTCACCTTTACCAAACGGGTTTTGAACAGATGCGTATGGGCGAAGCGTCAACCATTGGCCTACTGCTGGCGATTCTGATCTTTATTCTCACCATGTTGCAGCTCAAATTGACCAAAGGTAAGGAAGACTGATGAACAAGTTTAATAAAGGCAAAGCGCTGATCTACTTCGGTCTTTTGATGGCCAGTGCGATCGTGTTGTATCCCTTCTTTTTCATGATCATTAACTCATTTAAGCCGGGTGCAGAAATCATGCACTCGCCAAACTCGCTTCCTAGCGTGTGGTCGGCGAAAGGCTACATTGAGGTTTTTGATAGCATTAACCTCGGTCGTATCTTCTTCAATACGATTTTCGTTTCTCTCTCTGTCACCTTCTTGAACTGCATTTTGTCTGCCATGGTGGCGTTTGCGATTGCAAAAACCAAGATGCCGGGCCGTCAGGTTTGGTTGCGTTTGATCCTGTCTTCCATGATGGTGCCAGCGATCCTGTTTACCATTCCGGTCTACATGATGATGTACGAATGGGGCTGGGTGAACACCTATCGTGTGCTCATCATTCCGGGTGCAATCAGTGCCTATAACATCTTCTTGCTGTACCAATTTATGACCCAAGTCGATGAAGCTTACCTTGAAGCTGCGCGCATCGATGGTGCCAGTGAGATCCGTATCTTCTTTAAAGTGGTATTGCCTATGATGCGCCCAGCGATGGCGACGGTGGGTATCCTGACCTTTATGGGGGCATGGAATGACTTTATGGGGCCACTGCTATATATCCGTGATGACTCGATGCTGACACTGCAAATGGCGTTGTTTAAGTTCCAGCAAGATATTCCCGCTGGTAACTTGGAGCAAGTGTGGGCGATGACAACCATGATCGCCGTGCCTGTGGTGTTTGTGTTCTTCTTCATGCAGAAGAACTTTATTAAAGCCTTTACCGGTGTGGGAGTGAAGTGATGAGCAATGTTAAAAAAATCGCCTTACTGCTATTGGTCGTGGTAATTGCTTATTGGAGCGCATGGGGCAAAACCTATTTTCTTACTAAGAGCTATTTTGACTATGCGGTCGCTCAAGAAGCGCAAGGTGCTTATGTCGAAGCGCTAAAAGGCATGAATAAACTGGAGCTTCGTATTGAGGAGCCCTACTTAGGTGGCTATCAGCAAGTAATTGAAGCTTGGGATAATACGGCGTTTGGCGTCCGACCGCGCTTCTATTACGAGGCGATGGATGCTCCTGAGCGTTTGTTACCTCAGTTAGATGCAGACACCTTGTATGAGTTTATTGATGTCTATGTGCAGTTGGATGTGCGATATGTACCAGAAGTGGCGCATCTATTAATGAATAAAGCGGCTGAGCAAGGCGATACGGCAGTGGAAGAAGAGATGCGAGATTTTCTCGTCCATGCGTTTCCAGACCATAAACTTGCCCAGTTGTAACCGAGTTGTTTTACCACTTTTAGCCGTCATTCTTGCTTTCGGCGGCGTTTTTTCTTCAGCCTTTACGCCCAGAGATGGGCGTAAAGATCGACTCTTAGGAGCGACGAATGAAACCTATCTATAAAGATGCGACCCAATCTCCCGACATCCGCGTTGCCGACTTACTGAGCCAAATGACGCTCAGCGAAAAAGTAGGCCAGCTTTGCCAAAGTCCAATGTTGGAGTATGGGGTTCACCGTGATAACTATCTCAATGCTGTGCGCGAAGGTCGCTTGGGATCGCGTATCTTAGCCGATACCGCATGGGCGGGTAATGCGCCCGGTGAAACCGTGTCACCTAAGCAGCTCAATGAGATTCAGCGTGCTGCCGTGGAAGAGAGCCGTTTGGGGATCCCGGTGATTGTTGCTCGCGATGTAATTTATGGGCAGCAGACAGTGTTACCCATTCCATTAGCGCAAGCGGCGTCTTTCAACCCAGCGCAAATTGAGAAGGCGTATCGATGCGTGGCTAAAGAAGCGGCGTCGTTAGGGATTCACTGGACGTTTGCACCTATGTTGGATGTGGTGCGCGATCCGCGTTGGGGTCGCGTGATTGAGAGTGGTGGCGAAGATCCCTTGGTTTTAAGTGAGATGGCCAAAGCGGTGGTCAAAGGCTTCCAAGGCGACGATATGGGGAATGCCGACACGCTGGTTGCTTGTGCGAAGCACTTTGTCGGCTACGGCGCCTCTGAAGGGGGACGCGATTACGATACCACGGAAATTTCTGAAAACAGCTTACACAATGTCTATCTGCCGCCCTTTAAAGCGGCGGTGGAAGCAGGTGTGGGGACCTTGATGTCAGGCTTTAATGATTTAGGCGGCACACCTGTATCGGGCAGCCAAGCATTGATCAAAGACTGGCTGAAAACTCAGCACGGTTTTGATGGCATGGTCGTGAGTGATTGGGGCTCCATTTCCGATTTGGCCTATTTCGGTGTGGCAGCCGATGCGAAAGGGGCAGCCAAGCGAGCGATTGAAGCAGGCGTTGATATGGCGATGACCAATGAGGCCTATGAGGGGCACCTTGAAGCCTTAATCGCGGAAGGTGCGTTAGATCAGGCGGTGCTCGATGAGGCGGTGTCACGTGTATTGCTTACCAAGTTCCGAGCTGGACTGTTTGAACGTCCGTATGTCGATGAAGAGGCGCACCTTTCTGTGATGCGTCAGGCCTCGCATTTGGACGAAGCCCGCACGTTGGCTGAGCAAAGTATGGTGCTGCTCAAAAACGACCATCTACTGCCTATTAAAACGACCGAGCAGCCGATGACGATTGCCGTCATTGGCCCGCACGCGCACTCCCAGCGTCAGCACCTTGGGTCATGGTGCCTTGATGGCAAAACCGAAGATGTCACGAGTCTGTATGCAGGGATTCAAGCGTATGTGGAGGCAAATGAGATCAATGTCACGGTGATCACTGAAGAGGCCGCGTTTGCCGATGAAATGGTGGAGTGTGCGCATCGCGCTGACCTCGTTATCTTCTGTAGTGGTGAGAGCCACCGTCGTACGGGTGAGGCGCGGAATGTTGCCGAACTGACACTGCCTGCAGGTCAAGAAGCCATGATTGAGGCAGTCGCTGAGACGGGTAAACCACTGGTCGTGGTGCAGTGTACCGGGCGTCCTTTGCCATCGCCTGCCACAGAGCGTTATGCCAATGCGCTGCTTTATGCGTGGCAGTCAGGCACGGAAACAGGGCATGCCGCAGCACGGTTGCTGTTTGGTGCGGTATCTCCGTCTGGCAAGTTGCCGATAAGCGTTCCGCGCTCCACTGGACAAGTGCCTATTTACTATGCGCGTAAGCCACTCGGTAAGATGCGGGATTTCCAAGATTATCAACCTTATAAAGATCAACGTGATACACCGCTTTATCCGTTTGGTTTTGGCTTGAGCTATGGCGCTTTCGACTATCAAGATCTCAAGCTCGATCGGACGACATTGCAAAGCGATGAGACCTTGTGGGTTGAGGTGACGCTCACCAATAACGGCGAGCAAGCAGCGACAGAAGTGGTGCAGTGTTACAGCCGTCAGCACGTCGCGTCAACGACCCGCCCCCAGCGTGAGTTACGTGCGTTCCAGCGTGTCCATTTAGCGGCGGGCGAGTCTCGTCACGTGTCACTAGAGATTCCGGCGCAGCAGTTTGCCTTCTTTGGCGCTGAAAAAACGGTCGCGTTGGAGAGCTCAGAAATCACAGTGTTCGTGGGTGGCGATAGCAACGCATCACTGAACGCCCGGTTCTTCCTAAACGCTTAAGTGCCTTTGTTTAACGCCTTAACGGCTTATTCATCGGTTTAACAACCTAACGCGCTCTGCGGTGACAACAATGACGTCGCAGAGCGATAGCTTACTTTCCTTTCGATTCCCGCTTCGAGATTTGGCTATGCCACAACAACATTCGACTGTTAAGGGGACTAAACGCCCCAATATTATCTACATCATGTCTGATGATCACGCCGTGCGTGCCGTCAGTGCTTATCAAAGCGATATTGCCCATTTAGCCCCCACACCCAACATTGACCGTATTGCAAAAAATGGGGCGCGCTTTGATCAATCTTTTGTCACTAATTCATTGTGCGGCCCTTCGCGCGCGGCGATGTTGACTGGCAAGTTTGGCCACAAGAATGGCTTCAATCACAATGGTCAGTTGTTTAACGGACATCAAACCACTTGGCCGCGCCTGTTAAAGCAGCATGGTTATGCGACGGCTTGTATCGGTAAATGGCACATCAATTTGACCCCAGATGGAATTGACTTTGACCATTGGGAAATTCTCAACGACCAAGGTGAGTACTACAATCCTGATTTCATTACCGCCGACGGTGTAAAGCGTGAGCACGGCTACACCACAGAGTTGATCACCGAAAAGTCATTGCGTTGGCTCGACACATGCAAAGAGCGCGACCAGCCGTTTGCGTTGTTGCTACACCATAAAGCCCCGCATCGAAATTGGATGCCAGCTCCACAGCACACCCGCAAGTTTGAAGACGTCACCTTCCCCGTGCCGGACAATTATTTCGATACTTATGAAGGGCGTGCGGCGGCCGCGATGCAGACCATGAACATCTATCGTGATGCGCAAGAAGGCCATGACCTGAAAATGACAACCGGGGTGGGCGAACAGACTTGGCGTGAGGATATCTGGCCATTTTTGCTAGCCCGACTGACGCCTGAACAGCGCAAGGCGTGGGATCTCGCTTACCAAGAGCGGAATGATTGGTTTAATGCCCATGAGGCCTCGATGAGCGATGAAGAGATCGCCATCTGGAAATATCAACGCTACGTGCAAGATTACTTGGCGACCATCATTTCCGTTGATGAAAGTGTCGGGGCGGTGCTGGACTATTTGGAAGCCAATGGCTTAGCCGAAGATACCATCGTGGTGTACACCTCAGACCAAGGCTTTTACATGGGCGAGCATGGTTGGTTTGATAAGCGGTTTATGTATGAAGAGTCTTTCCGTGCTCCGCTTCTCATGCAGTATCCCGCGCAGATCAAGCCGGGTACTGTCATCGAACACCTAGTGCAGAACATCGATTACGCGCCGACCTTCCTTGAGTTCGCGGGCATTGAGGTGCCTGACGAGATGCAAGGAGAATCCATGGTGCCGTTACTGCGTGGTAAATCTCTGGCTCAGTGGCGACAGTCGCTTTACTACCATTTCTACGAATATCCGGCGATGCATGATGTCACCCGCCATTATGGTACCCGCGATCGTCGCTATAAGTTGATGCACTTCTACTACGACATGGATGAGTGGGAGTTCTACGACATCGACGAAGATCCGACAGAAATGTATAACGCGATCAACGATCCGCGTTATCAAGCCGAAATCGCTCGATTAAAGCAAGAGATCACGCGATTAGAGCACAAGTACGATGTGCCACCCCGTGAAGAGTGGGTGAGCTTACCTCTGGAATATACGCCCGCTCCGACACTTGCTGAGCTGTTTCCAGAGAGTTTCAAAGTGGCAGAACAATAACGCTATATCCTCAAGCCTCGACGCGTTCGAGGCTTTTTATTTGCTGCTCTTCTCAACCATTTACTCTGGCGACTCCAAATGGGGTTTCGCGAGAGTAATACCCTATTCACAAGGAAACCTATGAAACGATCGATGATATTTTCACTCAGTGTCTGTTTCGCGACTCTGTGTCATGCGGGCCACAATGACGACTACATCGCTTTTTTTGACCATACTTTGCCGATTGAAGCGCGCCTCGATGACATCAGCGAGCGACTGACTGATGAAGAAAAAGGCCACATGATCTCTTTTTGGAACAAAGGGGTTCCACGCTATGGATTAACGTCATTCATGCCAGGCGAAGCGCTGCATGGCTTATCCTCACCGCGCAAAAATCCGTCGACCGTGTTCCCACAATCGATTGGACTCGCCGCAATGTGGGATCCCGACGCGATGAAGCGTATGGGTGACGCAGTGTCAGATGAAGCCCGTGCACAGTATCATCATGGGCCAGTGATTCGAGATGGCAAGCGAGGTCCCTTGATGTTTTGGTCTCCGGTGATCAACATCGCCAGAGATCCTCGTTGGGGGCGCACCCAAGAAGCTTACGGTGAAGATCCGCTCATCAATGGCAGCATGGTTTCAGCTTATGTCTCGGGTTTACAAGGCGATCACCCTACCTATTTAAAAACCGCAGCAGGTGCAAAGCATTTTGTGGCCAACAACGAAGAGCACAATCGCTTTCACGCCAATGCGGATATCTCTGAAAAGCAACTTCGCGAATACTACTTTCCCGCTTATAAACAAGTGGTTGAAGAAGCCAATGCGCAAGTCGTGATGACCGCTTACAACGCATTAAATGGCGAGCCAGCCGTGACCAATACGTGGTTGATACGTGATGTGTTACGGGGCGAGTGGGGCTTCGATGGTTTAGTGTTGGGGGATTACGGCTCAATTTTGATGACCACCAAAGGTTGGTCTGGGCGCGGTTTCCACGGACATGAAATCTATGAAAGCTATGTTGATGCGGCCGCGGCAGTACTGAATGCCGAAACCTTAGACATGGATAACACACGGATCTTTCGCCAAGAGGCAATCGAAGCGATTAGAACCAGAAAAACGACCTCAGCGCAGCTCGATCGTGCGTTTCGAAATACGATGCGCGTCGGTTTACGCTTAGGCATGTTTGACCCAGAAGCGTTATCGCCGTGGAAAGATCTGCCGTTTGAGATTATGACAACGTTTAAACCACTCGCACTTGAGCTGGCAGAAAAGAGCATGGTGCTGCTTCAGAATGCGCCAGTGGAAGGTGTGCCATTGCTGCCGCTGGATAAAGATCGCATTGATTCCGTCGCTGTCATTGGGCCTAACGCCAACGTGCTCAATCTAGGCACGTACTCGGGAGCACCGCGCGACCCAGTTAATCCGCTGCAAGGTATTCGAGACTATGTTGGTGACGATGTCGAGGTGTTGTATGTCCCATGGCAACACAATGCTGGTGAACTCTCAGCGATCGCCATGGATAACATCACCCTGCTTGATGACCAAGGCATGGGCGTCTGGGAAGCGCGTTACTTTGACAATCGCGCAGCAGCAGGGGAGGCGATTGCCACAGATCAGGTCGCAGAGGTCCGTTTTGATTGGACGGAGGTGCGCCCTCATGAGGCCATCAGTCATGACAATTATGCGGTGAGCTACCGTACAACTCTTGTTCCACCACAATCCGGCCTTTATACCTTAGGCTTTGATACCTTGGGGGCAAACGCGACCTTGAATATCAATGGGTCGACGATGTTGCGCAATCATGGAAACAGCCGAGAAGTCGAACAAGCCCGTATCGAGATGGAACTGGATGGTGAGCAAACCTACGAGTTTGAACTGATTACGATGCGAAAGCCGAATCATCAAGCCCATTCGCTTTCATTCGGCTGGCAGTTACCCAATGCAGATAATGCATTTGAAGGTAAAGAAGTGGATGTGGCGGCGCAAGCCGATGTGGTGATTGCCGTGATGGGATTGTCGGTTGAGTATGAGCGAGAATCGATCGACCGTACGGCGGAAGGATTACCGACGGAGCAAACCCGCATGCTTGAACAAGTTTTGGCAGTCAATCCCAACACCGTGGTGGTGTTGCAATCAGGCTCTTCGATTGAAAGTCCTTGGCTTAAAGAGAATGTCCCCGCGATTTTACAATCTTGGTATCCCGGAGAGCAGGGCGGCGTCGCCATCGCTAACACACTTTTTGGCGACAATAACCCCGGCGGTAAGTTACCACTCACTTTTGTACAAAGCTGGGATGATCTGCCGCCATTCGGGGATTACGATATCACCAAAGGTCGCACTTACTGGTATGCAGACAAAACCCCGTTGTGGGCCTTTGGTCATGGTTTAAGCTATACCCAATTTGCGATGACGGAGATGTCCCTTGCTGCCTCAACAGTGAAACCTACCGATGAGATTTCGGTATCGGTCACACTGAAAAATGAGGGCGATGTAGACGGCGATGAAGTCATTCAGCTTTATGTAGCCGATCTCTTCGATCGCACAGACAAACCACATCAACGATTGAAGGCGTTTGAGCGTGTCCAATTAGCGAAAGGTGAATCGAAGCGCGTCACCTTGTCATTCCCGGTGAAAGACTTGGCGTATTGGGATGAAGAAAGCCGGGATTGGGCCTTGGGGGATCGCTATCAAATTCGTGTTGGCAATGCGTCAGATAGCATTCATCTCACCGACACCCTGAGAGTCGCGGCGGAATAGGTCGTCTTCAGAACGAAGTAAAAGGTGAAATTGAGAGGAGAGCGTCGGCTCTCCTTTCTTTTGAGTGAAGTCGGCTGACGATAGGGTCGGATCGTTGTCGGCAATGTCAGAGGATAGGGGGGAAGGTAAAGTGTTTATGGCCCCTAATGCTATAGTTCTCGTGATCATTAGTAAGTCAGTGCTTTCCCTTTGGCTTACTTACCCTAACCTTAGTTCGATTAAGGGTACGAGCATGGCACTACTCAGTTTCAAGTGCTGTTATTCGTTTTTTTGAGTACTTGACTAATTTCGAATATTTCGAATAATTGAGTATAAATAGCAGTAAGAGAGATACCACTATGATCACCACAACGTTGCCTAGTGCAGAAGAAATGGCTTTGGCAAGACTCAGCAGCCAAGAACTGTCTGCGGTTATTGAGAGTAGCGGCGCCGCTCAACAGATCAGCGTCGTTGATAAATCGGGGAAAATTCACGAGGTTACTTTGCCTGCCAGTGCATTGAAGATGATGCTGGAAGTGTTAACGCAATTGGGAAACGGTAATTCGGTTAATATTACCCCCATCCATGCAGAGCTGACGACTCAGGAAGGCGCAGACTTGCTGAACATGTCTCGTCCAACGTTCATCAAGTTGCTTGACACTGGAACGATCCCTTACAGCCGGATTGGCAATCGGCGTAAAGTTCAGTTTGCTGCCGTCATGGCTTACAAGCAGCAACTAGAAGTCCAACGACTTAAAACGTTGGATGAGCTGTCTGCATTAGATCAAGAGCTGGATATGGGATACTAAGCGTGGCGTATACTGTAATACTGGATGCATGCGTTATGTATCCGGCACCTCTTCGCAGTTACCTGATGTACCTTGCCAATACTGGTTTGTTCAAAGCTCGCTGGACTGACCGAATCCACGATGAATGGATGCGTAACCTTGTTGCCAACAACCCAAGCATCGATCCACAAAAACTTGAGCGGACTCGACAGCTAATGAATGCAAACGTACCATACTGCTTGGTTGAAGGATATGAACCATTGATTGAAGGCTTAACGCTGCCTGATCAAGACGATAGACATGTTGTAGCGGCAGCTCTCAAAGGGCAAGCAGAGGCTATTATTACGTTCAATCTAAAGGATTTTCCTACGACTCAGCTTGATGCGCTTGGTCTATCTGCTATTCATCCTGATGAATTTTTGAGTGATATGTTTGAACTCAAACCAAGTGCTTGTATTACGGCGGCGCACCAACAGCGACAAGGACTTAAACGCCCACCATTGTCTGCCGCTGAGTTTTTAGAATGTCTGCAAAAACAACGCCTGCCCAGTTTTGTCTCGCGGTTAAAGCAGTTTGAGATGATGCTTTGATAACTTCACTCATCCCACTATAAAAGCTAACGACGGAAACTATTGTTCAGCTCAGAATAGCCCCCACCTTGCTTGGTATTCCCCAAACTTAGCCTCGTCACTTACTCATTGAGAAGGCGGTCTGCGATTCACTACGAGTCAGGGGGAGCGACGTTGCAAGCGGTGACATTGCCTAGATAGGATACCGTCAAGGTAAACTTTGCCCCAAAGTAAGTTACTCGATTTAACCCCTCATTTTGCAAAATAGCTATTTGACTTGCATTTCCTCATGTGAATATGGTTGTCGGAGCCGCAGCAAATGGAGTCATCGACGATGGCAAGAGCTAAAACAAAGGAAGAGCTTATCTCGCAAGCCAGTGAAGGCTTCTCAAAACTGTTTCTATATATCGAGGCAATGTCTGAAATTGAGCTGAAGACCGAATTTGATTTCTCGGGTGAGGTTAGCAAAAAGGAAGCTCATTGGAGTCGTGACCGAAACTTGAGAGATGTTCTAGTGCATTTATATGAGTGGCATCAATTGTTACTGAATTGGGTCAATTCTAATATGGAAGGCCAAAAGAGCAGTTTTCTACCAGAGCCATATAACTGGAAAACCTATGGCCAAATGAACATCGAGTTCTTCGAAAAACATCAAGGAACGGAACTTTTTATGGCAAAAGAGTTGGTTAGAGAAAGCCATGAAGCAGCCCTTAAGTTGACCCAAAAGTTTACCAATGAAGAGCTTTTCACTAAGAAGTATTTTGACTGGACTGGGACGACGACCCTAGGCAGCTATTGCATCTCGGCCATGCCAAGTCACTATGATTGGGCACTTAAAAAGCTCAAAGCGCATGCGAAAAGGTTGTCAAAATAACTACTTAATAGAGGCATTTGGCGCAGGGAGAATTGTTCCCAATTACAAGTTATATTGTGCTAGCGCAAAAGTGACCCTTTGTGAGTCAGCTCGGTACTGAACCTGATTTCAATCCTCGGAGTTTGACTTACTTTTCGTCATGCTTAGAGATTCTAATCTACGTGGTCAAATTTGCTAATCCACTACATACTCAAAATTATATTTTTATAAACTACATTGGATCGCTTGATCAAAAATATCTTTGAGTCCTTTGACATCGCCATTAAAACCTTTAATGTTTGCTACTATCCAATCTTCTTTGGAGATGGAAGGCCAAACTATTTCATAGCCTGCAACGAATAGTAACTCTTCAAAAAAGAATCGCGTTGAGCGGCCATTACCTTCGCGGAAAGGGTGAATTGCATTTATCTCGCAGAAAACATCCGCACTCAATGTAACAACAGCATCCCTATCCATACAGTCACGCAGTGCAGGGAGTCGCTTTAACTGCCTAGTCAACTCGGTTGAGATAAATTGACAAGAACAAAATCTAGTGCCACCTTTCGAAATGTCAACGTCACGCGGTTGACCAGCCCAAGGGTATACATCTTGAAAAAGTACCTGATGCAAGAACAAAAAGTGCGCCATAGTGAAGTCTTCCAGGGCATTTACTTCACTAACATAATCCATGTATCTTAGGCGTACAAACTCTACCTCGGCCTCTGCAAGCAAATCGGCATCTCGGATATTGAGGTGGTTTATAAGTACATCGGAATCAGGGTAGCAATGTGGGTCTTGGTTGACGCCGTACTTATCGCGCATACTGGCGTCTTAAAACTTCCAACGTTTTACCTTGCTTTGCCTTCAAGCTAAGCCCTTCATAAGACATGCTGACCTGTAAATTTTTCAATTGTGGTGAGAACTTACGGGAAGCTAGTTGTGTTTGGTTTTCGGCTTCAGATTTTTTCATGTTGACCAGCCTATTAATTTAACTCCTATTATTTTACCGCATTTCTGAGCTCAGAGCCAAGCCAGTGACACTTAAGCTGACATAGTGTGTTGGTGAATCTATCATGCTCAATAGAGGCAAGTCCCGTTATTTAGGGTAGAAAAACTAATCCTAAAGAATCTGTACTTAACACGGAGCTGTCCAAAACTACGTTAGAAACTACCCAAACGACCAAGCAAACCGCCAAAATCGATCACGCTTCACTTTCCTCAGACCGCTGCTTTGCTATCACTGTCAAGTTTGCGAGCGAGATCATCGCTTGGGCTGTTAAGTTTCGTGGTGGCCGTTATGATGGCTCTACCTCGGCAATGAATCGTTGCTTGGGGGGATTGAGTATCGTTGTATTTAATAGAAAGGAAGTCCATGCGTCATTCATTGAGAGAAAAAATCATCACGGTGTGTAATAAGAAGATTGCCCAAAAAGGCGAGGGCGTTGGTGTCTCTTTTTACGCCTTTTTCGCCAACAAGAATGACGATCCTCAACTGCTGATGGAAGCGGCGACTTGGTGGATTCAAACACATGAGCTCGATCATTTTGAAAAAGCGCAGAAGATCATTGCAATGGTTGAATCAGAGGGAAATAGCTAGGCGATGATGAGCCGACGCGAATACACCTTGCTTTTAGGGCTTTGTCTCGGCCTTCCTGTCGTTCTGATCTGGTGGCTATTCGCGAGATCATCGTCGTTGGTTAACGAATCATTGGAGCTGGTGGCATTACTGAGTAATGTGGCGACGACGGGGTGGCTTTGTGGGTTTGCGTGTCGGCAACAAAAGTCTGTCGTGTTGAGCCGGGTGTTTGCCGTCGTGCTCGCGAGCTGTGCCATCCTTACGGTTCAGTTCTTGGTAGTGAAAAGCGGTTTGGCAAGTGAAACGATCGCAAAGGCGCTGTTGTACTTATCTCACCTTAGCGCTGCGCTGATTGTCATCAGTCTATTTGTTGCGTTGGGTGCAGGGCTAGCCCCTGTGCTGCGCCGTCATGGGTGGATAGCGGTGATCAGTGCAGGCGTCATGATAGCCACAGGGTACGTCATTAGTGTTGATCGCGTTTGGCACGTGTTTTACCAAGCTTTATTCACCTTTTACCTCCCTCCTGATAATTGGTATGAACCTTATGCAGTGTTGATGCTGCTTGCCATGATGCTGGCAGGGTTTTTGTTTGTGCTTTGGTCAGGCTTAAGACTCGTGGGCGAGTCACGTCGATGGCCATTTGTCATACCGTTAGCCTTAGCCATCAATGGTGGCTTTGGGTGGGTTTCTTTATTCGCACTCTATTTTCGTTAGGGTGCCGTGCTGCTGTTAATGTCCTGTTACGTCTTTGATGGCAAACGTTGCGCCTTGGTCATTCATCACAAAAATCATACTAATTCATAATTTCGGCTCATTCTTTTGTTGCGTAAAATCAGACTCAGGTATATGCTTACACCCAAGTCATATAATCATACAATATTGCATTTAGGAGTTCGTTATGACAAAACCAGTTATTGGTTTCATCGGTCTTGGTCTTATGGGTGGCAACATGGTTGAGAACCTACAAAACCGTGGCTACGAAGTTAACGTAATGGATCTCAACAAAGATGCAGTTGCGGCAGTACTTGCACGCGGCAATGCATCTGAAGCAGCTACTGGTAAAGAACTAGCTGAAAAAAGTGACATCGTTATGCTTTGTCTAACAACGTCTGAAGTTGTTGAAAAAGTAGTATACGGCGACACCGGCATTCTAGCGGGCATGTCTGAAGGCAAGACGCTAATCGACTTCGGTACTTCTATCCCAGCTTCAACTAAGAAAATTGGCGCTGACCTTGCTGCTATCGGCGCAGGCATGATCGACGCACCACTAGGTCGTACTCCAGCTCACGCGAAAGATGGTCTTCTAAACATCATGGCGGCAGGCGACATCGACACGTTCAACAAAGTGAAGCCAGTGCTAGATGAGCAAGGCGAAAACGTTTTCCACCTAGGTGCACTAGGTTCAGGTCACGTGACTAAGCTTGTTAACAACTTCATGGGTATGACCACCGTTGCGACTATGTCTCAAGCTTTTGCGGTTGCTAAGCTTGCTGGCGTTGATGGTCAACAGCTATTTGACATCATGTCTGCTGGTCCTTCTAACTCACCATTCATGCAGTTCTGTAAGTTCTACGCAGTAGACGGTGAAGAAAAACTCGGCTTCTCTGTTGCTAACGCAAACAAAGACCTTGGTTACTTCCTAGCACTTTGTGAAGAGTTAGGTACAGAGTCACTGATCGCACAAGGTACTTCTACTAGCCTACAAGCGGCAGTGGATGCTGGCCTAGGTCAGAACGACGTGCCAGTTATCTTTGATTACTTCACTGGTCTTAAGAAGTAAGTCATATAACGCACTAGCGTATTGCTAGCCAGTTTAAACCCCGCGAGAGTGCATTGCTCTCGCGGGGTTTTTTCGTTTTGTGATTAGGGGTTCTAGTAGGTAATGGAACTAGCATGACGGGTATATACTCATATATGGTCTTCCCTCTATTGGCAAGATACCAATGTCGATAAAAGGGACAGGTTGCTTTCATATATCCGGCCTATGCGTGAAGCTCGTGTGGCTTCTGGCCTTGATGACACTTCGCGCATATAGCCCTTATCAAATTAACGGTTTTGGTAAACCTTTGAGTATATCAGGGTCCCTATATGCTGGTCTTACCTGTTTTTCATCTAAACTGCTATCTACGCAATATCTGGTGTGTGACGCTTTAGTTAAATCTTTCTGTTAAACCGCCGCTGGCGCTTTATAGCTTTCTCCTCGACAGATAATGACCCACGCGATACGGATTATCTTATTCGCCAGCGCCACCACAGCCTTGTTAAAACCTCGCCTTTCAACCAGCCGCAATATCCATTGACTAAGCCTGTCTGTTTTGCCATCGGCTCGACTCACAACCGCTCTTGCACCATGAACCACGAATGACCTTAACTGCTGATTCCCTCGCTTTGTAATGCCAAGCAATACCTCTCGACCTCCCGTGCTAAATTGCTTGGGCACTAAACCTAAGGCTGCTGACGCATCACGCCCTCGTTTAAATTGCTCACCACTTCCCATCCAGGCTCTTAAGGAAAAACTCACCACGGGACCAATACCTGGCACTTTTATCAAACGCTGACAAACGTCTTTTTGCTTCACTTTTTCGGCCAACCTTTCGTCGTACCACTGTAGCTCTTCGTCAAGCCTTTCGAGTTGTGTGTATTGCCTGAATAAAAGCGCTCGAAATTCGTCGGTTAAGCCGTTCTCAACATCTTCTAGAATAAAAGGCAGCGATTTACGCAATACCTGACTTCCTCTCGCCAGCACTACCCCATACTCCGCCAGCAACCCTCTCACATGATTGATTAAGCGCTTTCTGTCACTACTCACGTGTTGACGCATGAGCAAAAAAGTTTGGTCGTCTTGCTGCGCTAGGGATTTGACCGCAACGGGGCGAATCGCACCGTGCTGACACGCTTCTGCGATGGCCTTTGCATCGTTATAGTCATTCTTTTGGCCTCGTAAATAGCCTTTCACATGCTGAGCGGGAAGTAATACAACAGAGTGCCCTAGCTGGCCTATTTTTCGTCCCCAGTAATGCGCTGTACCGCATGCTTCCATCGCAATGACACAAGTCTCTAGCTTCGAGAGATAGCCAATGAGCTGTTGTCGATTTAATTTCTTTCTCTCAACTTGCTTACCCTGTTTGTCCAACATGATGAAGTAAAAAGTATTCTTTGCTAAATCGATACCAATGGTTTTACACTTATTCATGGTCTTCCCTCGTTTTTAGATAGGCGATTTATCAACGCTATCTTGGCACATTGCGATGCCGATTAGTGCGAGGGAAGACCATTACATCAAACCACCTCAAGATGCTTGTTCAGCGAGAGTTTCTAGGCTTGTCAACAAGACACTGTTTTGAAGATCTAGTGGACTAAATCAAAAAACAGTAACGACGGTGGCGAGCCTAGAAAACTCGCCCTTCGGGAAGCGACTAGCGCCCCGATTTCTGCGTTAAAGGTGTTTGAAAAGGGGAAGCCATTCCCTCACACCTTTGCCTTGGTATCTTTACCTTGACTTCGACGCGCTAGGCCGCTTCTGAATCCTGCATCTTGAGGTGGTTTGAGTATATAAAGCAGATTTCCAACTTCGACTGGCCAAATTGAAATGGAATGTCACCTTTCAATATCAATGCTGAGCACTAACCGGGTATAATGTGTGATGTTATAACAATGCGCATGTTGATGAGACTGTGCGGTTTCAGTTTACGTAGGTGTTAGAGGTATACGTTGTCGTGTTGGCATTGATGAATGAATACAGTTGGTTATGGCCGGCTGTGCTGTGTGGGTTGATCGCTTTGGTGGGGAATGTCGTGCTTGGTCATCAAGTACTGAAGCGACAGGTAATTTTTATCGATCTGGCGGTGGCTCAGGTCGCGGCGCTTGGGGCGGCGGTGAGTCAATACTGGTTTATCAATGTGCCTTGGCTACACGAAAGTGTGTTCGGAGAAATGCTTGGTCCGTGGATCTTGTCCTTGGGCTTTTGTGGTGTCATCGCGTTGCTAGAAGACAAGATTCGCCACTTACTTGAGCCGCTGATTGGCTGCTTGTTTGCGGTGTCTGCTTCATTGGCGGTCATCGTTGTCAGTAAAGATCCCCATGGTGCCGAGTTCATTCAGCGCATTCTCAACGGTCAATTGCTGTGGGCGACGTGGGACGATGTTGCCTTGATTGGTGGGGTCACTGTGGTGATGCTGACATTAATCGCCATGAAGCCGCAACTGATGTCTGGGCGAGCGTTTTATGCGGTGTTTGCGATTTTAATGCCCGTTACGGTCAAGTTGACTGGGGTCTATCTTGAATTTGCGCTGCTTGTCGTACCGACTTTGTTTACCGTGATGTTAGCACCTAAAACCGCGCTGATCGCCAGTTTAGTCATTGGTGTCGTAGGTATCTTGTCCGGCATTGTGGTCTCAACCTTGTGGGATTTACCGAGTGGGGCAGCGATGGTGATTACATTGTTCATCAGTGGGCTGGTGTTTTTTCCTTTTTTACAGTTTTTCTTCCGTCCTCAATATCGGCAAACGTCCGAAGCCTAACGCCTCCTCAAAACTGCGTATAGACACTCTACATAGGCACTAATCATAGAGTGTCTATGCGCAATGCACCTCAAAAAATGTCTCCAGCAAGAATATCTCGGCCTGTTGGTTGAACGGTAGAGATGGCCTATTCAATCTTGCTAAGTTTCAGTAACTTGACACTTATCTCGATGATAAAACGATTAATAACGCTATACTAATCCTGTTAATTATTCTTATTGGGAATGTTGTGGTGTTTAAAAATTCCTTCATGTCGTTGGCGTTATTGCCAATGTCACTGCTGTCGAGTAGCGCCTTGGCGGCGACGACGCTTTACATCAATGCTGATATTTACAGTCATGCCGATGCGCAAGCGATCGTTATTGAAGAGGGCAAATTTAAAGCCTTCGTTTCAAACGCGGATGCCCTGACTTATAAAACGGAAAACAGTGAAGTGATCGATTTAGGCGGGGCTTTCGTGTTGCCCGGGTTCATCGATAATCACAATCATGTTTTTGAGGCGCGCGGAGACATTGGAAGCGAATGCATCTTAAATCCCGGCGGCACATTAAAAGACCATGTTGATGAGCTGGTAGCGTGCCGTGATGAGGTGTCTGATCATGAATGGGTGATTGGTTATGGGTTCTCCATTAATGCCTTGTTAGACGCGATGGGGCGAGTTTCGCCGCTAGAGGTGTTGGACAAAGTGTTTCCTCATCAACCTGCGGTGATCATGGAGGAGACTTCCCATTCCGTCTGGGCCAACTCGTTGGCGCTGCGTGCAGGTGGTGTAACCTCTGATATGCCAGTGCCTGTTGGTGGTCGTTTGCTCTATATGGACAATGGCGAGTTCAGCGGTATTTTGCTCGACAATGCTGGCGATGAGTTGCTTGAACTGGCGTGGAATAGCAGTAGTGACAAGTTTAACCGCAGCTACAACGGTTTGATGATGGGGCTGGAAGACGTTGCCGCAAACGGGATTACGACGATAGGTGATGGCCGCATGTACTGGCGGCGTGGTTGGTTTGATGTCTGGCAAGCGGCGGAAAAAAATGGCGATCTCACCGCGCGTGTTGCTTTGCGACCGTGGATCTACCCAGATCTGCCAATGAACGAGCAGCTTCGGTTTCTCACCACCGCTTACTCTGCGGATCCTGATCGCCTGCTGCGTGTTGATCAAGTGAAGATGTACAGTGATGGCATTATTATCAACAGTACTGCCAAGCTGTTAGCGCCTTATATGGAGACGTATCTAGAGGATGACCTCTATGGGATTAACTATATTAGCCAGGCAGCGATGGAGACGTGGTTAAAAGCACTCATGCCGTTGGGTTATGGCGCGCATATTCACGCGATTGGCGATGGCGCGGTACGCGAATCATTGACGGCGATCTCAGCGGCTCGCCGCGCGGGGTCTGAATTGGATTACACCTTGACTCATGTCGAGTTGGTTAACAAGCTCGATGTCCCTCGGTTTGCGCAGCTTGGTGTCAGTGCTGATTTCCAAGTTAGCCCTCACTATGTCACCGACCGTAACCACGAATGGGCGGAGTTGTTAATAGGTGCTCGACGCGCGCGCACCATGGTGAACTTGCATGAGATGTTTAAGGTAGGCACAAATGTCACCTTGAGCAGTGATTGGAATGTGTTGGAGCTTAATCCGTTACTCGGCATTGCCGCGAGTGTGGAGCTGAAAACGAAAGGCTTACCCAACATTGATGAAGCGATTAAGGCGTACACTATCAATGCGGCCAAAAGCTTAGGGATCGACGAGATCACAGGTTCGTTAACCGTAGGGAAGTTTGCCGACATGGTGGTGTTGAGTGATGACATCACCAAGCTTCCCCTCAAGCAAGTGCCTGAAACAGAAGTATTAATGACAGTATTGGCAGGCGAGATCGTTTTTGATGCGCAATAGCGGATAAGATTGTAAGTCACTTTACTCCAACAATGCCGACGCAATGTCGGCATTGACATGCCGGGGCGCTTACTTAAGTGAGCCTCAATGAACCCTATCTTCGAGATTTAAACCAAAGACGCGTAACCGCTTTTTCAATGCCGCAATGGGATGCGCCTTTCTAATGAATGCGCAGAGTAAGTCACTGTAAGGGCTTGCTATTTTCATCATCTGGAGCTGCTTCACAAATAGCAGAAGTCGGAATGAATAAAATAGCCTCAAAAATGATATGGAAAAGCCTAATGAGTGTCGATAGAGCAACAATTGAAACTTTTTTGTCGCGTGCAGAGCTGACAAAGTACAACGTGACGTTACTACCCAAACTGAGTCGTTTTTTTAGTGAAAACATTCAGCAACGGCATGTCTTAGTCAAAGGAGCCATTGTCTACTTCTTTGAGAATAATGCTGTGAAAGAAACCATCCCTTGCTTAAATGCTGAAAATCATCAAGTCATGTTTACTTTTGACGGTGAAAAAATAAGCCGTATTGAACCAGAATATTACATCGGTGAAGCCGCGAGTAATGGTGTCGCTGGAATAGCCGCTGCCGGTGTAACGCTAGCAGGGTTAGAGTTAATGACGAACAACAATAATAACAATAACAACAATAATAATAACAACAACAATAATAATGGCTAAGGAAGGGTAGCAGATCGTGTCTATAGAATTTGTTCCGGGAATTATCGTGTTTATCATCATGCTATGTATGATCTTTAGCAGCATGAATACCTTATCAGAAAGGCGAAAAACCCTATCGGTGCTCGAAGAGGCTGAGCCTTTGTCTGAAGAGGCGCAAGAAGGTGACTACGTGCGTTTTGAGGGTGTGCCTTCCGGTAAGGTCTCGACCTCACCTTATGGTCAAGTAGACTCCCTGTATTGGCGAATGCATGTGAAAGCGCTGTTTAGGTCTAAGCGCCCGGCCCCGCAAAAAGGCTATATGGATCATGCACCAGTGATCATAAAAGAAGAGTCAGAACCGACCCCCGTTTTGCTTTCAGACGATCAGCAAACCGTTTTTATCGCCTCACCGAAGGCTTCATGTGGTGTGGTGGATCTCTTGACCGAGACCTTTACCAGCAAACGGTTTCCGTTAAAAGAGCAAACACACTTGGCACAGTCTAAATATACGAGCTACGAGGTTGTGGAGTACTACCTGACCCCGGATATGCCCGTGTCTGTGTGGGGACACGTTGTCGCTAAAAACAGCAACTGCATTACGATTGGCTATAAGGCGAATGATCCCGGTCTATATTTTGCGTCGCTTAGCGGGCTTTCCAAGGTCACTGATGGCATTGCCGCGGCTAAAAATAGCTTACAGACGAGAATGATCTTGATTCTTCCTGTCACACTGATTGTTCAGGTACTTGTTTCCGGTTTCTTTAGGTAATTGTGCGCAATGAATAGTCATGATTCGAAATTCATTCACTTGCTTTATGCGCCAACAAACTATTGCAACATGGGGTGTCAGTACTGTTATTTGGGGGACGGAACAAATGGCACGCCGCAAACGAAAGATTTGAGTGAAACGCTGCGTTATACGGTAGGGAAACTGCTAGAAGCCGATATTGTTCCGTTTAACATCTCATTGCATGGTGGTGAGCCAACTGCGATCCCGAAGCCGCAACTAGAAGCGCTCTTTAGGTATTGCTCTCATTACTATGCTGTGCATCGCGAACGTATTCATCAAGCCGGGTTCGCGGTTAATCCTCTTCATATTAAAACGAACCTTTATAACTTTGATCGGATTCAAGATATTTGCGAAGCGTATAAAGTATCGATCAGTGGCAGTGTTGATTTGCCATTGTCACTGCATGCGCAATATCGGACAGACAAAAAGGGCCGTTCGACGTTAGACAAAACGTTAGCCAATCTCAAGCTGCTCGCTAAGTATCCACATAATAGAAAGATATCTTGCGTCGTGACTAAAGCACATATGGCGCATATTGATCAGTTTATTGACGATATCTGGTTTATTCATCGTGATATCGGATTAGATATGACGAAGTTTAATGTGATGTTTTCGTTTGATAGTGTGAAGAATCAAGAAAAGTTTCCTATCGACGTACCTGAAATGCTAACGCAGCAAGAGCAGGTGCGATTTTATCATCGAATAAAAGAAGCGTTTGTGGGCACAGAGTTAGAAGCTGGCTTAAACACCCATTGGTTTAAAGAGTTTACGCCAGAATACTGTTGTAGTGCAGTAAACTGCGGCGACAAGTTTTTCATGCTGCAAGAAAATGGGGATGTTTATGCTTGCCCTCGGGGGCAATCATCGCGCGATTTTTTCTATGGCAATGTCTTTGAGTCCCCGGTAAAAGACATTATCGCAAACGGCTCTCTCGTCATTGAAGCGAACGAAAACCAGCTGGTTGCCGATACGGCGTGTTTTGAATGTGAATATTTGCCTTATTGCAACCAAGGGTGCGTATTTGTTCGTCATCAAACCTTGTTGACTAAAAGTTATACCTGTTTGCTGCAAAAAACACTCTATCGAGATAACCCTGAGCGCTATCCCCCTTATGATGCCGACTACATTAGTCAGTATGCGACGGCCTATAAATTTCGAAACAATATTCAGAGTTTTTCGGAAAACCAGGTGCGGCCAACACGTCAGCAGGTCATTACGCCGGAACTGTATCAAGCGGAGAACCACTTAGCGGCGATAATCGCCGAAGATAAAATGCTGCAAAATGTCTATCACGATCAGCTTTTTTATCTGTCGGTTGATGGGATGCGATATGCGTTAGTGAGTCCGGTACTCAATACGGTTAACGACCTAGCGAACTTGAATATCAGTAAGAAAGTTTGTCTACACGTGCGCAAAGATGCACTGGCTTTGAATAGTAAAGATCCGGTTAACAATGCCGTCTACTTGATGTTGCTCAGAAATACCATGGTCTCTTATGGTGATGAAGGACGCACCAAACAAGAGCATCTGACTGACTACACGATTTACGATCGTAGCTTGCAAGCAATGTCAGAAGAGGGTGGGGAGTATTGGGTCTTTGACCTTACTGCCTTTTTCCAGTCTCATGCCGCTCTGTTTCTCAAAGATGTACGTAACAACTTGTTTGTGACTACCAAAGCACTGCGTGAATATCATTACAGCAAGCAAAAGAACAATGCTTTCTATCATATACAAGCGATTAATTTGCCTTTTCCTTTTATCGAGTTCTATTGGGATGAAAAGGTTACCCCAATGCAAGATCAGAATAGTGAAAGTAATCAGCTCGATGTTGAGGTGGTTTTTGACTAAGGTTCAGGCTCTTATTACAGACGCTGAATGTGTGTTAAACGCGCCTCAAGATCCGTGGTTTGGCAATACCCTAAGGTCAATGGGTGAGCACGGTTTTCGTTGTCGATGTAGATCAGTGCGGGAAAGCCACTAATTTGTAACTGATAGACAATGCCAAGGTGCTGCTGAAAATGTTGTTCTGTTTCTTGTGAGTGCAGTTCAGTCAGAAACGGATGCGCATCTAAGCCGATAGAAGACGCGCAGTCGATCAGCGTGTTTTCTAGCGACGGGTTTTGCGCGTTTAAATAATAGGCGGACTGAATCGCTTGTGCCATTTTTGGGGCGCTACCTTGGTGGAGTCTTTCCGCAGCGATAACCGCGCGGCAAGCGGGATAGGTTGAGCGATATGGCGTGTTAGTGTGCCAGTAGTCGTGATTAAACGTCACTTGGGTTTTGTCTTCTATCTGGTGCCAATAGGCAGCAATAGTGCGCTTGAGGGCGTCATCCATAGGGACATCGGTATCTGGCGCGAGGCCGCCCATGACCCATTCCACTTCAGCGGAAGGATGATTCGCGAGGAAACTTTCTAGTTCTGGCTTAAATCCGAAACACCAAGCACACATTGGATCCATGATATATAAGAGTCGCATCGTAACCTTCCTTATGATGAATGTGTCAATCTGTCTCGACGGAATCGGAATGTCGTGGTTTCCAGAACGCCTTTTCCGCGTCGAGTGGGGTAATGTCTCCTTCCCAACCTGTGATGAAAGAGACTCAAGCAACCGGACGTTACTTGAGTCTACGCGATTATACCGCGAAAGCCGCTACTTCTTTCGTGAGTGCAGTTGCAAGCTCCGAGATCGACTTTGACGTGTCGAGGCTCTTCTTGGCATCTACAGAGGTGGAATCCGAAAGTAGGCTGATGGACGCGACGGTCTGATTGACATCATCGGTGACAATCGCTTGTTGCTCTGCGGCCGTCGCGATTTGCGTGTTCATTGCTGCTATCGTCGCGACGGCTTCCACTATCGATGCGAGCGACGTGCCTGCTTGCTGGGTTTTTTCACTACTTTGACGGGCAAAGTTATCACCAGTATTCATTTTGTCGATGGCGCTATCGCAGCCCTGTTGCAAGTCAGCAATCATTGCCTGTATATCATGTGTCGCTTGATGCGTGCGTTGAGCCAATGATCTCACTTCTTCAGCAACTACCGCAAAACCTCTGCCGTATCCACCCGCGCGTGCGGCTTCGATGGCGGCATTGAGGGCGAGCAAGTTGGTTTGTTCTGAAATATCTCGAATCGTGTCAGATACCACGCTGATGTGTTTTGACTGCTGTCCAAGGGCGACAATGGTCTCTTTCGCTTCCTCTATCGTGCTTGCCAGTTCGACTGAACGCGTGATGGCTTCATCGACGATAGTTTGACCATGGTTGGCGTGACAATCTGACGTTTGTGAGGCGTCAGCCGCTGAGATGGCACTTTCGGCAACCTCTCGTACTGTGGTGGCGAGCTCTTCCGTCGCGGCGGCGATGGCTTGGATTTGTTGCTGCTGTGACTCAACATTCGCAGTTGTGCTTTGTGCCAGTTGGGTGTTTTCAGACACCGCATTTGCCAGCGCGTCGGCGCTACAGCGAATGAGGGAGACGGTTTGCTGATATCGTTCCGCGATGTGATTGACGGCATTGGCGACCTCACTAAACTCATCTTGACCGCCAATATCGACACGGGCAATTAAATTGCCATTGGCAACGGAACTTGCGGTCTTTTGGAGACCAGAAAGCGCGAACGCGATGCGTTTAACGGTGAAGAAAGCCATCAGTCCTAGCACGAGCGAACTTGCAATCAGGACAACGATGACGCCTGTGAATAAGCGGCTGGCCGTTTGCTGAGAGAGGGCATAGGTTGCCCTCGCTTCTTCCATACTGTAGGCGGTAAGCTGGCGCAGTTGTGCTTGTAAGCTATCCAGTTGCGTCACTACGGTGTCATTGAGACGTGTGCGCGCTGCAGCGTAATCGTTCATTTCGATGTCATCGATAACCGGGTTTAGCCCTTGCGTAAACAAGGTCTGTATGGCTTGCTCTGTCGTCACCAAGGTGCGGAGAAACGCTGCGGAAAGTTGGAGATTTCTCAAGTTATCCATGCTCTGCATGGTAAGGGCGTGGTGGTGATTCACTGCCTCGGTATGCGCCATAATCACGTCATAATCTTCAAGCTCGACGGAGGCATCAAGGGCGAGCATAGTGCGTGTACGCGCTTGATCTACGTGGTACTGCATGTCAGAAGTCTGAGTAATCTGTGCCATATTATCTTCAACGAGAACCGCGATTTCATCGTTAAGCCGACTCAGCCCCATCAAGCCTTCGTAAGCGATGGTTGCAATGGCAATGAATGAGACCAGTATGACGATGATCAGTTTACTGGTGATTTTTCTACTCCAGTTGAGTATGGCAAGCATTGGGTCGTACTCCTGTGTGAAAATAGTGTTATTGGTATTGTTGTGTTTGCGGTGCTTGAGTTTGGGAAGCGTCGCTATGACCAAATAGCAATTTGATGTCCTCGAGAACCGCATATAAGCAAGGCAGTAAAACTAAGGTGATTAAAGTGGCAAAAAGAATGCCGAAACCCAGTGAAATCGCCATTGGGATCATCAGTTGGGCTTGATTTGAGGTTTCCAGAATCATCGGTGCGAGGCCACCAAACGTGGTCAGCGTGGTGAGGATGATTGGGCGGAATCGGCGTGCGCTGCCGTTGATGATGGCATCAAATAACGGCACCCCGTTGTCACGGTTGCGATTGACTTCAGTGACAAGAATCAAACTGTCGTTGATCACCACGCCGCTAAGGGCGAGGATACCCAACAAGCTAACGATACTGAGCACATAACCTAAGGCGAGGTGGCCGAGTACCGCACCAATTAGACCGAATGGAATAATGGTCATAATGATGAGGGGCTGGGTATAGCTTTTAAAAGGAATGGCAAGCAAGCAATACAGCGCTAACATCACCAATGCACCATTCACAGCGAGGCTCTCTAGGCTCTCTTTTTGCTCAGCCTGATCGCCGCGAAAACCGATATCCAAGCCGGGATACTTTTCTTCTAGCAAAGGCAGAACATCACGACGTAAGTTTTGCGTGAGGTTCATTGCCTCAGAGGACGGTGTGATATCAGCACTGACTTCGATGCGACGTTGACCATCTCGGCGATGGATAGCCGAAGCAGAGTATTCTCGGTGAACGTCAGCAATTTGCGCCAGCGGAATAAAGTCATTACCCACTTTAATGGGCAACTGCTCTAAGTGATATACACTGGCCCGCTGCCAATCGGGGAGCTGCACTTTAACATCGACTTCGTCACTGCCACGTTGTTGTCGAATCGCGCGGACACCATTGAAGGCGTGACGGATTTGACCAATGAGCGCCTGCTCAGTGAGTCCCATCGATTTGCCTTCGGGCCTTAGCGTCAGGCGTATCTGTTGGCTACCGGACATAAAGCTGTTTTCGATATCTACAATGCCAGCAAAGTTGGTGAGAATATCGCTGAGTTCTTCACTGGCGGCACGTAACGCCTGATTATTGCGGTGAGTGAGTTCCAATGTGACACCTGCGACATCTGCCCCCGGTCCATTGCCAGTCGCTGAAAAGCGCACCGCATTGGCGACAGGCACGTCGCCTGTTAATGCGCGCCATTGTGCTGAGACTTGCCGCGTACTCATCTCCCTTTGGTCGGATGGATGAAGGAAGATGCGGGTCATCACGACATACTCACCATCGCGACTCCAAATCCGGCTAGAGATACCTTTCGCAAGCTCATCGCCGCCGTTGTCGGCGAGGACTTGTTTAGCGGCGGTCTCAAGCTGGTGGCGCACCATGTCCGCTTCTTCCGCTGAACTTCCGACAGGCATAAACGCGCGCGCAACAGAGAATTCAGCTTCGACTCTGGGCATGGTGGTAAAGCCCATGTGGCCGCCAGAGATGTAGGCGATGGCGGTGACCAGCATGGCAAAGCCGGTGGTAATCACGATGTAACGCCCAGCAAGCAGATGACGCAAGCTGGGGATATAAGCCCGCTGGATAAGCCACTGTAGTACGGCGTCAACGGCCCGTTGGACGCGGTTAAACGGCCGAGTCCATCTGGGTGGCTGCCGGTAATCGATGTGCGCTAAGTGAGCTGGGAGAATGAAAAGGGCTTCTACCCAAGAAATGATGAACACAGCGGCCACCACAATGGGCACCACCTTGAAGGTTAACCCCAGTGTGCCGGGCAGGAACCAGATCGGAATAAAGGCGACGATATTGGTCAAGATACTGAATGTCAGCGGGACGGCGATATCTTTGGCCCCTTCGACCGCTGCTTCAGTGAACCGCATACCTTGACTCATTTTGTCGTGAATATTCTCTCCCGCGATAATGGCATCATCGACCACGATGCCGAGGGCAATAATGAACGCGAACATGGAGATCATATTGATAGACACGTCCATGCTCGGTAAGAAGAGCAGTGCGCCTAAGAAGGCGGTCGGGATACCGACAGTGACCCAAAACGCGAGACGTACATCAAGGAACAAGGCCAAGACGAACAACACCAGCAGTAAGCCGCTGAAGGCATTCTTAAGCAGCAATGACATGCGTTGCTGGTAGATAACGGCATCATCTTCAACAACTTCAATGGCCATGCCGGGTTGTAATGCTGCGTCGATATCTGCCATTAAGGCATAGACGGATTCCGAAATCGAAACCGGGGTTTGATCGGCGATGCGGTAGATACGAATACTGGCGGAAGGGTAGCCGTTATAAAAGTTGCGGTTATGACGATTGGCGAAACCATCTTGGATGGTCGCGATATCCTCTAAATAGAGGCGGCTGCCGTTGGCTGACTGCATCACAACAATATCACTGAAGTCTTCTGCCCAACCGCGACTTTCGTCGATTTGGATGAGGATATCGCCCCCTTCCGTTTCTAAGCGTCCGCCGGACTGGTTTATCGCATGGCGACTCACGCTGTTAGCGACGTCGGAGAGACCTAAACCGTATTGCTGTAAGGTGTGCGTGTCGACCTGAATCTGTACCTCGTATTTCGAAAAGCCACCGACTTCGATTTGGGTCAGTCCGGGAGAACTGAGTAAGATATTGCGGATTTCGGTACTGGTTTCTTTGAGTGCAATGGGGTCTACATCGCCATAGAGAACGAGCTCAAAGGATTGGTCGCGGGTTTCATTGCGGAAGATCCTTGGCTTTTCTGCACCCGCGGGCAGGGGGGCGCGATTGACCGCGCTTTCGACTTCACGCAGCACGCGCTCTGGGTCGACACCATTGATCAGCTCGGCGGTAATGTTAGTACCAGCGGAGTTGGCCCAACCATGGATCTCTTTGATCCCTTCGATACCATTGATGGCATTCTCTATCGGCAGGGTGACACCTTGCTCCATCTCTAGTGGCGTCGAGCCGGGATAATGGACCCAAATTCGAATCGAGTTGTGTTGATAATTGGGGTAGACCTCTTTTTTAATCTGCCAAGCCATTAAGAGCCCGCCAAGGATAAAAAACAGCATCAACAAATTGGGGGTTACGCCGTTGTTGGCCATCCAAGCAATGGCACCGCGTCGTTTATCCATTAGCTGTTCTCTTCTTGTAAGGTGGCGATATCACTCACATTGGGTGTCTTATTGGCGGCGAAAGGTGTGTCAAATTCCGCGGTGGACTGCCGCTCTTCGAGTCGGATGCCTTCAACCGCGCCCGGTAGTGGGGTGGTGATCAAGCGATCGCCTTCAGTCAGGCCGTCATCAACCAAAACATACTCTTGAGCGCGAAAAGCAATCGAGACAGGCTGAGCGACCAAGGTATCGTCCTCAGACATAAGCCAAACAAATTCACCTTGTTGAAGGTGACGACGTGAAACACGGGCGACGTTTTCGAACGGATTAGTGTCTATTTCGGCTTGCAAGAAGGCGTTGAGGAGCACTTTGGGTTGCCCTGCATTGTCTGGCTGCATTGCCAGCGGATCATCAATTTCAATTAGGAGTGAAGCAAGTTTTACCCGGCTGTCCAGATTGGGTAAGAGGCTGACTACACAGCCTTGGCGTGCTGCCCGAGCCCCCCATTCATGCGGGTTTCGTACCGTGACAGACGACCCTATGCATTGACCATCACTATCGGTGGCACGGCCATTCTCTGGGAAGGTGATCCATTGGAGCTGGTGGGCTGGGACACTGACTCGTAACCAAAACGTATCGGTGGCAACGAGGTCAACAATGGGGGAGTTATCTCGCAGCAAGCTGCCTTCCGCGACATCAAGCGTCGCAATTTGTGCATCAAAAGGGGCGGTGATTTGGGTACGCTCATAATTGAGTTTCGCACGCTCTAGGGAGGCTTGGCTGCGAGCGATATCGGCTTCAATCTGCGCTAACTGCGGTTGGCGCAATACGAGGGCGAGATCGTCATCAGACAAGGTTTGCCCCGAGAGCTGGTACTCCATTTCTGCTGCACGTCGGCGACCAAATTCGACTTGGTACAGGGCTTTGTGGCGGGCCAGTGTCGCTTCCGCTTCCTTAACCGCGAGGGCGTGATCGCGAGGATCAATATTGAGTAGCGTATTGCCCTGCTTAACGAAGCCGCCGAGTACCAGCTCGTCAGACATTTTCGTCACTAAGCCGCGCAACTGCGAGCGCAAGTTAATGGTGCGTTTAGCTTCGACCTCGCCTTGCACCACAATTTGCGGAATGTCTTGGCCTAGCGATATTTGCTCGATATCGACGGTTCGACTCGGCGGCTGCCCCGGACGAGATGGGCGTGGTGGTTTTCCTTGAAGGAAATGATGACTTGCATAGACACCCGCCGCCAAAATGAGACAGGGTAAGCCCCATTTAAATAGACTGACTATTGCCTTGCGTGGCGTTGAAGAGGGTGTTGCCATGGATATCTCTCCTTGCTTTAAAGTGATTGGCTAAAGGGATGCGTGACTGTAGGCATCCCAGTTACCGCCAATCGACTGGCGTAATGCGATGTGACGAACAAACAGCTGACGCTGAGCACTAACGACTTGTTTTTGTAGGTTGTAGAGGCGTTCTTGCGCGTTAAGGACATCGAGATAGCTCTGCATGCCGCGTGAGTAACGCATAGATTCGAGTTCTAAGATCTGTTCTGCTTGTTGGCGCTGTGTTTTCAAACTTTGGAAATGATGACGCTGACTTTCAATTTCGAGCAGATTCACCTCGACCTCTTTTATCGCGTTGAGCACCGTGTCGGTATATTGCTCAAAGGCGATGTTTTCTTGCGCTTCTGCACGCGCATGTTGCGCTTTCATGCGCCCGGCATTGAATAAGGGGACGTTGAGTCGCAGCCCGAGGTCCATCTTCCAGAAACTAAACAGGTCATCGAGCTCGCCACTCTGCATGTTGCCATTGAGGGTAATATCAGGCAGGCGGGCGGCTTGCGCTGAACCTGTTAGGGTGCGGCGAGACTGGTACTGATACCAGCGCTGTTGGACATCGGGGCGCTGATACAAGATTTGTGCATTGATGCCAGATAGCTGCACGTTTGGGGTGTCAGGAAACTCAGGGTACTGCCAATCAATCGCGGTATTGGCATTGCGTCCTAATAGGGCGTTCATCTGTTTTTCGTGAATCTGTTGACGGTAACTCGCCCTTTGGTGTTGTGAGATTAACCCTTCCAAGAGCTGCTCTTGTCGCCAAACAGCACTGATACTTTCCTGTGCGTAGCGGTATCTGTGCTCGGAGATTTCAGTGATGACTTTGGTGTTTGCGATCTGTTTTTCCAGAATCGTCAATGTGTGCTGTTGCTCTAACAGTTGAAACCATAATCTTGCAACATCAGCCGCAAGTGTATGCGCGACGTTATCCAACTGCGCTTGAGTAACCAATACTTCAAACTGTGCCGCTTGGCTATCAAAGCGGCGTTTACCCCAGAAGTCTAGCTCCCAACTTGCACGTAAATTTGCTTGATTGGTTTGACTGTTCTGGATACCCGCCGCGCGATCTTGTCTCTCGTAATCCTGTGTTAGGCTGCCGGTCACTGTTGGGTAGCGATGGCTACTGTCAATAGACGAGATTGCCGTTGCTCGTGCAATGGTGGCTTCGGCTTGGGCGATGGTGGGGCTTTCACTTAAGGCGATATTGATTAACTGCATCAGTTGCTCATCGTGAAAGTGCTGCCACCAAGGTGAGGCAGGAATCGAATAGTGTGTGTCTTGAGCAGAATCGTCGATGGGATTGAGCGCGCTGTCTTGAGCTGATGCGTTGTTGTCGGTGAAGTAGGTACGTGATAGTCCAGCCTCATCGAGTGTGTCAATATCGCGAGTTTCGTTCAGTGAAACGCACCCTGAGATAAGTAACGAAGTAAAAATTACCGAATAGGTTGAAGCTTTCATGTGCGGTCTTTCCATCCGACAAGCGTGACAATGACTAACGCAGCCTTGCGTCATCGAAAGTGATCTACAAAATGTGGTTGTGGCTCCGCCGTAGGAAAGTGCTAGGCAGAGCCTCGTTGATTACGCTGCGCAGCAACGTTTGTATTTTTTCCCGCTGCCACATGGGCAAGGAGAGTTGCGGCCCACACTAAATTGTGTGGCAGTCATTTGCTGTTGAAGCTGCAAATAGATGATGTCTGAAGCCGGGCGACCACGTTGAAGTAAGTCGCGCATCTGTTGCATTTTCGCTGCGGTGTGTGCAAAAAAGGCTTTGTATCCGGCGCAGAAGTAACTGTGGCCGGGCTCGCCGGTTGACGCGACATTGAAGCGATGTTTAGGACAACCACCATGGCAAGCGAAGCGGAACTCGCAGCTTTGGCACTGTTTCGTGAGCGACGTTTTCTTTGCCATCCCAAATTCAGTCGCCGCTTCGAGCTGGTTCATTTCACGGATTGTGGTGTCATGAAGATTGCCTAATCGGTGTTCTGGATAGACGAAGTGGTCGCAGTTGTAGAGGTCACCATTCGATTCCAGCGCAAACGCACGACCACAGGTTTCTGACTGCACACAGATACCCGGCGCTTCATTGCACCACGCGGCTAGCGTGGCATCGAAGGTATTGACAAAGATACGGCCGACATCTTTTTGAACCCAGCGGTCAAAGACGCGATTAAGAAACTCGCCGTAGGCCGCCGCTGGAACAGACCATTTGGTGACTTTCGCGGTTTGGTCGTGTTCTGGGCTAATCAGATATAAACCGTCTTCCGTTGCTTCCTGCGCGCAGCGCTCAACAATAGGAATGAACTGCAAAAACTGTGAACCAATGCCGACAAGAAAGTCATAGACCTCTTCAGGGTGTTGGACGTTTTCGTTGTTAAGCACGGTTAGCGTATTGAACTCAACGCCATGTTTTTTCATGAGCGATATTGCCGCCATGACTTTTTCATGACTGGTTGCCCCCGAACGAGAGACGCGGTAGTGGTCATGGAACTTAGCGGGGCCGTCGATCGAAATGCCGATCAAAAATTGATGTTGTTTGAAAAATTCACACCAGGCGTCATCGATGAGTAACCCATTGGTTTGAAACGCATTGCGAATGGTTTTCGTGCCTTTGTATTTTTCTTGTAAGGCAACCGCTTGGCGGAAGAAATCGAGCCCCATTAGCGTTGGCTCACCCCCTTGCCAAGCAAACTCCACCTCTTGCGTGTCATGCGCTTCAATGTACTGTTTCACATAAAGCTCGAGGGTTTCATCGGACATTTTCCAGCGGGTTTTTCGCTCTGGATACAGGTTCTCTTTTTCTAAATAAAAACAGTAATCACAACTGAGGTTACATACCGCACTAGAGGGTTTGGCCATGACATGGCATTGCGTAAAAGTCGACATGGTTTTCCTTCAAATCTTGATGGGCACGCGCTTGCTTACCTCAGTTCGTGTCCGTATGAAACAGGACAGCAAATCGCGACTGATTTTTAATCTATTGTATAAACGTTTCTACTGATGAAGGTACCGAATAGAAGTGGGATTTTCAATGAGGAAAGGTCGAATTCTTCGTCTGAGGAGTAATTTTATTATTAGATTGTGAGCACTGTCAGGGTGGGGTTGAAGCAGGGAGAAGATGAGTAAAATTGTCTAAGCCAGCCTTGATGGTGATGTTGCAAAAAAGCTGGCCAGTGTGGTGGTTAGTGCGATTTTGTCACTGTTTCGTTAAAACGTTTAACATTGACTTGGTGGCCTTTGTCGAAATCCTGATTTCTATTGGTGGGTTTCTCACTGAGTTTGTTGATGGGTAGTGTGGCTTCCCATGCATCAAATTGATCTTTGAGGTTTTGCGCGATCTCTGAATGGGTATTGGCGAGATCGTTGTCTTCGAAGGGGTCATTGGCCATGTTAAACAGTTGGATGGTTTGTGGGCCGTTGGCGTCATTCCATGTCAGCTTCCAATCACCATCTCGAATAGCATAATCTTCATCGCGTCGCCAATAGAGTGTCGTGTGGGGCTTTGAAGTGCTGTTTGCCTCGTCAACGAGGAAAGGGAGGAGATCGACGCCATCAAAATTGAAATCTGCATCGAGTGAATAGTTAAATCGTGCCGCAATCGTGGGCATGATATCGAGCGCCGAGACCATGTGGGGGTAAACTTGCCCTGCTGGAATTTGGGCCGGGTAATGAATAATAAAAGGTACGCGAATCCCGCCTTCATAGGTATCCCCTTTGAAGCCGTTAAAAGGACCGGGACTTGACATGGTTGTTTCGCCGCGTTGTTTTCGGCGCGGTTCTTCGAAACCTTGTCCTTGAGGTGTACCGTTGTCACTCATGAAGAAAATCAGGGTGTTGTCTGTCAGGTTGTGCTTATCGAGTGTTGCCATTAATGCCCCCACGCCATCATCTAAGACCAGACTCTGAGCGGCAAAAAATCGACGTTCTTCATGATGTACTTCGAGGTGATCTAATCGCTCAATGTAGCCATCAGGCACTTGCCAAGGATGATGCACGGCAAAGTGAGCGAGATGAAGAAAGAAGGGTTGATCAACATGACGTTCAATGAAGCCGACCGCTTCGTCAGTAAATAACTCAGTGAGATAGCCGTTGCTTTCTTGAATTGGTGGCTCAGGCGTGGTGTTTCGATAGAGTGGTGATAGCCATGGCTTTCCGCCTTCTTCTGCATCAGAGAGTAAGTAATTGTGGGAGCCGCCATGAAAACCATAAAAGAAGTCAGCACCTCGTTCATTGGGCTTACCCGTGGGCTCCCCCATATGCCACTTACCAACGACGCCGGTTTTATAGCCAAGCGATTGCATCATTTCCATCATTAGAGGCTGAGAGCGGGGAATATGGTTCTGAGCAAAGTTGCCGTAGATACCCATGCGTTGTTGATAGACACCAGTTAGCATGCCTGCACGTGATGGCGCGCAAACAGAGGCTGATACATAGGCTTGAGTGAAATACGTTCCCCCTGCGGCAAGGGCATCTATGTGGGGGGTATGTATATCATCGAAACCGTGGTAGCCCACGTCGCCCCAGCCTTGGTCGTCGGTGTAGATGACGATGACATTGGGTTTTGTTTCCAAATCAGCTCTCGGATGTATGGCGGCAAGAGCAGCACCGCTTGTTAATATTGCCGTTGCGGTGAAGGCAAGTTTACAGACAGACATGTGAGTGTCCTCGATTAAAAAAGGGGCGCAGCGCGCCCCAAAATCAGTGAGTGATGTTGCGTTTTATTATTAGAGTGAGTTGAGGTTGCGCCAGTTGGTTTCGACTGGGAACATGTTGCGGTTCCAGCCCCACTTCGCATCTTCATTTTCGGCATCCCATGCGTGCCAAGCATTCAATAAACGCTCAACTTGCTCAGGGTGTTGTTTAGAAAGCTCATTCGATTCCGAAATATCTTCGCTGATCTTAAATAATTGATAGCGTGGACGCTGTGCGGTGATATTTGGAATGACTAGCTTCCAGTCTTCATCTCGGATTGCGCCAGCGCGGCTGGTATTCCAGTAGATAAAGCGGTTTTCAAGCTTGTCCGTATCACCTTTTAGAAGCGGCATGATGTCGACGCCATCTAACTGCCAATCCGCTTGGATTTCGATCCCCGCTGCGTTGGCAATCGTCGGCAAGATATCCAATGAAATGATTGGGTCGTCGATGGTTTGACCTGCTGGGATCTGTCCCGGCCAAGAGACGGTGAATGGAATGCGGATACCGCCATCCCATACTGTGCCTTTTTCCGCGCGCAGTGGGTGGTTGTATGACGCGTTGCCTTTTGGTTTACCACCGTTATCAGAAAGGTAGATAACAATGGTGTTGTCAGTTAGCCCATTCTCGTCGAGCGAGTCCATGATACGGCCAATGTTCTTGTCGAGGTTATAGTTCATCGCGACAAGCTTACGACGTTTTTCATCTTCGATGTGCTCATAGCGAGCCAGATCTTCGTCGGTAGCTTGCAATGGCCCGTGAATACCATTGAAAGGGACATACAGTAAGAATGGGTTGTCTTTGTGTCGCTCAATGAAACTGATCGCTTCTGTGCCGAATCGGTCTGTCAGGTACTCATCGAAGTTTTCATCCACTTCATCATTACGATACATGACAGAGAAAGGTTTACGTGCCGCTTCTTCTTGGTTTTTGGGGCCAACGAAATAGTTAGCGGCGCCATTGTTGAAACCAT
This sequence comes from Thaumasiovibrio subtropicus, assembly GCF_019703835.1. Lineage (NCBI taxonomy): Bacteria > Pseudomonadati > Pseudomonadota > Gammaproteobacteria > Vibrionales > Vibrionaceae > Thaumasiovibrio > Thaumasiovibrio subtropicus. The sequence continues at coordinate 1,512,909 of NZ_AP023055.1, read as the reverse complement.
AGAATTCATCGAAACCACGATGATGCGGCCAGAACTTGCGTTGCTTACCGTCATGGTGCTTACCTACCATGCCTGTGGTGTAGCCGTTTTGCTGGAAGTAGTAGCCGAAGTTGTTGTTGAGCATATCTTCAGGCATACCTTGGACGATACCTTCTTCACGTACGAATGGCCCGGTGTTGTTGTGAAAACCAAAGCGTTGTTGGTAGCGGCCAGTCATCATACCTGCGCGTGATGGGCCACAGACAGGCGCGGTGACATATCCGGCCGTTAGGATAGCGCCGCGTGCGGCCAAACGGTCAAGGTTTGGGGTTTCGACATCTTGACTGATATTGTGGTAACCCGCATCGGCGTAGCCCATGTCATCGGCGAAGAGAATCACCACATTCGGTTGTGTCACTTCTGATGCCACTGCATAGCTAACAGGAGCACAGAAAGTGGTGAGTATTGCTGCACTGAGTAATGTTTTTTTCATCGTTATTGTCTTATTTTTAGTGATTAGTCTCGACCACGCCAGCCATTGGCGTACGGGAACATGTTGCGGTTCCAGCCCCATTTTGGCGCTTCGTTTTGGGCTTCCCATTTTTTGAACTCGCGCATCAAACGTGCTAGTTGCTCGGGCTCTTTCTCAGCAAGATCGTGGCTTTCGCTGATATCTTGACTGATATGGTAAAGCTCAGCTTTAGGGTGATCGGCGAGGGTGTAAGGAATGACCATTTTCCAATCATTATCGCGGATGGCGACTTTGGTGTTCATCGCCCAATAGAGAAAACGTTCATCAAGCTGATCCGTTTCACCAAGGAGCCTTGGTAAGAGATTAACGCCATCCAGTTGCCAGTCGTCTTTGATATCGACGCCCGCGGCGGCTAAGGTGGTGGGCAAAATATCAAGAGAAATCACTGGGTCGTCGATGCGTTGATTCGCTGGAATCGTGCCACGCCAAGTTACGGTGAATGGCACGCGAATACCGCCTTCCCAGAAACTGTTCTTATCACCACGCAGTGGCGTGTTGTATGAACCATTCCCCTTTGGTTTTCCGCCATTATCCGAGATGAAGATCAGCAGGGTGTTCTCCATCAAGTCGTTCTCTTCGAGAGCATCAACGATGCGACCGATGTTGAGGTCCATGTTGTAGGTCATGGCGACAAACTTGCGGCGCAGCTCTTCAGTAATGTGACTGAATTTTTCAAGGTCCTCCGCTTTGGCTTGCATTGGCCCATGAGACGCATTGAAAGGGACATACAGGAAGAATGGGTTCTCTTTGTGGCGTTCAATGAACTCAACGGCTTCGTTACCAAAAATGTCAGTCAGATAACCGTCGAAGTTATCTTGTAGCTCATCGTTGCGATGGATCGATGAATAGGCATGTTGCTTGGCATTTTGAACATTGCGACCCGAAACAAAGTAGTCGGCAGCCCCGTTGTTAAAGCCGTAGTATTCGTCGAAGCCACGGTTGTGCGGCCAGAATTTCGGATCTTCGCCGTCGTGGGATTTACCAATGAAGCCTGTCACATAGCCGGCATCTTGGAAGTAGTTACCCAAGGTAGAGAGCGTCAGTGGTAAGCCTTGTTCGATATCGGGTGCGCTGACAAAGGGCCCGATGTTATCGTGGTAGCCAAAGCGTTGTTGATATCGCCCCGTCAGCAAGCCGGCTCGAGAGGGACCACAGACGGCTGCGGTCACATAACCGGCAGAGAACACCGCACCTTCAGCCGCGAGTTGATCCATATGTGGGGTGACCACATCTTGGCTTTGATGTTGGAAGCCCATGTCAGCGTAACCAATATCATCAACAAAGAAAAACACCACATTAGGTTGTTCAGCGGAACTGCGATCGGTTTCAGCGAGAGCAGGCGCGGTGCACAATACGCTGCCAACGGCCAAACTGAGAAGAGACTTATTAATCGAATGAGATTTCATAGATTAAGCCTTAGTAAACGAAAAAGTGGCTGTTTCCAGCCACTTTGGTAAGCGTGTTTTATTGCGCGGCTTCTGGGTTCATAACTAGCTTGATGTCGGCTAGACCATATCGGAAACCTTCAAGATCGTTGAAATGGATATCGCCATTGTCATTGACCTGTTGGATATGCGTTTCGATTTTCTCAATGTATTGAAGGGTATTGAACTTCACGGCGCCGTTTGGTGAGGTAAACAAATCACGTACTGGAATTGAAATATCCAGAGGCGTGCCTGGCTCCATGTTGGCTTCTGTTAAGTTGAAGGCGATCGCAATACTATTCTCATAGCCATTTTCAACCATACCTGTTGTGTTGTTACCCGGCGTGTACATCTGAACGACAAGTTCTAGTTCACCGTCTGCAGGCATAGTGCTCGCTTGAGGGGAGATGTATGTCATCTGCAGTTCGCCGTTCTGCATATAGTGACTGATGTCCAGACGAGGGTATGCCATGTCGCCGAGTTCGCTAGAGGCTTCAATGGCATAGGTCAGAATGCTTCGGCGATTTTTATCAAAGTTGCCTTCGTTATATTCAATGCCTCTTGCGCGAACTGCACCTTCAGCAGTTCCTTCAAAGGTAATGTTGGCTGATTTACCGCGCACATACCGAACGTTTTGAGCTTCACCATCAAGTGTCCAGCTGCCATCTACCATTTGGTCACGATTGAGATGAGCGGTTTCAGTCGTGAGTACTTTACTACCCTCATTCTTGAAACAGCCTTGCAGGTGATTGCTAGATGGTGTCATGGTGGTCGAATTACTTGCCATTCTTACTTGGCTAATATCGTAGCTGAGCGCTCCTTCACTTTGGATAGCTAATCCAAGGTCAACTTTGGCCAGATCTAATCCTTCGTCAATGAAGCAGTTTAGTGGCACACGGATAAGTTGCGCTGGGTTGTTCGCATTGGCAGAGGCGACCATTGCGCCTGTAATGTCGTAGGAGTAGATGTCTTCACCACTCCCCATAGAGAGATAAACGCGATTAGGGTTCTGAGGATCGCCAATCTCATAGCTATGCGTGTTGACAAGGAGCTGCACTGTACCACCAAAGTGCTGTTCGTTGTCAGCGTTATAATTATTGGCATTGTTGACGTCGAACAAATCATTCGCTTCAAAAATGATCTTAGCGCTGTCTTCTGACACTGTGACGGTGAGTGGTTCGAGTTCAATGAAATCACCCGTTACTTGGATGTTTTCAAGCGCGGCATTTGGCTCGCCATCAACATCGGCAACAAAATCAGTGCTGTCTACAGCCTTAAAGACATACGGGTTAGGGTGGTTTGCATCATTGTTGAAACGGTAGTACATCGGAACTTGAGAGTTGAGCTGGTTGTCATCACCGCCTGGGTTTCCGCCCCCTGGTTTAGGGCCATGGTTATCACTTAAACATCCCGTTAAACCAACAGAAGCGGCAATCAAAAGGGCAAGGTAAGATTTGTTATGTTTCATTGTAGGGTAATCCTTTGGTGCTTATTGGCTTTTCTTTTGGTTATATTCTTTGAGCTGATCACGCGTAATCACGCTGAAGAGTTCTTGCTGGTAATTGCGCCAGTGCGGGCGACGGGCTTCTTTGAACTCATCGGTTCCGCGACCGTGTTGGGCAACAAGCTGTTGGGTAATTTTCATCATGTCTGCTTTTGCTTGCTTGATACGATCTGCATCCGCGTCGCTCAGTTTTAGGATGACTTGCATCTCGTGCACTTCATTGGTTAGACGGCGTTGATCGCTTGGTTTCAGTTCGTCAAATGCATGTGCACCCGCAGACATCATGAGCAGCAGAGCCGTTGCCGAGGTAAGGATTGCCTTTTTCATATCAGAAGCCCCTTTTAGAGTAGGAATGTTTTGTTTAAACGTTTCTATGTTTTGGCCGGACATTACAAAAACTACCCTCCCTGTTCAACGATAATCGTCCTGTAAAGTGACTGGAACGCGATTTTTTTGTCTAAATGTGTGACCAGTCTCTCTGAAGTACTAGGTATTGGATGCCTGTAAATGTCGACTCGCCATATTTTGTCACTTCCACGATGTTTAAACGTATTAACAACCATGATCATGACTTAAAACAACTATAACTAGCTATATACGCTTGTTTCTGAATGTAAACTGGATAAAACACTAGATATCGATGAGGTTACTGTGATGGTCTTCATAGAATTGGTATTTAGTTGGCGAGTGTTTAATGCGAATTTTTACTAAAATAATATTAAAAATTAATAGTTTATATGTATGTGTGTGATCCCCGTCAACCGATTGACATCTCAATCGAAACGTTTATCTTTTGCCGAAGAAAGGACATCGAGCTGTCAAAAAGTTTGGTTATTTAGGCGAATTTGCGTGTTTGACCAGAGCTGAAAAGCACGGCAGCAACGACCAGATACCCATTTACTCAGAACGTGGAACACAAAAAATGAAAAAGAAAATTGCATTGGGTGTGAGCGCAGCACTGTTATCGGGAGCAGCATTTGCAAACAGTGGTTCGAACCAAATTGATATGGATGGTGACATCGATACGATTCAGGTTCAGCAAGACAGTGGTGCCAGTCAACGCCGCACCAACTTCTTTACTGGACTTGTCTACAACGAGTCAGTTTCAGAATATGCGCCAAAAAGAAAATCTTACCGATTTGTCTACTTAGATGGTTCAACTCGCATTAATGAAAACTTCCGCTTTCGCCACGTACTGTCGGAATCATGGCTGAAAGAGAGTCCTGATCACACAACTCAGCATGGCCGTGTCAACTTCACGCTTGCGCCACGTTACGAGCAGTGGGTGAGCCCTAGCTTTAGTTGGTTTGCTGAACCTGTACTGATTCGTCAAACAGAAGCGCAAGGCAATACAAACTACGAGCTAAAATTGAAACCAGGCGCGCAGTTCACGTTTGGTAACCACTTTATCTCTGCAACTGGTGATTATCAGTTCAAATGGCGCGAGCGTTACAACAGCACCGCAAGCGCTAACGGCAATCGTGACAACGACCGATGGAATGCCTACTCATTCGATATTAACTATGTTAACCGCTATAGCCGAACCGTTAACTTTGGTATTAGCGGTACTTACGCTGGGACGCCAGATAATTCAGACTATGATAATCGCCGTCGCAACTACAATGTGAAGCCATTTGTTCGTGTGCGCCATTTCCACGATATTACCACTGAATTGAACATGTTGATTGGTCATGAAGAGAGTGGTCGCTACTGGAATGGCTACGACTATTGGGCAATCAACTTTAACAACAACAAGAGGTTGACGCGCAATATTCGCGGGGTGGCGAATGTTCAGTACCGTGATAACACACGTGACTTTAAAGACGGCCCTCAGGATTATAGTAATGGCGACCGTCAAGAGCTTCAGTTCCGTGTTGGTTTGAATATCACCATCTAAGTTCTGTCATGATTCTGGCAGCTTGGATGCATACAGGCGAAAACGCTGCCAGATTGAAATCGAAACGTTTTAAAAAATTGTTAGCGCAATTGATCCATTTTGTCGGAGTTTTTCTCAGACGATTTTGCAATTTCTCAAGGTAGTATCATGAATAAAAAGCTGATTTCACTGTTATTAGGGGCCGCGTTATTGCCAGCCACCGCAATGGCAACAACAGAGAAAAGTGACGAGGAGATCATCCAATCGCTCTATCGTGGCGGCTATGCCTATTGGCAGCAACTGCGTAATGACAACGGTTCGTATGAGGACAAGTTGTTTTTAGATGGTCAGCATGACAGTCGCGGTTCCATTGCTAACTCCGGCATGGGACTGATTGCTTTGACAATTGGCCACGCTAACGGGTGGGAGCCAGAAGCTGAAGCGATGGCGTTGCAGACCTTACGTAAACTGGCGGGCCAAGATCCTGAGATCACTGTCGCGCAGAATGCCACCAATACCTTTATTCATTTCTACAACACCGAAACGGGCGAAGCGATTGGCGATGATTGGAGCCCTGTTGATAGTGCGATCATGATTTGTGGTGCGCTATTTGCCAAAAACTACTTTGCTGACAATGAAGAAATTGCCGCGTTAGCGGACTTCTTGTATCAGAATACGGATCTTACCCAATATATTGCTGATGTGCGTACTGGGCGAATCTACCTAGCACAGCACACCGATGGCTCGTTTAAACCTCACCGTACCAAAGCGTTCAATGAGTATATGTTGGTGGCTTCGATTGCCAATCAACAAGCGAAAGACTTTGAAAACGCGCTTAATGGTGAGAATGCCCGAAAATTCTGGGATATTTGGTATGCAAATACCCGTTATCTACCCGTTGCAAAATATAATGACATTCCAGTCCTTTCTGAAGGTGAGCGCTGGTTTACGTCTCAATTCAATTTCTTATTTAATAACTATTTGCTACATGATTTTTCAAATAATCCGCAATTTGTTGAAGCGTTGGAAAATTCAGCAAAAGCAGACTTTGCATTTTGGCGAGATTTAGAGATTGAAGGGTTACAGGAATATGAATGGGGTAGTGGTGCAGGTGCGTGCCCTGACGGTTATTGTGTAGACCGATTCCATTTCGATGGTGATCGACAGTTTAACCATAATTTAGTGGTTTCGCCTCATATCTTAGCTGGCTATATTCCCTACAATGATCGTGCGCTAAATGATCTAATTGCGACTTACCGCGATGATTCTATTAATGCACGCCATGAATTGGAAGGAGGCTACGAGATATTATGGCGTTATAGCTATGATGAGCCGAATTGGAAAGCGAATTACATAGAAGGTGTTGATTTTTCGACGTTTTTATTTGGTATTGCTGCGATGCCTGAACACTTGGGTGTCGAGTTCTTTAACACACATAATAACTACTTCGGTCATTAATGATGATTGTTGTTTAAATGTGAGAAATATAAGTAAGTATTTAAAAGGTTGTATTTTAAAATACAGCCTTTTTTAATTGTCGAAATGGAATATTGCACGGGTCACAGTTTTAGAACCCTTTTTTGATCTTGGTGGTCGAAACGTTTATATTTCATTTCGAGGTTATGGTTGGTTTGTCGAAACTGGCTAAGTAATATTACTGCTAATACTAAAGCTAATTTCTACCTGTTGGTCCAGGTGTTTCAAACTTATCAGAATGTTTACACATTTTGAATGCCAGCATTCATGCTGCAAGATTAAATCTGTCTCGTTTATTCAGGCAAGGATATTATGAAAATAAAACGTTCCACACTTTCACTCGGGATTGGTGCTCTGTTAACGGCTTCTGCATTTTCTGGTGCCGCCGCGGCGCAGAGTGAGCAACCCAATATTCTTTTCATCTTCTCGGATGATCACTCCAACCGTGCTATCAGTGCTTATGACCCTACGCTGGGTCACACACCTAACATTGACCGTATCGCCAATGAAGGGGCAATTTTCGAAAATACCTTTGTAGTTAACTCTATCTGTCAACCTAGCCGCGCCTCAGTGATGACAGGTAAGCACTCACATAAAAATGGTGTGATTGATAACACGTCACGTTGGAACCCGAATCAAACCATCTTCCCTAAGATTCTTGAAGAGAACGGATACGATACGGCATTGATTGGTAAATGGCATATGAAGCCAACACCGGTTAACGAGTTTGGTTACTCTTTGGTTTTGAATGGCTCAGGTGGACAAGGAACGTATTACAACCCAGAGTTTATCGATCAACAGGGTAAAACGCAGGAAATCGAAGGCTATTCAACCGATCTTATCACTGATATGTCTTTAGAGTGGCTAGAAGAGTCTTGGGATGAAGACAAACCTTTCCTGCTTAAAGTACAGTACAAAGCGCCGCATACCCCGCGTCGTCCACCTGCGCGTAACATGACCAAGTTTATTGATCATAACTTCCCAGTCCCAGCGACGTTGTTCGATGATTACAATACGCGCGGTGAACATGCTGCCAATGCGTGGATGCAGCTTTACGGTATGACGCCAGTCGGTATCAACGCCTTCCCACCTGCGCCAACGACCCCTGAAAAAGCGCGTGTGCGTGAAGAGTGGTTAGCAAGTATGGATGGGGATCAACGCTGGCATCTAGATCAGTGGATGAACCGCTTAACAGAAGAGCAGCGTGCTGCGTTCCATGATGCTTACGATGATGCGAACGTTGAGTACTGGGAAAAAATGAAAGATCCTATGTACAAGCGCCGCTGGGGTGATGTGCCTCGTGAACTTAAAATTCCTCGCCTAGAGTACATGTACCAACGCTTTATGCGTGACTACATGGCGACCGTGGTTACTATCGACGAAAACGTGGGTCGAATCCTAGATTACCTAGACGAATCTGGTTTGGCTGAAAACACCATTGTGGTTTACAGCTCAGACCAAAGCTTCTTTATCGGTGAGCATGGTTGGGCGGAAAAACGCTACATGTATGAAGAAGGCATGAAGATGCCATTCATGATTCGCTGGCCAGAGAAAATCGCCCCTGAGCAACGTCCGCAAGCCATGATTCAAAACATTGATTTTGGCCCAACTTTCCTAGAAGCTGCGGGTTACGAAGCGCCAAAAGAGATGCAAGGTCGTTCGTTCTTGGATGTGCTGACAGGCGAAAGAACAGATGCTGAGTGGCATGATGAGCGCGGTGTTGTGTACTACCACTACTACATGCATGGTGCGCACAATGTCCCTCGTCATGACGGTGTGCGAACTGAGCGTTACAAGCTGATCGACTTCTACTCGGAAAACAAGGGTGAAGGTTGGTTCGAGCTGTTCGATTTAGAGATGGATCCGACAGAAGTGAACAACGTTTACGAATCGGAAGAGTATAAAGAAGTGCGTGAAATGATGCATAAAGAGTTGGACGACGCGCGTAAGCGTTACGAAGTGCCTGCGGATGTATTCAAAGCACCTTACCCATTCATGACACGTAAAGAGCGTAACGAATTAGGTTTGTAATCTAATGCAATTGCTCGTGACTAAGCGCTACCTTCGGGTGGCGCTTTTCTTTGCCGCTAAGGTCCGTGATACTATCGAGCTTCCTCTGTCTGAGAAGCTTTTTTATCGATGAAGATGCCCGTTAACATACTTGATAACTTTGTTCGCCACTTCGATGCAAGTTGCGTCTCCAAGGTTGAGTCCATACAAACTCTGTGGAGTGGCTACGGAGAACTGGTTCGCGTCTATTTGGAGGGCGGTCAAGTTCCTTCCGTCATTGTTAAGTACATTTCCCTCCCCCGTGATCAACGAGAATCGTCAGAACATCCCCGCGGTTGGAAAACATCCCGCTCTCATCAACGAAAGTGCGATTCGTATCAAGTGGAAGTGAACTGGTATCAGCATTACGCCAATCAGTGTGCTGCAAAAGTTCCCGAGTGCCTGTTGGTGGAGCAAACCGGCAATGACATTGTGCTAGTGCTCGAAGATTTAACGGTGGCTGGGTACAGTGAAACGCATCAGCAAGTTGAAGCGCCTTCAGTGCTGGCATGTTTAGAGTGGCTCGCACACTTTCACGCGCAGTATATGGGTAAAGGTCATGAATGTGAAAAGCACGGCCTTTGGCCGATGGGCACTTATTGGCATCTGGCCACGCGCCCAGATGAGCTGGCGGCTTTGGCTGATCATAGGCTAAAAAACGCCGCGAAACCATTAGATGCGTTGCTACGACAGTGTGAATATCAAACGTTGGTTCATGGTGACGCCAAGTTAGCCAACTTCTGTTTTACCCCTGATGGTTCAAAGGCTGCGGCTGTAGACTTTCAATATGTTGGCGGAGGCTGTGGCATGAAGGATGTATGCCTTTTTCTCAGCAGCGTGTTGAATTTTGAGCAAAGTGTTGAATCAAATAAGCAACTCGTCGCGCGTTACCTTGCTCATTACTTTAGTACTTTGAGAACGGCGTTATCGCAATGTCATTCAGACATTGATGGAGATGAGGTGGAGCGACATTGGCGTCCGCTATTTTGTGTGGCTTGGGCTGATTTTCAACGTTTTGTAAAAGGTTGGTCGCCTGAGCATTGGAAGATAAATGCTTACACAGAGACGCTAACAGACCACGCCATGACTTGGTTGAGGGATCGTGATGAGATTAAGTGATTGCCAACTTCACCGTTTGCTGACATGTGCCACTGACGCGGCTATTGAAGCAGGGCGTTTAATCGCGACAGTCGATAGGCAAACCTTACAGGTCAAAGATAAGGTGGCTGGCGATACCCTTAGTTCCCAAGTCGTGACGCAGGTGGATGTTGATAGTCAAGCGTTGATCGTGAGTAAGTTAGCCTCTTCTTTGGATGAATATGGCATTGTGATACTGGCAGAAGAAGGCGCTGACGAAGTGTCAGCGAGTCGTCACTCACGCCATGATGCCGATTACTTCTGGTCGATTGATCCTTTGGATGGGACCTTGCCTTTTATTGAAGGCACTGCGGGTTTTGCCGTTTCAATTGCCTTGGTTAGACAAGATGGCTCACCGGTTTTGGGGGTGGTGATGAATCCCGCTACAGGAGATTACTATCAAGCCCTATTAGGAAATACAGTCACCCTATTACACAAGAACGGTATGCACTGGCAACCCATAGGGGAAAAGGGTGCAACGTCTGTTTTTGATCTCTTTATCGATCGTAGCTTTCTCAATGAGCAACGTTTTAACGATTTCTTGGACAAGCTTGAATCCACCGTGCGTGACGATGGGTTTTCTGAAGTCAGAGTTCATCACACCTCGGGCGCTGTGATGAATGCCATCAAGGTGATGGAGACGCCTAACGCCGCCTATCTGAAGTTACCCAAAAAACGTAAAGGCGGTGGAAGCTTGTGGGATTTTAGTGCAACCGCGGCGATTGCTGAGGCTGCGCGTCAGGTTTGGGATAACGATGTGTGGGTCAGTGATTGCCATGGCGCCCCATTAGATTTAAACCGCCCAGATTCGCATTTCATGAATCACAAGGGGGTGGTCTATCTTCACCATCGCGGTAGCGACGGCGCACCCTCCGATTTATATGAGAGAGTTATCCAACTTTGTCGGCTTATACACGCGTAACTGCAGGATGGGTGATCAGTGAGAATGTCTAAGTTTTTCAGCAAGCCTTTCCTTCACGCCTTTGCCTTGAGTTCGATGCGCTAGCCTGTTTCTGAATCCAGCACCTTGAGGTAGCTTGAGTCTATTAGTCTTACAAATTTTAACGATTGAATCACTGTTTGATATATGCGTTCTTAGGCTAGGTGTGACCTCATCGCAATTTTTCGGATATTTTTTTACTTCCTCATCTTAATTGTATTACAATAGCATCAATCTTTTTGGGGTAACCCATCACCGTTCAATGATATAAGTGAGTTAGTATGAGCAACCAAAAATCTCTTGATGCCATCAGGAAGATGAAGCTGGAAAACGATACTTCAGCAGGTAATCTTGTCGACCTACTCCCAATCGAAGTTCAAAAGCGCGACTTTGACCTGTCTTTCCTCGATAACCTCAGTGAAGCGCGTCCACGCCTTCTGGTTCAGGCAGAAGATCTAGAGGCATTCAAAGCGGCGGTACGTGCAGATGAATCTCACTGCATGTTTGATGACTTCTACAATAACTCGACGGTTAAGTTCCTTGAGACTGAACCTTACGCAGAGCCGCAGCCTTATCCGGAAGAGACGGTAGGTAAAGCGTCGCTTTGGCGTCCTTACTGGCGTCAAATGTACGTTGATTGCCAAATGGCCCTTAACGCGACACGTAACCTTGCCATTGCAGGTATCGTAAAAGAAGACGAAGAGTTAATCGCAAAAGCAAAAGCTTGGACGCTAAAACTATCGACTTACGATCCAGAAGGCGTAACGTCTCGTGGCTACAACGATGAAGCGGCATTTCGTGTTATCGCAGCTATGGCTTGGGGCTACGACTGGCTACACGCTCACTTCACAGATGAAGAGCGCCAGCAAGTTCAAGATGCATTGATTGAGCGTCTAGACGAAATCATGCACCACCTGAAAGTAACGGTTGATCTACTGAACAACCCACTGAACAGCCACGGTGTTCGTTCTATCTCTTCTGCTATTATCCCAACGTGTATCGCGCTTTACCACGATCACCCGAAAGCAGGCGAGTACATTGCATACGCACTAGAGTACTACGCGGTACACTACCCACCATGGGGCGGTGAAGACGGCGGTTGGGCTGAAGGTCCTGACTATTGGAACACACAAACTGCGTTCCTAGGCGAAGCATTCGACTTATTGAAAGCCTACTGTGGCGTAGACATGTTCAACAAGACATTCTACGAAAACACAGGTGACTTCCCACTATACTGTATGCCTGTTCACTCTAAGCGTGCGAGCTTCTGTGACCAGTCATCAATCGGTGATTTCCCAGGTCTAAAACTGGCTTACAACATCAAGCACTACGCGGGTGTTAACCAGAAGCCTGAGTACGTTTGGTACTACAACCAGCTCAAAGGTCGTGATACTGAAGCGCATACGAAATTCTACAACTTTGGTTGGTGGGACTTCGGCTACGACGATCTACGCTTCAACATCCTTTGGGACGCACCAGAAGAGAAAGCACCGTCAAATGACCCACTGTTGAAAGTATTCCCAATCACAGGTTGGGCGGCATTCCACAACAAGATGACTGAGCGTGATAACCACATCCACATGGTATTCAAGTGTTCACCATTTGGTTCTATCTCTCACTCACACGGTGACCAAAACGCGTTCACTCTACACGCATTTGGCGAAACGCTAGCGGCAATCACGGGTTACTACGGTGGCTTCGGTGTGGACATGCACACTAAGTGGCGTCGTCAGACCTTCTCGAAGAATCTGCCTCTATTCGGTGGTAAAGGTCAGTACGGCGAGAACAAGAACACAGGTTATGAAAACCACCAAGATCGCTTCTGTATTGAAGCGGGCGGTCAGATCACTGACTACGATACAGAGTCTGATGTGAAGATGGTGGAAGGTGATGCAACAGCATCTTACAAGTACTTCGTACCTGAAATCGAATCTTACAAGCGTAAGATCTGGTTTGTGAAAGGCAAAGTATTCGTAATGCAAGACAAGGCTGCGCTTTCTGAAGAGAAAGACATGACTTGGCTGATGCACACCACATTCACAAACGAAGTGGCTGATAAATCGTTCACTATCCGTGGCGAAGTGGCTCACCTTGACGTGAACTTCATCAACGAGTCTGCAGACAACATTGAATCTGTTAAGAACGTTGAAGGCTTCGGCGACGTTGACCCATACGAGTACCAAGATCTTGAAATCCACCGCCACGTGGAAGTGGAGTTTGGCGCTGCGAAAGAGCACAACATCCTAACGTTACTTGTTCCAAATAAGAACAACGGCGAGCAAGTTGAAGTGTCTCACAAGCTAGTCGGCAACGCGCTAGAGCTAACGGTTGACGGCGAAACGGTAACGATTGAGCTGTAAGTCACGCTAAATCTTAAGCAATCAAAAAGCCCCGAATGTGAATTCGGGGCTTTTTATTGTGCTTCTGCTATGGCTTGGTTTGCCTCTACGTCTTGTGCCTCTGAGGGTATCCATTGCCACGTAATGTCCAAATCTAACCGGACGAGTTTTCGCATTTGGGTTGGGCTCAGTTTAGGTTGGGCGCGAGATGGGTTGCCGAGCCATGTCAGAGAGACAAAAACACGATTGGCAAGTGTCGTGATTTGTCGAAGCTCATCCTCTTTTTTAATTAAAGCGTCTAGCAACCAATCGACGTGGCACCTCGCATCATGACTCTGTACATGATGAAGTGTGGTGAGATACCAAGCGTTATAAGGTGCTTTATTGCGCCTACCATTTGGCACTTTTCCCTTGTGGTGTAAGAGCGAAGGCTGAAAAGATAAGAAATGACCAACAAATTCGGGCGCCATCTCACCAGTTTCAACCACTAGTGTTGCATAAGTGCCGCAGTGAACAGCAGGATTATCAAGTCGCATTGCTACCTGTTGGATGGATGGCTATTGGTGGCTTTATCCTAGTATTTTCAATGACCTCATGGGTAGCGATGGGGGGGATAAGTGAATAACTTTGCGCGTGAAATCTCAAACTACCAGCTTGAGTTAGGCGCTTGCTTTTAGCCGCGTTTTCTAGGCCCGTCATCGTTACTCTTGCTTTCTAGCGATGAGGATGATGTTTTCAGTGAGTAAAGACTCTTCTGTGTAGTGTACGAGCCCTGCAAAGCTGGTCTCTACTAGGATGCCATCTGATAGGTAATCCCAGCTTTGTTCTGCATAATGCTCTGAGTAAGTCTTAAGAGAAAGGTTCGCAACAACGGTGCCCGAGTGTTTGGAAGCAATGGTGATCTGATCACCTAGCTGTGGCGTGCGTCCATCAGTGTATTTCATGGTTTATCTCCTTATTGGCTTCGTTGACGTCGTTATTTTGGTGGCCAATTGATCATTTGTCGCGTTCTGTACTCTTAGTGCACGAGTATATGCACTATCTTTGTTTACTCAATGATTGTTGTTTTCCAAATGTGTTGAATGCTTGATGGGGATTCAGGGTTGACAATATATATTAAATTCAAATATAAACCCTGCATCGATAAGTCAAGGAACTACTATGAGCGCTAAATCTCGCACTGAAATGATGGAAGCAACACGCTTGAAATTGCTTGCGACGGGCCGTCGACAGTTCGGTTCGATAGGGTATGCGAATACAGCGATGGATGCCCTCACAGGAAAAGTGGGGTTGACGCGAGGCGCACTTTATCACCATTTCGGTGATAAGAAAGGGCTGTTTTGGGCGGTATACCAGCAATTAGATAGCGAGTTGAATGCGCGTCTTAGCGCGGTGTCGGCGCGTGCAGAATTTAATTGGCAAGCATTAGAGATGTGCTGCAATGCCTTTTTAGAGTTCGCACTAGAAGAAGAGATTGTGCGAATTTATCTGAGTGATGCGGCAGGAATATTGGATGCTGAACAGCTCGCGCGTTCAGAATTGGCTTGCCTGCACCAGTTTGCAAAGATGCTTAATGTATTGATGGCGGAAGATATCATTGGCGTCAGTTCACCTGAGGTCAGTGCACGTTTACTGCATGGCGGCCTATGTGAAACCGCACTTTGGATAGCACAAAGTCAAGATAAGCAAAAAGCATTAAAAGAAGGACAGCGTACGTTGAGTGTATGGCTGACAAGTTTGAGAATATAGTGTAAGGCAATCGTTCCAAGGAGAGGAAAATGAAGAGAAAACGCATCTTAATGGTGGTCTTTCTTAGCGGGTGTACATCGGTTACTCAACAAATTACGAAGACAGACACGGCAGAATGTGTTGGTACGACAGCGTTACCACTCGCAATGACAGAGCAGTTTACTCCATTATCCGACCCGACACTGCTTGGTAAGGCGCTAGGGGAGGCAGGAAAAGGGGGGCTTTGTGAAGGTCAGGTTTATCGAAACCACAATCAAGTAACCTTGTATCGAGCTTGGAATAGCACCTATCAGGACAGTGCGATGGGGAGTTGGTGGGCTTGGGAGAAGCCTGCAGGCTCGGTCTCGCAATATCGTGAGGACTATGAAATCTGTTACCAATGGTCGCCACTTGACCGTTTAGTGGTATGTGATCTCAAACCGGGTAGTAAGGTTGTCGTTGGGCCCGGCCAAAGTGCGCAGTGTTCTGAATATTTGACTTACCCACAATCGAACAAGCAACAAGTCTACATAGAGAATGCGGCAACCGTTATGGAAAACTGTCGCTATTATGGCGACGCATTTAATTGGCTACGTATAGAGTAATTCGTTAGTCGCGAATCTCTGTTTTTATTTTTACCGTGAAAGAAAGAGGGCGGTAAATTAGAACCTTATCGCACTATTTTCGCAAAAGGTCTTGCTGTGTTCAGTTATCGCGTGGCTCAGAGAGGGTGTTGACGAGGGGGGGTAAAACCAAGACAGAGTACGTTTTTATCCTTAAATTACTCTGTTTATCAATAGGTAACGGCATTTTCAATGCGTTAGTAGCCATTTGCCTCTTGGAGAAAATGACGGTAAATAAGCGTTACTAACCACTGCCTCAATTTAAGTTGTTGTTTCTTAATTCATTATTATTTCCTCAGTCGGCTTTATCTCACTTCAAAATTCTATCCATTTCCATTCCATTAACTGATCAGCGTGAATACGACGCTGGAAACTCTTGTCAGTTATTCCGTTCTTTGTCTGTTTAAAGCTTGTGTTTAATTTATTTTTAGCTGCGAAAAAATGAGAGGGTCTGCCATGTTTTTTTGTAATGAATAATTTTGTCACTGAATAATTGGTTGCTCTCAATCCCTATTGTGCAATTTGTCGTTGGTCACGATTTCTTTTTAAGCATAAAAAAAGACCAGTGGTATCACTTTTGTCTATTTACGGGAGAACACAAATGAAATGGAAAACGTCTTTGCTTGCTTTGGCTGTTGGCTCGCTATGCGCCTCATCAGCCTATGCGCTCAACCAGCAAGCGCTGAATGAGCTGGGAGAAAGCGTCAACTTGCAGTACACGGTGTTAGACAATACCTTTAACGACTACAACACTTTCCTCGCTGAGCTCTCACTGACCAATGAAGGGTCAAAAGTGATCACCGGTGCGGATTGGGAAATTTGGTTTAGCCATATCCGTCAGATCCCGGTGGTCAATAGTGACCAAGTGGTCATCTCTCATGTCAATGGCGATATTTTTAAACTGACGCCAACAGCAAATTTCCAGCCATTGCAACCGGGTGAAAACTTAACCTTTACGTTTGAAGGGGCTGCATGGCAAGTTGCAAAAACCGATATCATGCCTAACTGGTATCTTGTGAGTGAGGATAAGGGCACCACTGTAACCGCGTTGATTCAAAGCACCAGCAACCAAGTGGATGGTGTCGTTCCGGTCAAACCGGATGAAGAACTGAGCTTTGTGGGTGAGTTTACTTCCTCTAAACAGTGGAAACGTTATGACTCGGCAGCGCTCGTGGACCAATATAACCCGTATACTGCAGAGCAACGTTTTGAACGTAATGCGGATCTCTCACTGACGCCCGCATCGGGTGTTATACCCACGCCTGCCAATATGACCATTGGCACGGGGCATTTGGTGATTGATAACAGTTGGCAAGTTGTTTACGACGCGGGCTATGAATCAGAAGCCGCTTATCTAGCAGCACAGTTGGGTATCACTGCTACTGCTTGGTCACCGAATGTGGAAAAAGTAATTCGTGTTGGTTGGGAGCAGGTGAATCTGGATGGTCACCCTCGCTGGACAGAGGCTTATAATCTGGATGTTGATACTGCCAGCAATGCAGTGAAGATTGGCGCAGTCGATGCAGCGGGCGCTTTTTATGCTGCGCAAACTTTATTGCAGTTGCTTGATGGTGAAGCGCTGCCTCAAGCGTCAGTCACTGATGCTCCTCGGTTTGGTTATCGAGGTTTTTCTCTCGATACGTCACGTAACTTCCGCAGTGTGGCGATGGTGAAGCGTCTACTCGACCAAATGGCCAAATTTAAATTGAACAAACTTCACCTTCGTTTGGCTGATGATGAAGGTTGGCGCATTGAAGTCGAATCATTACCCGAGTTGACCGAGGTTGGTGCGAAGCGCTGTCATGATCCTGACGAGCGCCGTTGTATGTTGCCATTCTTGGGCGCTGGTCCTGACGGCAATAACGAGGGCTCTGGTTTTTATACCGCGCAAGAGTATCGTGACCTCCTCGCGTATGCGAATGCACTCAACATCGAAGTGATTCCAGAGCTAGATATGCCAGGCCATGCGCACGCCGCGATTAAAGCGATGGAGGCGCGTTATCATCGTTTAATGGCAGAGAACAAGCCAGCAGAAGCGAGTGAGTACCTACTGACAGACTTCGATGATCAATCTGATTACCTCTCAGTCCAGATGTTTACTGACAATGCGATGAACGTCTGTATGGAGTCGACATTTACTTTCGTCGATAAGGTCGTTGCCGAGTTAGTTGCCTTGCACCAAGGCGTGCAGTCGTTGAAGACATTCCACTTTGGTGGTGATGAGATAGCTGGGGCATGGAAAGCATCGCCTGTTTGTGAAGCCTTCTTTGCCAACAACGACAAGGGCATCACTTCACCAGATCAACTCAGTCAGTACTTCGTTGAACGTGTTGCGGCGATTACAGCGAACTATGGTTTGGATTTAGGTGGTTGGGAAGATGGCCTCATGCATGGCACTGTCTATCCAAGGGCCGCGATGGCAAATACCCACGTGACTGGCAATGCATGGCAGAATATTTGGGAGTGGGGTGTTGCTGACCGCGGATACAACCTTGCAAACAATGGCTATAAGGTGATCTACAATCACGCGTCGCACTTTTACTTTGACCATCCTTATGAGCCGGATCCAAGCGAACGTGGCTATTACTGGGCGCCACGCCATACTGATACCCGTAAAACCTTTGGTTATATGCCAGACGATGTGTTTGCCAATGCAGACTTTACGCGTGCCGGAGCGCCTATCACGAAAGAGGATGTCCTCGCGGTGGCGGGTGTGAAATCACTGCAGCGCCCTGAGAACATCGCAGGATTGCAAGGTTCGTTATGGGCCGAGACGGTTCGAACTGGAGAACAAGCTGAAGGGATGATCTTCCCACGTTTGATCGCATTGGCCGAACGTGCATGGCACAGTGCGGCTTGGGAAGCCGATGACGCAACGGGCCAAGTGGTCGATGAGGCTGCGCGTACTGCAAGCTATAACGCGTTTGCCAACCTGCTCGGTCAGCGTGTGTTGCCGCAACTGGAAGCGGATGGTGTTGCATTTAACTTGCCAGTGCCAGGCGCGAGGATTGTTGCAGGTAAACTGGAAGCGAACACCCCATTCCCGGGACTGACTATTGAGTTCTCGGAAGATGATGGTGCGAGCTGGCAGGTGTATACGTTACCAGTGGCCGTTTCAACCGCTGTTAAGGTGCGTACTGTTTCTGGTCAGCGCTCAAGCCGTGTGACACAAGTCAATTAATGACAGCGTGTTTTCACCCTGCCGGCTCAAGCACCGTGAAGTAGCTTGAGTACAATTTACAATGTAAAGCGAGCTGCATTTGTCAGCTCGCTTTTTGATTGTAAGGAGGTAAGCGCTAGGTAGTTTGAGTCTATTTAACGGCCACTCGCACGCTTGGGTGGCAAAATGTTGGCTTCACAAGGAATCTCAGTGATGAACAAGGTGCCGTTCCCTTCTTCGCTGTCACAGATGATCTTACCTTGCACATGGCTGAGGGTGTTGTAAACAATAGAGAGCCCAAGTCCTGTTCCCCCGCGCTTTTTGTTGGTGGTAAAGAAAGGGTCGAAGATTTTTGCTTGATTCTCCATGCTAATGCCTTTGCCGTTATCCTTGACGGACATCTGAATACGATTTTCTTCCACCAAGGCGAGTCCTATGATGACTTTGGGCTGATTGGTGAACTCAAAGGCGTGATTTTTGGCATTCATGAGCAGATTAGAGATGATGTGATACACCACGCTGGGATCTAGTTTGACTTCCAGTTCTTCTTCCGCCTCAATGTAAACATGAATACCGCGCATATTTGGGCTCAAAGTATGAACGATATCGCGTAACTGATCATTGAGGTTAAACCAACTGATTTCTGATTGAACGTTGTCTGTTGATAGGCGTTTAAAACGGGTAACAATCTCATCGGCACGTTTCAGGTTTGCCGTCATTATTTTGCTAGATTCTTGATGTTCTTGAATAAATTGGTCTACCTCATCGGACTCAATTTCAGAGACTTTACTCTTTTCAGCGAGTTCACTGGAGATGTGCTCTTGATGGGATGCAGTGGTGAGCCCTACACTGATTGGGGTACTGAGTTCATGTGCAACACCTGCAACGAGTTTTGACAGCGAGGCATGTTTTTCAGATTCGATCAATTGGCCCTGCATGGTTTTCAGTTCGTTGTAAGAGTCTTGGAGTTCTTCATTTTTAGTTTCTAACTGGTCGGCATGTTTTTGTTTGTTATCTAGGTATTTTTTAACAATATTAAGCACATAAAGCAGGATTACTTTTAGGATTATGGCTTCTGTGACCGTGGTTATGACCACGGCCCAAAAGGCCAGTTTGGAGCTCTCTTGCGCTTGAATGTAAATGGTTTCTGAGATTTGCACTTGGTGGTTGTTGTAAGCACCGATATTGGCAATGAACTCGTCGTAGGCCACTTTACTGTCTGTGGTGATATGAATGAACTCAGCAACGCGGATGCCCGAGTCTGAATAGTTTATCGACTTTATGACGGTATCGCTGTACTTACGCCATGAGCTGAGCAGTTTGCCGACGAGTAAATTGAGCTCATCGCTATCTTGATAGTTCTGCTGCGCTTCCCTCAAGCGGGCATCAATGAGACTTAGGTCTTCTTCAATCGAGGCCTTTAGTGTTTCGCGTGTCTCTTGGTTTGGCGCCATCACCAAGTTCATCGTCTTTTGCCTCAGCTCTGAGACAGGTTTCGCAATGAGTTGATTGTTGGTGTTAACACGCGTTACTGACTCGTGTACTTGACTGATGGACTCGGTCACATCGTCAATGGATAAGATATTGTAGATACCTTGAAGGATCAGTACCGAGGTCGTACAGAGAAACAGTATCAGTATTTTTTTCGATAGCGCCGCTTCTGGATCTTGCTTCATGGTTATTTCCTTTCGTCAGGGGCCTCAATGGCGATGGGGACGAGTTTTTCTGTTGGGTATTCTCCGTCTCTGACAGACCAATGGAGGTCACTGACTTCAATCTCCCAAAGTGGATAAAAGGCGGAGGAGCGAGGTTGATAGACGACCTCTTTATTGACCGCAAATGTGGCAAAGGGGCTGGGTAAAAACAGCACATAATTCTGGCTGTGAAGGTGCTGTGTGAGCCCTGCCAAGGTATCGACATAGTCTTCGGCATAGGAAGGCGTCGCAAAAAAGCGGTTCACATGATAATCCAACATGTCATCAGTGCCGGGTTCGAACGTCGACCACCCTGTCTCGGAGTGGTAAATGAAGAAAGTACCCCAGGGGTTTTTTATCCAGTCAAAATTGGGCCAAACGACAATGTCAAAATCGATTTCGTTTTCATGGCGAATTGCTGACAGGTTGTTTTTGAACATTTCAGACTCGTCTTTGACGATGTGTAAGTGGACATCGATGTTGACGCGCTCAAGAAAGAATTTGATGTCTTTCAGAATGTAAAGAAGGCTTTCTTGCGCCATGATGGTTAAAGGGATACGTGCATCCTCGTCATAGCCATATTTCGTCTTATAGGAGTCTAAAGTTGCGATGATGTCGGTGCGAACCGCTTCGTCATAGATAGACTCTACTGGAGAGGCAGGCAGTAAGGCCATCGACTCTTTCACACCATAAAAGCCTTCTGAAAGTGAAATTAAAGTGGGCACACCCTCACCATTCATTGAAAGGGCGGTTAAGGCGTGCTGATCGATGGCGCGGTTGATGGCCTTTCTGACTTCAGGTTCTTTGAAGATAGGGTTGCCAGTAAAGAGGTTGAAGCGAGCTAAATAGTTGTTGTTCGCTTTTTTGCGCATCAGCTTGGCATAAGGTGAGAAAACGGTTTCCATCTCATCGGCAAACGCAATAGGTGCGATATCAATGTTGCCCTCCGTGTTGAGTGCGAGGGCTTTTGCTTCTTCAGGGGACGTGTCCATGACGATGGTGATACGTTCTACCTTGGGTGAACGTTTATCCCAATAGTAAGGGTTACGGACCAGTTCCGCTGTTGGTGTGCGTCTGTCGCCTTCTATATACCCATCTACAAGCATGTACGGCCCTAATCCATAAGGGCCTGCTTCGGCAATATTGGGACAGAAGGGCTTCCCATTCCAGCCAAATTTCTCTAAGTAAGCGGGGGAGTAAAATAGCAACCAAAGTGCATCGTAGAGCAACAAACCATACGCTTCGTTAAGGTGAAAACGTACCGTGTAGTCGTCTATCTTTTCTGCGCGCTCTAAGACTAAGTGGATCTTTGTGAAGGTATAGGGATCCCTTTTAAAATACTCGATGTTCATGACAACGGAGTCAGCGGTAAACGGTGTGCCATCATGAAAACGAACCCCTTCACGTAATGTAAACTCATACAAAGTGGGTGAGATGACACGATGCGAGGTCGCCATGTCATACTCCCAGCCTTTTTCGTTCTCTGCCGGTCTCACTAAGGCACCATTGACCGCATGAGCCGCAGCGATATAGGGCAAATTGGGCATGTAAACTTTAACATGCGAGCCTGCGCGAGGCTGGTGGGTGATGGTTTCAAGACTCGAGTCTTGGCGAAATTCAACCGTCTCGAACTGAAAGGTGTCAGCTTGGACAGATATACCCGTGGTGAGTATCACGACGAAAAAGATGACCAACGGATTGTTTGCAACGGCAATGTGGTGATTCATCACTGCGAACAAAGACTGCATCATGCTTTCATTCAGTTTGGTTAAATACATTGATAATGGATCAAGTATTGTTTATCTGTACGAAAGCGCAATGCACACCAATGCTTAATTAGTATTTTTTACTTTTAAGGTAACTTTTGTTTCTAAGGTCACGATGTCTTGTGTTTAGGGTAACGGTGGCGAAAGGGCGGCGCTCTCTAGTTTTGGTCCGTGGTCTACCTCACGTGGATCTTGGATCGCAATAGGCACGAGATGTTCACTTGGATACTCTCCTTGCCTGACTGACCAATGCAAATCGCTGACTTGAATATCCCAGAGAGGGTAAATCGCAGAGACACTGGGGGTAAAGACGACTTCTTTATTGAGTGCAAACGTGGCATGCGGCGTCGGAAGGTGCAGGACATAGTTTTGTTGATAAATATGATAAGACAGATCGGCCAACACTTGGATATAGTGAGGATCTGAACTAGAGGTCGCAAAAAAGCGCTTGATGTGCTGATCCATTACATCATCAGAACCCGGCTCAAAAGTGGACCAGCCAGTCTCTGAATGGAAGATGAAAAAAGAGCTCCATGGGTGTCGTATCCAATCGAAGTTTGGCCATAAAACGATATCGAACGCGCGTGCATTTTCTCCTCTGATTGCGGCGAGGTTGTTGGCAAACATTTCAGACTCATCACTCACGACCTCTAGCGTGACGTCGATGTTAACTTGCTCAAGAAAATACTTAATATCTTTGAGCAAAAACAGCGGGCTTTCTTGGGCAAGAATAATGAGCGGGACTTGTTCTTCTTCTTCAAATCCATACTTAGGTTTGTATTTGTCAATGACCGCAATAATCTCTGCCTGAACTTGCTTGTTTAGTGATGATTCCTTTCTTGGTGCTGGCAGGCGCGCCATCGACTCTTTTACGCCATAAAAACGTTCAGAAAGAGAAACATAGGTGGGCTTGCCTTCTCCGTTCATGGACAGCGCCGCAAGGAGCTGCTGATCGATAGCCCGATTGATTGCTGCTCTGACTTCAACCTCGCGAAAGATTGGATGGCCAGTGAAGAGGTTAAAGCGTGCGAGATAATTATTGTTGGAGGCACGACGCATCAGTTTGCCGTAAGGCGAGAAGATGGTGCCCATGACATCACCAAAGGCGATCGGCGTGATATCGATATTGCCCTCTGTGTTTAAGGTGAGCTCGGTGGCTTCTGCAGAGGAGATATCCATGATGATGGTGATGCGATCGACTTTCGGGCTATTTGGATCCCAATAGTAGGGGTTGCGAACAAGCTCTGCAGTCGGCGTGCGGCGATCGCCTTCAATGTAGCCCTCTTTTAGAATGTAAGGACCAAGGCCATAGGGGCCGGCTTCCGCTAGGTTGGGGCAAAAAGGTTTGCCATTCCAGCCAAATTTCTCTAGATAGGCGGGTGAGTAGAACAGCAACCAAATCGCGTCGTACATCATTAATCCATACTCTTCTTTCAGGTGAAAACGCACGGTGTAATCGTCAATCTTTTCAGCCCGATCTAGGACGATATGCATCCTAGAGAAGGTGTAAGGTTGCTTTTGATAGTGCTCGATATTGAGTACCACAGAATCAGCATTGAAGGGGGTACCATCTTGAAAGCGGACACCTTGACGCAGCGAAAATTCATACAGGGTCGGTGTGATTTGCTTGTGCGATGTTGCCATGTAGTATTCCCAGCCTCGTTCATTATCAGCGGGACGCACGAGAGAGCCGTTTATCGCATGAGCCGATGCGATATAGGGCAAGTTTGGCATATGGATCTTGACATGTGAGCCGGCTATGCGCGTGTTAGTGACTGACTTTAAACTGGTATCTTCTCGAAACTCTACGGTGTCGAACTCAAACGCTGAGCTCAGTGCCGAGCCGGGAAAAAGGAGCAGTAGCCAAATTGAAGGTAAAAGAAACTTCATAGAGGTTTGTCATCCCTTTGTGGTGAACCGTGAGAGCGGAGTGAAACTGGGGCTTAGATCCAAGTATTATTCAAGCGGTGGAATCTGCAATGTCAAAACGGGCATAATTCGATGAAACCCTCTGCCTTGAACTCGACGGGCTAGTCTGCTTCTGAATCCTGCATCTTGAGGTGGCTTGGGTATAATGCGTGTTCGTCGGCTTAGTATGAGAATGTGATTGCATTTTGTACAGTGATGGTTATTATAATTGAACGGTGTACATTTATGCTGTGTTTGATAAAGCAGGGTGGTTTTGCATAAGGGATGAAATATGGAAGGGTTACTCGGAATACTGGGCGTATTGATAGCGGTGGGTGGCGTTTCTATTCCCATTATCGCGATACTTGCCTTTTTAGAAGTGCGCAGACTCAAGGATGAAGTCAAACACCTTAAGTCTGAAATGATGCTCTCACAGCGGGCATTGTTACAGTTAAAAGCCCGCATCGACGGTGATGTGATCGATGATTATGAGCTTGCTCCATCGGTTTCCTCGTCGGAAGTCGCATTAAGCACAGACGTTCCCCACTCAGAAAACGCGCCTGTGACGCCAACCTCTCCTCCTCAAAAAGCATCCTCAAGGCACAGCCACGCAGATCCTAAGATTTCTGAGAGTCAACAAGACGCATGGGACGGCAGCGATGAGGCCACACCTTTTCAAATCCTGCTTTCGCATGTGACTGCACACTTAAAACGCAACTGGTTGATTTGGTCAGGTGGTGTTGCCTTGGTGTTCGGTATGGGTTACTTGATGCAGTTCGTCGGTAGTAGGGTGACAGTGTCACCGGAGGTGCGCATTGCGTCAGCACTCAGTTTATCGGTGTTAGTGGTTATGCTGTCGGAATGGCTACATCGTCAAGTGCAAGCTGGACGCTGGGCGCTCGATCGTGTTGTCGGAAAGCAGTACATTCCGGCGACATTCTCGTCCGCAGGGATGACAGGCATCTATACATCGGTCGTGTTCGGTACGGTGAGTTATGATCTTTTTTCGCCTACTTTGGCATTAGCGCTGATTGCATTGACCGCGCTTTTTAGTCTTGGAATGAGCTTACGTTATGGCAGCTTGATGGCGGTGCTGGGCTTGATTGGTGGTTATACAGCGCCCATCTGGGTTGGCGAAGGGCAGCCCAACTATTGGGTATTGATGGGGTACATTAGTGCTATCACGGCGGTGGCTATTTATGTTCAACATCGGTTACGAGAAGATTGGTTACCGCCGCTTGTTGTTCTGGCTCACCTATTTTGGCTTGCGATGTGTAGCGTGGACCGCTCTGCCAACGCTTTTGCAGTTTGGAGTATGGTTTACTACCCACTCTCACTCTACTTACTGGCGATTGTTCCTCAACAAGGCTGGCGCATTGCGGCTGTGTATCGACAGCGAGAGTTAGGTTGGTATAACCCCGGATTTGTTTCTGTACTCATTTTAGCGCTGTTTGTGACGCTTAACTGGATAGACCCTGCCGATGTTCGGTTCTTACCCGCATTGATGGTTACGCCTCTGATCTGCCTACTGCTACCTAAAATACGCAAGGGATATTGCGATCATCGCGCGCAATGGCATGCCTTATCTGCAGCTATTGGTGGCGCCTTGTTACAAGGCCAGTATCTCATCGACGGCTATGGTGATGCCGCGGTGTTGTCTCTGCCTGTCACAATAGGTATCGCCTTGTGGCTCATTGTGATGACATTCAGTCATTACCTTCAGTATCGCGCTAGCTATCGCTCTGTTGTGAGTTATTGGTGGTTGGTGACGTCGACGCCACTCACTATGATTGCTTGGTTGCTTTATGTCGATAGTAACGTCTCATCTGGTTTGATGGTAATGACAGTTGTGACTTTCGTTGTCAGTCTTGGCTTCGTGTTTTTAGCATGGCGTGATCAGCGACTGCGTGGGGATATGACGATGATGTTGCATCTCACGGTGTT
This sequence comes from Thaumasiovibrio subtropicus, assembly GCF_019703835.1. NCBI lineage: Bacteria > Pseudomonadati > Pseudomonadota > Gammaproteobacteria > Vibrionales > Vibrionaceae > Thaumasiovibrio > Thaumasiovibrio subtropicus. The sequence continues at coordinate 1,486,830 of NZ_AP023055.1, read as the reverse complement.
AGTCCTGAACTGGCTGTGGTTTGATAATGCGTTGTTTACGAGTTTGCTCGTATTGCAGCTGTTAGTCATGAGTATGCAATTGTGGCTTTCTTCGTTGCTTATCCGTGCGCTTACCGTGAAAGTTGCGCTCACTTTACTGATTGCCCGTTTGACTTTGCTGCCCTTTGTCGCTGACTGGCATGTTAGCTGGCTGCCGGACTCTGCAACGGCGATAGCGAATGGGGTGCCAGCCTTTTTGGTGCTGAGTTATCTCATGGTCCGATTACGTCGTCATCAACACCAACTTGCTGACTGGTTTGAAGCGGCTGCCGTGCATGTGTTGGCGCTCATCGTGCTGATGCAAATCCATTACTGGTGGACGGGCTCGACATTGATTTATAAAGCCGTTGATTTCACTAGTGTGAGTTTTTGGTTGATTCAGTCTTTGACGCTGATTGCTGTCTATGGGCATCGAGCAAAATCGGCAACTTCAATGATCATCTTCTATCGATGCTATCGTTACGGGCTAATGCTGGTTTCGGCGTATTCTATGATGGCGTTGCATACCACTTACCTGCCGTTGACTGAGGAAACAGTGTCTGCGGCGGCTTGGCCGTTGTTTAACGGCCTGAGTATGGGGTGGTTACTGCCGGGCATCCTCATGGTCATTATTGGTAGAAAGCGTCTTCAACCACCGCCGTTTGAAGCGGCATGGATTACTTGGAGTGGTATCGCCTTGATCGCGGCTTGGGTCGGCCTCTCCATTCGTCAGTTTTGGCAAGTTGACACGTTGCATTATCTAGCCGATACGTCAATGGCTGAGTGGCTGACCTATTCCGGTGCGCTGATTTTGAGCGGCGCGACATGGACTTATTGGGCGGTTTCGCAGCACCAAGTGCGCCATCAAACGCTTGGGCTTGCCGTGATGGGCGCAGCGATATTGAAGGTCTTTTTACTTGATGCCAGCTATCTCGATGGCATTTGGCGAGCGGTGAGCTTTTTAGGGTTAGGCCTGGCTCTCATCGGCTTGGGGTGGCTGTTTCAGACGTTGAAGCGTCGCCAGCAGACAGTCAATGATGTGCAGTAAAGAGGCCCTTGGGCTGCTCTCCCCTTTGGATTGCAGCCCATTTTTGACAGGTTAACTGCGCGCTTTATCGACGAGCCTTAAGCAGATGCTTTTTGCTGTCAGATAGTCATGACGTTTTAAAGCGACGGCGAGGGTTTGGCTCTCTTCAGGAAAGTACTGCGCCAGATCTTCACTTAACTCTTGGTAGGTTGTTTTGGCCTTGTCACTGTGTTCACTGATGAGTTGCTCTAAACATTGCAGTTCAAGTGCAAGGTCTATTTTTGAACGTTTAACACTGTGTGATGTTGAACTTTCTGATTTCCAGTCAGTAATGATATTTTCTACGACGTCGCGGTAATGGCTCACCTGTTGGCCGAGTTCATGTAAATCGGAACCCGACATACTGACTTCCCCTGTCTTACGAAATTGGGACTCGTGCAGCTTTGCTAGTTCGGCTAAGTGATTGATACCAATCGTTGCTGCCATCCCTTTTAATGTATGCAAAGCGCGGCCTGCGGTTTCATGATCATTCTGTTGTAAGGCATCGATCACGGTTTCAACCTGAACCGTGCTATCGGTGAGGAAAGTGGTCATCACTTTGGTGAAGATTTCGGTGTTGCCACCCAATCGTGTCAATGCCGATTCGAGTTCAATTTGATTTTGTCGCCCTAATAGTAGGACATTGGTGGGAACGAGGCTGTCATTGGCAGCAGGGCGATGTGTGGCTTGTGAAACCTGTTGAGGTTTGGGCTGGGTCGCCTTAGACGTATTGACTTTTTTCTCGGGTGTATGGGTCAAGATGGTATTGACGAGATGGCCAATCTCAAAAGGTTTGCCGACATGGTCGTTCATGCCAACGTTGAGGCAGGCTTGTCGATCTTGGGGGAGTGCGTTAGCTGTCATCGCCACGATGGGTAAGTCTGAAAAGCCTAACTCCAATCGAATGCGCTCTGTCGCTGAATATCCATCCATGACGGGCATTTGAAGATCCATCAGGACGATGTCGGGACGTTCGTTTGCTCGGAGATAATCGAGCGCTTCAAGTCCGTTTTCAGCTAGGTCGATGCTGGCCCCTTCTTCTTTTAACAACTCGGTAGCAACGGCTTGGTTGGTCGGATTATCTTCAACCAAGAGAATATGAATACCGGTTAACTGCTTGCTGGCTTGCTCGACAGGTGGCGGAGATGCAGCGATCTGCTCACTGACTAGCGCGTTCACTAGCTGCATGGGAGTGATAGGTTTAGTTAAAAAACCATCAATCGTCTCATGGCCGCCATGCTCACGAATTTCAGAAGCGAGTTGCGGATAATGAGACGACGTTAGGAGTATCGTTTTAATTGCACTGCTGTTTTCTTTGATTAACTTACACAGGGCAATACCATTCATTTCTGGCATCGAATAGTCGACCAATACTGCATCGAAGCGGTCGCTGCCCAGACTTTTGAGTGCGTCTTTTGCAGAGTTAGTGACTGTCGTTTGCCAGCCTAAACCGTCACACATGTTTTGCGTGAGTTGCCTTGCAGTAGGGTAATCATCAACGATCAGCACTTTCATTGATGGAACTTGAACGTTATCGATCGTGCTTTCAATCACGCCAAACGACATGGAAAAGAAAAACTCGCTCCCTTTGCCTTCTTCACTGCTGAGAGAGATATGTCCTCCCATTTTAGTTAAGAGGTGCTGGCAAATGGCAAGGCCTAATCCATAGCCACTATTTGCCAGCGGTTCGGCACCATTGGCTTGCTGGAATATATTAAAAATCTTGGTCTGCTGTTCTTTCGGGATACCTGACCCCGTGTCGCAAACGCTACCAGCAATAGTGCAATGTTGCGTGTTTTGCTCAATGACCGCGAGGTTGAGAATGATTTCCCCTTTGCTCGTGTACTGAAGGGCATTGTTGAGTAAGTTGAGTAAAACTTGTTTTACTCGAAGCGCATCGCCGTGCATCTGTAACGGAATATTAGGGTCAATATTAAACAGTAGCTCTACGTTCGCGTTTTCAGTCTGCGCGATCACCATGGAGGCTACTTCTTGCAGGAGCTCATCCATGTTAAATGGGGCTGGTGAAAGTACGATCTTGCCTGCTTCAATGGAGCTAAGGTCAGAGATATCGCGGAGCATCAACAGTAAGTTCTGTGCTGAGGAGATAACTTGATTGTTTAGGCGTTTTTGTTCTTGCTCTGTTAGGGTGCGCTGTAGCAATTCAGAGAGGCCCAAAATGCTATTCATCGGGGTACGAATTTCATGGCCTAGACTTGCTAAGAAGCTATTTTTGTCGTCATTGGCTTGCTCTGCGACTTCCTTGGCTTCAAGTAATGCTTCTTCGTAGCGCTTTCGATTACTCATATCCAGTGCAATCAGTAATAAACTCTGTAACTGACCGTGCTCGCCCAGTAGTGGGCTAACCGACATCAGCACAGGCAACTCGTCACCTTGCTTGCTTCTAAAATGCCACTCTTTGCCCGGGTGGGGTTCGCCATTGTCGGGTTGTTTCTCTTTTAGGATGCGTTCGACATACTCTCGAAATCCTGCCGATTCAGCGGTAATTAGTAGTTCTGCCGGTTGGCGATTGATAACGTCTTCAGCGGAGTAACCAAGCAATTGCTCAGCGGCGGGATTGAAGGTTTGAATACGGCCAAAATGGTCAGTAATGATGATGGTGAAGTTGGCATGGTTGATCACGGTTTTAAGTAGCTGTTTGTGCTTCTTTAGCGCCAAACTCTGCTCTTGGAGATCAGAACTCATTTGCAGCTCATTTTTGGAGATCCGCTGGTGGAGAGCTTCGATAAAAATGATTTCGATGTGGTAGACCAGCCTTTCTCGATATTCGATTAACTGCGCTTTTACGATACCATGGATAACGTGTTCGTTGCGTTTTACGGGGAGTAGCTGCTCGGTTTGTTGGCCTGAAATGGTCAGCTGGTCCATGGCGTCAGTTAAGACTTTACTGGTATGGCTATCGAAAAGCTGTTTTAGCGGGGCAAAGGAGAGTGACACGTCATCACTTTGAACCAAGCTTGCCATCGCACGATTTTTCCATAGTGTTTGGCCGTCATAGCTTAAGAACAAGCGAGGGTTTTCGACTTCCTCAGTTTCATCACTAATTGATGTGCGGCCGATACCACAAATGCCTGCGTAGTAGGCGGCGGCAGAGCCGAAGAGAGTGGTCAGGATGATCGCTGAGGCGGCAATCAGGTCAGGGTTGTCGGTGTGTAGTAAATATTGCTGGCCAGCCAGTAAAACTGAACTGGCCAAAGCGAGTCCGACGGTCAGCGTGGTTCCTAGGGTGATGATAGCCCGTTTTGCCATGATTTCTCTTATGCTCCGAGATCAATCTTCTATTGAGCATAGGAGAAACATGACAATTGAGCTAATGATTAAGAATCAGGTTGTTGCCACGCTTCTGTGCCATAAAGTGGCACCGTTGACATTGAGTGTTTGTAGCTGCCTTCTAGCTCTTTCGTTGAGTAGCTGAGATAAATAAGCGTTTGGGCAGATGCATCGTAAATACGGCGAATTTTGAGTGTCTTGAAAAGAATGCTCTTTGACGCTTTAAACACGACTTCACCACTTTTAGAGCGATCAATGTCTGCGATCTCTTCTGCTGATATTGGCCCAGTTTGACGACAAGAAATGCCCATATCTGAAGGATCAGCGAGGCTGAGGTCGGCTTTTACATGACTGATGTGACAGGTGACGCCTGGAATCTTAGGGTCTTCAAATGTTTGAATTTTTATGTCTTTTGTTGTTAGTAGCCCGAGGCTAACGTCTCCAACATTATCACCACTGCACGCGGCTAAGGTGAGGGAGAGGGTAGCAACGGCGAAGAGGGATTTTACTCCTTGTATCATTGGCATCTTTCTATCCTGTTCGATGTATATAAATGAGGCGTACTCTCCAAACGATATCGCCAGATCTTGGCAATTTGTTGGGGGCGACGATACGTTTGGTCTTAAAAGACTTGAATAACTTTGTGTACTCAAGTCACCTCAAGGTGTTTGTTCTGTGAGAATGTCTAGGTTTGCCATCGAGGCACTGCTTTGAAGGTCTAGTGGACTCAATCAAAAAGCAGTATGACACATGCATCTTGAGGTTACTTGGCTATAAGGTATACTGCGGCGAAGAGAGTTACAACTAGGATACTATAATGATCGATAGCTTAAATTTGGTCGATGAGATCGAAGTCGAAAAAGAGCCGGAACTTCCTATTCCATCGTTGGAAGATCAAGCGAAAATCGTTGCGGAGTTGAAAAAGTTAGAAGAAGCGGGTGAGTTGACGCCAGAGTTGTTACACGCTTACATGACAGGTGAAAAAAAGCCTGAGTAGTTGACGCGAAAAGCAACCATGACATGAAAGACGAGGCCAAGTGCCTCGTCTTTTTGATTGTGGTTATCGTAGCCACTCATGGCCTGGTGGTAACATCTTGCTTACCCAGATCACCAGCTTGTGTTTCATGTTTGGGCCGTCTTCTCTGTCTATGGGCAGCGCGGTAATCTGTTTGTCTTGGACAAGGAGTCGGTAAACGACTTCAATCTTAACGGGCTGTGGGGTACCAGGCTGAAGTTCTTCATATCCTCTTTTTTTTGCATAAGTCAGTCCGACTTCGAGGGCTTTTTTAATCAGCTGAGCTTCGTGTTTGAACTTCTTCATTGTATCTCCGCCATCTTGAGAGTATTGGGGCTCTGACGCATTTAATTTGCTGACAAAGTGGTTTCAGAATATCGCTAAATGCCTGAAAAGGTAGTCTTTGCGACGAAAAGTGAGAGCTGTACCCATTCTGATACGAGTGATACCTCTATTCGAGAAGCCGTGATCCGAGAAGGCGGGATACAGGGAAAGATTGCTTATCAGATTGGAACATATGCAACTAAGTTGAAATGAGCCATTTTTGACCTTTTTGAAGTCAATGAAAAAGGTAAAGTTTGACTCAAAATCAATTGCTGGAAATATATTTTGTACGGATTAAATTTGGGTGCAAACTGATGATTAACAATGTTGTTACATATCATCATGATGAAAAAAAGACTGTCAACATTCCTCCTCTTAACAGCTTGCGTCGCCTCTGCGGCGCTGGTCTATTTGTTTACAACCATTCCTGTCCGTGCAGAATCACCTCATCCACTATTAATAAGTAATTCAAAGGCTTGGAAGCCATTCTCTTATGTTGATAGCAGTGGCGAGCCGAAAGGCATTCTGATTGATCTTTGGCGAGAGTACAGTGAGATTACTGGCACACCTGTTGAATTCTTATTGACAGATTGGCAGCCATCGATCACCCACGTGGTTAATGATGATGCGCAGGTACATGCGGGGCTTTTATGGTCCGCTGAACGAGATGCATATTTAGAGTATGGCCAATTCACGCTCGTTGATTTGGAGACACAGCTTTTTTTCTCAAATCGAATTGCGGGTACCAATATCGATTACTTTATGGCAAATGGCGGTGCCATCGGTGTCGTTGAAGGTGGCTATGAGCAAAGCTATGCCAGTCAGCATTTTCCCGATGCTGAGCTCGTCCTTTACCGTAACAACGAAAAACTGGTTAACGCGGCATTTCGTGGACGGGTTGATGCCTTCATTGCGGATTTACAGGTCGCGAATTTTTATCTCTATACGTCGGCGAATCCCACGGCATTTATTCCGGTTAAACACCTTTACTCGGGAAAAATTCGCTATGCCGTGAATGAACAAAATCAACAATTACTTACTCAACTCGATGCTGGATTTTCTGCTTTAGACAACGCCCGTCACCAGCAATTACTCAACAAGTGGCGTCATGTTGAAGTGGTGTATCCCAAATATCTCCTCCCCATAGCGGTAGCCTTCATGTTGAGCTTGGCGTCACTGTATATCTTCCAGCTCAGAAGAACTGTCTCTTACCGAACAGCCGCTTTAGAGAACGCAAATAAAGAGTTATTGAGTATGTCGCAGACCGATGCCATGACGGGGATTTACAACCGGAGTTACTTTATGACGCGCTTGGCAGAACTGAAATGCGCCGAGTTTGGTTTGATTCTGTTTGATATCGATGATTTCAAAGCGGTTAATGATAGCTATGGTCATGTGGCTGGAGACAAGGTTATCTTGCATGTAACCACGGCAGTGCAGCTCGCATTGGCAGATAAGCATGTCTTTTCTCGGATTGGTGGAGAGGAGTTTGCCATACTCTGCGAACAGACAGACTCTGCGGAATGGCAGCGTCTTGCAGATAGAATTTGTCAGGAAGTGAATAAAGCGAGAGTCTCTATCGGCACGAGTGAGCTTTCCGTTTCAGTCAGTGTGGGCGCCGTCTTTTATCAAGGTATTGAGAAAAACACCCAAGTCACCTTACATGATGTTGATCATCTTATGTACGATGCAAAAAAAGCGGGCAAAAACTGTGTCTGTTATGCCCGTCTTTCTGATGTAAATAGTTACTAATTTGAGTCTAGATAAAGTATGGCTATGGCCCTTTAGAATGAGATGCCATAGCCAATGCCTTAATCAATGGCTTCCAAGACCGGAGGTTTAGCAACAGCATCGTGTGATGCCGACTGCGGCTCAGGTTTGGTGGTTTGTCCCTTTTCGGATTCGCTGGAACGCGGCGCCGTTTTATCTTCTCTTCCCAACATCAACAAGCAAGGTGTTAACACTAACGTCAGAATGGTGGCAAACGCCAAGCCTCCTGACACTGCGGTGGCAAGCTGTGACCACCACTGGGTGCTTGGTGCGCCAAACTCAATTTTGCGGTTAACGAGATCGATGTTCATCTCCAACACCATAGGCAGTAGGCCCAGTATTGTTGTGACTGTGGTTAGCATAACGGGACGCAAACGTTGAGCGCCTGTATGCATCACTGCATTGACTTTATCCATCCCTTTAGCCCGCATCTTGTTGTAAGTATCGATAAGAACGATATTGTTGTTTACGACGATACCGGCCAGTGAGATAACTCCGATCCCTGACATAATAATGCCGAATGGACGTTGGAATATCAGCAGACCCAAGAATACCCCGACGGTAGAGAAGAGAACTGCGCTGAGGATCAGTCCTGCTTGATAGAAGCTGTTGAACTGGGTGATCAGAATCAGCGCCATCGCAGCAAGGGCAATCAGAAATGCTTTTTGCAGGAAAGCGGAAGAGTTCTGCTGATCTTCGTTTTGACCACGAATCTTCACATCAAGCGCACCATCAAACTGCATATCAGCAATGGCTTTTTCCACTTCGGGTAGCAACAGGCTGAGGTTGTAGCCTTCGGCCATGTCGGCTTTCAGCTCCAGTACTCGACGGCTGTCAGTGCGATAGATGGTGTTTTGCTTCGGTGAAGGGACTACTTCTGCAAAGTTAGTCACTGGCACCATACCGAGTGCCGTTTTCACTCTAAGTTCATCAAAACGACCGATATCGCGATCTTCTTGTGGGTAGCGTACTAAGATATCCACTTCTTCGTCTGTGTCATCGGGACGATACTCACCGACTTTAAGGCCGTTAGTCACAAACTGAATGGTATTACCCACTAAGGTGGCATCGGCACCAAAACGCGCGGCGTCGTCACGCTTGATCTTGATTTCCCAATCAATACCGGGCTTGTTTCCTGTGTCATTGATGTTAGTAAACGCTGGGTTACCTTCCAACCATTGACGAAGACGCTTGAGCGCATCAGGCATGAGCGTTGTGTCTCGAGAACTGATTTCGATAACGAGATCATTTTCGCTTGGTGGACCGGCTTCAGGGAACTTGAACTCGAGCTCTACACCCGCGATATCTGCTGTCTTTTCTCGTAGCTCAGCAATGATGTCTTTGACGGGCGCACGGTATTGCCAATCAAGTGGATTGAACTGTAGATAGCCAATTTCCTCTTTACCACCCACACGCGTGAAGACACTGTCAATCCCTTCCGTTTCAAGCACACGATCTTCAATTTGACGCATTAGTGCATCTTGCTCGTGAATAGAAAGGTCGCCGTGTGAACGGACCTTCAGCGTGAAGAAGGGAGGATCAACATCAGGGAAGAACACGACACCTAAACCTGCTTTACCGTATGCCATCATGACGGCAACAGCAATGAGGATGGATGCCATTAAGACTTTCCATGGGTGTTTAATCGCCACCGAAAGCGTAGCGAGGTACGCGCGCACAACACCTGTTGTCTGCTTAAAGTTACCCGTTTCAATTGCATGCATTTCTGCCTGTTTTGCCGGGCTGACATACTGCGGGCGACCTATTACTGATCCCAAAACGGGGACAAAGAGCAATGCCATGACCAAAGAGGCCGATAGGGTGGCTATCAACGTCAATGGGAGATAGCGCATAAACTCACCCGTCATGTCAGGCCAGAATAGCAGTGGTGCAAAGGCGGCTAAGGTCGTTGCCGTTGAGGCAGTGATTGGCCAAGCCATGCGTTTAGCGGCTTCGCGGTAAGCTTGTTTACGTGGTACTTGCTCTTGCATACGACGATCAGCGTATTCGGTCACCACAATAGCTCCGTCAACGAGCATACCAACGGCCATAATGAGCGAAAACAGAACAACAATATTGATGGTAATTCCGCTCACCGCTAAAACGAGTAAGCCTGTTAGGAAAGATCCGGGAATGGATATGCCCACCAAGAGTGCTGTTCTTGCACCTAGGATCGCCAGAATGACGACAACGACAAGGATGATCGCAGACAAGATGTTGTTCTGGAGATCATTGAGCATTGTTTTGACGTCTTTGGACTGATCGTAGGTATATTCGATCAGTAGATTCGGCGGCCACTCTTCCATCTTTTGTGCTTCTGCCAACACCGCTTTCACGATATCGACCGTCTCGATGATGTTCTCACCAGCGCGCTTCTTGACATTGAGTACGACCGCAGGTTGACCGTTTAGACGCGCAAAGCTCTCAGGATCACGAAAAGAGCGGCGGACGGTAGCAATATCACCAAACGTGACAACTTGTTTGCCATCGACTTTAACAGGCAGCTCCATGATGTCTTGTAGCGCTTCAAAAACAGAAGGCACTTTCACCGAGAAGCGGCCATAGCCGGTGTCGATGAAACCCGCCGCAACAACACGGTTGTTACGTGAAATCAGGTTAAACACATCATTTTGGTCTAGGCCATAGCTTTCCATCAGCAGTGGCTCAACGAGGATCTCAAGAATATCTTCTCGATCTCCTGCGATGTCGACTTCAAGAATCTGCTTATAGCTTTCGAGTGCATCTTGCAGGTCACGCGCCACTTTGATGATGGTGCGCTCAGGCACGGTTCCGTAGAGTGCCACGTTTAGTGCAGGCTCTTCACTCGCAAGGGTGATTTCGTGAATGGAGGGCTCATCGGTACCATCAGGCAGTTGCGGTTTCGCATCATCGACCGCTTCACGCACATCTTTGAGCGCTTCCTTTAAGTCGGTGCCGACATTGAACTCAATGGTGACAGCGGCATGACCTTCTGTCGCCACTGCCGTCATTTCCTTAATGCCTTCAATTGAGCGCAGCTCAGTTTCGACTGGACGCACCAGTAAGCGCTCAGCGTCGATAGGGCTGATGCCTTGGTGACCGATAGAAACGTACACTACTGGAATAGTGATATCCGGGTTCGCCTCTTTCGGAATTGTGATATAGGTGACGATACCTGCGATGAGTATCAATAGCAGCATCGTCAGCATCGTCCTCGACCGGGACAATGCTGCTTCAATCATACTGTACATTACTTCGTCCTCGTTACGATCACTTGGTCACCTTCACGGACAAAACCTTGCCCAACGGTGATGATATCTGCTTGATCGCCAAGACCCGCTAGCCACACACCATCGGGTTCTACTTTGACAACGTCAATGACAGTAAAAGAGACATAATGCTGTGATTCGTTGTCGATTTGCTTCTCAGTGATGGTTTTTACTCCGAGGTCGCCGAGCTCATTCAATGCCAGCATTGATGGCGCAAGCTTCATTGCGGTACGAGATTCAAGGTTAAGTTCCACTTCCGCGCTGATACCCGCCGCCAATTGCATTTCTGGGTTAGGCAGTGAGAGTTCGAGGGCAAAGGTGTTGGTTTGCTCTGAAGATACCGCGGATTGGTAGCGGAGCGTTGCGTCATACGTCTTGCCATCGATTAAACGAACAGAGGCGCTTTGACCTTCGTTAATGCGATGGATATGGCGCTCGCTAACATCGGCATAAATGACCAGCGGATCGAGATCAACGATTAAGGCGACAGGATCACCCACGCCGAGAAAGTCACCTTTTTGGACATGCATGGTTTGAACAATGCCATCGAATGGCGCTTTGATAACGGTGTTCTCAAGCGCTAACGTGACATTGCGTAAGCTGGCTTTTGCTTCAATGAGATTCGCCTCTGCTTGGCTCAGTGCCACTTCGCCTTGAAGGCCACGAGAACGTAGCGATTTGGCAGCGTTGTACTCTTTCTGGCGTACCTCTACTAACGCTTGCGCGCGACGAAGTTGAATTTCGCGGTCAGCTTTGTCGAGTTGTACGAGGGGTTGGCCTGCTTTGACCGCTTCTCCCTTACGTACAAGGCGCGATTCAACGCGTCCTGAGACTTCTGCCCCAAGTGTTGCAGAACGATCAGGGGCAGTACGCCCGTAGAGGGCAACGGTACGAGTGACGGGTTGTGAAGTAAAGGTCTCAACTTTTACGTTAGCGAGCGGCACGTCAAGTTGGCTTGGTTGTTGGGTTTCCGTCTCTGCTTGGTTAGGCGCGCTAAACAGCCACAAGCAAAGTGCAGAAAAAATGATTACGGAGAAGATCCATGGTCGTTGCGATATTCGTTGCCATAAAGACATTATTTGTCATTCCTTGCCATATACGTTTTCTTATCACAAAGCCAAAGTGGGGGGACTTTGCGTCAATACAACAGATTATCAATAGTAATATTTACGTCTGTTCGTATTCGTACAGAAAATGTGTGTTTTTGTTATATTAAGAGTGCATCAAGAAGACGAATGAGGCATTCGTCACATTTGATTATTTCTTATCTCCGAGATGTATACAATCTCACTAACTGTTTACGATCATGTGTCTTGTTATTTACATGATTTTTTGTGATGTTTCTCGCTAGAAGACAAATCGTCTAGTCAACGGTTGGCAAAGAAGCGGGGCTAATTTAACGCATCTTGTTGCATTCAAGTAAAGGTAGTTGGCGGTTTTATACAATTAAACAACATCTTGTGTTGTCGTGGTCGGGGAAAGTCGGCGTGCCACTTCGCAGTGCGAGACTTAAGTGTTTTATGTTGCGTGGATAGGGATAACAAGACTTATTTTCTGCGCTCATCTTTTCTACGCTCATAGCGCAAACCAACAGCAAGGTGTGCGTGTTGCACACCTTGAAGCAAGCTAAGCGTCAGCGTGTCGACATTAGCGGCTGAACTGACTAATTTTCGTTGTCAATTCATCTGCGAGAGTCGCGAGTGAGTGGCTGACTTCCTGACCAGCGATAGATTGCTTTTGCTGCTCTTCGGCGGATTCATGCAAACCTGAGATTATTCTTGCGATATCACTGGTGACGGTTGACTGCTCTGTGGCAGCTGTCGCCACTTCCGCATTTTGGTCGCGCACTTGCGTAATATCGTTTGCGAGGATGCCCCAGCGTTCGGCCAAGTTGTCGATATGAGTGACAACCTCATCGGTTCGGCTACTGCCTTGGCTCATCGTTGCCACACTGGATTCACTGCCTTGTTTCACCGCAGCCAGTATCTCTTCAATTTCCTCTGTGGACGATTGGGTTTTTTGCGCCAGCGCGCGTACTTCGTCAGCCACAACAGCAAAGCCTCTGCCATGTTCGCCAGCGCGGGCAGCCTCAATAGCAGCGTTTAAGGCGAGCAAGTTGGTTTGTTCTGCGATACTGCGTATTACCGTCATGACTTCATTGACCCGAGCGGCTTGGTCTGAGAGTTCAGTGACCGCAGCACCGGCATCAGCCATGTCACTCTTTAAGTGATGAATCAAGGTAGATACTTGTTGCATCTGGGTGAGGCCTTGGCTTGCACTTGAACGCGTATTCTCAGTTGCTGTGGCGGTGAGCTCGGCGCTGTTAGAGACTAAACCTGCTGAATATGCCATCTCTTCAACAGCGGCAGCGGCTTGTTCAGAATGCTCTTTCTGGGTTAGCGAGACATCCGCTTGTTGGCTCGCGTGCTCTGCCATCGTTTGCGCGGTAGATTGCAAGTTAGAAGCGGTTTGGCTCATGGTGCCCATCAGCACTGTCAGTTGCTTGCTGAGTGCCGCAATAGACTGGTTGAGCGAGCCAATTTCACCTTGCGCCTTGTCGTCAACATTGACGTCGAAGTTACCATGAGACAACTGATCGATTTGCTCTGCGGTTTTGATGAGCGGATCGATGATAACGCGTGACATGATAGCAGCAGCACCGAGTAAGATAAGAATGCCAATGCCGACTAGGATCATCATGGTGATCTTGAGGAGTTGTGCTGAACCCGTAGACAGTTGGCTGCTGTTCTCTATCGCTAGTTGGCTGATGGCGTCACTGGTCTCTTCTAAGAGTTGTGAGGGTTCACGATCAATACCTTTAACGGCTTTGTCGCCAACCGTATGGGAAAAGTCGGCATCAACGAAAGCTTGAAAGCCTATCCGGTAAGCTTGTCCCATCTCCTGATGGGCTGCGACAAAGCGTTGCACCTGCTGTTGCAGACTGGGCTGTTGGTCTAGTAGCGGAATGGTATCTGCTGCGAGTGATTGAATGACGTTTTCTTGTTTAAGAAACCGATTCCAGTATTTATCTCGTTGTTCTTTATCGTGACCTCGGAGTAGCACATTTTTCCATTCTTGAACTTGGCGTTTGAACTCTACGTTGATCCTCTCAACAGATCGCTCAGCGCGAATCTCGTTGTCTAGCAATAGAGAGAACTGATCGAGATTCCTGTTCAGGGTAAACAAAGTAAAACTGGCGGTAATGCTGACTGCAACCACGGCGATGGCGAGGATGGATAAAATCACCGTTTTGATACTACGACTCTTCATGAGTACTCCAAACTTTTTCGACGACATTTACCGAACGATAAATCGATGTTGGTGATGATGTTGCCGGAGGTATTAATAACATCAATAGTGACGACTTATTTTACTTCCGTGTGTTAAGGATAGTTCAGTTACCATGATAATCGATTTAAATATTGACGAAACTCCTTTTTTGGACTGATGTTTATTAATGGGAAAAGTCTCAGGTTTGAGAGGTTGTCATGACAGCCCAACAGCGCTATCAGCAGTTGTCATATATTACGTTCATCGTCATTGGAACGGTGGGAGTCGTTCATCTCATCGTATTACCTAAGCTATTGACGGCAATATTATTAACGGCATGGATGAATTTCCCCTATTGTATTGTCATGGCGATGTTGCTGCATTTCGTCACCAACCCCACCAGCCCAATGTTACTTCATTATGCGTTGCTAATCTTCTGGGGTGTGTCAGTGCTGGTGGCCTTTTATTGTTTGATTTCTATCGTTTTTCATCCGGATCGTATAGTGTCCGTCAGCACGATGGCGCCGTTGGCCATGCTAACGATAGCCACGCCTGCAAGCGTAGGAACACTCATTTTTTTCTCACTTAGAAAACAGTCTCGATAATTGATGGTAATGGGAGAGAGGTTTTAATTCGTAAGGAATATACAAAGATGATCTTTGTTAAGTTAATTTTAGATAAAAATAATGAGTGCGAAATATTTAAAATAACTCAAAGTCGCTATCACTGTCATCCTCAACTAGCGTTCCGTCGTTGAGTAACTCTTCATAGCAATAAAACCGGTTCCTTCCTTTGTTTTTTGCATGATAAAGAGCTTTGTCAGCGTTATCTAGAATGATGGGCAAGTAATCTTTTGTCGATATTTTTGCAAAGCCGCAGCTTACCGTAATTCGTTCGACTTGAGGGAAGGTGAAACTTTCAATGTGTTTACGAAACTCATTGATTTTCATTGCCGCTTCTTCACAGGTCGAAGGAGAAAGGATCACTAAAAACTCTTCACCGCCGAATCGAAATATTTTGTCGTCAGCGGTGAAGTGAAGTTTGAGTTGTTGCGAAAAAATCAATAGCACTTCATCGCCGATGAGGTGCCCAAAGTTATCGTTAACACGTTTAAAGTGGTCAATATCTAAAATGACGAGCCAACAAGATTGGAGATCATTGATCCTTCCATCAGCTTCGTAACGAATGAAGTCGTCTTGCAGTTTATCCTCGATTGTTTTGCGGTTGTAGAGCCCCGTTAACTTATCGCGTTCACTTTCATCGAGTATGCGCAGGTAGTTCTCGTAGATTTTCGCAAAACCTTCGATCAACATGGTAAACGGCTCTGTGGGCTCACACAGATGTAGGTAGAGCATGGCAAAATGCTCGTTATCCAACGGGATTGGATAAAAGTAGTGGAAAGAGGTTGCGGAATGGCGAATTAGCTTCGGGACGTTAGACAGCTTACTGATGGTGAGCTCTTCTATATAGTCGTAGTACTGAGGTTCATGGTGCCATGTCTGTCTTCGACGACCAAGGTGATCTTCGCTTATCGATAAGCTTATAGATTGGAGATAATGTGTACCATCAAAGCGATAGAGTGTTATCGCGGATACTGGAAGCATTTCTGCTAAGGTCGCGACAACACAATAACCAAGGGAGTCAGAGCTACGCTGCTCTGTGATTTCGATGATGGAACGTATGACTTTATCGTCCATTCTTTCTCCGCATATTTTTCTTCCTGTCTCTCAGTGTAGTAGAAACCCTCGTTTTGTTAGTTTTTTGTCAGGCTTTTGACTCGATATAGAGACAGGGCAGTTGAAGTGGTTAAATAAGCCGCATAGTTAGGGCTAACAGAAATGTAAAATGATGGAATTTCATGACTTATCGATTATGAGTGATGTCGAATCAGAAATTGCGGCATTAAAGAGTCAGATGAAACAACGCGAAGCGCAACTCGCCATTGATACTGAAAATGTCACGTTACGTCGATTACTTGACGCTGATATTCGCGAGTTGGCGGCGTTAAAGCAGGAGCAGGCTGAGTATCGGCATGTCATTACGAACTATCGTTCGGGCAGAAACGGTTGGTTGAAGCAACAATCGCTGCCTGATGAAAGCTTAGCTACCCAACAGCCGTAATTGGTATTGGGTAGCGAAAAAAGTACTATTTCTAGAGGCTTAGCATGCTTGAAGCAATGGCGAAATAGATGAGTACACCACTGATATCGGCGATAGAGGTAATCATGGGCGCGCTGGCCGAAGCAGGGTCTAGCTTCAGGTGATGGAGAACAAAGGGTAGCATGGTACCCACCAAGCTTCCGACCATCACAATGGCAATCATACTGACACCGACCACAAGGGCAATCTCTGGGCCCCCGCGATAGAAGCCGAGAGAGTAAACTGCCGCAGCCATACTTAAGCCTAGCCCCATGGAGACAAAGACTTCTCTGCCAAGCATTTTACTCCAGTCTTTGAGTTCTACCTCGCCTGTTGCGAGTGCGCGCACCATGAGTGTTGCAGACTGTGATCCCGCATTACCGCCACTATCAATCAATAGCGGTAAGAAAAAGACCAATGCCACATACGAAGTGATGACATCTTCAAAATGTGCGATGCCTGCGCCAGAAAAAATGTTCCCGAAAACCAGTAATACCAGCCAAACCACGCGCTTTTTATAGAGAAGCGCTGCGGACGCATCTTTTAAGCTTGTGGTTAACTTACCGATATTTGCCGCTTTGTGCATATCCTCGGTGGCTTCTTCCTGAACGACATCAAGGATGTCATCGTGGGTAATAATACCCAATAATTGCTGCTCTTGATTGGTGACAGGGACGGCCATGAGATCGTAGTGAGCAACAATTTGGCTGACTTTCTCTTTATCGGTATCGCAAGTGACTGAAATGACGTCTGTCACCATCAGTTGACGAAGTGTTTGGCTCGGGGCGGCGAGAATAAGATCGCGCAGCGAAACCGTACCGATGAGCTTACGCGTTTCATCGACGATATAGGCGTGATAAACCGTTTCGGCATCCGGCGCGATACGCCTGAGTGTGTTAATGGCTTCCATCGGGCTTAAATCTGGGGCAAGAAAGGCATAGTCCGATGTCATGATTGAGCCAGCAGTCCCTTCAGCGTAGGAAGAGAGTAAGCGAATATCCTCGCGCTCGGCATAGGCAAGCGCAGGTAAGAGTTGCTGTTGCGCATCTTCTGGCATGCGATTGAAGAAGTCAGCACGATCATCCGAGTCCATCGCAGAAACGATTGACGCAAGACGATAACGTGGCAAACGAGTTGCTAAAGCGATTTGATTGCGCTCGGATAGATGACTCACAACTTCGACTTGGTATTTAATCGAAAGCTGAGTGAAGAGCTCAATCACATCGTTACGTGACATCTGATTGAAGCGATTGGCAATATCCGCAGGCTGGCTAGCCATATAAACTTGCTCATCATCGGTGACGATGAGGCGAGGGTCATTATGTAAAATTTCCATCATACATCTCCAGGTCTGAAGATGCAGGGATCTTCAAACCCGTTATAAGTGAACTATTTTAAACCGCCAACTAGGAGGTTCCTGAGAGTTTGAGTTCATGGTTGATTCCTTATGAAAACCACGGGGTGACCAATGATATGGTCGGGCAGGTAGGACTGCTTAGAAAAGAGATATCTTACGCTGCCTCACTCTGGTGAGGCGGACAGGCAACGACCAGAGGGAATTAATAACTGCAATAATGACAACTATCGGGTTCCACGGGTTGCGCTCCTTGTCGATGAAAGATGGCGCGAACGATACAGAAAATTTGTCGAAGCTACCATTACATGATGTAACAAGATATTTGTTAATAATCATCGCTTTAGGTTATCGTTCGCTGTTTGAATTATGGGTGATAATTTTAAAGTGAATGTAGGTAAATTGTTCTGATTAAGAAAATTGATTAATAATCAGGGTTGTACTCCGAATGAAATCCGAATAATATTCGGAATGTTGAGTTTTGGTAAAGATGAAAGATATGAGCCGACAGCAAAAGCGCTTACAACGAGAAAGAGAGATCGTCCACGCCACGATGAAATTGTTAAATGATCAAGGGTTTCTTGATCTCAAAATGGCCGACGTTGCCAAGGTCAGTGAATGCTCAATGGGGGTTGTGTATTCACATTTCGCGAGTAAAGAAGATTTACTGCTGGGTTGTGCGATTGATTTAGTGTCGAAAAAACAGCGCTTTTTGGTTCATCTAAACCAAATGGATGTCAGTGCTGATATGTATATTGCTCTGTTGCCCGTATTGATTTGGGAGTACAACGAACTGCACCCTGGGCAATATGAAATTATGCCGATGGCGTGCATGCCTTCTGTTTGGAAGAGAGCAGCGTCTGCGCGCGTAGACGCGCTGGCAAAGATTGGCGCAGATACGGAAGCGATGGTATTGCCGCGACTAGAGCAAATTTTCACTGAGAGGGGCCACCTTAATGTCAACTGTGCCTATTTCACGACGGGCTTGATGGGGTTGACCATGGGAATTTATGACATTGAAAACTCAGGTTTTGGCTTGATTGATGTGTCGGAAAGTGAAAGTTGTCAGACCCAGCCGATGTTTATCAACCTTTTGAATTTTCTAAAAGGGTGGGGGATTGAGCTCGCGTTAAGCGAGCAGGATTGGCAGTTGGTAAAGGTGATTGCTAACGATCTCATCGCCGAAGTCGATCGTGAATGGGAAGCGGCTTTAGAAAGCTAAATGGCGTATCGCCAACTAATACTATAAGAGCAGCGCTGACTGCTCATTTTTTGGATTTGTTAACGAATAATATTCGGATTTTATTCGAAGAGAAATAGATGGAGACGCGTGATGCCTCTTAACAAGTATAAAACTGCAATATTGGGAGTTGCGATTGTGGCAGCTCTAACGGGATGCCAAGATGAAGAGGCCGAAACTGTCGTCGCTGCTGAGGTCATTCGTCCGGTTAAGCTATTTACAGTACCCGACTCTGCGGAGACCAACTTGCGCCGCTTTCCGGCAAACGTTTTAGCAAGTGAAGAGGCAGTAGTCTCTTTCCGCGTACCCGGTGAAATTGTCTCTTTCCCTGTCAAACCTGCTGATGCGGTTGAAGAGGGCCAGTTGCTGGCGAGGTTGGATGATCGCGACTTTAAAACGGAGTTAATGCTACGTCGGACAGACTACGAGTTAGCATTACGTGACTTTGATCGGGTTAAGAAGCTGCGCGAGAAGCAAGTGCTCTCTCAATCTGACTACGATAACGCCCAAGCCCGGGTCAAGTCGGCAAAAGCGGCATTGAAACTTGCCCAAGATCGTTTGGCCGATACTGTGTTAGTGGCACCCTTCTCGGGACGCATCGCGCAAACGGCGGTAGAGAATTTTCAATACATTCAGCCACAACAGACCATTCTCGTGTTGCAAGACAACAACACGCTGGACATTAGCATTCAATTGCCTGAATCGATTCTTAACCAAGTTGATCAAACCAAAGTTGACCAAGCATACCGCCCACTGGTGACATTTGCGGGTAACGAGACGAGTTATCCCGTGACTTACAAGCAGCATACCACCCAAGCGACACCCGGTACGCAAGCCTATGAAGTTGTCTTCTCGCTCGATGTACCTGATGACGGCCAGACCATCTATCCAGGCATGGGTGCGACGCTGCACATGGATATGCATAAGATTTTGCCGCATCTTGTGGATGAAGAAACTTACCTGCTACCTGTAACGGCGGTATTAGTGAATGATGCCACGGGGACTGCGCAAGTTTGGGTCTATCGCGATGGGGCAGTCACGCCAGTTGATGTGAGTAAACAAGGTGTAAGTGCGGATGGGATCTCGGTATCTGGTGCGTTGCAGCCAGGCGATCAGCTAGTGATGGCAGGACTAAATCAACTCCGCCCGGGCATGAAAGTGAAACCGCTAGAACGTGAGCGAGGATTGTAAGCATGACAATCGCGGCGTATTCAATCAAAAATAGAGTCATTAGCTGGGTGCTGTTTTTATTGCTACTCATTGGTGGTTCTATTTCATTTACTGGTTTAGGGCAGTTAGAGTTTCCTGAGTTTCCTATTCCTCAAGCGATGATTAACACCGTCTATCCGGGGGCCTCGCCGGAGCAAGTCGAGGAAGAAGTTACTTTGCCGATTGAGCGTGCCATCTTGGAATTAGAGTATGTGAAGCATATTGATTCCAATACCACAGCAGGCATGTCACAAATCATGGTGGAGCTTCATGAACGTTATCCTGGCGATGCGCAACCGCAAATCTGGGATGAGCTAAGACGTAAGGTCAATGATGTCCAAGCGGAGTTGCCGCCGGGTGTTTACCCTTCGCAAGTGATCGATGATTTTAGTGATGTTTACGGCATTCTTTTTAACCTCAGTAGCGATGATTACAGCTTCCGTGAGATGGAAAACTACGCTGATTTCCTGCAACGCGAGTTACTTGCTGTTGAGGGCGTTAAAAAGGTCAATATCGCTGGCACCGTGACTGAGCAAGTGGTGATTGAGGTTTCTCAGCAAGATATGCATGCACTTGGCATTGATCCGAGCTGGATACTGAACATTATCTCTAGTCAAAATGTTGTCTCGAATGCGGGTTCGCTTTACGTGCAAGGGCAATCGATCCGTATTCATCCCACCGGTGAGTTTAATGACATCGACGATCTGGCGTCGCTGATCATTAGCCCGCCCGGCAGCAATCAGTTGATTCGTCTTGGTGATATTGCTGATATTCGTCGTCAGTTTGATGAGACACCGACAAACCTCTATCGAAGCAATGGTAAACCTGCGCTATCTCTGGGTATCTCCTTTGCCAAAGGTGTCAATGTGGTTGATGTCGGGATCGCCGTTGACGCGAAACTCGCAGAACTGGAATCTGCACGCCCGATCGGCATGGAAATGAACAAAGTTTACGACCAACCGACCATCGTTGATCACTCTGTGGAAGACTTCCTGATCAGCCTTGCGCAAGCGGTGGGTATTGTTATCGTTGTGCTGTTGTTCGCGATGGGATTGCGTTCCGGTATCCTGATGGGCGGCATCTTACTTTTAACAATCCTCGGTACCTTCATTGGTATGAATGTGCTGTCGATAGAGATCCAGATTATTTCGCTTGGCGCGCTGATTATTGCACTGGGTATGCTGGTTGATAACGCGATTGTTATTACCGAGGGTGTCCTTGTTGGTTTGAAGCGAGGGATGACCAAACTCGATGCGATTAATCTTGTTGTGAAACAGAACCAATGGCCTTTACTCGGGGCGACAGTGATCGCGATTATCGCTTTTGCGCCAATTGGCTTGTCGCCAGATTCTACTGGGGATTTTCTGGGGTCGCTCTTCCAAGTCTTGCTCATCTCTCTGCTGCTAAGTTGGATTGTTGCACTCACATTAACGCCATTCTTCTGTGAACTGATGTTTAAAGAAGAGATTAATGAAGGTGGAGAAGCAGAAGATCCGTACCGTGGTCTGTTCTTTAGCCTTTATCGTGGTTTCTTGACCGTTGCGCTTCGTCACCGTGTCGCAGTGACATTACTGACGCTAGCCATGCTTGTTGCTTCTGTTATTGGTTTTGGCTCTGTACGTCAGGCATTCTTCCCGCCTTCTAATACGCCCATGTTCTACGTGGATGTGTGGATGCAACAAGGGACGGATATTCGTCAAAACCAAGCGACCATGGTGGATCTTGAAGGTTTAGCGAGTGAATTTGAAGGGGTTGAGAACGTCACAACGGTGATGGGGATGGGTGCACAACGCTTCATTTTGACCTATGCGCCGGAAAAAGTGTATCCAAGCTTTGCTCAATTGATCATTGAGGCAACGGATGTTGAAAGCATTGAAAACATGCTACCTGGCATGCAAACCGCGTTCTCAAAAGCGTATCCGGATATTGAGTTTAAGTTTAAGTTGATGGATTTAGGCCCAGCACCGGCGGCTAAAGTTGAAGCACGGTTTTACGGGCCAGATCCAGAGGTCTTGCGTCAATTGGCATCGCAAGCGGTAGAAATTATGGAAAACGAACCGCAAGCGACAGCGATTCGCCATTCATGGCGTGAGAAAACCAATGTCATTCGCCCGACGTTAGATGAGGCCGCAGCCCGTAGAGCGGGGATCAGCAAACAAGCGCTTGATAATACCTTGTTGGTCAACTTCACTGGTCAGCAAGTGGGTGTGTTCCGTGATGGTAGCCATATCTTACCTATGGTGATGCGAGCCCCAGATGCAGAGCGCTTAGATGCGAATAGAATCAATGAGTTGCAGATTTGGTCTCAAGAGCGAAATGCGTGGATACCGCTGGAACAAGTTGTCACAGGGTTTGATGTTGAAAGTGAAAACTCGCTCATTGTTCGTCGTGATTTTAAACGCGTTATCTCTGTGATGTCTGACGTGCGCCCATTCAGCGATGATACGTCTGATTCACTTCGAAATGCGATAAAAGATGAGATTGAGGCGATTACGTTGCCTGATGGCTACAGCTTTGAATGGGGTGGAGAGTACGAGACGCAGCAATCAGCGACAGCAAGCTTGTTCACGTTTTTGCCGATGGGCTATTTAGCTATGTTCCTGATCACGGTTTTCTTGTTCAACACCATACGTCAACCACTCGCGATATGGTTTACAGTGCCATTGGCGATCATTGGTGTCACTGCTGGGTTGCTATTGCTGAACATTCCATTCTCTTTCACTGCATTACTTGGCTTACTCAGCTTGTCAGGCATGATAGTGAAAAATGGCATTGTTCTGGTTGAGCAGATTAATGTGGAAATCGATGAAGGGCAGAGTATTCACGATGCCATTGTCTTAGCCAGTGTGAGTCGTGTTCGACCGGTTTGTATGGCGGCATTGACGACCATGTTGGGTATGATTCCGTTGGTCTTTGATGCTTTCTTCCAGTCGATGGCCGTGACCATCATATTTGGCCTTGGCTTTGCTACGGTATTAACCTTGATTGTACTGCCTGTGGTTTACTCATTATTGTACCGAGTCAGTTACAAATAGGCTGAAGTATAAAGCGGATGAAAAGGGTGACATGAAAATGTCACCCTTTTCATTTTTCTGGGAAACAGTTCACTTTTAATCATTTATTTGCCTTACGCCCTGCAAGGGGACAAAGGCTTTTGCGAGGGTTTGAATATAAATCCTTGTTATCGTTCTTAAAGTTGATTATTTTGTCAATCATGCGAGTGATTTGTAAAGTCGTCGTGCCGCCAGTAATTATGGCGTTGTTAAGTCGCAAAGAGCGAGAATCAATGTTAAACGTTAGTAAGGAATAATAACGATGTTTGAGTCAGATGTATTTGAACGCACAGAGTTAGAAGGAAGAGAAATAAGTGCTAATTTGTACAATTTCACTATTGGTTTAGTGCTTTGTTGGGGTTTTTTTGTCAATTACCTCATGGTGGGGTTTGTACCCGTAGAGCTAATTTATAACATTCCTACCGTCGCGTTTTTCATTGGTTACTTTATAAGTTGCTTTATTGGTATTTGGTTGTTTAGCGCATCAGACAATCCGATCGTGAGTTTTATAGGCTATAACTTTGTTGTTGTCCCATTTGGTTTCATCATCAACATGGTTGTCGCCGTTTATGACCCTGCGCTCGTGATGCAAGCTATTCAGTTGACGGGCATGGTAACAGGGCTAATGATGATTTTAGGTACCCTTTTCCCTGCATTTTTCACTCGCATTGTTGGCGCGTTAACGATCGCGCTTCTTTGCATTATTGTGGTCGAACTGGTGCAACGTTTTGTCTTTGGTATCAGTTCGATTTGGACTGACTGGGCCGTGGCTCTCATTTTCTGTGGTTACATTGGCTATGACTGGGGACGCGCCAATCAAATACCGAAAACCTTGGATAATGCTGTTGACAGTGCGGCTGCCCTTTATATGGATATTATTAACCTATTCTTGCGTATCCTACGTATCTTAGCATCGCGCAATAACTAGTGGATTTAGCATGACAAGTTTTTTTAAAGATTTGCCCAAGGACAAGACTGTTGAGCATTTTGAAGATCTTTTAACGGCTGACAATGTAAGAATTGAACGTATTGTGTCTTATGGTCAAACGTCGCCTGAGGAAGGTTGGTATGACCAAGAAGAGAATGAGTGGGTGATGGTACTAAGCGGCTTTGGTACCTTGCAGTATGAAGATGGTCGCCACCAACATTTAGAAGCTGGAGAATACGCTTTCATCCCGGCAGGGAAAAAACATAAAGTCGTGGCCACCGCGCCAGCCATTGCGACCATCTGGTTGGCCGTTTTTTTTAAAGATTAATATTCACTCGAGGTAGTAACAGTGATTTTGGCAATTGACGTGCAATACGGTGAGGATAGCGCCGTCGCAGCGGGGGTAGTCTTTGAGCGTTGGGACAGTACTGCGGTGACCAAGGAAGTAACGACGCCGATTGATACCGTCGCGCCCTATGAACCGGGGGCGTTTTATAAGCGCGAGCTACCCTGTATCTTGGCGGTGATGGAGGCTGTGAAACTGCCGATTTCGATGGTTATCGTTGATGGCTTTGTAAACCTTGGTGAAGAAGAGAAACCCGGTCTCGGCCAACACCTGTATTCCTATTTAGAGGGGAAAATGCCTGTTGTCGGGGTTGCTAAAAAGCCTTTCGCCGGAACGCCTTCGAAATGTGAAGTGTTAAGAGGCCAAAGCAGCAAACCGCTTTATGTGACCGCTGTAGGGCTATCGTTAGCAGAAGCGAAAAAAGGGGTGCTGACGATGGAGGGTAAGCATCGATTACCTACAATGTTAAAACGAGTGGATCAACTTTGCCGAGGACTTAATTAATGGAAACAGTATTGATTACGGGGGGATCTCGAGGAATTGGTCTCGCGCTAGTTCGACAATTTCTAATCCGCGGCTATCGCGTGGTCGCGACGTTTCGTGGTGAGCATGCCCCAGAAGCACTGAAAACGTTAAAAAACGAAGATCAGTTAGTGTTAAAGCGCTTAGAAGTCACAGACGAGGCGTCTATCAATAAGCTGGCGGCATCGCTGAAATCGTTGCCTATCGATATTTTGATAAATAATGCTGGAATTCTCGGGCCCGTTGCTCAGACGTTGAAGGATACCGATAAACGCGGCTGGCTAGAGACGCTCGAAATCAATACTGTTGCCCCTTTGCTAGTCTGTGAGGCATTGCTATCGAATGTTAGGTTGTCAGAACATGGCCGTATTATTACGATCTCCAGTCAAATGGGGGCACTCAGTCGTCATAGTACGGGGATGTATGCTTACCGTAGTTCTAAGGCCGCGGTAAACAAGGTAATGCAAGTGCTGGCATTAGAGTTGAAAGATGAAAATATTGCTGTTTGTCCTGTGCATCCGGGTTGGGTGAAGACGGAAATGGGCGGTGAGGAAGCGGATATTACCCCTGAAGAGAGCGCAGAAGGGATTGCTAACTTCGCAGTGAAGATGAATATGAGCCATTCCGGTAAGTTCTACACGTGGGACGGTTTTATTCACGAGTGGTAATGTGTCCCTGCAAAGAAACAAAGAAACATAGAAACAAAGAAACAAAGAAACAAAGAAACAAAGAAGCGGAGATGTGATATCTCCGCTATTTTTTTCGCGAATATTATTGATGACGCAAGCGTTATGACTCAGGGCAAATATATGGGCCGATTTTGTCCCAAGGCTGATAATTAGTAGTGTAATCGTTAGGCGCTTTGTTTGCGTTGTAGCTGTGAGCGACATATTCAATGCCCATATGCACGATGTGTTGACCTGCAGAGTATTCACGAGTCGAATCCCATCGAGCTACGCCAAGATCTTCTGGTGTATAGATCAACCATTCCCAAGACCTTGCTGGTTTAATTGAGCCCCATACACCGCTGTTTCTCGGGGTATAGAGTAGTCCTTTATAGCTGACCACTTCCCCACGCTTGTAAAAACCATGACGCTTCTTCCACTCAGGATATTGTGCAGATTGAGCGGCTTCGTCTAAGCAAGAAAGATGATCATTGAGTTTGGATTCGAAGTAAGCCCAACCATCGTCGCTACATGCCCATAGTCGGCCAGAGGCGGGATCAAAAAACGTCTTACCGCGATGTTTGTAAAGCTGGCAAAGTTCAGGATCAGGCATGCCTTTTAGTGTTTTAAAGGCTTCAGATTTCTCCATATCATATGCAGAAACTTGTGTTGCGGAAGAAATTAAAGATACTGCAAATACCGTTCTTATTACGTTTTTCATCTGGCAATCCTTATCTATGGCGAAATTATGTGACACGCATTCAAAAAGCGGCGGGATGATATAGAGGGTCTATTTCTTCGTCTAGTCTAGGTTTGTTTCATTAATGAGACGTAATTTGACAATTAATGTTAATGGTGACGTCGGGCAGGAAAATAAAGTTTGATGTGCTTTGAATGTGTCAAAGTGGGAATGAATTTTTGGAACTAAGGTGTGATGATGTCAGTCAATTTGATCTTCTTTGCCGTTATTACTAGCGTTCGTTATGGGTCGTTTTCAATATATTGTCTGCTTTTTGATCTAGTCGACTAGACCTTCAAAGCAGTGCCGCGATGGCAAACCTAGAAACTCTCGCTGAACAAGCATCTTAAGGTGGCTTGAGTATAAAAGTGAGCACCACAGGCTTCTTTCTCATTTGTTTACCTGAGTATTGTGATAGTTGTGAATTTAGTGATGGCTTAATGTACTCGCTGGTATTAATGACTGAAACTCATTCTGTAGCCAAGTCGCAAACAGTGCAGATGCAGAAGGTGGCTCGATGGCGTCCAAGCTAAGCAGAACATATTGAAAGCCAGAACGATAAAAGCCGAATGGCGCAATTAGGTTTCCCCGTTCAATATCGTCAGCAACCAGAGGGAAGGACCCGATTGCCGCACCTAACCCATCAACGGCTGCCTGCAAACAGAAATAGAAGTGAGCAAATGTCTGCTGTTCAGCATCAAATAACAGTGGCGATGAATGGTGTTCAGAATGACTTCGTTGCCAATCTCGCCATGCATATTGGCGTGTATCACTGTGTAACCGCTTCATTTTTCTAGGGTCTTGCAGGATGCGTTGCCAGTAGCTTGGTGACAGAACAGGCCCCACCCACTCATCGACGAGCGGTTGCTGAACGTAGTGTTGAGGAATAGAAAAGTCATTGCGCCTAATCGCAAGATCATGACCTTGCGCCCCCAGCACGACGGGCCCGCCTGCTGTGGACAAGCGTACTTCGGTTTCGCCTAAGTTGTGGAAATTGGATAGTCTCGGCATGAGCCAACGCATCGTCAATGTGGGTTCACATGAGAGATCGATAACATGCGTTTGCTGCTGCTTTACTTTATCTAAACCAATGGATAGGTCGGCGAACGCACGTTGAGTGTGTTGAAGTAATACTTGCCCGGCCAAAGTGAGAGTGAGTTTTCTCCCCGCTTTTCTAAACAAGGCTTGCCCTAACTCTTCTTCTAGACGCTTTATTTGCTTACTGACCGCGCCATGGGTGATGTGCAATTTAGTTGCCGCTTCTGTCAATGTTTGTGATTGGGCGGCGATATGAAAAGTATGCAAACTTTTAAGATTGCGCATGTGTGAATTTTTCTCACAAGTAGACGGTCGATTAATCGATTATAGAAAGCGAACATTATCATTACAATCCGAATTATCAATAACACTTATTGCAAGAAAGAGATTAAGAATGGAAGTCGTGAGTTTGGTTTTTCTCGGGGTGCTAATGGTAATAAGTCCAGGAGCTGACTTTGTTTTAGTGGTGAGAAATAGCCTAGCACAGGGGCGAAAATGTGGGGTATGGACAGGGTTAGGGATTGGGTCTGCCATCTCTATCCATGTCATTTACTCTTTGCTTGGATTAGGTTACTTAATTTCACAGTATACGGTGATGTTTGATTTACTGCGTTATCTTGGTGCAGGCTATCTGTTCTATTTGGGTGTATCGAGTTTCCGTTCAGGGATGCAAGGACAGACGCAGGCGGTGCAAGTAGAGAGATTGGATCAAGTAGAGATATTGGATAAAGAGGCGTCGATACATTCAGCGTTAAACGCCTATCAACAAGGCTTTCTTTGCAATATGCTGAACCCGAAGACCATGCTGTTTTTTATTAGTATTTTTAGTCAGATTGTGGTCTCTGAGCAAGCGCTGTTACAAGGGGTATTGTATGGGGTCTACTTGGCAATATTGCATGCGGCATGGTTTGCCTCATTGGCTTGCCTACTTACCATTCCCGCCTTTCTCCAGCGGTTTTCACTGTTGAAACCGACAATAGAGAAGTGCTGTGGTGTGGGTTTGATCGGGTTTGGCGCTGCGGTGGTAGTGAATACGTAGCGCTTGGTTAGGTGTGAGAGCGGCCCGCGCTTGGCGGGCCTAGATTCAAGCGATTTAAAACTGGCATCTATCGGGGTAGGTTGTCCGGGTTCGACTGCTTTTCGATGTCTTCCTTAGTGTTAGGGGTCTTTTCGTCATCGGTCATCCACTCTTCTATCGTTTCCTCATGTTCCTCTTCTTGGGCTTTATAAAGTTGTGCTTTCGCTTTTTCCGTCGCCCAGTCGCTGATGCCGTACCAATCGAGATGGCGTGTCGCGATCATCACTATGGTCAGGGTGGCAAAGACGAGGGTCGCTCCCAACATTAAGGCATGATCTTCAGAGCTGAGAATGAGGTAAAGCAAGCCATAAAGGAAGGTGAGTAATCCACCAAATCCGACGCCCCAGCGATAGTTCTTCAATATTGATGCAATATAGAAGGCTAGCAGTGAGACACAGGCGAGGGTTGCTAAGCTATACGCACCTAAAAATCCGACATGCTCAGAGAGTGCAATCAGTAATAAATAGAATACCGACAGTGAGAGTGCGACCAGTGTGTACTGAATTGGGTGGATTCTAAGTTGTTTAAGTACTTCAAATACAAAGAAGCTCACAAAGGTCAGTCCAACAAACAGTAAACCATATTTAGTGCTGCGAATGGATTGAGAGTAAATCTCGATCGGTGACGCCAAGGTGACGCCAAAGCGGTTATAGGCGAGCGCACTGCATTCTCCCTCAATACACTCGTTGAGTTGCTGCATGATGTTGCTGCTAAACTCAGAAACTTGCCATTTCGCATCAAACTTGTCGGTGCCAATATGGCGTTCTGTTGGGAGAAACTGTCCAACAAAACTCGGATGTGGCCAAGCCGCAGACATGGTCACTTGCGTGTCCTTTGCTGTTGGGGTGAACCAAAAACTATCCATACCCCGCAAACTGAGGTGATAACTGAACTCGCCATTACCAACGCTGAGATTGGGCATAGGGACATGTAGTCCTTGCGGATTAAAGCGCATTTGGCTACCCGATTCAAAGTCAATCTGCTTACCTTGCCAAGCGAGCACAGGTTTATTATTGATACCGCGCATATCAGATACGGGCACGGACAAATAAGGATGGTAGATGTTGACAACATCGTCACGATCATAAAGCGCTTGGAGAGGGGAGAGATCGAATTTACCCGCCACATCGAGTTGGGTGGTGTAAACAGGGAAAGAGAAAATACCCCGAGACCGCTCTTGCGTAGACATCGTGGCATTGATGTGCATTTTTTCTGGGATTAAGTAGATCTGCGCTTCTTTTTTCACTGGTTTATCAATGTAGCTTTCGCTCTCTTTGTTCCACGTGGGCGTCAATACCTGATATTGATATTGGATAACAAGAAAGGGACCGAGAAGTTGTTGTTGATCGCTCCAACTGTTGGCAACGCTTTGCTTCGCCTCGCTCTGATAGTAAAGGCGCTCATGAATAAGGTTGGTGATCGCGCCAAGCGCGAAGATGGCAACAAAGCCACTTAGCACCAGAAAGAGGACTTTTTTTGCGAGTTGATATTTCATAAACCTGCTCCGTAGCATCATTTGCCATCAGTTTGCACAGGCTATGTGGGGGTATTATGTGGTTTATGTGTGTTTTTGGTTGGCTTTTGTTGGTAAGTTCAGCGTCGCAATGGCACCTTGACGGCCATTTTTTATGTCGCAGCGTCCCTGATGTAGGAAGCAGATCTGTTTGACAAAACTGAGTCCAAGGCCTGAACTTTTTTTCCCTGTTAAAGGCCGCGGAAGCGAATAGAAGCGTTCAAAAATTCTATCTTTCGCATAGTCTGGAATACCGGGACCTTGGTCTGTGACTTGTACGCTAACTTGGCCTTGATGCTGAAGTATGTTCACCGTAATTTCACCTTCGATAGGACTAAACTCGATGGCGTTGGTGAGCAGGTTTTCAATGGCTTGAGAGAGGAGAAATGGATCCGCGTTTATGATCGCGTCGCCGGCCACCGTGAATTGGAGTTTCTTCTGGTTGAGAGGGATCGAAAGGTGCTTGGTCAGTTGATGCACCAAGTGACTGAGTTTGATCGTTTTACGTTTACCGAGGCTTTGCTTATTTTCTAGTGCGGCCAACGCGAGCAGTTGGTTGATTAAGGTTTCGAGTCTTGCGCTTTCATTTTGGATATTAGTGATGAAGTGTTGTCGATCTTGCTCGGGGATGGGGTGCTCGAGGATTTCAGATGCGCCTTTTATCGCAGCAACCGGACTTTTCATCTCATGCGTCAGACTGTGTATATAATTTTCAACGTAGTGTTTTCCTTCGAGTTCCTCTCGCATTGTCGCCATCGCTTTGGCGAGGTTATCCAACTCAATATCGCTGAACTCGGGCAACGCGACAGCGCTTTCGCCACGACTCACGGTCGTTGCATAGTGGCTAAGTTGTCGTATCGAGCGCGTAAGCCAAAAGCTTAAAATTGCACCTAAGAGGAGCGCAACGATAATTAAACCAATACCAAAGCGTTTTACATTGTATTGGGATACATCGAGGAAAGGCTGTAGTGATAAGTTAGGTTTAATTAAGGTGAGCACCCCGATGACGTTGTCACCAACTTGAATGGGCGCGGCCACATACATCTCAGTAGATGTAGGATCCGCCGGATCGGCGAGGGTGGATCGTGCACCATATTCGCCGTTGAGGGTCCAATACACGTCATTCCAGCGTGAATAGTCTTTTCCTAATTCGCTAGGATCTGTGTGGTAAACCACGATGCCTTGGTCGTTGGTGATGTAGAGTCGTAACAGGCTTTCCGTTTTTTCTTTTGACCAAATTTGCGCGTTGATCTGTCGCTGTTGAAAACGTCGAAAAGCGTGATGAAAATTGCCATTTTCAAGCTCACCGTTGACGAAATCTCGGGTAGCAATTTCAGCAAGCAGGTTGGCTGAGTCAACAAGGGTTTCTTCTGTCGCTTGCCGTAGGCCGGGTTTTAACTCATTCATCAATGTATTGAGCTGGAGCGTTAGCCCGATACCGATCAATAGGAAGAAAAAGAGGCAAAGTCGCAACCCAAAGCTGATTTTTAGCCGTTTAGTCATGAGTGATACTCAGGCTGTAGCCTAGGCCACGGTGGGTCTTAATCGGATCGAAGTCAGGCTCGATTTGCTTCAGCTTAGCGCGTAGCCCTTTGATGTGCGTATCGACTGCGCGATCAAAACTGCCACAATTGTCACTCCAAACGGCTGTCATGAGTTGCTCTCGACTAAAGACACGCTCTGGCTGAGACAGCAGGGTTTTCAGTAAGCCATATTCATAGCGTGTCAGGTTCAGTAAGGTACCTTGATAATGAATCTGCTTTTTAGCGTCATCGCTTAGGAAAAGCGAGGTATTTGCGGGTGGCTGGCTTTGCGTGTTGATATGGGGGACAGGATGGCCGAGTGTCTTATCAATTATGGGTTTATGGACGCGTTTGAGTATCACTTTGACCCGCGCCACCAGCTCTCTTGGGCTAAAGGGTTTGGTGACATAGTCATCACCGCCAATTTCAAGTCCAACCACTCGGTCTATTTCATGATCACGCGCAGTAAGAAAGATAATGGGGACATCACTAAACTCTCGAATGGCCTTGCAGACTTCAAAACCATTCATGTCAGGTAGTCCAACATCAAGAATGACGAGGTCCATTGGGGTGGACTTGAGCATCGCGATGGCAGCCTCGCCGAGTAAGCAGTGCGTAGGCGAAAAGCCATCTAATTTGAGGGCATAGACGATATTGTCAGCAATACTTTGCTCATCTTCAACGATTAAGATCTGCATCAAACTAACCTAAAATTTGAGAGAATAGTCAGTACTGGAACGACCATGGCATCGAAATACGTTCTTATAGAGGCTTTATACGCACTTTCGTCGCCGCTTCGTGACGAGGTTTGAGTATATACCGTTTGAATACAAATGATTAGCCCAATAGTCATGGTGCTGATCTTCGGTCACTGAACATTGATAACCGCGTCACTCTCCGAAGAAGATCTCATTTAAACGCATTAACTTTTTTGTCACTTGCAATTCTGTGGCACAGAAAACCCCTTACTTAACATCCACTCAAGAAAAAATGTGTACTGAGCGCAGGCTGTAAGAAAGCTTGTCTATAGTTGCCTTCAATTTTGGCTTTTTATGTATAGAGGGTTTTACAGGACATGGCGTTGTTTCGCTACTTGCGTAGTTTACATGTTGTCGCGGTAATACTGGCTTTAACAAGCCTAGTAACAGGTTTACGCATCTCGATTGTCAGCCATACAACTTGGCAATGGCTGTCACCTTTGTTACCGCAAGGCAATGTGCATCAATGGCATTTTGCCGCGGGTGCGCCTCTGCTTGTGTTGATTCTCATTTATATGGGGTATCGCGTCTATGTTGGCTTACTGCGGTCATCGAGTAAAAAAGGGACGAAAGGGTACCACAGGTGGGTGAAATGGCTCGGGTATATGGCGCTTTGTTTACTGGCGACGAGTGGCCTGTTGCTCTGGTTTGATACTTGGATAGATGTTGCACGTCCTCTTCATTTTTACGCTGCCTCACTTTTCATGCTCTATCTGTTGCTACATGGCTGGATTTACTTATTGCAGAAAGGTAAAGGCGTCTTGGTTTGGTTAGTGCCTTCCTTTTCTAAGGCGACGTTGCTAACTGTTTTTAGTCTGGGGACTTTGGGGTGGTTTCTCTTTGCGTTCGGGCAGCAAGGCGAGACGGTAGGTCGCGTACTTTCCGTAAAAACGATCACAACTGATACTTTGTGGGCGGTCGATGGCAAAGCAGATGAAGCCTTTTGGGATCAAGTACCGCGCCATACCATTGAAACTAGCGCGGGTGCAAACTTTGTTAATGGCCAAACCAAGATCCATGTCCGCGCGGTGGACAACGGCATAGAGACCTTGTTCTTGATCGAGTGGCAAGATGAAACGGAAAGCCTCACCCATTTACCGCTGTTGAAAACGCAAGGACGCTGGGTGGTTCAGCAGCAGGGCTTTTCGCATTTCAATGAAACGCGCTACTACGAAGATAAGTTTGCCGTGATGTTATCAAGCGAGTGTGCAGTTGGTGCGGATAATACCCTGCATCTTGGCCCTAAGCCGCTGCAAGGGAAACCGGCAAATTGGCATGGGAAAGGTTATCACGCTGCGCTAGATGGTCGGACACGGGACTTGTGGCATTGGAAAGCGGTACGTACCAATCCGATGTATCAGGCAGATGATAACTTGTTTACGGCGGCGCAGTTGCCTTTAGATGGGGAAAGACGTTACAAGGCTGGGTACATGACCGACCCGAAAGAAAGTGGCGGGTACGTGATGAACTGGCAATGGTTTAAAACGGCATCCGTGACCCCTAAACGACTGCCTCTTGAGCAAGTCGATCCTCTGGCTGCAAGGGCACATCTTGATTGGTATGGCTCCGCGCCGTACGAACAGCAAAATGATACGTATCTTGAAGGTCAACAATTGCCCTCCGTACTTTATCGCTCAAATCAGTTTGAAGGGGATCGGGGAGACGTTAGAGCACATGGTGTTTGGAAGCAGGGAAAGTGGACACTTGAACTTGCTCGGTTAAGAGATACTGAATCCGATTATGACGTTGTACTCGAAAACGGTGTTTGCTTGTGGTTCGCAGCCTTTGATGCGGCGCAGATTGGGCATACTCGCCATCAAATGCCCCTGAGATTGCAATATGAAGGGGCTATGCATGGGCGCTAATTACTCGCGAAAAGTCCGGCGTCGGGTTGTGGCATCCTTGCTGGTATTGGCAGTGGTGACCGTTATTGGGTTTAGCCGTCCGCATTCGTTACCAACAGAACCAGCCGAGACGCGATTTCAAAAACTGTCTGTTGAGGGGCACACCTTGGCGAGTTGGAGCGGCCCTTGGGCCTGTGTTCATGACCGCGACAGTGGTTTGGTCTGGGAGGTGAAAACCGATGATGGCGGCGTTCATGATGGTGAGTGGAGTTACTCTTGGTATCAGTCGCAGAGCGTTAGCCTGCCATCAACATCAACATCAACATCAACATCAACATCGGCTTTCGGTGTGGCTGGACGAGGGGATTGTGGTTTTAAATCGCGCGGGTGTGATACTCAAGATCTCATCTCTATTTCAAACCAGATGCAGCATTGTGGGTTTAGCAACTGGCGCTTACCCACACTCGCTGAGTGGCAATCCATTTTCTTACCGCCTATTTCTGATGGCTATCCAAAACTGCGTCGCGATCTCTTTTTGAACGTAAAAGCCGGCGATTATTGGAGTGCGAATCAAACCAAGAAACTGCCTACCGCTTACGCACACCTTGGCGAAGGCGCTATTTCCGTCAATGTTTTTTCTTTGCAGCAGTTGCGGTTGCCATACCGCAATGCGGCATTCGTGATGCTAGTGGCGGATGTGCCACCAGCAAGCACACCTTAACACGGCGAAGTCATCGCCAATAAAGCGTAATTGAAAAGGACTTAGGTAAATGAAAAAGCAGATTAGTGCAGCCTTGTTAAGTGCCTTGGCATTAACAGGCGCAGCAGAGGCTGGCTCTCTCTATCATCGCGTTGTGTGGGATGCAAATCCCTCGTCGCAGGCGACTATCGGTTTTACCCCTAATGGGGGGACTGGCCATTATGTGATGTGGGGACACACCACGGATGAAACCCAATGGCAGCAAGCCGCAGTGACAAGCTCAGAAACGTTTGGCGGAAGCCTGACAAGCGAGTTTGTGCGCCTAACAGGACTCTGGGCCAATAATGCCGTGTATTATCGTGTTTGTGATAGCACTGGGTGCGGTGATAGATACTGGTTTCAAACCGCCTCCAATGGCAGTGAACCCTTTGTCGCTGTAGCGGGAGGAGATACCCGAACGGGGTGGACAACACGCCGCAAAGGGAATGCCTTGATTGCTAAAATACGGCCGCTTTTCGTGATGCATGGTGGCGACTTTACTAACGCCAACAGCGTGAGTGAGATGAAAGAGTATCTATCAGATTGGCAACTGACGTTTTCTGATGATGTGATCAACGGCATTAACTATCAACGCATTTATCCTTTCATTCCGACGCATGGTAACCATGAAGATGGCAACTATAAAACCTTGTGTCAGGTCTTTGGTGTCGACTATAACCAGAATGGCCAGTGTGACTACAACGATACTTATGGTGCGTTTAACATCTCTCCCCTAATGCGTGTCTATACCCTCAATAGCCAATTTAAGAATAGTGGCTGGTCATCTTATGCCTCGGCCATGAATACGTGGTTGGCACAAGATATGGCGGCGAAGGGGCCGCAGGTTGTCTGGCGGGTTGCGCAATACCATAAACCCATGTTTCCTCACTATACGGGTAAGTCTGAAAACACGGTGTTGTTTGGCTGGTGGGCGTCGACATTCTTTAACAACGATATGAACTTAGTCGTCGAGTCAGATACCCATATCAATAAAATGACCTATCCGATTAAGCCATCGGGGAGCACGTTCTCAGCAACAACCACTGGTGGTACCGTGTATGTCGGAGAGGGGAGTTGGGGAGCACCCGCGCGGTCGGCAAACGATCCCAAGAGTTGGACCATTGATCTCGCGAGTATTCAGCAGTTTAAGGTGTTGAATGTCTCAGCAGAGACGTTAGAAGTGCGCACGGCCCAATTTGACAGTGGTGCTGCAACACTGAGCCGCGAAGCACGTTTAGCCGATAGTTTAGCCTTGCCAGCGGGGGTGAACTGGTGGCAAGCGGCAGGTATTGGGGAGGTATTAACCATAAAACGTGCTGCGAATGGACTCAGTGTTATTGATGATGGAACACCTGTTGAGCCGCCGGTTGAAACACCCATTACCTTGGGAGAAACGATCAGTAACCTAAGTGGCGGCGCCAATGAAGAGGTACATTACATGCTGACACTTGATCAAGCGGTATCGTCTTTGACTGTCGCCATGTCAGGAGGGACAGGAGATGCTGACTTATACGTGCGTTTGGGGAGCAAACCGACGACGGCTTATTACAGTTGTCGACCTTACAAAAATGGCAACAACGAAACGTGTGATTTGGGCAGTGTCGCTGCGGGTAAGGTGTACATTATGGCAAGAGGCTACACGAGTTTCAGTGGTGTAAGCCTTTTTACTAGTGCACAGGCGACAGGAGGTGGATCGGGTGATACTGGCGGCGGTAACAGCGGGAGTTGCAATACGACCGATATCCCTGTTTACCCTAATTGGCCGCAGACAGATTGGAGTGGCGCGCCGAGTCATGCGACTGGCGGTGATCAAATGGTATACGAGGGCAAAGTTTACCAAGCCAACTACTGGACGCAGTCGGTGCCGGGCAGCGATGGCAGTTGGACATTAGTATGCCCGCAATCTTAACGTTGGGCTTAGTTGTGCAGTGAGTTGTTCCGATATAATGCGCACCTTTTGAGGTGCGCATTTTCGAAATTAGTGCATCATTTCGTGGCTAGAATTGATACGCAACAGAGAGTTTAATGTTGCGACCGGGTTCGAAATCATCGGCTTCTCGATTGTCTCGGCTGCTAGGATATCCATACTTAGAGGCGTGCGAGTAGTACGCTTCGTCGAAGAGGTTATCAACACCGAGTGTAACTTGAAGGCCATCGACTTGATGTGGAAGCCATTGCGCATAAATGTTGTGGACATTGTATGACTCTTTTTCTTTGGCGCCTTCAACGACATTGTCCTCTTTCAATACGAACTGTGACGTCCAACCAAACGTCAACCCATAGTCGAACAAATCATAGTTAACGTTTAAGCCGATTGCGTCACCGATGTCAGT
Source organism: Thaumasiovibrio subtropicus (assembly GCF_019703835.1). NCBI lineage: Bacteria > Pseudomonadati > Pseudomonadota > Gammaproteobacteria > Vibrionales > Vibrionaceae > Thaumasiovibrio > Thaumasiovibrio subtropicus. The sequence goes on along the minus strand of NZ_AP023055.1, from coordinate 1,449,807 downwards.
AGAACCGCCGTTCGCAACAATGGGGCCGCCATCTGTTTTATGCCTGTTATCTGAACGAGAGTAAGACAAGCGTGTGCTCAAGTCTTTGTAACCCCAGTGGAAAGCGGCTTCAAATCCTTTGTACTCTACGTCACCGTCATTTTGGGTGACGTAACCACCCACATCGCGATCCCACTCATCAATCAGATAATCTTCAAGCTCGGTGTTGAACACGGTTAGGCTAGAAGAAAGCTGGTGGTCGCCGCTATCATGTTGAAAACGTACCCCAATTTGGTCATTGCGACCCGTCTGGGCAACCGTACCGGGTTTTAAAATCGAAACATCTTGATAAGCGATGAAGGTTTCAATGAGTTGCGGTGCTTTAAACAGGCTACGCGTACTAGCAAAGAGCGTGACTTTTTCATTAACATGCCAGTCCGCGGCTAGTCCCCAAGTGATGTCGTTGAACGAGTCAGAGCCCGTGGCGGCTTGACGGTCAAAATGATCAAAACGGACGCCTGGTGTAATGCTAAAGACATCATTGAAGTTGATTTTGTTTTCTAAGAAAAATGCCGTGGTATAGGCCTTTTCTGTTTGAGCGTATGTACCAAATTGATTGCTACTTTTTTGTCGATTGTAATCAATGCCGTAGGTGAGCGTATGGTGAGTACTTCCCAGACGGGCTTTGGATACGGCTTTTGCGGTTAAGCCTGAGTTGACGTTTTGACCATAGACCACGGCTTTACGGTTGCCTGGCCAGGCATCGAGATGGGTTTCATCACGAGTCATTTTGACAAGGTTATAGTAAATCGACGTTTTTAGGAATATGGCATCTCCACCGTCGTAAGTATGGGAAAGTGTGGTCGTGTCGCGATCATATTCGGTAGGAACAAGTTGCTTACCAGTTCGGCCGTCATTGGCGTCACTGTTCCAGTCCGCACGCGGGCGGTAGTCACCTTCATCACGATAAACGTCATAGCTAAGTTGAAGACGAGATGTATCTGTGAGTTGCCAGCCCAGTTTCGCCAGTAAGTTACCAACATCACCTTCATTGCCTAGTGATTCATCACCGTTACCATCTTCAAAGTTGTTTCGGTCTACTAAAGAGTAATAGACTAATGCGTCTACACTGTCTGTCAGTAAACCATACGAAGTGACAGAGCCTTTGAGATAGTCATTCGTTGCAAAGCCGCCATACGCGCGAGTTCCCCAACGTTGGTCGCCATAAAGCATGTCGCGGGCATCTTTAGTCTCGAAGTAAACGGCACCACCGATACCGTTGCTAGCGACAGAGTTGGCTCCTACTTGGATATCGACGGCTTTGATGATGTCGGGGTTTAATGTCAGGTTGCCAACGTGGTGGAACATTCTCGCGTATTGTGATGCGCCATCAAGACGAATATCAAGGTCGTTTTCACGAAGTCCACGAATTGCGATACGTTGATTGATAGAGTGGGTACCACCCACGTCAACGCCTGGCACATCACGAAGTAGGTCAGACATATGGTCAGCTTGCTTGATGGAGATATCGTCGTTGTCTAGAAATTCTGAACTACTTGATACCTTGGCACCCCAGACTTGAACTGTCTCGGCATCTTCTGCAAATGCAACAGGTTGGGTCAAGACACCTGCGATGAGCAAAGCGAGCGGTGAGCGACGGAAAACGGTGTAAGTCCCTGTTTTCATTTTAATTCCTTTTAGCCTTTATCAGTATTTTCAATGCAATAAAATGAGATTGGTTATCATTTATATTATCGTTGTGATATAAGGTTGGAAACGCACGAGGTTGTGCTAAATCGTCAGAGTTATTTGCAGAATCGTCAAAAATGAAGATATCAAATACAGTGTTGTCTGATAACTCAGAGGTTAATACCCGATTAGTTAACAGTTTTAATCGCCAGAAAATAGTAACTTACGGCAATAAGACACTTTCAGAAGGCCTTTTTTATTCTTTGCGTTCGTCGTCCGGTATGTTGGTTCGGGTCAGTGATAGCGTCGAACAGATGGACACGAAAGTGCTCTATCCAGTAGAGCCCAGCATCCAGCTCGCTTTGGTGTTAGAGGGAAGTTTGAACTTCAGCTTGGATGACCACCAGTTTGAAATTACAGGAAGCGTTGATAAACCGGCGCTGTCGGTGATTCGCGTCGACAAACCTTGCGTATCACGTCGTTATCTTTCTAAATCTTCACCCCGTTTGAGAAAAGTCAATGTCCTGTTGACCGAGAGTTGGATGAGCCATCATCCGCAAATGGCGAAAGAATGGTTTAGCGGCTTAAATGGCAGGGGGATTGAGCATCTTGAATGTCTAAAAGTGCCGTGTGATGGAGAGTTAAACCTGTTGGGGGAGGAGATTCAGCATCTCGCTAGTCGTCTTCATGGCTCTGTCAGCGAGAAGGAGTTAGGCATTGAAATGCGCGTAATGCGTTTGATGTTGCATTGTTTCCAGCACTTGAAAACCAGCTCGCTTGGACCAGTTCGCCAAATGACAAGCCAAAAGTCGGATAAACTGTCCCGAATTATGGCGTATATCGAGGCACATTTGGTTGCGCCCCCAACCCTTTCAGTATTGGCAAAACAACATGCAATGAGTGTAAGTCAGTTGCAGCGACTGTTTAAATCCGAAGCGAATACCACTGCGATTGAATATATTCGCCTTCGCCGATTAGAAAGGGTCAGAGATGCGTTGATAGATGAGAAAATAACCATTTCTGAAGCCGCTTATCAGGCGGGATATAGTCACTACTCGAACTTCAATACCGCGTTTAAACGCGCCTTCGGCGTTACACCAAAGACCTACATTAAAAATAACACGACAAATTAAAGTCATTTTTCTTTCAGTGAAATAAAGGTTTTTGAATGATTTATCAACGTTCATCATTAAACCTTTTTCCTTATCTTATTTCTTTATTGTTCATATGATTTTGTCAAATATCTATGCATATTCATGGCGCCCCCAGATATTCCTTATAAGAATTAATGGTATTTAACCTATCTTTATCAGTGGCTTATTGTCTTCCTTTGTTCAGGGAGATTGTGAAAATGACAGAAAATCAAGTCATTCAAGTGTGACTCTGATCACGCTAATGCAAATAAAAACGATAATTATTATTATTTGTGTTGAAGTTTTTGAGCGCTAAGTTTAAGCTTCGCCAAATCAAAAAGATATTTTTGTCTCATTGCTTAACGAGGGAACCGTTATGAAACGCAATGTCATTGGCTATTCTTTAATGGCAGATAACATCATTAATAATGAGTTGTCTGGTGCAAGCTTCTTTTTTGCGTCACCGCAATCAACCATGATGGGGTTGGGTAAACAATCCGTCTTTTTCGAGCCTATTTCGTTCAAACGTTTGGCGGAAAAGTCGAGGCAAATGCTATCTGGCGCTAAGTTAAATACTGACGATAACCCAGTGTTATTTGGTGTGATTCCTTTTGACGAAAAAACACCGACAAGACTTGTGATTCCCGAGCAACTCTATGTGTCGAGTAGTACCCGCGCGACAACGGAACGTGCTGCATCGGTGGCTAAAAGTGCACGTGTGATTTCGGCAGCGTCAGGGATGGGATACAAGCAAGGCGTCGAAGAAGCTCTCCACCGTTTCTCTACCTCAGAGCTGTCAAAAGTCGTCTTGTCGCGTGCCTTGGAGGTGGCCACGGAAGATGACATTGAAGAGAGTGGTCTATTAAAAAACCTTTTGAAAATCAACTCTAAAGGTTACACCTTTGCCGTAGATATCGGTGATTGCAGTAAGCTGATGGGGGCGAGCCCCGAACTACTCGTGGCAAAGCGAGGCAGTTATCTTACTTCTAATCCATTAGCAGGCTCGCGGCCAAGGCAAAATTCAGAGCAAGAGAACGAAAAGTCTCGCTTGTCGCTACTTAACACAGCTAAAGATCTCCACGAGCATGGATTGGTGGTCGAAGAGGTAGAGCGCGTCTTAAGCCGTCACTGCCGAAATCTTTACACCCCCATGGTGCCTTCCGTCATCGAAACCAACACCATGCTGCACCTATCTACCCTGCTGGAAGGTCAAGCGAGCAACCCAGATATCAATGTGCTCGAAGTTGCGGCCGAATTACATCCAACGCCGGCGGTGTGCGGCTTTCCGCGACACCAAGCTTACCGTGCAATCCAAGATATTGAGCAATTTGATCGCGGCTATTTCACTGGCATGGTTGGCTGGTGTGATGCGAGGGGGAATGGTGAGTGGGTAGTCACTATTCGTTGTGCCGAAGTGCAAAAACGACTGATGCGCGTGTTTGCCGGTGCTGGCATTGTCAGTGAATCTCACCCTCAGTCTGAATTGGATGAGACGGGTGCCAAAATGAAAACCATGTTATCCGCTGCCGGTATCCAACTCGATGAAAGCGCCCATGCGTGACGCCCTGAATTTTTTGAAATTTTCACTGAACAAGCATTTTTAGGTTGCTTGAGTATGTAACGAGTGGGGGATTGAAATGCCTGTCAATTATACACCTTGGCCATTAGAGGACGCGCGCGCGTACAAGCAACGTGGCCTATGGATAGATAAACCGCTGAGCGACATATTGGATCGTCAAATCCAGGTCGCGCCTGACCAGATCGCCATTGTAACGGAGACAGAAACCATCACCTATCGCACACTTGATCGGTATGTCAATTGCTTGGTGCGCCGTCTTATTGCTTTAGGGATTAAATCGGGAGACACGGCACTGGTTCAACTGCCCAATGATTACCCTTTTTATGTGGTTTTCTTCGCGCTACAGCGGCTCGGTGTTGTGCCAGTGAATGCTTTGTTTAATCACAACCGAGAAGAATTACGCCATTACGCGGCACAGATTCAACCGGCGTTGGTGATTGGCGCTCTAGAACAACCGCTCTTTCAAGATGATTCTTTGATTACCGATTTAAGAACGACGTTAGGTAAGTCTTTGGTTTGCTTAATTGATGATGAGTGTCGCGTAGGAGAGACATCCTATAAAGCCTTTGCTCAGCCGTTGCGTTGCTGGCTGAGTGCTGACCAGATGATATCTGGCATTGACCTAGATATTAATGCCGACAATGTCGCTTTTTTCCAGCTCTCAGGCGGCAGTACGGGCACGCCCAAACTGATTACTCGCACCCACAATGACTATTACTACAGTATTCGGCAAAGCGTCGCTGTCTGCGAATGGGATTCACAAACCCGGTATTTATGCGCGTTGCCAGCGGCACACAATTTTTCGTTAAGTTCGCCCGGCGCTCTGGGGGTCTTTTACGCAGGTGGAACACTGGTTATCGCCCGTGACCCCTCGGCTGCCACTTGCTTTCCACTGATTAAAGCTCATGAGGTGACATGGACGGCGCTCGTGCCGCCAGCGGCGATCTTGTGGTTAAACAGTCACGAAGATAAAGCTGATTTACAGACATTACGGTATCTACAGGTGGGCGGCGCCAAGTTGAGCGCAACAGTCGCGAAAGCGTTGGAACAACAGATGGATATTACCTTACAGCAAGTATTCGGTATGGCGGAAGGGTTAGTGAACTATACCCGCTTGGATGATGATGAATGGACTCGCCACCACACTCAAGGCCGACCTATGAGTGATGACGATATCGTTCGTGTCGTTGATGAATACAACTGCCCAGTGCCATGCGGTGAAGAGGGACTGTTGACAACAAAGGGCCCTTACACTTTTCGAGGCTACTATCAAGCCGAGTCACATAATCAAAAGTCGTTCACCGATGCGGGGTTTTATCGCAGCGGCGATCGAGTTGTGCAGACCGCATCTGGGCATTTAATGGTGGTTGGCCGTGATAAAGATCAGATCAACAAAGGTGGAGAAAAAATCGCGGCAGAAGAGATCGAAAACTACTTGTTAGCACACAGCGATGTTCATGATGCTGCGGTTGTTGCGATGCCGGATCCTTATCTTGGCGAGCGTATCTGCGCCTTCGTTGTGACTAAGCCGACTAAGGCCTTAAAAGCCAATCAGCTCAATGCTTTTATTCGAACCAAGCAACTGGCCGATTTTAAGTATCCCGATCGTTATGAGTTCATTGACACCTTGCCTAAAACCAATGTCGGCAAGGTGGATAAAAAAGCATTACGAACCCACATTGCAGAGAAAATCGCAGCGAGGATGCCTGCGACCACAGCCTAATTTAAGGAAGAAGAGATGGCGATTCCAAAACTTGATAGTTATACGTTGCCGCAAAGCAGCGTTTTTCCATCCAATAAGACGGATTGGAAAATTGATACAAACAAAGCCGTGTTGCTAGTGCACGACATGCAAGATTACTTCTTAAATTTTTATGACGTTGCCGCGGCGCCAATTCCTCAGTTGGTTGACAACATCGTAACGCTTAAAACCGCTTGCCACGATGCAGGTGTGCCTGTGATCTACACCGCGCAGCCAGCGAATCAAGACCCTGAGGAGCGAGCGCTGTTGACGGATTTTTGGGGCCCCGGATTAAAAGACAGTACGCCAATCGTGTCAGCGCTGAAACCATGCGATGGTGATATCCAATATGTGAAATGGCGATACAGTGCATTTAAGAAAACGCCGTTGTTAGATTTTATGCGTGACACAGGTAAAACCCAGCTGATCATTTGTGGTATTTACGGTCATATTGGGGTTCTTTCGACGGCGTTGGATGCATTTATGTACGATATTCAGCCGTTTTTAATCGGTGATGCCATTGCGGACTTCAGTGAAGAAGACCATCACCAAACCCTCAAGTATGTCGCCAGCCGAGCGGGTCATGTAGCGTCACTCCAACGTGCATTGCAGCAGCTTAATCAAGCGTCGGGGAGCGCAACGCTCTCCCTAGAACAGATGCGCGAAGAGATTGCTGAGTTATTAATGCTTGCTCCACAGGACATTGGGGATGATGACAACCTGATTCACTTAGGACTCGATTCAATTCGAGCCATGATGTTACTCGATGGTTGGCGGGCGAAAGGTGCCAGTGTGACGTTTGCCGCCTTAGCCGAGAAAGTGACCTTAGGCGAATGGTGGCAAATTGTCGCGAGGACTCAAACCGGGTCGCAAATGAACGCGTCTTCCACCGCTGCATTGAAAGGAATGCCTGCATGAAGCCGAATATTGGCGAGGGCATAGCTCCGAATCAACCGATACCACTGCCGTTAACACAGGCGCAGCTTGGCATTTGGTTGGGACAAGCGATTAACCCGGAAAGTACCCAGTACAACGCTGCCGAGTACTTGCAGTTTGATGGTCAATTGGAGGACGATGCTTTTGCTAGCGCGGCAGAATCTGTTTTACAGCAGACGATGTCGTTGAACATGGCTTATCACCTCGACGCGGATAGGCCTGTGCATCGTCATATTGGCAAAGTCGCAGAGCAAGTGGCGATTGAACGCATTGATTTGAGCGAAGAGGCAGACCCGATGGCGGCGGCGATTCGCTGGATGCACGTTACTTATCCGCAGCCGCTCAAACTCAGTGTAGGGGAACTCTATCGCCACGCCTTGATTAAAGTCAGCGATACTTGCCATCTTTGGTTTCTCTCCATCCACCATATCGCTGCTGACGGGTATAGCTTTTCGCTGCTGGCGGATGCTGTGGTGAATCGCTATCGCACATCGGTGGAACCCGGCACTGAAGGCATGCCGATACCCTTTGGTGACTACCGCCAGTTAAGTGAAGAAGATGCCAATTATCGGCATTCTAGTGACTTCGAGCAAGACAAGCGGTATTGGCAGCAACGTTTAGCGCCTTTTGCTGCAGCAACGAGCTTTTCATCATGGCCCGAACGCCAACATACTGAGATTGTTGATGCTGAAATAGACGGTCAGCAGTCAGCCGTGACTATCAGTCTGTCAACGTCGATCTCCAAGGCGACAATGCAGTCACTGACGGATGTCGCCTTGCAGCATCGGCTCAGTTGGAGCGACTTGCTGGTGGCGCTGGTGGCGAAACAACTCTACCAGTATAAAGGCGTCAAAGAGACGGTATTGGGTTTACCGGTTGCAGGGCGGATGGGGACGAAAGCGGCATCGATTCCGTGTATGTACATGAATATTGTCCCCTTGCCTGTCGCATTAGAGGGTGACATGAGACTGGTAACGCTCGCAAGGTCAATCAGCAAGCAGATCATGTCGAGTCGACGCCATCATCGTTATCGTTATGAAGACCTAAAACAAGACTTAATACGGCATCGACCGGAAGCGCCACTATTTGGTGCCGTCGTGAATGTGATGCCTTTTGAACGCCGTTTTGCGCTTCAGCAATGCTCTGTATCAGCGCAAACGCTGAGCGCGGGCCCCGTGGAAGATATTTCGTTCAATTTTGTCAAGCAGCCCGATGGCCGCTTGAGCTTTAACCTCGATGCCAATCCCGAGCGATATGATGCTGAGCTAGTGGCGCAGTTGCATCGTGGTGTGATAGCGGACCTTTTTTGCCTCAATACCTTAATGGATGAACCTTTTCAGGTTGATTATTCAGGCCTATCTATCGTCACGACACCTCGTCTCCGTCATCGCTTTCCTGCCCACGAAGAGAAGAGTCTGCTACATCGTATTTGGCTGCGCAGCCAAACAGAGCCAGATCGCCCCGCGTTATCTCAATTGGATTCATTAGCGGGAACACGGAATGCAATCGTGAGTTATGCCGAACTCGTGGCAAAGGTCGATAAACTCGCCGGACAATTGTGTGCATTGAACATTGCCAAGCAGCAAACGATAGCCATCGCGATGGGACGGAGCCAAGAGGCGATCATTGCGATGTTGGCTTCGTTAGTGTGTGGTCATCGCTTTGTTGCCATTGACCCTACCGCCCCCGTTGCCCGTACTGAGGTGATGCTTGGCGATGTAGCGCCTGCCGTGATACTGCATAATGCCGAGCTGCCCGAAGTGTTGGACTCCCTGTTTTCAGACTATGCCACGTTTTGTCCTTCTAAAGCGCCACCACAATGTGTCGGACGTGAAAGCCATAACACCTTTTTCGACGACACGCATTCTTCCCAGACTGGGTACGGTGATTGGCGCAATGAACACGTATTGCAGCAGCAAGACGCGTATCTCATCTATACCTCTGGCTCTACGGGCAAGCCCAAAGGGGTCATGATTGATTACCCTGCTTTGGATCGTTTTACCCTCGCAGCCACTGAGGCATACGGCATTGCTGACAATGATCGTGTTTTACAGTTTGCACCATTGCATTTTGATACGTGTATTGAGGAAATTTTTGTCACGCTCTCGGCGGGTGGGGAAGTCGTTGTGCGTGACGAAAACATGTTGGAGAGTTTTGATTGTTTCATGCAAGCGTGCAAGGACGCGGAGATCAGCGTACTCGACTTACCTACGGCCTATTGGCATGAAATGGCCCTCGCGATCGAAACACAACCTCTCTCCCTGCCTAGCAGCGTAAGGACAGTCATTATTGGCGGAGAGGCGGCAAAGGCAGCACGAGTGAGTGCTTGGAAATCTCATGTTGATCCTAACGTAAAACTGCTAAACACCTATGGCCCAAGTGAAGCTACGGTCGTCACTACATACTGTAATTTGGTCGACTCAGCGTCTAATAACAGTATTGGCCGGCCGCTATTAGGACGCCACGTCGCGATTGTCGATAAGCATGGTTGCCCGGTGCCTATCGGTGTTGAAGGTGAGTTGGTGCTAATGGGGGATAGTCTTAGCCAAGGCTATTTGGGTTTACCTCTGCAAACGGCACAGCAATTCATTCCGTTTAAAGCGCCGGGACACAGCTTAGATGGTGCTAGGGCCTATCGTAGTGGCGATCGGGTTTGGCTTGATGTGCAAGGCAACTTGCATTTTATCGGCCGGATTGATGAGCAGATCAAGATCAGTGGATGTCGCATCGAGCCGGGTGATGTTGAGCAAGCATTGTTGTCACTATCAGGTATTCAAGCCGCCGCGATTACTGTCGCTGAGCGACAAGGCCAAAAACATCTGCAAGCGCATCTGACGGGGCAGGAAATGGAGTGGTCGATAGCCGAAATTCGCGCTGCTTTATTAGCACTCTTGCCCGCCCCTATGTTGCCCAGTGACGCGATTTGGTATGACGCCTTGCCGTTAACCTCTTCTGGAAAAGTGGATAAAAAAGCACTCTCTGAGCGTGCGAGTAAACGTGCTCAACGCAAAGAAGCGCAACCAGCGAGTTCGGAACTCAACCCCCTTGATGATGCGAGCTCGCTGGTCCTTAAAATAGCCGCGATTTGGCAAGACGTGTTAGGCGTACAACAGGTGCAACCTAGCGATGACTTTTTCTTGATTGGTGGGCAATCGTTGCAGAGCATTCAGATTGCGGCACGACTCAGTGCGGTGTTAGGGCGCTCGGTGCCGGTCTCAATACTGTTTGATAAGCCAGTGTTATCGGATCTTGCGGCGAGTTTAGACCCTGATTCATTGACTGCTAGCGCTTCACGTCTGAGTTCTGAACAGTTGATGGCGGCTGACCTTGAGGCATTTTCACGCCAGTTACCCAGTCAATGTGTGTGTACGAAAAAGCGAGCCATACGCACAGTGCTGCTGACGGGCGCGACAGGGTTTGTGGGTGCTCAGTTGTTGCATCAACTGCTCGCGCATAAAGGCTTGCGCATCGTCTGTCCAGTGCGCGCGGACAGTGTGGCCGCAGGCGAGCAACGGTTACTTACATCACTGAGTCAGCAGGGGTTGATTACATCAGAGCACACAGAGGCTGACGCTGTTCTGAAGCGTGTTTCTGTGGTGATAGAAGATATCACCAAGGCACAATTGGGTTTTTCGCGCGAAGCGTATTGTCGACTGGGCGACGAAGTGGATTTGGTTATCCATAATGCGGCGCAAACCAGCGTGCTACGTGATTATCATAGTTTGCGGCAAGCGAATGTTGACGCCACTGCGCAACTTATCTCGTTTGCGGCTGCGTTTGGTTTACCCTTCACCCATGTTTCCACCATAGCCGTCGCACCTAAATCCATGCAGGTTTTGCCAGAAACTTATGTGCCGCAACACCTTGGGTTAGCGACGGGTGCGTATGCGGATGGCTATCAGCAATCTAAGTTTGTCGCCGAGGCTATGGTTGAAATCGCGCAGCAGCGCGGACTAGTGACGAAAGTGTATCGCCTTGCTCGGGTCAGCGGTGATCAGCAACTGGGTTACGCGAACCCTAATGACTTGGTGTGGAGCATCCTGCGCACCGGCATGCGCCACGCTGTGCTGCCTCAAATTTCTGTCGCGGAGCCATGGACCCCCGTCGATGATGTCGCACAATTTGTCGTCAAACACAGTTTACTGACATCAGATACCGGGGTGTTCAATGTGACGCCCGATCGCCCTGTGCAATTATCAGCATTGTTTGAATGGACGAAGGCCTTTGGCTTTTGTTTTGACTGGCTTGCACTACCTCAGTGGTGCGCAGGGATAGCGGAGAAAGGGTCTGAGCAAGATAAAACCTTGTTGAGTTTCTTCGATAAGTCGGCCAATGCCTCCACAGCGGTGCACATTGCGACGTGTGACAACCAAGAAGCGCAACGCGCTCAACAGATGTTGGGGTTGTCATTAACGCCAATATCGCAATCACTCTTTAACCACTATCTCAGGTATGCCCTTTCACATGGCATTCTTGATCGCGCTAACTTCTCGCCCAATGGCAACTGTGAAAAGCAAAAGGAATTTGCTGATGAGTAATATCACCCCCAAAGCGCCACCACTTGTCCCGCCGCGTATGTTGACATGTGTAAGAAAAGAAACCATCTCGGAAAATTTGTTGCGAGTGACGTTAACAGGCGACGACTTAATCGGCTTTCCAACCGATAAAAAAGGCGCACATATCAAACTGTTTTTTGCAAATGCTCGCTCGGGGAATTTGATACTGCCGACATTGCATGAAGGCAAAATTGTTTGGCCAGATCAGAGACCAATTACTCGCACTTACACCGTTAGAGATTATCGCCAAAAGGCGAACGAGATTGATGTCGATTTTGTACTACATGGGTCGAAGAGTCCCGCATCAGGGTGGGCAGCCTCGGCGAAAGTCGGCGACAAAATTGGATTAGCCGGTCCTGGTGGGCCTGACCCGCTGCTAGCACCCGCAGATTGGCATATTTTAGCAGGCGATTTGACCGCTATTCCGGCCATTAGTGCCCTATTGGAAACCCTGCCAGAGACAGCGAAAGGGTATGCATTTTTGGAAGTCGATTCAGTGAAAGATCGCCATTGTATCACTCACCCACCCGGCATCAGGGTGACTTGGTTAACTCGAGACGTGACGACCAAAGCGGGCTCAATTCCGGCGGCGATTGACCAACTGGTGCCATTGGAAGGTGAGCTTTCGGCCTTCATTGGTGGTGAAAACAGTGCAGTCTTGGCCTGTCGAAAACAGTTGATTGCGGATTACCAACTGAGCAAAGCCAACTTATATGCGATCCCGTATTGGCGCAGAGGGCAAAAAGAAGAGGCTTACCATCAAGAGCGCCACAAAATCATGGATGAAGTTTACTGATAAGGAGGGACGTCATGGAGAGATCGTTTCGAGATGCCGTGGTCGTGGTGACGGGTGCGGCCCAAGGAATAGGAGAAGCCGTGGTTGATGCGCTCTCAGCGCATAGCGCAACCGTGATTGCTTTGGATATCGCGTTCGAAGCATCAAGGCTAACACAGGTTAAAGAGGGCGTGTGGCGGGCGAAGCTCGATGTGTCGAACAAGGGGGATGTCGAGCATGTGATCAAGCAAGTGCTCGAGCAGTTTGGGCACATAGATGGAGTGGTGAGTGTGGCGGGCATTCTTCATATGCACCGTTTACTTGAACACCCATCTGAAGATTGGCTGCAGACATTTGCTGTTAACTGTCATGGCCCGTTTTATCTTTGCCAGATGGCGGCTCGCGCGATGGTGAAGCGAAAGAGAGGTGCAATCGTTGCAGTCGGGTCGAATGCTGCCAAGACACCGCGGTTAGATATGGGGAGTTACTGTGCTTCGAAAGCTGCATTGGCGGCATTGATTAAGAATCTTGGGCTTGAGCTGGCGGAATATGGCATTCGCTGCAATTTAGTCTCACCGGGCTCAACGGATACACCCATGCAACGTCAACTTTGGATGGATGATTCAGGGCGTGAGCGCGCGATTGCGGGCAACCTCGCCACGCATCGACTCGGCATTCCACTCCAACGCATTGCATCACCACAAGAGATAGCCGAGGTGGTGTTGTTTCTGCTTTCCGACAAAGCCAAACATATCACGATGGAAAGCGTGGTCATCGATGGTGGTGCAACGCTGGGGCAAGCCTAGCTAATCGCACGTGCCAATCGCTAAAGATGTTATTTCAATTGAGTGATCTTCAATCACTCGTGATAGCCGGAATATCCGGACAGAACCAGAAAGGAAGAAAACCATGACAGAGACAAAGGATTTGAATCTCAGCCAATCATTCGCATTCCGCGCCGAAGGTGAACAAGTGATCGCGGGGTTTACTCAGTCAATGATGAAAAAACCAGAGCAGTTTGCTGACGGACGCTTTCCTGTTTATCTCGCTTCAGGGCAGGGTGCAAGAGTCAAAGATGTTGATGGTAATGAGTACGTTGATTTCATCTGTGGCCTTGCGGCCAACACGCTAGGGCATAATCATGCTGCGGTACGTTACGCCATCGAGTCCAACTTGAGCAACGGCTTGATTCACTCGCTTCCGGCGCCAGTCGAGATCAAAACGGCGAAGAATTTGATCAGTGTGATTCCCAATGCGGAGAAGGTACGCTTTTTTAAAACAGGCGCAGATGCAAACTCAGCAGCAGTGCGCTTAGCGCGCCATATTACGGGGCGCGAAGAGATCGTTACGATTGGCTACAACGGCTGGCATGATCAGTATCAGTTTGATACGCCGGGAGTTCCAGCAAAGATCCAAGATTACACCCATCGTATGCCCCTATTTACTCCCAATGATGAGCCGGAAATTCTGGCACTGCTTGAGTCACATAAAGCGACATTGGCGGCGGTGCTTTTATCGGTGCCATACAATCGCGTATTGACACCAGAATTTTTATTGAAGGTGCGTCAAGCCTGCACTGAGCATGGGATCTTCCTGATCTTTGATGAGGTCGTGACAGGGTTCCGCTTGGCATTAGGCGGTGCACAGGAGTACTTCGGTGTCGATGCCGACATGGTGACGCTCTCAAAAGGGATTGCCGCCGGCATGCCACTTTCTGCGGTAGCCGGGCCGGACAAGTGGTTGTCGCAAATGGAAGCGCTTCAGGTGTCGACGACATTTGGCGGGGAAATGCTGTCTCTTGAGGTCTGTGATGCTGTCATCAATGAGTATAAGACCACTGACTATATTCAGCGAATTGCGAGACTTGGCAAGCTGCTTAAGAACGAAGTGAACGCGATTTCAAGGCAACTGGGTACGCCGCTGGAGGTTGTTGGCTATGATCCGATCCCGATGTTTCTATTCGCGCGCAATCCGCAAGAGCATGTGAAATATGCAGAACCCTTTGTCGCGGAAATGGCAAAGCGTGGCGTACTGTTAAGGCGTGAAGTTAACTTCATCAGTGGTGCGCATACAACCGAAGATATCAATGTTGCCATCAGCGCTGTTCGAGGTGCGTTAGAGGCCATGATAGCGCAAGGGATCTTTTCCCCAACGCAGGTTGAAGAGATGTCGGGTGCATAGGCGATGAGTGTATTGATAACAAATGCGTTTATTTACGCATCGGATGAAGCAAACACGGTTATTGAAAGCGGCTGGATCGCGATAGAAGGTAACGCAATTACAGGCCTAGGGCCAATGAGCGAACTGCCTGATACCGTGAAAGCGCGAGCGAGCCAGCACATGGATGCCAAGGGTAAGCTCGTCTTGCCCGGATTTGTTAATCCGCATTGGCATGAGAGCTTTGTTGCCCCTAATCATGAGAAACCCGACGATAGCGATCTCGTGCCTACGCCGTATTCAAATGGAGGAGATGTGGCGGCACTCGGTTCCATGTTTGGTTTTATATCCACCGTGGGCGACAAGTTGTCATTAGAGGAAGGTGTTGCCATTGCGCGGTGGAGCATGTGGACGCAGTTACGATCAGGCAGCACTGCGCTGGGTGATCTAGGTTCTGCGAACTTGCCTGACGCGATGGCAACGGCAGCGATTGATCTAGGCATGCGTTTAAGGGTGAGTCGCTGGGGTTCAGACATAATGATCCCCCGCGGTGCGAGTCATTTTGAGGTTATCGCCGATACTCAAAAACAGACAGATGATTGGGTGCAGCTATTTGAAACATGGCATGGTCATCCTTCCGGGCTGGTGGATGGCATGCCTTCGGTGACAGGGGCTTTTGGCAGCTCTGATGCGCAGTTACTGGCGATGAAAGAGATCGCCGACAAGTATCATGCGCCTTATGCGACACACCTTGCGCCACTTAAGTGTGAGCGAGCAGCAATGGTGCGGGTGTTTGGTTGCTCGCCGATTGAACGTTTTGACCGACTGGGTTTGTTGACCGACAGGTTATTAGCGGTGCATACCGCTTACGCGTCCGAAGAAGAATATCAACGCTTACGAGATACTGGGGTGAACATTTGTCACTCGCCAGCGCACTACGGCATGTTAGGAGAATCGACGATCAGTGAGACAGGTCAGATTGGTCGTTTCTTAAAAGAGGGCGCTTGGGTTTCCACATCGTCCGATGGTGATGTGTCCTTTACTGGCGGTATGTGTGAAGCGATGCGTGCGACTCATTTAGGTCACAATGAAGCGCACAATTGTAATACGACCTGTCCGCCGACACTGGCACTAAAAACGGGCACCTTGTATGCGGCCAATGCACTAGGCTGGCGTGATCGCATTGGCTCACTCGAAGTCGGAAAACAGGCTGACTTAGTCGTGATTGATATTGAAGACTATCGATTTAAACTCAGCAATCACCCTTTACGTACGTTCTTGGTGACGGGATCCAGTAAAGATATTGAGAGCGTAATGGTCGGTGGAGAATGGGTTGTTGTTGAAGGCAAGAGTCCACGCTTTGATGAAGCGCAACTCTATCAAGATTATCTGTCAGCTATCTCGTCTGCACGCCAACGTATCGGGAGGCCATCATGAGTCACACGCTATCGACGTCTGAACGCTCTGGCCGTCAAAGGCTGAGAACACTCTTCTTGCTGCTGGCAAGCACGATGACCGTAATGGCGGGAGCAACATTGGCGCCCGCATTGCCGGGAATGGCGAACGCATTTTCACACTTACCTCAAGCGGAATTTTTCGTCAAATTGGCGATGACCTTACCCGGGTTAGCGATCGCGATATGTGCGCCGTTAGTTGGACGATTGTTGGATAGAAGCAACAAAAAACCTGTCTTGGTCTCGGCACTTCTCATTTACGCTTTAAGCGGCGTGGCCGGTTATTTTTGGCAGGAGAGCATGACGGCTATATTGTTTAGCCGCGTGTGTTTGGGGGTAGCCGTTGCGGCGATCATGGTCGGCTGTACTACATTGGCAAGCGACTACTTCGCCGGGCCTAAACTTGGCCAGTATATGGGATTGCAAGCAGCATTTGGCGGACTGGGAGGCGTCGTTTTTCTTGCGCTTGCGGGCATGATAGCGGAACAACACTGGTCGAGTGTTTTCTTTATTTACTTGCTTGCTGCGCTGGTTTTACCTGGGGTAATGGTATGGATTGACGAGCCGACAAAATCGGACACGGACAAGCAGGCGATCGACAGTGCGCCCCAAATTAATCGTCGAGGTATTTTGCTCTGCTATACATTGGCGTCGGCGGAGATCTTCGTATTGTATAGCTTGACGCTGCAGTTGCCGTTTATGTTGCCAGAAATGCTATCTGTGCAGGGCGATATCAGTGCCACTGAGAGCGGGCTATGGCTGGCGGGATTCCTACTGGTCATGTCACTTGTCTCAATGGGTTATGGTCGATTAAGCCAATGGTTAACAATCCAGAGATTACATTTGCTAGGCTGGACTGTTATCGGCGTCGGCATCGCACTATTGAGTACCGCGTCAGGTTACATTGTCACGTCATTATCGCTCGGGCTCGCCGCCATGGGTCTTGGTATGGTTCGACCTAACCTAATAGTGTGGTTGTTTAGTTTTACCCCTCCGTCCCGGCGAGGGGAGGTCATTGGCGGGATCACGACATGCTTTTTTGCGGGTCAATTTGCGACTCCGTTTATCAGTGAACCTATCATTTCATTCACGAACAGCTATAGCGCGTTTATTGGAGGCTTAGGTATCTTGTTAATAACGGTGTGCGTGACGGTAACGTTGTTGCATGTATTCAGGTCGCGCTAGTTATATACTCAAGCCTCCTCAAGATGCTTGTTCAGCGAGAGTTTCTAGGTTTGCCATCGAGGCACTGCTTTGAAGGTCTAGTAGACTAAATCAAAAAGCAGTAACAAAGGTGGCGAGCCTAGAAAACTCGCCCTTCGGGAAGCGACTAGCGCCCCGATTTCTGCGTTAAAGGCGCTCGAAAGGGGAAAGCCATTCCTTCACACCTTTGCCTTGAGCTCGAACCGCTAGTCTGCTTCTGAATCCTGCATTTTGAGGTGGCTTGAGTATATTCAAGCACCTTGGGGTGACTGAGTATATAATCAGTCATTTACTGTGTTGATTGTACTCTCAGTTGCTATTTGTTGTGATTATCTTTATTTAATTATTACTAACAAGTGCATTTCTCACTCATTGATCTAGATCTCTTCTTTGGAATATTTTACCTATTAAAATGAAAGGCTGTTTTGTTTTTATAGTCTTTATTGGTAATGTTTACTTATCGAAAGGTCATGCCGCTTTGGGCAATCTCATAGAGGAATAGACAATGATTCTTGATACATTCAGTTTAAAAGGCAAGGTCGCTATTGTCACCGGTTGTGATACCGGTCTTGGTCAAGGAATGGCATTAGGGTTAGCGAATGCGGGTTGTAGCATCGTTGGTGTTAATATTATTGAGCCAACAGAAACGATTGAAAAGATGAAATCGATGGGGCAAGCGTTTCTTGATATACGAGCAAACTTAATGAGCCTTGATGATATTCCAAGTATTGTAGATAAAGCGGTAACCGCATTTGGTAAAGTCGATATATTGGTCAACAATGCGGGTATCATTCGTCGTAATGATGCGATTGAATTTTCTGAGCAAGATTGGGACGATGTGATGAATATCAATATTAAGTCTCTTTTCTTTATGTCTCAAGCGGTCGCGAAACAATTTATTTCACAAGGTCATGGCGGAAAAATCATTAATATCGCTTCGATGCTTTCTTATCAAGGCGGTATTCGAGTGCCTTCCTATACCGCGTCGAAAAGCGGTGTCATGGGTGTGACCCGTTTAATGGCTAACGAGTGGGCAAAAGAGGGTATTAACGTTAATGCGATAGCGCCAGGTTACATGGCAACAAACAATACAGCGCAATTGCGAGCGGATGATCAGAGAAACCAAGCGATCCTTGAACGCATTCCTGCCGCACGGTGGGGAGAGCCAGCTGATCTCGCTGGGCCTTGTGTTTTCCTCGCTTCTTCTGCATCGGATTACGTGAATGGTTACACGCTCGCAGTCGATGGCGGTTGGCTAGCACGATAACAATCAAAAAGAGTTAACTATGTTTGTACATAATGCATTAATTCCAATGGAAGACTTGGGAGACGGTATTCGCCGTAAGGTGTTGGCGCACAGCGATAATATGATGTCGGTTGAAGTCTATTTTGAGAAGGGGGCTATTGGTGCAATGCACTCCCACCCTCATGAGCAGCTTACTTATGTATTATCTGGTGTGTTTGAATTTACTATTGGGAACGAAAAACGTGTTGTGAAAGCGGGCGACACTATGTATAAAGAACCCGAAATCGAGCATGGTTGTGTTTGTATTGATGAGGGTGTGTTAATTGACACCTTTACGCCTATGCGTAGAGATTTTTGTAAATACCCTATCTAAATTATAAAAATAGTGATGATTTTATTTTGCCCTGAACTTTCAGGGCTTTTTATGAGTAAATGATTCATTATTCCTTTCATTCATCTCTCGTATTGATTGTTAATAGTTAATTCATTGTGTTTATTCTATTGTTTTTATTTGTATTATTAATTGATCCTCTTCACACTTATTAAATTAATGAACCATTGTTTTGAAATTGCTATTGATAATTGTGGGTAATTAGAAATAAGATTAAATCTGAATTTGAAACGGTGTTTTGGTGAATCTATGACATATGATTACATAGTGATTGCGGGCTATTTTGTATTGATGGTAGCGATTAGTGTGCTGTTTAAAAAGATGGCAAGCAAGAGTACAAGTGATTACTTCCGCGGGGGCGGTAAGATGCTCTGGTGGATGGTTGGCTCCACTGCGTTTATGTGCCAGTTCTCAGCATGGACCTTTACCGGTGCAGCGGGTAAAGCCTTTACCGATGGTATGACCATCATGTCAGTTTTTTTGGCAAACTGTGTCGCTTACCTTTGTGCACATTTCTTCTTCGCTCGTCGCTATCGTCAAATGCGCGTTGATACACCGACAGAAGGCATTAAACGTCGCTTCGGTGACGGCAATGAGCAGTTTTTTACCTGGGCAATTATCCCACTCAGTATCCTTAGTGGCGGTGTTTGGCTGAATGGATTAGGCGTCTTTGCTTCCGCAGTATTCGAAGCCGATGTTAATACCACCATCTTTGTCACAGGTGCGGCGGTTCTGGTGATTTCACTGTTGTCTGGTGCTTGGGGCGTGGTGGCTTCAGATTTCGTGCAAACACTGGTTATTGCTGTCGTATCGATTGCTTGTGCGATTGTGGCCTTGGTTGCTGTCGGTGGTCCAAGTACGATTGTGACTGAGTTCCCATCAGGCTTCGTGACCGGCCCAGATATGAACTACCCACTGCTTTTGGTCTGTACCTTCATATTCTTTATCGTCAAACAGGTACAAAACCTCAATAACATGCAGGACGCCTATCGTTTCCTCAGTGCGCGAGATTCCAAGCACGCGAATAAAGCGGCATTAATGGGTTTCTTCTTAATGCTAGCAGGTTCTTTCATCTGGTTTATTCCACCTTGGGCAACGGCCATTTTAAACCCAGATGCAGCCCAGGCTTACCCAGAGTTAGGCGCAAAAGCAGCCGATGCGGTATTCCTCGTCTTCGCTCGTGAGTGGATGCCTGTGGGGACAATTGGATTGCTGATGGCAGGTCTATTCGCTGCGACTATGTCTTCAATGGATTCAGCATTAAACCGCAACTCAGGCATTTTTGTGCGCAGCTTCTATTCAACCATTGTCCGTAAAGGTCAAGCGTCAGATAAAGAGCTACTTCGTGCGGGACAACTGGCTTGTGTGGTGAATGGTGGTTTGGTTATTTTGATGGCGCAATTCTTTAACTCTTTGAAAGAGATGAGCTTATTTGACCTGATGATGAGTGTCTCAACACTGGTGACGACCCCGATCCTTGTACCGCTTTTCCTTGCCATCATTGTGAAGAAAACGCCGAAATGGGCACCTTGGGCAACCGTCGTGTTCGGCATGTTTGTTTCTTGGCTGTGCATGAATGTTCTCACACCGCAGTGGTTCGCAGAGCTAACGGGCATGGGTGAAATCACAGGCCGTGAAGCGTCAGAGCTCCGTAACATCATTACCATTGCAGCACACCTATTCTTGACTGCTGGATTCTTTGTGGCGAGCAAGCTCTTCTATAAAGAACCAAGTGCCGAAGATATCGCGCGAGAAGAGGCTTTCTTTGCCGATATTGAGCGCCCGGTAATTGCTGACAGCGAGCAAGATGAATATGACCGTATGCAACGCATGAAACTCGGTACTTTGGTGACTTATATGGGCTTAGGTTTAGTCGCTATGGTCTTGATTCCCAACCCACTCTGGGGACGCTTGGTGTTCGTAGGGTGTTCAGGCGCCATGCTGCTTATCGGATACCTATTGAAGAAAAGTGCAGAAGCGGAAGCCAGCATTGGCGATGCAGTGACACAATCGTAGCTTTCCCCCTCAGCCGCCTAAGTGGCGGCTGTAACTCTCAAACTGAGTGTCGGCATGGTAGTTGGCTTTAGCGCATCTCATCAGTAACCGTGCCTCTGAATTTAAATACTATCCTTGCGCAGCAGGCAGCTGTGAAGGAGGAGGAGACCCCATGAAATCTTTTATTTGTGATGATTTTCAGTTAAACAACGAAACGGCGAAACGCTTATATCACAGCTACGCGAAAACGTTGCCAATCATTGACTACCATAATCACCTCAGCGCCCAAGAAATCTTTGAAGACATCACGTTTGATAATATTGCTCAGGCTTGGCTAGGCCACGATCATTACAAGTGGCGTGCTATGCGCAGCAATGCGATTGATGAGTCTTTCATTACTGGCAGTGGCAGTGACCGCGATAAATTTGAGCACTGGTGTGCAACAGTGCCGCAGTTAATTGGTAATCCTCTTTATCAATGGACCCATTTAGAACTACGTCGCTATTTTGGTATTGATGCCATCATTAACGCCAACAATAGTGCACAAATTTGGGAAGAAGCCAACGCAAAGATTAGTCAGGCTGATTATTCTGCTCGCAACATGATTCGAATGATGAATGTGGAGTCACTGTGTACAACTGATGACCCGTTGGATGATCTCCGTTATCACAAAGGGTTAGCGGACGCCGGTTTTGAGGTGAAAGTGTTGCCAACCTTTCGTGCCGATGCACTTTACAACATCGATCGCGCTGAGGCGTTTTTGAAATGGGTCGGTCGCTTGTCTGAGGTGGTTGAGTTTGCGATTGACGACATTCATGCATTGTTTGAAGGGGTAAGTGCGCGATTTGACTACTTCCACCAAGCAGGGTGCCGCCTCTCAGACATGGGGTTGGCGGAAGTTGATTTCGAGGAGTGTACCCTTGATGACGCCGACCAAGTGTTCAAGAAAGTGTTGGCAGGTAGCGCGATTTCGCCTCAAGAAGCCGCGCAGTTTAAAACTCAGATATTCAAGTTCATTGGTCAGAAAAATCATGCCTTGGGTTGGACCTTCCAGCTTCACATCGGTGTGCTTCAAGACCCCAATAAGCGCCGCTTTGCCGAAGTAGGCCCAGTTGCCGGGTTCAGTGCGATAAACGATACTTGTTTTGCTAAGAACTTAAGCCTGTTGTTGAACGCATTAGATTTTTCTCGCCAACTGCCTCAAACCATCCTTTATTGCTTGAATCCGCGAGATAACTATGTGCTTGCGGGCTTGATTGGTGCATTCCAAGACAGCGACGCGGCACCCGGTAAAGTGCAGTTTGGTTCGGCTTGGTGGTTCAATGACCAGAAAGACGGCATGTTAGAGCAACTCAAAGCGCTCGCTAATTTAGGGTTGTTAGGTCGATTTGTGGGTATGCTGACAGACTCTCGCAGCCTGCTGTCTTTCCCTCGACATGAGTACTTCCGTCGTATCGTTTGTAACTTGCTTGGGGAGTGGGTGGAGCAGGGCGAGTTGCCGGATGATGAAGCCTTACTGAAAGATACCGTTGAAGCCATCTGCTATCGCAATGCGAAACGCTACTTCGCGTTATAACCACTCCGTTATAACCCTTCGTTGATTGGCTGTTAGTTAGCCTAGCTGACAGCCACATTTCCTAAATTTTTGGTGGCATTGCACGTAATGATGTTCTGATCTTTCTACGTGCACTGCACTTGCAAAGAGACTTCATTATGTTGCAGTTTACCGAACAAGAGATGGCGCGAATTAAAGCGCGCTGTGATCAAGGTACGATTGATGCGTTGATAAAGAACAATCATGTTGTTCTCAACTCAGAGACCTTGGTACCGCCAGATGCACGTGCAACGTGGAACCATTACTACTTCTGCCCAGACCATGGCGTCCGCTTAGAGTGGGATAGAGATAACAGCAAAGAACATCGATGTCCGGTCGATGGCAAAGTCTTTACCGGAGAACCGTTTGATGGTGCTTGGTGGCGTTGGCTTAATGGGCTAAATGCCAAAGCCTGTAATGATTTAGGGCTGCTTTGGCATTTGACGGGCGATCGCGTTTACCTTGAGAAGGTCAAAGAGATTCTCATTGGCTACGCTGATGTCTATCCCGATTATGAGGAGCATGGCGGTATTCCTTATAATAATCCGGGTAAGGCGAACTCTCAGACTTTATGCGAGGCTAACTGCCATATCGACTTCGCACGAGGCTATGACTTTGTTAAGTCGTCATTGTCAGTAGCAGAGCAGCAGCATATTGAACAGAACCTTCTGCGAGAAGGTGCCGAGTTCATGATGCAGTATCGGACACCGCAGCTACATAATCACGAAATGAAGATCGGCTCGACCATTGGTGTCATTGGCTTGCTGCTTGATGACCCAGCTTTAATAGAGTTTGCGGTGGAAGCCGAGTATGGCTTACGTTATCAAATGGAACATGGTTTGATTGGTGAAGGGCTCTGGTTTGAAGGCTCTGTCCACTATCACTACTATGCGCTGCAGGCTCTGATGGGGTTTGAACTCATGGCGCGTCGCTCGCCCTATTCGTTGAAGTCGCATCCCAATTTCTACAAATTGCTCTCTTATCCGCTTAATCTGATCATGCTAGATGGCCACTTCCCGCTCATCAATGATTGCGTTGCAGGGCAAGAGGTATTGAACCAATCCTACTTGTTTGAATATGCCTATGCAGAGTTTAACGATCCGTTATTTGGTCGCGCGCTTAAAAATATCTATCAGAATATCAGTCGTAACAACTTGGATGCGCTCTTATATGGTGTGGATACCTTACCTGACGATCTTGAGCCTCTGCGGGCAACAGAGCTGCATGCGCCCGGTGTCGGAATAACAAAACTGATCGACGAGTCTTTGGGCAATATGATGTTGCTCAAGCACGCACCATTTGGTGGAGAGCATGACCATTACGATCGACTCGGCTTAATTTTGTACCGCCATGGGCAGCAAATTTTGCCTGATCTGGGCACCTGCGGTTACGGTGCGGACCTGCATTATAGTTACTATAAAAACTCGGCCACGCACAATACGTTAACGGTCAATCAGCAAAACCAACCGCCTGCGGTACCTAGCGTACTGAGTTATCAACAGTATGAGGGGATGACGGTGGTGGATACCCTGGTTGATTGGTCCAAAACGCACCCAGGTGTTGATAGCCACACCATTGTGCAATGGGATGATGCTGCTTATCGCGGCGTGCAGTTCCGTCGCAGTATGGTGTGGTTGGGTGATATTGCGATTCAAGTTGATCAGGTCGAGAACCCTGAAGGTCAAGCCCTCGATTTGGTTTGGCACTATCGGGCGAGTTATATAAAAAACAGTGCGAATGTCGACTGTCAAAACCCGATTGCAGAGGGGCCATTGCGTCGCTTAACGGATTGCCAGCAGCGCGTAATTGATGGAGTTGCTCGTGAGAGGTTCTCTGTAGAAGGTCAAAGCAACGACTATCAGTGCTTTATTGCGGCGAATGGTTCGCTTCTGTTTGGGCAGGGGCCAGATAATCCAGCCACAAAAATGCTCTCTTACATGTTATGCCGAAGCCAAGAGCAGCAGCTGCGCTCTGTCGTTGTCCATGACTTGTCGTTAACGGATCCATTGCAAGATGTCTTGGTTGAGTGGCAAGGAGATGTATTATCCATTGTGTTAGTGAAAGCGGATGGGACGAAACAAGCGTTGATGCTCGAGTTCAAGCCGGATGGCCTAGCAGTGAGCTAATTACGCTAGCGAGTCGCGCACCTTTTATATTCAAACCACCTCAAGGTGCAGGCTTCAGAAGCGGCCTAGCGCATCGAGGTCAAGGCAAAGGTGTGAAGGAATGGCTCTCCCTTTCAAACACGTATACAACATTAAAAAGAGAAGCCCGCATTTAGCGGGCTTGTTTGGCTTTAAGGTGGCGCACTGAATACGCCAACTTATTGCGTCGCTTACTGCTTCGTCGCATCATACCAGTCGCCATTCAATGAACTTTGCAAACCGACTATTTTTCCCGTGTTGTCCTTCTTGAACACATAGTTGGAGTTGTCTTGAATGTGGATAAAGGCGTCATCGCCGTTTGGATAGACAGGGTAGCGTTGATGTTCACTACGATTCACATAGAGCACCCCGTCTAACTCAGACACTGTCATGGTCTCGCCGTTTTGGTATTGGTAGTGACCCGCATAGGTGCGAAGCTTTTCTGCGGCAACACGGTCGACTTCGAGCTGCTGGATGTTGAAACTTGGCCATTCATACTCTTCGGCAATCGAATGAAGAATTTCCAGCGCAAGGATATGTCCTTGATTCCCGTTGGTGAGGACAACCGCGCCTTTACCGAGCTTCTCGTAGCCTGCAAAGTAGGACTCCATGCCGTAATTGATACCGCCATGATGGAAAAACTTACGTTTGCCACTGTGTTGAACCATCACACCATGGCCCGCAAAGAGGTTCACTTTGCGAAGGAGCTGCAGTGCCATTTGTCGAGAAAGAAAGGCGTCGTTCTCACCCGCAGCCGATTGCTGGACTGCGATGATAAATTTGGCATAGTCACTGGCGGTCGTCCAAAGCCCTGCTGCGGCGAGCTCTGGAAAAGCGTGCCAGCCCCCTTGCGCTTCTTCACCATTGATATGAGCGTGGGCTAGATTTTCAAACTCAGTAGCAACACGTCGCTGGTTAAAGGTTGAATCTTTCATCTTGAGCGGAGTGAGTAAGTTCTCTTGTGCAAGCTCTGCAAATCCCTTTTGCGTTTTCTCCTCCAACACGTGTTGAAGTACGGTGTAACCCGCCCCAGAGTATTCCCAGTTGCCTTGTTTCCGATCGTCGATATGGACAGGGGCAGAGATGCCTTCGCCTTTTAGGCTGCCCATCAGGTCTGGCATATGTCCAAGCGGGTCGTCACCTTGTTGAGGCGCGTAGCCAAGGTATTCTGGGTTGCCGTAACCTGCCGTATGGGAAATAAGGTTCGCGATATTTACCTGATCGTTA
This sequence comes from Thaumasiovibrio subtropicus, assembly GCF_019703835.1. NCBI lineage: Bacteria > Pseudomonadati > Pseudomonadota > Gammaproteobacteria > Vibrionales > Vibrionaceae > Thaumasiovibrio > Thaumasiovibrio subtropicus. The sequence goes on along the minus strand of NZ_AP023055.1, from coordinate 1,424,008 downwards.
AGGGTGTTTCGGCCCCAATAGGTGATGATTTGATCGGCGGAATCATACAGGTCTAACTCAGTGCGTTCGACTTGTTGAAGGGCAATCACCGCGGCAAGTGGTTTACTCAGTGAAGCGGCTTGGAAAAGGGTATCGATGTCGACAGGCTCTTGGCTTTCGACACTCTTGACTCCGTACCCTTTCGCAAACACCAGCTCGCCATTGTCGATAATTGCTATGCTGACGCCCGGCACTTTGTGATGAGCCATGCGCGCTTCGATGTTAAATATTGGGGTCTCTTCGCCTTTGTAGTGAACCAGTGGCTGAATGTTAGTTTCGACCCGTTGAATCGGTGTTAGCTCGATAGGCGTTTCACTGATTGCTTCTTCGACGACAGGCAGTGAAGTTTCAGCGGCTTGTTCAGCGGAAGTATTGAAAACGATGAAAGTAAGGCAACAAGCGAGAATGGTTTTTTTCATGACTCACCCTTTTCATTGAGAACCAACTTTTAATCTATCGCAAAGTGTGGTTTGAGTTGGGCTAGTCGTTTAACTAAGTCTCTGTTTTACGATCATTCCGACACTGATACGCAGTATCGTTTGCAGGGTTATCAGAAATACCGTGTGGTTGATCATCCTATGTATATTTCTGTTTTATAGACGAAAGTCTAACACTGGGTTTCTTCGTAGTAGAAAATAAGCCCACGGTGACAGGTGGGCTATATACTCAAGCCACCTCAAGATGCGAGATTCAGAAGCAGACTAGCGCGTCGAGTTCAAGGCAAAGGTGTGAAGGAATGGCTTTCCCCTGTCAAACACCTTTAACGCAGAAATCGGGGCGCTAGTCGCTTCCCGAAGGGCGAGTTTTCTAGGCTCGCCACCTTTGTTACTGCTTTTTGATTTAGTTCACTAGATCTTCAAAGCAGTGCCTCGATGGCAAGCCTAGAAACTCTCGCTGAACACGCATCTTGAGGTGGCTTGAGTATAAGCGGTGTTGGTTACGTTTATTCCGGCTTCTCAAACGACAACCTTGCTTGCGTTGCTTTTTCGCGCATCGCGCACCCTTCGGAATGATCATTGACCAAACCCATCGCTTGCATAAAGGCATAAGCGGTGGTTGGCCCGACAAACTTCCAACCGCGTTTTTTAAGTGCTTTTGAGAGTGCGACCGACTCAGGGGATGTGGCTCTCACTTCGGTGGCGTTAGGTGCTTCTTCGGCTTCAAAACGCCAGAAGAAAACGGCGAGCGACCCTTCTTGCTCGACCATTTCAATGGCGCGTTTGGCATTGTTGATCACGGCTTCGATTTTGCCACGATGACGCACGATACCTTCATCTTGCAATAAACGTTCGACATCTTGCTCAGTAAACTCGGCCATTTGATAAAAATCGAACTGTTTAAAGGCTTTTCGAAAGTTGTCGCGCTTGGTCAAAATGGTTCGCCAACTTAAGCCAGATTGAAAACTTTCTAGACAGATCTTTTCGAACAAGCGTTGGTCATCTTTAACGGGGTAGCCCCATTCATTGTCGTGATAGGCGATGTAGTCTGATGTCGCACTGCACCAACCACAACGCGCGATTCCATCATCGGCAATATGAAGTTCAGCCATGGCTAGGTTTCCTTTCTCTGTGTAAAACGGTCAGAAAAAGCCTCTAGGTAAGCCAGTGTGTATCGTGGTAGAAAAATGCTAGCGAGTGGTCACCTAGATGGCTGCTGAGTTTTATGATTTTAAGAACGCTAGCCGCGGATCTAAATGGTTTGCTGATACGGAGATGATTTCAGCGCTGACAATATCGCGCTCAACGAAAGGGTCTTGTTTTACGCGAGCAACCAAGGCATCACGTTCAATATCATGGGCCAAAATGGTGCCACCACTGCCGTCAGTGATACTGCCTACAACAAGAAAAACGCCGTCATCAATGCCTTGTTGAATCCAGTTTTTATGGGCATCCATAAATTGAGAGGCGAGAATTTTGTTTTCAGCGAACTTAAGCAATACTACGTGCATTGTACGATTCCTTAATGTCTGTTAATCGGATCAAAAGTCATTTTAAACTCAAGTACCTTGAGTTTACTTGAGTATAATTATTTATATTTCAAGTGGTTATTGGTCGGTAGTAAAGGTAGGGACCTGTGCTGCCGTGTCTATTATGGAAACTATTATTAGGATATTTAGCGGAAGGGGTCAAGTGGTGTTATTGGTGGTGTGAATATCATTGAGTCGATGTGGCAAAAACGCGAAGTCACCCGAAAAGCGGTGACTTCGACGTGGATTCAGGTATTCGTTAATCCCCTAAGGGTTGCCTATCGCCACCGCCTCGATGGGCATCCAAGGCGACTTTGAGGCGGCGTAGTTTGTCCCTCGAGCGGTTTTTGTGATTCACGGCAAGTGCCATGGCTAACACATCGACCAACGCAAGCATGGCGTAGCGAGAAGCTGATGGTTTGTAGATAAAGTCTGTCTCTTGATGCTGAATGGGTAAGTTGATATCAGCGATATTGGCCAATGGTGTTTGGCTCGGCGTAATGGCGATTACTTTCAAACCATACTGTTTGGCAAGCTCGGCGGTTTCCGTGATCAGCGGGGTGTAGCCTGTCGCAGACATCATGATAAGAATGTCATTGGTATCCGCGGTTGAGGCGACCATGCGTGAGAGCAAGCCATCGTTATACGCCACAATGGGGTAGCCTAACCGGAAGAGACGGTGCTGGAGTTCTTGCGACGCGATCGTCGAGCCGCCACCGACACCAATCGCGATGATCTGGCGTGATTGGTGCAGCCATTCAGCCGCTTTATCAATGTCTTTCTCGTTGATTAGGCTGCGGTTGAGATCTAACGATTGCTTAATGGATTCGTAAATACCTTGATAGCCGGTTTGAGCGACGGGCTCTAAGATAAATCGTTGCCCAACGTTGAGCGTTTGCGCGAGTTTGATCTTCATGTCTCGCACGTTCTTACAACCGACGGCCTTAGCAAAGCGGGTTATGGTTGCTTCGCTGACCTGTGCTCCCTCTGCAAGCTCAGTGATACTGGCATTAGCGGCAAAATGGATATCATCCATGATCAACTTGGCGACTTTCTTTTCTGCGTCTCGCAGTGCAGCAAATCGTTCAGTGATCTGCGAAATAATATCGACATCTAAACTCAAATTGGGCTCCTTATTGCTCCCGGAAAAGGCCACGGCTTAACAGAGAACCGTGGCCAGATAACAGTGGTATTGTGCCTTAGAAGCAGGTTTCAACCCAATGCCTTACCACATAGTTGTCATCACACATAGCGATATACCGCCACTTGTCGAAAGTTAAGCAGGGGTGAGAGGTAGAGAAAGCGATAACATCACCAACGTCAATGCCGCTTTCTTCGCTGACGGTGATGAAGGTATGTTGATCCATAACCGCTGTGGCGGTCAGTCCTTGTACTGAGATTGGCTTTCCGTTTCGGTAGCCTCGTTCTGCGATAGGCAGACCGGCATCAAACGCGACATCGCGTTTGCCCATGCCAACGACCAGTTTATTGGGCTCGGGGCGTGAGATGACATACGCCCACACTTCTAGCGCTGAATGAAGATCGCCACCGAGATCGCAGGCTTTACCTTGATGCTCGCGCCCTTTATTGGTGTGCGCGCGAGCCATGACTTTGTTCTGGGCATCAAAATAAATACCGGTATCGTGAATGGCATAGCAGCCGGGGCGAATGACGGCGATACAGCGATCAAGAAAAGCGAAAGTCTCTGCAACGACATCGTACCAAGCAGAGCCTGCACCCGTCACGATAGGTTTACCTTCGATGAGTCCATCCATAGCGAGTGATACTGTCATATCAAGCGTCTCGGTGAGGAAATGTCGAATGTGTTGCTCAGCATTATCACCATGAATGACACCTTCATAGACTTCAATGCCACGTAAAGTGAGTGCGGGCATGCCTTGTATGGCGTCAGCCAGCTCTAACATCGCTTCTGCAGTGCGACAGCCGCATCGGCCGCCTTCAACACCGTATTCGAGTAGGACATTGAGGTTAACTGATTGCTGCTGAAAGAAAGTATCCAGTTGATCCAGATTGGAAAGTGAGTCTGCACAGCAGAAAAACTCGATGTCGTGTTCACGAATAAGGTTTGCGATGATGGCCATGTTCGTGCGGCCAACCAGTTGATTCGCCATGATGATGCGTTGGGCGCCAGCGAGCGCCGCCACCTCTGCCTGTGCCGGTGTTGCGACAGTGATGCCCCAAGCGCCGTGATCCAGTTGCTGTTGAAAAAAGTCCGGGGTCATGGTGGTTTTACCATGCGGGCAGAGATGAACCCCATGCTGCTGAGCAAAACGTTGCATCCAATCGAGGTTGTTGCGTAATGCGGACTGTTTAATTACCGCTGCAGGGAGAGAAATGTCTTCGAGGGGTAAGGAGTATTGATGACTCGCATTAAGTGCTGCAACGCGACCTTTTTGGCCTGGTTGGTTAAGTATGAAACTATCTTTATGGTAGTTTATATCACGATTTGTCATGGTTATTGATCTCGCTAGCGGTAAGGTAACACAATTTAAGTTGTTGTTTATTAGCGTTTAAATTCTATTTTATGGGTTTTTGTGTTAGAAACTATCAAACAATCTAATCCCTTTTGTGTGTTTTGTCACTGAAAAAAGTGTGGGTAAATTTACTATAGGTGCCATTGAACGGAGTGATTGAGTAAGGGGACTGTGTGTTTGATACGATAATAAAAAATGTCACCATTATTGATGGCACTGGTGCAGCGCCATTCACCGCCGATATTGCTATCACGGGTCAGAAAATTGCGCGTATTGGCGCCATTGATACAGCAGAAGCGATGCAGTGGGTTGAAGGCGAAGGATTAGCCTTAGCACCTGGATTTATCGATATTCACACGCATGACGATACCAATGTGATTCGTTTCCCAGAGTGTTTACCGAAAGTGAGCCAAGGTGTGACGACCGTGATTGTCGGTAACTGCGGTATAAGTGCTTCTCCGGCTGTGCTGGCGGGTGATCCGCCGGATCCGATGAACTTGCTCGGTGAAAGAAAAGACTTTGTCTATCCAACCTTGGCCTCGTATATCGAGGCGGTGAATGATGCGCAACCTGCCGTGAACGTGGGTGCCTTGATTGGCCATACGACCCTGCGTAATCAGGTGATGGATGATCTGCTTCGTACTGCCACGCCTCATGAAATTATCGCAATGCAAGCGCTTTTGGATAGAGCCATGTCAGAAGGCGCGCTCGGATTGAGTTCGGGGCTAGCCTATGCCAGTGCAAAGCAAGCTAATGCTGAAGAAGTCATGCAACTTGCGGAGGTATTGGCAGCGCATAACGGCATTTATACCACCCATATGCGTACAGAGTTTGATGCCATTTTAGAGGCAATGGAAGAAGCGTTTGCGACAGGGCGACACGCTAAAGTCCCTGTGGTCATTTCCCATCTCAAGTGCGCTGGAGCAGGCAACTGGGGTCGCACGGTGGAAGTACTTGATGCGATGGAAACCGCTAACCAGCACCAAGATGTCTCTTGCGACTGCTACCCTTATTCAGCCAGCTCATCCACATTGGATCTCAGTCAAGTGACTGATGAAATCGACATTTTTATTACCTGGTCAAAAGCGAAACCCGAGTTTGCCGGACAGCTATTGGCGGATATTGCTGATCAAATGGGTATCCCTTTAATGGAGGCGGCGAAGGCGTTACAGCCCGCAGGTGCTGTCTATCATTGCATGGATGAAGAAGACGTGAAGCGAGTACTAACCTACCGGCGTACCATGGTGGGCTCGGATGGTCTGCCGAATGACACGCATCCACATCCGCGCCTCTGGGGGACATTTCCGAAAGTCCTTGGTCATTATTGTCGTGATCACGCTTTGTTTAGCTTATCTGAGGCGGTACATAAAATGACGGGTATGTCTGCAAAGCGATTTAATTTATTGGGACGGGGTGAAATCAAAGAAGGGGCTTTTGCAGATTTAGTATTATTTAACCCCGACACGATTAAAGATACCGCAACATTTGAAAATCCTATTTCCTTAGCTGAAGGTATTGAACAAGTTTATGTCAATGGTCAGCTAACGTATCAACAAGGTTCGGTGAGTGAGAAACGCTCAGGTATATTTCTAAAACGCCAATAACCGAATTATTAATTGCAACAAATAGTAAAACAACTGGAGTATTAACATGACGATTAAACGATATGGTGTAGAAGGTGGTGTTGGAACAGGTGGTCAGCATTTGCCTTTTGCTCGTGCGACGGAAGCCGGTGGCTTCTTGTATGTTTCTGGTCAAACACCCATGACAGACGGTGAAGTCGTAGAAGGCGGTATTGTTGATCAGTCTCGTTTGGCGATTCAAAACTGTGTCGATATCATGACGGAAGCGGGTTACACCCTCGCCGATGTGGTGCATGTGAAGGTGGTGCTGACGGACTCTCGTTATTTCCAATCCTTTAACAAAGTCTTTAAAGAGTTCTTTGGTGAGCATCCACCAGCGCGGATTTGTATGGTGTGTGATTTGGTTGTCGATGTAAAAGTCGAAGTGGATGTGACGTGTTACCGCGAAGACCGTCGATAAAATAGGAATGAAGAAACGTATTTATTCTAGGGAAGGTGATGTGATCTTAATTCAATAAATCTTGATGGAAATAATGACTCATCAAAGATAAATGACTTGCATCAAAGAATAAATAGACAAACGCAGAGTGTATTAAGTTGAAAGAAAGCTTAATACACTCGCCCTACGCCTACTCATTAAGATGAATAAAATAAATACATGTCTGAGTGAGTATATATAAAAATAAAATAGATTAAATAAATAGAAAACGTTTATTTAAATCCCAATCGGGGTCTAGGAAGCGGATCCCTATCTCAAAGTGAGGTGTTCAATGAATAGTACACTGTTTTTGACCAGTTTCGCGGCTTATGTAGTCTTTCTCATTTGGCTAGGTTGGTTTGTTTCACGTAACCAAAAATCTGGCGAAGACTTTTTACTCGGTGGTCGTGGTTTACCCATGTTCCTCGTGCTAGGGACAACCGTGGCAACCATGGTGGGCACAGGCTCGAGTATGGGCGCAGTCGGATTTGGTTATAGCAACGGCTGGGCCGGTGCCTTGTATGGTATCGGCGGTGCATTGGGCATCTTACTGCTTGCACTTTGGTTTGCGCCCGTTCGCAAGCTTAACTTTATGACGATGAGTGAAGAGCTTGCGTATTATGTGGGCGCAAACCGAATCGTTAAAAATGTCGTTGGCTTACTTATTTTCATCGCGTCGATCGGTTGGCTAGGCGCGCATATTCTAGGTGGCGGCATGTATTTGGCTTGGATCGCTGATATTGATCTTGGCTTAGCGAAGGTCATTATCGCGGCGGCGTTCACTATCTATGTGGTTATCGGTGGATACACAGCGGTGGTGTGGACGGATACGATTCAGGCCATCATTTTATTTGTCGGCTTCATTCTGATGGCGGTGATGTCGGTGAACTACATCGGTGGTTTCGAAAACCTATACGCATCCATGGAACCGTCAACCACAAGCTTTTTAGCGATTGAAAAGCTCGGTATTGTGCCTGCTCTCTCTTTAGCGGTAGTGATAGGTGTCGGTGTATTGGCGACGCCCTCTTTCCGTCAGCGCATCTATTCCGGCAAAGATGTGTCTACGATTCGCCGTTCGTTTGTCGCATCGGGTGTGTTGTATCTGTTCTTCTCTATCATTCCCGCGGTGATTGGTATGGCCGCTCATGCGATGAATCCGTCACTGGATAATCCTAACTTCTCGTTCCCTTTTGTCGCCGCGACCATGCTACCTGTGGGGATTGGATTGATAGTGCTTATCGCGGGCCTTTCCGCAACGATGTCGAGTGCGAGCTCAGATGCGATTGCGGGTGTGTCAATTCTTCTTCGTGATGTCTATGTGATGTTCACCGGTAAAGTGCCGCCCAAAGAGCGCATGATGAAGTACTCGCGTTTGGCGTTGGTGATTGTGATTGGTCTAGCACTGCTGTTTGCACTGACTTCTGATGACATTATCGGCTACATCACCAAGATGATTTCAACCGTGATGTCCGGCATGTTTGTGTGCGGCATGATGGGGCGATTCTGGTCTCGCTATAACTGGCAAGGTGCGCTGGCCACACTGGCAGGGGCGTCATTGGCATCGTTTGGTGTGATGATGAATAGCGACTTACTCACTTTCTGGGGCAATCCGGTGATCCCTTCTTGTCTGGTGGCCTTAGTTGCGGGTGTTGCAGTGAGTTTGATGACACGTCCGAATGAGATTAGTGCAGAAATGGCACGTGCCATTTTGGATGATGAGCGTGCCTTGATGGAGATGGCGATGTCTGACACTGGGTATCTGGATGAAGATAAATCACTGGAAAATCGCCCGCCACTGCAATCGCAACGTTAGCTTAAGCAATAGGTTTGGTTTTGCGATTGCTTTCTACTGACCCTAATCGCAGAGCCCTCACAAAAATTCAAACACATCAGTCGATTAGATTGTAAACGCTGATGTGAACAAAGCAGTATGTTAAGGAAACACAATGAAAAAAAATCTTGTCTCGTTAGTTGTCGCAGGTGTAATCATGAGCGCAAATGCTATGGCAATGTCGCCAAACACAGATTTGAATTTAATGCCTTATCCGCGAGACGTCGCGATGAAAGAGGGGCAGGTGAAGATAGATGGCAATTTTAAGGTCTTTATTCAGGGGTTTAACTCAGACCGTGTGGAATACACCGCCAAGCGTTTCATTGATCGCTTGGAGCGTCAAACCGGTGTGCCTACGTTAAACTGGCGCGTTGATAATGCCAAAGATGCCAACTTGATTATTGATGTAGCTGACGCGCCTCAGCATCCGGTGCAGAACCTCGATGCGAATGAAGCATATACGATTGACGTCGTTGATCAGCAGATTACGCTGAGCTCACCTTCGCCTTACGGTGCGATTCGCGGCATTGAAACCTTGCTGCAGTTGGTTGAATCTACGGCGACGGGTTACCACATTCCTGCGGTAAAAATCGTCGATGAACCCCGTTTCCGTTGGCGTGGCGTCTCATTTGATACCTCGCGTCATTTCATCGAGTTTGATGTGTTACTACGTCAAATTGATGCGATGGCGTCAGCGAAGATGAATGTCTTCCATTGGCACTTCTGGGATGATCAAGGTATTCGAATTCAAACGGATAGCTGGACGCGCCTGTGGTCTGAAACATCAGATGGCAACTATTACACCAAAGATCAGGTAAGACACTTGGTTGAATACGCGCGTCAACGTGGTATTCGAGTGATCCCTGAAGTGTCTCTGCCGGGTCATGCATCGGCGGTTGCTCATGCTTACCCGCATTTAATGTCCGGTGGTGAAGGGCAGAGCTATGAGCAGGAGCGTGAATGGGGTGTATTTGAACCCTTGATGGATCCTCTGAATCCTGAACTGTATGAGATGTTGGGTGATGTGTTTGATGAAATGATTGAACTCTTCCCTGATGAGTACTTCCATATTGGCGGCGATGAGCCAAACTACTCGCAGTGGATTAACAGCGAAAAGCATCAAGCCTTTATCAAAGAGAATAACATTGATGGCGAACGCGGCCTGCAATCTTACTTGAACGTCAAAATTGAAAAAATGCTCCAAGAGCGTGGTAAGAAAATGACGGGCTGGGATGAAATCTGGCATAAAGATCTGCCGACTTCTATCGTTATCCAGAGCTGGCAAGGCCATGACAGTGTGGGCCGAGCAGCAAAAGAAGGTTACACGGGTATTCTTTCTACGGGTTACTATTTAGATCAGCCTCAACCAACCAGCTACCACTACCGTAATGATCCCATCCCAACCGGTTTGACGGTGGACGATCAGCTACATGAAGGCGAGAAGTTTGCGACGTATGACTGGGTTAAACCGCGTACGAAAGGTGGCCCACGTCGCGGCAATCTCACCATTATTGAAGATAAAGAAGGCAACTTCCGCGCATTCTCTGACTACAATGGCAAATCGCGTGAAGAGATTTTCATCATCGAGTATGTACCGGGCGAAAAATTTGTTGGTCACTTTGATAACTTCATGTCGTACACCGAGTTTAATTTAAGCTTCGACGAGAAAGGGATTACAGAGGGTAGCTACCAACTGATTGGTAACGTACGTTGGCCGACGACGGGCGAGCTAATCGCCGCTACTGAGATTGAAGGCAGTGTGATCCCTGAGCCGAATGGTGGCTATCCTGCAGAGCTGACTGAAGCAGAAGAAGCACTTATTCTCGGTGGTGAGATTACCATCTGGTTAGAGAACAAAGATACTCACACGGTTGAACAGTACTTGTGGCCTCGAAGCTACGCGATTGCGGAACGCTTATGGTCAGATCAAACATTGACGGATGAGCGCAGCATGTATGAGCGTATGCAAGTGATGGATACTTGGTCTGAAGTCTCAGTGGGCCTGCGTCATCATGCCAATGCAGACATGTTGTTTAAGCGCTTGGCGAAAGGCCAACATATTTTGCCTCTTCAGCAGTTAGCGAAATACGTTGAGCCTGCTCAGTACTATGCACGGAACTGGGAAAAATGGATTTCAACCGAACCGCACGGTCAGCTCTACAACCAGCATGAACGTTTGAACCGTTTTGTTGATGGACTCGTCGTAGAAAGCTATGCCGTGTATGAAATGGAAGATCTGGTTGCGCAGTTCGCGAAAGGCGACAAAGAAGCGCTTGTAGCGCTTAACGATCACTACCGTATGGCAAAGTCATCGGCACAGGCGGCAAAACCCATCTTCGCCGACCATGTCGCTGCGGTTGATACCGTGGTGGTTGCCGAGCAGACTATCATTGTTGCTGAGTTAGGATTAGCGCTGATTGAAAAAGCGCGCGCAGGGGCGGCCTTGCCAGAATCCGATGTGGTTGCGTACCAGGCGGCTATCGATAATGCGGCGATTATCTATGATGAAGCGATTGTAGCGATTGTGCGTCCGACAGAGCAACTGTTGCACCAGCTAAGTCAGTAAAGGTATAAATTCACACCGTAAGACAAAGCCACACTAATGACTGTGTGGCTTTTTTTGTTGTGCAGATTCAATGAAACGTGTAAAGGAGGAGCAACTAATCGTTCTTGCTTTTTCCGAAACGGAAATTTAAACCCCCACGACCGAAGTAGTTAACCTCACCATCGCGAAACGCGTGCCCAGCAGTTTTTGATTCATCTTCGGCATAATGTACTAAAGCGTCATTGGCGGCACAGAAACTATGGCTGTTACCATAGACTTCTCGTGCGTGGTCAATGGCACGCTCAGCGTGTCTTCTGACTTTTGGCTCTAAGGCACGATCACTGAAAATCCGCTGTTGGTTTAACATGTTTTGGGTAAAGCGATCTTCGCAAACACGTTCATTTTCAGGCAATTTCGCCTGTACTACACCGCTCAATAGCAGTGCCAATATCCATACAAATCTCATAAAGTGTGTTGATTACTCTTGATTGACCATAGTCGTCAAACAGTGACGGCAATAGCATTGTGATGTGTCGGTAACAGGTTCCGGTGTATCACATTTGGGTAAGTCAAAACACCAACACGTCTCTTTTCCTGCTGCGATATCACACTGAGTGGGCTGTTGGCATCCCGGACAGGTATGGGTGCTTATCATGCGACGCACGCTTTTAATTTTGTAGTCTCGCTGCGCGTCGGTCAGTTGTACCCAACCGACAATTTCATTGATGGTGCGCAGACAGCCTGTGCAAAGCCCATTTTCTGGCTTACATTTTGCGACGCAAGGTGAAGCGATCATTCTAAACTCTACTTAGTGGCTTGGTATATCGGCGCAAAGCATATACCTAACGGACTTGATGATGCAAGAAACTGTGTGAACGCAAATGATGTGTCACACCGTTTTATAGGGAGCAGACGTGGTATGACAATCCCAACTTGGTTTGTTGTCGCTGTGGGGCTACTTTTCAATATTGCCGCAGCACTGCTGACGCATTTAAAGGTTGATCACCTGAGTATTGAGGCAGGGGTTATAGAGCAAAAGCGTCAAGAAAATCGGTTGCTGATTGACCAAGTATGGCAGCAGATTGAAACGCTTGAGCGAAAAAAAGAGTGGTTAGTATTGTATGACGTTCAAGCAGAAAAGGGGCCGCTGGACGCACACCTTATTGTAGTGCTTGAGCCTTGGATCAAAATGGATCCTAGAGGGAGTTTGAGCGACATGTTGGCGCAGCTTGATGGTAAACAGACGGTTTTGCGCAACAGCATTGATGGTCGGTACTTTGATAACATTCAATATGGGGAGTCGTACCAGAGGTTAATGCGAGATATGTCGATGTATCGTAACCTAGCGCTATTTTTGCAGATCATCGGTTTAGCGCTTATTTTGGCACGAGACTTACGTCGTAACGAGTAAGTCTCGTTGATTGTGGTTGAGTTTAGTCCTCGAGTGCTAAGACAACATGGGTATGGGTAAGGTGGAGATAGAGGATTTCAATCGCATAGGCAGATGAGACGATGAGTTCATCGTGTACTTTGGTTGATTTTCTCAATATTTGATGACCTTGTTGTTTGATTGCCGCCGACAGTGGCTCGCCTGACTCGATATGGTCAAGGAGTGATAAACCCAGTGTAGAAATATCATCAACCTGTTTAATTAGAGGTGCGAGATTATGCAAGTCACGGTTTTCATCTATGATGGGTAACACGGCATCAGTATTGGCTTGCCAGCGGGAGAGGAGCGAACGTACGGCTTCGATTTCGCTTAAGTCACCCTGAACAATGTCAACGACGGCGTGTTTGAGCTCGCGGATTTGCTTACTCTCTGCGGCAATCGCGTCTGAAAAGGTCAAATTATCACGCAGTTTAGGCGGCGATTTTCGACTCTCCTTACGTTGATAGGTGTGTACCTGCTCAATGGCTTCAGAGAGCACTTCAAGCGGCTCAGTGTCATGGTTACGACTCAGCTTAATCAAGTTTTGCTTTGCGTTTTGGTGATGCTGTAAACCGACAGAAAGCGTGGACCACAAATCGATCGCTTCAAGTCGCTGGTACATGGCATCAACATCCGTAAGATTTTCCGCCGACCACAGGCGTTCAGCAATCGCATAAGTGCGAGGCCACAACTTGATTTCCATGGTATCAGCATGAACATGCTGTGCCCAGATAGTGACTTCTCCGCCCATAATGAGCCGCGACTGCTCGGCGGTAAGGGTTAAGGGAGGATTGTTTGCTGGTGGCTGCGTGTTTGGCATCGTGCTCCCGCCAATCTGCATTCCTGTCATCGCATAGGGCAAGTTGCCGATCAATAGCTGTCCTGTCAGCATACCATCACGTAGGGTAACAACCGGACGGGTTTCCCCCCTCCAGGTGTCTAGCCAGAACGAAGTCACACCATGATAGTGGGTGAGATCAAAGATATCTTGGCGAGGTTCGCCTTCAAAGTCGATAAAACCGCGTTGGCGATTGAGATTATCGGTGATGAGAGTAAATACGCCAAAGCTTGTATTGGCTATCAGTTTTGCATTCTTAGAGGTGATTTTAAGCGTATAGCTTTCATCTTCTACCACTGACTGGAAGGTGGAAGTTGGCACAGTGTCGACTTCAATACTCAGCACTGCATTGTGATTGAGGGGGGTGAAGGTAATACCCGTTTGACGACTTAATCTATCCATCAGGCGTTGCGTGGCTTTTTCCAAACGCTCAGAAGATGCACCTGTGAGCGCGACGGAGAAAGTGCTATCGATGAGTAAGTGATCCGCATTGTGCAAGGTGACCACTTGCGGATAGGGCATTAAGGGAAGATCTGTATTCGGCTTGTTGCCCAATACATAGGTGCTGAAAAGGCAAAAAAATGAGCAAATAAAAGCAAAGCGTTTTTTCATAAAATCCTTGAAGTGCAAGACTTTGTTCTTAGCATGGAGCCGTCTTTGTATTGTCTGTGTGTTTTTAACCCGAATCGTTGAGTTGCTTAGCTATTATTAAGTATCATTTACTTAAGAAAATAACTATGAGCTGTGATTAATATCTTGTACCCAAGGCGTAAATTGTGAGGTTCAGCCAAAGAAAGATAAAGTATTGACGACGAATATAATAGGCTGATCTGAGTTTGGCGCAACAAATAATTTAAATCGTTCAATATTGACACAATATAAAGACAGAGAAGGGGGAAATCCTTCTCTGTTATGTATTAAAAATAGGAATATACTCAAACCACCTCAAGATGCAGGATTCAGAAGCGGCCTAGCGCGTCGAGTTCAAGGCAAAGGTGTGAAGGAATGCTTTCCCCTTTCAAACACCTTTAACGCAGAAATTGGGGCGCTAGTCGCTTTCCGAAAGGCGAGTTTTCTAGGCTCGCCACCGTCGTTACTGTTTTTTGATTTAGTCCACTAGATCTTCAAAACAGTGTCTTGTTGACAAGCCTAGAAATTCTCGCTGAACAAGCATCTTGAGGAGGTTTGAGTATATGCTAATCACTGGCGCTGTGATGAAAAGCGAGTTCCTCTTTAGTGAGTCCGTTTCCTGATACTGCTTCAATGCGTATTGAGCGCGATCGTTCAAGTGTGATAGGGATAAACACTCGCCCGTTTTCATTGGTGGTGTAAACTTCCCGGTCTTGAGGAACATTTGTAAACTTAACCATAGCGCCAGCTTGTGGCATTCCGTTCATATCACGTACGGTTACCCATGCGCCATTCTCGGTGTCAATAATTTTTATATCTGCCAGTGCCGAGCTAGAAGCGAATATAAGTGCAGCAAGTGTCGATGCTTTAATACCTAACATAATTGTATCCTCGTATTTATATCGAGAGGGGCAATCTAGCGCGCTAAGTAATATATCAATCAATAAGACCTGTTAATCCAAAAGTGCTTTCAAAAAAACGCAGGATTGATTAAAAAATGCGCTTGAATGACTTGAGATATTGAGCTGGCTTGAGCAATAAACTCTAACCACTTCAAGAGGATGGGTGCAAAAGCGGGTTCGCGCGTCGAGATCGAGGTAAACGCGTGAAGGAATGGCGTTATACCGTGCGGCATTTGAATAAATTGTTATGCCTTATTGGGTCTGCAGTGCAGATTACAGATGCAATTTGCCTTGGTACATAGCCAATGGCATGATCGCCATTGGCAAAAAGCAGTACTTAACATGGCTAGATTGCCATTTTTTGGTGATGTAACCGTTCAATTTCATAGTATTCAACGTCTTCACTGACGTGTTCAATACGTACTGCGTCACGCTTGGTGGAGACATGGCGCATCCCGATCTTTTCTAAGACTTTGCCGGGGCGGGTATCCTTACTTAAGTGCTGAGCATAGATACAATCGAGATTGAATTGTTCAAAACCAAAGTTAATTGCTGCTTTTGCTGCTTCTGTACCATAGCCTTTGTTCCAGTGCGCTTCTGCAACCCAGTATCCAAGCTGTGCACGCGAAAAACTGATATTTTGCAAAGAGACACAACCAATCAGTTGGGTGGACGATTTCTCGACGATAGCGAAGTGGGCGGCTTCTCGCTTTTGCCACAATGCTGAATGAGAACCTATCCACAGTCCAGCCATACCATCTTCGTAGGGATAAGGAATATTGGCAGAACTCATCGCGATATGAGCATTGCCAGCAAACTTTTGAACTTTGTTGGTATCGGAAAGTTCAAAGGGACGCAGTATTAATCGAGGGGTTAGAACATTGGGCTGCTTGAACATAGTTCACTCCTAACTGTCTATGTCAACGCATCATCAAGTATGCGAAGTCTCAACGGCATAGCGTACGGCTTAAACTCGCTATCCTTAGTTGTCTAAATCAGCGCTACCACAGAATCCATGTTGTGGCGCGCTCACTGATTATCGGCGTCATTCTTATTGGGTGTTATTTTCGCCTATGCAACAATGCGCTTTCCAGTATGACTCTAGATAGTAAAAATGATCATATGATGTCACAACGGTTAATAGCCGCGACGTTTCCAAAATTGGCTTTCACCCGCAGAGTAGAGATTAAAGGTCTTCTCAGCAATGAGAATCCCATCAATTTCCATGGTCATTCGCCAGTCCCCAAGCTTGTTCTCTATCGGCGCCCAGATAGTGTCACCGAGATAAAAGTCCCAGTCATTGTTGCGAATATGGACGTCACCTTCAAACGGGGCCATGATTTCGCCTTGAGCATCGGTAATGTTGGGATGGTAAATGCAGTACTGTAGCACTTTCCCTTTGCCTCTTTTGATGTTGACGGTAAAGCCAAACTCGACGTCTATCTCGGCGGGAACGTCCGTTGTGAAGGTTTGAATCTTGGGTAGTTGTTTAGATTTTCCATCCCACTTGGTATAGATGCCGTAGCTGACAATGTCGACGAGGTATTTAGATTTTGCCATTGAAAATTGTGCTTATTTTAATGATTAATAGGTAATTATACTCAAACCACCTCAAGATACTTGTTCAGCGAGAATTTCTAGGCTTGTCAACAAGGCACTGTTTTGAAGATCTAGTGGACTAAATCAAAAAACAGTAACGACGGTGACGAGCCTAGAAAACTCGCCCTTCGGGAAACGACTAGCGCCCCGATTTCTGCGTTAAAGGTGTTTGAAAGGGAAAGCCATTCCTTCACACCTTTGCCTTGAACTCGACGCGCTAGGCCGCTTCTGAATCCTGCATCTTGAGGTGGCTGGAGTATAATTGCTGGGGTCAATTAATGATGATTTTACCGTAATTAAAAAAGGATGCTGTGTTTACCTTAAGGCCCAATATGGATGGAATTAGAAGCGATGTTTATTGTTTGTTTGTGACTTGTTAACGGTTGTTTCATGGTTGTAATCCTGAATGTAGCCTGACGCTAAGTTTCGAATTTATAAGGAATTATCAAGGGTTTTGGGGCTGGTCAAAAAATGAGAATGAGCACGCAAAAATGACTGTGATTTTGTGCCACAACATATTGCAATTAGGTGTAACGGTGATATATTGACCTTATCGATGGTTAGTTAAAGTCTAAGAATGGAGAACAAAAGTAGATATTGCTGTTAGCGCTGTTCCCTTCCTCTTTAACGACTATCCCTTGAATGCATGATGCAGCTCGCTTATAGCGTCCTTTTTGTGACATATTCCACAAATAGACATCATGATGCGCATCTTGTGTCATATTTTGTTCATTATTACTGACATAAGATAGCTCAATGCGTTGAGCATAATGGCAATACATCATTGCTAGATAATAATTAGAAAAGGAGTTAACAATGAAAAACCGAGCTAGAAGACTTTGGTACTATCATCTGACTCAAGGTACTAAATCGAAGCCACTTTCGTTTAAAAACTAAGTAAAATGACCTGAGTACAGTGATCCGACTCAGGTCCATCAAATTTAGAAAGCCAGAATCATTGATTCTGGCTTTTGTCGTTATTAGGCGTGAGTATTTCTCTGTTGGTTATCGTGTTGATGAGCGAATACTGGGTGTTGGCTAAACGTTAACTCTCCACTTCACCAAATTGATGAGCGAAGCCATTTGGCGCGATGTCGTAGAGGGAAACGAGCACAGTGAATGTGTCTTCAGCGGTATTCTCCGCAATTTCATCAATCACATAGACAGCGGAAGACTTGTCTTCGAGCTGCTTATCGACAAGTTGCAGCAAGCTATCTTGGATATCCCCCTGAATTTGTACTTGCTCGATAAACTCGTAGTCTCCGTAGGCAATTTCAGCCTGCGCGACGAGAGACGGTGCGGCGATAGCTGGAGCACATAGTAGAGAGGCAATAAGAAGCGTTGAGCGTAGCGATTTTCTCATGGTCATAACCTAAAACGTCTTTTTGATACCTTGTGGAGATTATCGCTTTGCTAGGGTTGAGATGTCAGGGAATTGTCAGGGAAAACCGCCAATCTTGGCTCCGTGATCCGAAGCCAAGGGCGGATGCTTTATTGGGAGGAGAGTTTGTTCGAAAGATACACGGAATAGATGACCAAAATCATGCCAATGGCATGCCAAAGGGTAAAGACTTCGCCCAATACAGTGACTGCCAGTGCTGCCGTGATTGCGGGGCCTGCATTTGAGGTTAAACTCAGAACGGCCGGAGAGAGTCTGGCCATCGCGGCAGCAATAAGATATGACGGCAACACGGTGCAGACGATACCAATCAAAAAGCCCAACTGAAGGGTTTCCATTGAAAACTCGCTCAATGGGCGAGTCGCTGGCGTGGTGAGCAGGAGTAAGGTTGCTGTCGCACCGCCCATGGCGACACAGGTAAACCACGTACTGCCTACTTTCTGGATTTGTTTTTTACTTAAGATCAGGTAAATCGCAAAACATAGCGCAGAGAGTGCCAATATAGCGCTACCGATTAAGACATCGTTGCCCATGGATGACATATCATGAGCAACAATCAAGCCGATGCCTACATACCCAATGACTAAAGTGAACAACATCAGTTTTGACGGTTTAATTCCCATAAAGCCCCAGTTGATGAATACCACCAGTGATGGGAATAAGAAGATGATTAAGCGCTCCAGTTGCGCAGTGACATAGGTTAGCCCTTCCAAGTCTAAATATGAGGCCATGACGTAACCCAGAAAACCAATACCTAACGTTGGTAGCAGTTGTGTTTTTAACAAAGCGCGATTTTTTTGACTTCTCAGTAGCAGAAGGAAAGTGACCACATAAATAGGAACGGAGAAAAGGGCGCGAAGAAACATCACTTCCATCACTGTGGCGTCATGTAAAAACAAAAGTTTGACGAAAACGGGTTTGACAGAAAAGAGTACGCACCCGGTAAGCGCGAGAATAAACCCTAATTGTCTATGTCGGTTAGATTGGGGGGTTAGCTTCGTTGAGACACTTTGCATTATTGCTTCCTTGTATTGTGTTAAGGCTAGCGGGTCAATGCAGAGGAGGGGGATGTGGCGGTTATTCTCTCCAGCTGCATTGCCTGCAGCCGGATGTCAAGAATCCTACCGGCCGTCAGGCAGCATGAGTAGGAGCCAAAAGAGAGAAATCAAAAATCTGTTCATACAAAAACAATGCAACAAATAGCATCAATATGCAACGGCTTTATTTTTGCGGATTTAAGGTTGGTACTTTCTCAGGTAAAATAGTCACTCAGGTAAAATAGACTGATATACTCAAGCCGCCTCAAGATGCAGGATTCAGAAGCCGACTAGCGCGTCGAGTTCAAGGCAAAGGTGTCAAGAAATGGCTTTCCCCTTTCAAACACCTTTAACGCAGAAATCGGGGCGCTAGTCGCTTCCCGAAGGGCGAGTTTTCTAGGCTCGCCACCTTTGTTACTGCTTTTTGATTTAGTTGACTAGACCTTCAAAGCAGTGCCTCGATGGCAAACCTAGAAATTCTCGCTGAACAAGCATCTTGAGGTGGCTTGAGTATATATAGTAACAGTCCAAGCGAGTTGGGCTTCTTAACGGAATGGTTTACGAGTAAATGCTAGAAATATCCAACAACGTCACCCTGGCGCCTTGGGAAATCGAAATGACAGCGATTCGTGCGCAAGGCGCGGGCGGCCAGAATGTGAATAAAGTATCAAGTGCCATTCATCTTCGTTTTGACATCAAGCGCTCGACATTGCCTGCGGTTTACAAAGAGCGGTTGTTGGCGCTTTCGGACTCGCGCGTGACCACCGACGGTGTGATCATTATTAAAGCG
The DNA here is from genome assembly GCF_019703835.1 of Thaumasiovibrio subtropicus. Classification (NCBI taxonomy): domain Bacteria; kingdom Pseudomonadati; phylum Pseudomonadota; class Gammaproteobacteria; order Vibrionales; family Vibrionaceae; genus Thaumasiovibrio; species Thaumasiovibrio subtropicus. The sequence continues at coordinate 1,404,447 of NZ_AP023055.1, read as the reverse complement.
CAACAATTTCGCACCCAAGAGCAGAATCGTGAAGATGCGCTAGCGAGGCTGCAAAGCTTGATTCGCTCTGTAATGGTTGAACGAAAAAAGCGTCGAGAAACGAAACCAACGCGCGCTTCACAACGGCGTCGTATGGACAAAAAATCCCAGCGTGGCCAAACGAAGTCACTACGTGGCAAGGTCACATACTAACGCGTTTGAAACACTTTGCATTAATTGCAAAAGTCATTTGCAAAATCGTGGCTACCTGCCTGTCTAAGTCATTGTTAGACTTGCCTGAAATCAAAGTTCAAGATCAGGAGCCACTGATGACTACTTCACTGTTTTCGCCTATCGATTTAGGCGAGCTTTCACTGCAAAATCGGGTTGTCATGCCGCCGATGACGCGCTCTCGCGCAACTCAGCCCGGAGATATCGCAAACTCGCTTATGGCGACCTATTATGCTCAGCGAGCGTCAGCGGGTCTGATCGTCGCAGAGGGTACTCAAATTAGCCCAATGGGCAAAGGATATGCGTGGACTCCCGGCATCTATTCACAAGCACAGATTGCCGGATGGCGCGAGGTCACCGATGCAGTGCACCAAGCTGGTGGTAAAATTTTCGCACAACTTTGGCATGTGGGGCGGGTGACGCATCCCGACAACATCAAAGGCAATCAACCCATCTCTTCTTCCTCACTCGCGGCACAAAATGTGAAAGTGTTCATTGATAATGGTACCGATGCACCGGGTTTTGTCGATGTGGTTGAGCCCCGCGAAATGAGTAAAGCGGATATTCAAGGTGTCATTGCGGAGTATCGTCAAGCTGCACTGAATGCGATTGAGGCCGGATTCGATGGCATTGAACTCCACGCTGCAAATGGATATTTGGTAAACCAGTTTATTGATTCAGAATCAAATCAGCGCACCGATGAATATGGTGGCAGTTTAGAAAACCGCCTGCGATTCCTCGATGAAGTGGTAACCGCACTGGTGGATGCGATTGGTGAATCGCGTGTAGGCGTTCGTTTGGCACCACTGACGACATTGAATGGGACAGTCGATGCCAGTCCCATCGAAACCTATACTGCGGCCGCATCGCTCCTAAATCAGCACAAGATAGTGTATCTGCACATTGCAGAGGTGGATTGGGATGATGCCCCTGATACACCACTGTCGTTTAAGAAAGCATTACGAGAAGCCTATCAAGGCGTACTGATCTATGCGGGGCGCTATGATCGCGAAAAAGCGGAGCAAGCAATTCAAGCGGGGTTAGCGGATATGATTGGCTTTGGCCGTCCCTTCGTGGCTAACCCGGATCTGCCCGAGAGACTAGAGAAAGGTTACCCATTAGCAAAACATGATCCAGATACCCTGTTTGGTGGAGCTGCGAAGGGATTGACTGACTACCCGCTATATTCTCGCTAAATCGTCCATACCACGCGCAGCGCAAGCAGTATAAGTACGGCGCCAGACACTTGATCGATGAGCTTTGCCTTGCTTTTTAGCTTATCGATCAGTGTTGGGCTTGAGAGCATGAAAGTGATAAAGGTGTACCAAAGGCCATCCACAAGAAGGGGAGTCGCGACAATGAGCACTTTGCCCGATGGCGCGTCGCCTGCCGCCACAAACTGGCTGAACAAGGCAGTAAAGAAGAGGGCGATCTTCGGGCTGAGCAAAGAGATAAGAAAGCCCTCTTTAGCGGATTGGGTAATAGTTACCGCTTCTCCAGACTCTAGCCTATCGACCAGGCCGCCTTTAGAGCGCAACGCGTTATACCCCAGCCAGACTAGATAGGCCGCACCAGCCAAACTGATCGCTTTAAAAAGTAGGGGGAGTTGTTCGAGTAAGATCGCTAACCCTAACACCGTTATGAGTGCATAAATGCCAATGCCTAAGGCGTGCGCCCATGCCGTGGCAAGGCCGTGTTTACGGCCGCCCGCCAAGCTGTGTTTTGCAACGATCGCTAAGCTTGGCCCTGGTGACATAGCACCGAGTAAACAAATCGTGAAGAGTGAAATCCAGATGCTAAGTTCCATGACATTCCTGATAGTGTGCTAATAATCTGCGCATAAAACTACCAAGAATAGGCAATGAAATGAAATCAGTTATTGTTATAGGTGATATGACTTAAAATCATACCGAAGAACGACAGCTTACTGAATACATAGAGTCCCGCATGATACTCAGTGCTTGCTCTCTCAGCCAAACATGTGCCGGATCGTGTTCATATTTGGGATGCCAGAGTAGCCAGTAACGATGAGTGGGTACTTCAAAAGGCATCGGCTTGAAAGTGAGTTGGCAGGTGGATTTCAAATTGTGAGCAATGTGATGGGGTATTGTCAGCAAGTACTGCTCATGGGCAAGCAGGGTGAATGCCGATGAGAAAAAAGGCACGGTGGCCGCGATATGACGTGAGCGCTGCAGTCCTTGCAGGTGTCTATCGACAAAACTGTCCTTATCGCCACCGCCTGAAATCCGTATGTGGGGATAGTGGAGAAAATTCTCTAGCGATAGATTATCCAAGTGAGCGAGTGGATGGCGCTCATGCATCACACAGACAGCTTTATCTTCACCAATTAATGCTGATGAGAGGTGGGTTGGCGCCTCCTGTAGCATGGTGGAAGCGAGCTGAATTTGCTTGTCACCAAGCTTATCCAGGTACTCTTGATGCCATAAGGTATAGGAAAAACGTCCCTCAGGCGCTTGCTTTCGAATCGCGCTAACGATGTCAGGGAAGATGTACTGTGCCACATAGTCTGATGATGAAAAAACACACTCACCTTGCCAGCGCGCCGGAATGAACTGGGTTTGCTCAACGATTTTTCCGACATCGTTAAAAAGGGTGTTGAGTTGCTGGTGTAGCGTGTCTGCTTTCGGGGTCGTTACCAGTTGGTTGCCGTTGCGGACAAATAAGGGGTCTTGAAAATGGTCTCTTAGCTGCGCCAACTGTCGACTGACTGCCGATTGCGTGAGATGAAGGCGGGCAGCGCAGCGACTCACATGACGCTCTTCCAATAGAATAAGTAGGGTGTGTAACAGATTGAGATTAATTCGCTCGGGCATGGCCACTCCGACTTGCTTGCGAGATAGCTCATTATTATCGATAAAATACCGAATTAGCGAGAAAGATGATCGAAAAATAAAAACGCATTTTCGATCATCTCTATTCAGAGGCTATCAACCATAGTAGAGACAGATGCGGTTGCCGTCGATCTCTTTAACATCAAACGTGATGCCGTAGATATCTTCCATGATGGGTTTTTGAATTACGTCGGCGACTTTGCCACTGCTTACCACTTCGCCGCGTCGCAATGCGACGATATTGTCGGAATAGCAGGAAGCAAAGTTAATATCGTGGATGACAATGACAACCGCCTTGTTTAACTCGTGCGCTAGAACCCGTAGGTTCCGCATAATCTGTACCGAGTGTTTGATATCGAGGTTGTTGAGAGGCTCGTCGAGGAAGACATAATCGGTATCTTGCGCAACCACCATGGCAATAAATGCCATCTGGCGTTGCCCACCGCTGAGTTGGTCGATGTACTTATCTTGAATGTAGGTGATATCAAGGTGTGCAAGCGCTTGGTCTACAATCCGGTTATCTTCCTCGTTCAAGCGACCTTGTGAATGCGGAAAGCGGCCAAAGGCAACTAATTCACGTACCGTAAACCGCATGTTAATGTTGTTCGATTGTCGTAACACCGCAAGGCGTTTAGCAAGTGCTTTGCTATCCCATTCACTGAGTGGCTTATCGGCGATAAAAACGTTACCCGCATCGCTTTCGGTCAAGCGACTTGCCATTGAAAGTAAGGTGCTTTTACCCGCGCCATTTGGGCCAATAATCGCGGTGATTTCGCCTTTTGGAAAAAGTGCATCAGCGTCTTTAACCACAAAGGTGTCGCCATATTTTTTTGTGAGTCCAGAAATTTTAATCATCGCTGATGCCTTAATTCAACTTGTTACGCAGTAGTAGGAACAAGAAATAGATCCCACCAAAGAAATTAATAATCACGCTAATCGTGGTTTGGAATCCCAGTAGGTTTTCGACTACCCACTGCCCTCCGAGCAGCATAACCACCGCCAATAAACTGGTGGCCGTCACCAATACACTGTGTTGATAGCTGCTAAAGAGTTGTCGAGTGAGGGCGACAACGATCAGACCAAAGAAGAGTACAGGCCCGATCAACGCGGTAGATATGGAGATAAGCAGGGCGATCACAAACATCATTTTGCGTACGACCTTGTCGGTATTTATGCCTAAGCTGGTCGCATTGTCTTTGCCAAGCCAAAATACATCGAGTGTTGAAGCCACTTTGAACAGATAAATGAGGATCAGTGCGAGTGGAAACATGCTCCAGTAAACAAGCTCGCCGTTTACATTATTAAAGCTCGCAAACATGCTGTCTTGCACATTCATGAACTCATTGGGATCCATCACCATCATCAGAAACTGAGCGATACTGTCAAAGAGCGAGCCACAAACGACCCCAACAAGGAGAAGTGAGAAGATATTCGCGCCTTTCTTACGGAAGTAGAGGCCAAATAAAATGGTCGAAAACAACATCATCAAGGTCGTTGAAGCGAGAAAATTGAGCTTCGCATCAATGAACAAGCTACTCATACCACCGAACAGGGAGACAATGAGTACCTGCGTAAGGAGATATAAAGAGTCAAACCCCATGATGGAGGGAGTCAGTATACGGTTATTGGTAATGGTTTGGAAAATCAGAGAAGAAACCGCAATCGCGATACTCGCAAAAATGATCGCCAGTACTTTAGGCGAACGGCGAGAAAGGAAAAATTGATAGTTATCAGCATTTAATCCTTTACCCAAGAAAACAGCTGTAATCACAATGGCTGCGACCGCCAGAATAATCAGTTTATAGCGATCACGCATTGCTCTTGTCTCGCATTACTAGGTAAATGAAGACCACGCCACCGACGATAGAGATGATCATGGAGATGGGGACTTCATAAGGGAAGATGACAACACGGCCAAGCACGTCACAACAAAGTACTAAGACTGCGCCCCAATAAGCAGTGAAAGGTAGATTCTTACGCATGTTGTCGCCTTTAAACAGCGAGACAACATTGGGGACAATCAAACCGAGGAATGGAATCATACCGACGATCATCACGACAGAAGAGGACAGCACCGCAACGATCACGACACCAATAAACACCACTTTCTTGTAATCTAGGCCGATATTTTTCGCAAAGCTCTCCCCCATACTCGCGGCACTAAATCGACTGGCATAAAGGTAAGCGAGTATTGACGCGGGGATAGCGACATAGAGGAGTTCGAAGTTTCCGCGCAATACCGACGAAAAGTTCGCCACTGTCCAAGCGGAGAGGCTCTGAACAAGGTCGTATTTGTAGGCGATAAAGGTGGTGAGTGACCCAACTATATTGCCATACATAATACCGATCAACGGCACGAGAATGACATTTTTGAACTTTAAGCGCTGCAAGAACTGAACAAAGAGTAGGGTGCCGAGAATAGAGAACGTAAATATCGACAGCATGGTCACCGTCGAGTTGCTGTTGGAAGCAAAAACCAATGCAAATACGTAACCTAGCATTGCACAATCTATGGTGCCCGTTGTGGACGGTGAGGCAAAGCGGTTTTGACACACTTGCTGCATAACAAGGCCTGCAACACTTAAACCCGCCCCCGCTAAACAGATGGCAATCAGGCGCGGAACACGGCTGACAAAAAAGATGGTAAGTGCGTCGGTGTCACCGGCTAGAATGGCCTGAAGCTGCATATCTGCAGCGCCAATAAAAAGCGAAGAAAGGCCGAGGATAATGATCCCCAGCCCCATTAACATTACTTTCACGATAATCCTGCTAACACGAGTTGTTGGGCAACGCGTTGCTGCCTGAACCCATTATTCTTGATCTAATACAGAACGAATGTCATCAATCATGACTTGTGTTGCGTCCATGCCACCTGCTGTGAGGTACCAAGCATTACCGTCCATGATAGTAATATGGTTGTTTTTGGCCGCTTTAGTGCCATTGACAAGGTCATTATCGAGGAGTGCCTTACCGGCACTGTCACCGCGGCCAAGCGCTTGGTCGCGATCTAAAACAAACATAACGCTTGGGTTTGCTGATGCGACGTATTCAAATGAAATCAGATTACCATGCGTCGATTCAACAATGCCGCTCTGTGCTTCTTTAAATCCGAAGTCTTTGTAAATACTTGAGAAACGGCTCTGCTCGCCAAACGCAGACAGATTGCCACCATTTGTCATTACTGTTAGAGCATCGATTTCACCCGCTTCAACAAATTGGCGAATGTCATCGATCTGAGTTTGGTACTGTGTGATGTACTCTTCGATTTCTTTCTCTTTTTCAAAGATCTTGCCAATCATGCGCCAGTTTTGCTGAGTGCTTTCCCAATAACCTGCGCTATCAACTTGGAATACAACGGTTGGCGCAATCTTAGATAACTCTTCAGCAAGCGGCGCGGTGCGCGGACTTGCAATGATCAGATCAGGCTTCAAAGTGAAAATGGTCTCGAAGTCTGGTTCGAACATAGAGCCCACGTTTTTAAACTCGTCCGCTTGGTATTTTTCTAGGTATGAAGGCAGATAGGTTTTAACCATCCCTACAGGCTCAATACCTAACGTATCTAGCACATCAAGGCTGCCTAGGCCCATTACCACAACGCGTTGTGGATTGGTGTCGAGCGTGGTTTCGCCAGCGACGTGCTGAACAGTAATCGTGTCAGCAAGAGCAAAGCCAGAAAATGTCAGTGAGGTAGCGAGAGCAAGGGGGGTAAAGAGGGTTTTCAGCGCCTTCATTATTTCGTATTCCGTAATGTTAATAATTCGCGTTAGCACCGTTTATATCACTAGAGCTTCAACGGCGCAATGGATATGAGAACTATTTTTGTTTAGGTTTTAGTTTGTTGTATTTGAAGTGAAAAAGGTGTGCTGAGCCGGTGGCAGCAATGTTGTTAGAAGTGGTCGCGCGTTATGTTTTGATAAGAGGTATTGCTGTGGGAGATGGATAGCTGAGGTGATAGCGATGCGCGTTTCGAAGCGGCTAGTTACCTGCCTTTTTTGTTCAAACTTGCCAAGCAACAGTGAATCTTAGATGGCAAATTGGGGCAAAGGTTTGTGCTTTCAAGTTAAGGTTTGTAAGAATCTTCAATTAGTAAGTAGTGATCACAAATTCTAGACAGCAGTGATAATTTTATAGCTAGTCTGGACACTGTTCATGTTAGGTTAAACTTACTGCTTGTACTCTTGGGTCCAAGCTTTCACTGAGCTCTCATTCTTGTATAGCAAACGGATTTGTCCTTTTGTATATACCCTTTTTTATCAGTGATTTAGCCTGAATGGTACAGGCATGTAAAGGAGTCTGAATGACACATCTTTTACGGACAATTTTTGTCATCGCGTTGGTACTTGGACGTACGCCAGTCGCGGCGGCCGCCTTCGTCGGCAACTCTGCCAATACGCAAACTAAGCAAGCCCAAGCGCCTGTTTCCCAAGCGAGTAAGCGTGTTTTTAAACACTCACTTAGCGGCTTATACGCTATCGATAACCTGTATCCCGAAAATCTTCAACAACCGCATGCCGAGTTCAGCGCATTGTATGCGTTAGCGCAGCCTGCTCAGCAAGAGCTCTCTAATTTGCTCAATGAAATAGCGATGCTCAGTGATGCACAGCCGATTATTCCCGCCGTTAAATCTGCGGAACGAGCAGAATACAAAATTGCCACAGAGCTTGAAGGGCAGACTGAAAAAATTACTGACCTAGCCCGCGGTACTTTGGTTGCCGATGATATTGCTGGCGTCGTGACTGCTTTTGAATATTTAGGTAAAGAAGCTGAAATCGTCCGTGTTAAGAACCGTTTCAAGCACCCAGCCGCATCAGGCTATCGTGATTTAAGCGTGCTTGTGCGTTTGCCTGAAACCAAGATGATTGCGGAGGTGCAAGTACACTTGCGTGATATCGCAACCATCAAAAGTGGTGAAGAGCATGACATCTATGAAGAGATTCAGCAGATGGAACGCCATGCTGTTGCTCAAGCCCGAGTGTTAAATGATATCGAAGTGGCAAAAATTGCCCGCTTACGTCAACGTTCTCAAGATCTGTATCAAGAGGCGTGGCAAAAGTACCTCCAGCCTTCAGTGTTGGCGGTGTAAGTTTTCTACCAAGCTCGTACTCGGACATCTATTCTGAGACGAGCTCTCTTCAAAGGCGGCATGATTATACTCATATATGCGGCCTTTTTTGTTGTGTTTTTCAGATTGTCCCTATTGATAGTTAGGTATAATATCTTTCTGCTCTCTTCATTGCTGTTAAAGGCGGATTGTTATGGTTATCTCGGTTTGGTTGGCATTTGTTGCGGCTTGTGTTGTATTCAGCTTCTCGCCGGGAGCAGGTATGGTTGCGACGGTCAGTAATACACTCAATGGCGGCATTCGTATTGCCTTTAAGAATATCATCGGCCTTCAGTTGGCATTGTGTGTACACCTCCTGGTGGTCTCGTTAGGCCTTGGTGCATTGCTTGCTTCCTCAGCGGTGGCTTTTACGATTTTGAAGTATTGTGGTGCAGCGTATTTGATCTACCTCGGGGTGATGAAGTTTCGCAGCAAAGCCTCGCTTACCGCGGATGAAAATACTCAATTGACTGCTCAGTCTACTGCCAAGATCATCCGACAAGGCTTTCTGATCAATATGATGAATCCAAAATCTATAATTTTTCTGGCTGCATTTTTGCCACAGTTCATCTCGCCAGAAGCGCCAATGGCGCCTCAATATTTGATTTTGGGGTTAACTGTGCTGGTTGTTGATACTGTGGTGATGGTGACTTATGCATCACTTGCTCGCTCCGTACAGCGCTTTTTCCGAAGCAGTGCTGCAGCTTTATGGCAAAACCGAGTGTTTGGTTCAATGTTTATTGCGATGGGTGGCATGCTTGCCGCAGCGGAGCGATAAGGTTATCTGAGCCGTATCGTGATCATCCCATCGAGGCACAGGTAGGGCGTTTTTGCCTGAGTCTCGAAGGAAAATCGGGCGCTGATGTCTAGTCTGGGCTTTTCGCTTGATAATGACTGAGGAAGAAGGCTGCCGTTTGCGTTGCAAGTGTATCAATTTCACTTGCTGTGAGAATAGGGCGCATTGACAACAATTGCGGCCAAAAACAGCGGCCTTTAATCAAACTATGCAGTTGCTCGTTGCCGACTTCAATATCTTCAAGCATGACTTTACCATCTGCGACCGCAGCTTCTAACCAGCGATGAATCGTTGTTTCTTGTTTCGCAAATCGACTGAGTTGTGCTTCGAGTTGTTCTGGGGCATAGAAGAGATGGCCAAACGCGACCCGAGAGAGGTCTAAGTACTCCGCTGACGCAATAAGGTTGATTTCTAACTTTAGTAACGCAGCTAATTGAGTGTGCAGCGATGTTTCGGGCTTATACTCAAAGTCTATTTCTACCAGCGCTTTTGTCCAGAGCTCTGAGACCAGCTCCATGACCAGCACCTCTTTGGTCGCGAAGTGATTGTAAACGGTGCGCTTTGATACTTGTGCCAGTTGCGCCAGTTTATCCATACTTGTTGACTGCACGCCATCCGCTTTAAAAGCGGTTTTAGCAGCAGCAAGAATCGCCTCTCTTTTCAATTGGCTACGTGTCTTTTTCGCACTATTCATGGTGTATTTTCGAGATTTAGTTTGAACCCATTTTACACTGAGTGGTTTACTTTTCAATTTTTCATCAATACACTACACCGTGTAGTTTACTTTTGTGAGTGGTGAGATGCGTAGAACAAGCAAAGTTGCTATCGCGGTAATGTGTCTAATAACGCTGTTAGCGGGGACGATGATGAAAGGTGACCAAATGAAATTTACCAATACTGATACCGTTTATAAAACTGACGCCTCTAACCTATGGGAGATAGCGAAAGCTTATTGGAATGCTGACCGACAAGCAGCAATGCCGGACAGTGAAGTGCCCTTGAGTCCGATTTCTACCGAGGATCTGCTTAACGGTGGTGATGCCATTTACCGTTTAGGGCATTCAAGTTTGTTAATTAAATTGGGTGATCGTTTTGTGTTAACCGATCCTGTATTTAGTCAACGCGCATCGCCGGTGCAGTGGGCTGGGCCAAAGCGTTTTCATGAAGCGCCAATTCAGATAGAGGCATTGCCACCCATCGATGCCGTGGTAATTAGCCACAATCATTATGACCACTTGGATAAACATGCTGTCCTCGCTTTGCAAGATAAAGTGACCCAGTTTGTTACACCATTAAAAGTGGGCGAACAGGTGATAAAGTGGGGCGTTGATGCGAACAAGATTACAGAATTGGACTGGTGGCAATCTACAACGGTGGCGGGTATTGAACTTGTCGCCACGCCAGCGCAGCACTTTTCAGGTCGTGGTCTTCGTGATCGTGACCAGACATTGTGGGCAAGTTGGGTGATTCGAAGCAACCAGCGTAATCTGTTCTTCAGCGGTGATACCGGATACTTTTCGGGATTTGCAGAAATTGGTGAAAAGTATGGCCCGTTTGATGTCACCATGATGGAAACGGGCGCTTATAATCCGCTATGGCGTGATATTCATATGATGCCAGAAGATACCATGCAGGCACATTTAGATCTTGGCGGGGACTACTTGATTCCTATCCACAACGGTACTTTCGATCTGTCACTTCATGATTGGTATGAACCCTTCGAGCGCATTCTTGCACTTGGGGAGACGGAAGGCGTCAATATCTTAACGCCTCAATTTGGCGAGCCAATTTGGTTAGATAATATCACCGTATCAACCCGATGGTGGCGTAGCATGTTACCTGAGACTGCGGAACAAAGTCAGATAGCCTACGATGCGGATATCATTCACAACTAAGGGTAAGGCTGGTGATAACGCGGTTGAAGCTGATAGCCTCTTTCGTTAGAGGGTAAAGCCAAGCTGCCAAAAGACCACTGGGTTTTCCAAGCGGTAAGAACGCGAGCCATCAGCGACATTGATGCGCTCGCGAAACTGGGGATAGACGGTAAACAAGGTAAAGAAGTCTTTAGTGCCGAGCCTTGCGTAAGGCATGATGAGAGGCAGCGTGCGGCGGCTAAACCCAGTGAACTCACCATTGTGATCATTCATTATTGAGCGAGATTGCACACCCACCGACGTACCGAGCGCAAAAGTCCAGTCGGTAAACTCAAAATCGATTGGCCGATCAAACGTGATGCTGGCTGCATAGAGATGATCATCCCAAGAGTCCTTCATGTAGTTAAGCGAGAATTGGATATGCCAGTTTCCCCAGCGGTATAGCCCGACATCAACCCCCAATCCTAAGTGGTTTTCATTGTAGGTTGGGGCATTCTCGACAACTTCGTCTTCAAGATGATAGGACCAACCACCAAACCGAACGGCGCTATTCACATTTTCAGCGAATCCCCAAACGGGCGTCGCGAAGGCCACCACATTTAGCAAGCTGATTAATAACACAAGTCGAAAACCATTTCTTAAACACATAACAACCCCATACATATGCTTTAATAGTATTTAAAGTATATGCAACTAGGGTGTTTTTACTAATAGCAAGACAAAGTTATCTTGAAGAGTATTTTTAAATAACTAAATGGAATGTTGAGGTTTTTGTCATTATCGGTTGAGTAACGCGATCTCGAAAGGGAGCTTTTTGCCCCCTTTAAGAGTAAATATACTCAAACCACCTCAAGATGCTTGTTCAGCGAGAGTTTCTAGGCTTGTCAACAAGGCACTGTTTTGAAGATCGAGTGGACTAAATCAAAAAACTATAGCCTATTGCGTCACCATTTTCTGAATTTGCTTGGCGCGTTCCTCGTCAGACAAGGTGGAAGGGGGTGGTATTTGAATACCTTTTTGGCAAGCCGGCCGGCTTGCAATGAGATCCATCCAGCGCTGAAGATTGGGTAACGCTTCGATGCGTATACCGCTCCACTCATGGATTCTTACCCAAGGCCAAGTCGCGATGTCAGCGATGGAGTAAGCATTGCCAGCCAAGTATTCGGTGTCCTTCAGTTGGCTATCCATAACTTCAAATAAACGTCGCCCTTCATTTTGGTAACGTTCAATCGCGGCTGGAATTTTTTCGGGGAAATAACGATGGAAGACATTGGCTTGTCCCATCATAGGTCCGACACCCCCCATTTGAAACATTAACCACTGTATTACCTTTGACCGATTTTTGGGATCAGAAGGTAGAAGTTGTCCTGTTTTCTCAGCGAGATAAACAAGAATTGCCCCTGATTCAAATACCGCAAAATCATCGTTGTCGCGGTCAATGATAGCGGGGATACGGCCATTCGGGTTGATGTTCGTAAACCAAGTCTGTTTTTGCTCTTTGCTCATCAGATCGAGTCCGTGAGCGCGATACTCCAAGCCGAGTTCTTCAAGTGCGATAGATATTTTATGGCCATTCGGGGTGGCCGCCGTGTAAAGATCAATCATCGATATTCCTTAATGATCATTATTGGAATGCCGGCCGCGCTGAGACAAGGTCCAGCCAACGCTCAATATGGCTGTACGTTGAGGCGTCAATCTCGAGGTTTTTAATGAACTGGCATGTGATGTATGCCGTGATATCAGCCACACTGAAACGCTCACCAGCCACATAGGTTGTGCTAGCCAATCGTTCATCTAGTTGCGGCAGAAACTGTTTAATGCGATTTTTGGATTCAACCCCCCAAGCTTCAATACAGGTTTCACGATCTTTGTAGATCCCTGTGAGATTTCGAAATGCTTGAAATGCGGTATACAACCCTTGAAATTCACAGATGCGATTCCACATCTCAACCTGTGCTTGCTCGGTGGGTGTATTACCAAAGAGGTGTTTTTCGTCGGGGTGTGAGGCTTCAAAGTAACGACAGATCGCCATCGATTCACAAATTGAGGTGCCATCTTCGAGAACTAAAACGGGAATTCTGCCATTGGGTGAAAGGGCTTTGAATTCGGGTTTGAGATTTTCACCACCGCGAATATCGACATCGATACGCTCAACATCAATCCCTTTCTCTTTGAGAAAAAGTGAGACACGCTGTGCGCTAGGCGCGGGACTTTTTTCATAGATTTTCATCATACTTCCTTTTTCAGAACGATCGTTTAGATTACACTGTAGGCAATTTCAGAACGATGAGTCAAGTATTGTTTTTGACTTGTCTTAGCTAAGCGAAAATAAGTATGGCAAGAACAAAGAGTTTTGATCGGGCGGATAAACTCCGCGAGGCGATGGAGTTGTTTTGGCGTAAAGGGTACGCAAATACCTCGATCTCGGATTTGGTTTCACATCTTGGCATAAATCGTTTCAGCCTTTACAACGCATTTGTCGATAAAGACACGCTCTACAAGGAGGCACTTTCTCGCTATCTCGATGAAGTGACGTTGCCTTCCTTGCATGACGGTGTACCGAGTTCAGCAACCTTAAACAATGTGATTGAACATTTGGAGAGCTTTGCAGCAATTCAACGCACCCAAACAATGGGATGTTTTATGCAAAACGCGATTTTAGAACGGGCGATGGAAGATGACGGTGTATTGTCAGAAGGAAACCGTCTCTATACAAGGATGCTGACCGCATTTGAGCAGGCGTTTGAAAATGCTAAGCAAGTTGGCGAACTTCCTAGTGATTTTGCGTCAAACGCGATGTCAGCATGGGTGCTGATGCAGATGCAAGGGATTCGTGTACTAGGAAAGGCGCGACAATATGAAGCGATGGAGAAAGGCTTGCAGGTGACTTTGCAGGTACTTCGACGTCAACGTCTAAGTTAAGCAGTAAAAAATACCCCAGCGGTTACGCCAGGGTATCGAAAATGTGAGCGAGGCCTGCGCTAGTAGGGAGGAAAGAGTGCGAGCATTTCGCGAATTTCCCTCTCAAAGAAGGCCTCTCGTCTTTGAGGTGACATTGACTCTGTCAAACGGCGGGTTGATACCGCTTGCCATACCACTTGGTTGGATTGGGTATCGACAAACTCGAGAACGAGACGACCGAATTTCACCTCTCGATAGCGCTCTGGTGTGCTCATACCGATACCCATGTTGCGGCTGTGATAACCGAAACCTACGGTAGTGCCAAAGGATTGCAGTTCTCTTTCATCCTCAATGCGATATATAACCATCAACGGCGCTTCGTCAGTATGAGAAAGCGTGATCCCTTTTTCCGGTAACTGGCTGTTCAGTGCGGTTTCAATCCGTTTAGCATCAATAGAACGTGGTGCTGTGGAATCTTCAAACTGGTAGGTGTCGAACTGCGAGTAATCGACATTTGCACTGAAGTCTGTTCTTGGGGCCATACTACAGCCAGTTAGAAAGAGTGCCATCAGGGCAATACGATAAATCATTATTTCTCCTCAATCGAAGGACGGATGGATGCCCTTCAGATAATTGCTGGCTTGATACTCAAGCGCCAAATTATTTAGAAAGTGCTTTCGACATTGCTTTGGGCTGGAAACCACGTATCACTGTGTCTCCAATTTTCACCACGGGTACGCCTCGCGCCCCCATTGCCATCAGCTCTTTACGGCCTCTTGGGCTGGCAGCATCACAGATGCGATAAGTGACACCTTTGTCATCCAAAAACTGTTTGGCGGACTCACAGTGGGGGCATCGTGATGCGGTATATAGAACGACTCGTTTCATTGCTTAGTTCAATAGAGACTGGATTATAAAGAAAGTTCCTGAATCTAACATGTATAGGCAGGCGACCTCAAGAAACAGACTTCAGACGCAGGCTAGTGTAGCGAACCTCAGGTACAAGTGTGAAAAATGTGCCCCCCTTTTAAACACCTTCATTGACAAGTTGAGGTGCTAGAGATTTGTCGATTTGACAAGCGTCGCCCCGCCACCTCAACGCTCAAATGTTCTTATCGCCAATGTGGCATTTGTTGATGGAAATGGGATGCGCTATTTTGCAGCACGTTAAGCGTGCATTACGCTGATTCTATTGTGAGTTACTTCGCAGATTGTCTTTCATGCTGTCATAATGAAGCGCAAATCGCGCGCTGATTTTAGTCGGAGTGATACCATCTACACAGTACGTATTTCTTAGCGTTGCTTTGGTTAGGAAAAGTGAAGACATCATAATGACGACAGGGGATCTTTAGTGGCTGGTTTATTGTTACATTTTTATATTCTTGAGAATCAAGATAAAACGATGAAGTTCAATCTGGAGTTAGAAAACCGGACGGATGAAACGTTAACGGACTTCACTCTCTGCTTCGACACTCCACGCTTTATGGAGAAAGAGACAATTGAAGGCGCTACTTTTGTTAAACAAGCGGGTAGCCATATTGAAATTGCACCTCTTGTTCCACTCGCCCCTCACTCTCGTTGGGTAACAACCCTGGAAACTCATACGAGTGCGCTGTTTAATTTGATGGAGCAACCGATTGGTCCTTATTTGAAGCGGGCAGGTGAGTATATCCCGGTAGCGCTGGGTATGAATGACATGCAGCAGCCTGACAATCTTGAATTATCACCCTTAACTTTGCCTGAAGCCGCGCCCGGCATCATCCCGCAGCCATTAAAAGTAACGGCTACACAGGGCCAGTTTGTATTGCCCATCTCGCCATCTTGGTCAGGAGATACTGAGCACACGGCAAATGCGGTGAACTGGTTACAAACGAAACTGAATGTGGCGTGTGCCTTAGTGACTGACAGCCCGAGTACCGTGCATTTTGAGCTGGATACCACCTTTGAGGATGAAGCCTATCGACTCGATCTTACCGAAGAGCAGGCGGTAATTCGTGCTTCGGGTTCAGCCGGTTTCTTCTATGCTGCCGTTTCATTAGTACAGCTGTTAAAAACATCGGGTGGTCGTGTCGCTTGTTGCCTAATTGAAGATGCACCACGTTTTCATTATCGTGGTCAATTCTTAGATTGTGCACGTTCATTCCATGGTATCGATACGGTGAAAGCCGTGATTGACCGGATGGCGAGTCTTAAAATGAATCACTTCCATTGGCACCTGACGGATGATGAGGGTTGGCGTCTCGAAATTGATGCGTATCCCCAACTGACAGAGAAAGGCGCGTGGCGTGGTGAGGAGGAGGTCCTTGAACCGCAGTTTGGTTCTGGGCCACACCGCTATGGCGGTTTCTTTACCAAACAACAGGTGCGTGAAGTGCTGGCATATGCCCAAGCCCGTGAAGTGACCGTCATTCCTGAGATTGATATCCCAGGGCATACGCGTGCATTGATTAAGTGCCTGCCTGAGCTGCTAGTTGAGCCCGAAGATACATCGGATTTTGTGTCGATTCAGCAATATCAAGACAACGTATTGAACCCTGCATTACCGGGTACTTACACGGTGCTTGAAACCATTCTTGATGAAGTGTGCGAGTTGTTCCCTTCGCCGATCGTTCACATGGGGGGTGACGAGGTACCTCATCATGTTTGGGAAGGCTCACCCGCTTGCGCGGCGAAAGCGCAGGCGTTGGGCTATGCCAATGTTCGTGAACTTGAAGGGCATTTGATTCGTCACTTACAGCAATACCTGAAGCAAAAAGGGAAGAAACTGGCTGTCTGGGAAGAAGCATCATATGGCCAAAAAATTGATAGTGATGCCATTGTTTGCGCTTGGACAAACCGTGAGAAAGGGATAGCTGCCGCGCAAGAAGGCTATCAAGTCATCATGTGCCCTGCTCAATATACATATCTTGATATGGCATGGAATCGCGATGTTCACGAGTTTGGTGTGCTTTGGGCCAGCGACATCGATTTGGAGCGAGCTTACAAATTCGAAATCTCGGAAGGGGTGTGTGAAAGTAATATCATCGGCACGCAGGCACTGGTGTGGACAGAGTTTGTTAACACGCAAGAGAAGTTAGAATTCTTACATTATCCGCGTCTATTCGCCATCGCAGAGAATGCATGGACAGCGGCGGACAATAAGTCTTGGGACGGTTTCTTGCCTCGCGTGGCCGCGCATGTTGATTTACTTCGAGCACAAGGCATTAATTACCGATCTGCAGAGAATGAAAATGTCGCCTCTGAGTAAATCCTAGCGCATCTTCAGAAGCTTGATGACAAGCTTCTTGAGGTGAATTGAATATAGAGCCCAATAAAGCCAGCTTTACGCTGGCTTTTTTCATGCGCCTAGCTTAGCCATCGTGCATTTGATCGCGAATAACATAAGCTGACTTCTCTCTGGGCGCGTTTTCTAGGTCCGTCATCTGTGTTACTGCTTTTCGAATTGGTCCACTAGACTTTCAAAGCTGTGCTTTGCAGACAAACCTAGAAAGTCTCGCTGAGCAAGTATCTTGAGGTTGCCTGAGCGTGGCGGCTGTTGGATATCAAGGTAACTTTCTATTTTTTTCATGAACAATATGTGAATGATCGCAATTTTATATAAAAGGTATGAATACCAATTAGACAATTGAGTTTTTGATTGTTAACCATTGCCTGAAGATGTCTCGCACCTAAATGTAATTGATAGTGATATGACTTTTATAATCGCCGATCATTTTTCTAATGTTGAAGTTATTAAGGTCATGATTTTTATGCAAAACCTATTTTCGTGTCAGTTTTGACACTCCGGGATAAACATATGTTTAATTGCTATTTATATACATTTTTATGATTTTTAATGGGCGGATTAATTTCTTGACTTAATTTTACCTAATGAATATTTTCGAGCGTGAAATTAGAGTGTGGTTTTTCTGAAGAAATAATCATACCTTTTTTAAAATTAAGAACCTGTATTTACAGCGGTGCATGATCATCCGTTGTTAGTTTGGTTTTTTAGGCTTTATTGAATTAATCTTAAGGAGAAGGAATGTATAGGCCTATTTTAATGAGTATTCCCCTCATTACTGTGCTTACAGCTTGTGGTAGTAGTTCAGAGTCACCAGAAAGCCCAGTCGGGCAGAATAAAATTAACTTCCAAGGGATCGTATATGATGGTCCTATGGCTAATACGGATGTTTCGATCTTTGCTGGTACAACGCTGCTTGGTACTGGTAAGACAAACACAGACGGTGAATATTCAGTAGATGCCTTCATTTCTGATGATCAACTGACAAAAATTCAAGACCAACCTATCACTTATCGCGCGCAAAGAGAAAACATCATTCTCTTCCAATATGGTGGTTCGACGCTGCTTGAAGCGCTTGATAATGAATCAAATAATGCGCTAATTACTAACTTTTCTACCGTTGAGTATGTTCTTGCTGATATTGACAAAAACAATTTTGTTAGTAAGGAAGAGTGGGCAACGTATCTAACGAGAGATCGCGCTGTTATCGAGCCAAATGTTATTCGTTATGGCGTGGGACTGAAGGCGATTATTGATTATTCAGCAACGTTGGCTGGTTTTGAAAATAGTACCGTTTGGTTACGTGCATTACTTAATGATACTTCTTGGGAAGAATGGTACCGCTTAAATATTACGTCGTATCAAGAAGCGTGGCAGACATTATTTAATGACGCATGGTTCCTAGAACAAGAAAGTGCACGTTTCTCTGATATTTACGTATGGGAAGGTCGATACGATAACATTGTGACATCTGAGCCCGTAGAAGCGGTTCTTGAGAACATTCTACTCGTTGGTTTTCCGCAAAAAGTCAGTCTTGGAGATAGCTTACGACCATCGGTACTTGCGTTGTGGTCAGACTTTAGCTCAACAGACATTTCTGACACTGCGAGCTACAGCGTTTACCCTGAAGGCGCTTTAGTTAAGAATGGTGAGTACTGGCAGGTGGCTGCGACAGGTACGATTACGCTAACCGCTGAATATCAGTCGGCGTCGGCCCAGGTCAGTTTTGTGGCAGATGTTCTTGAAACCACATTGGAAAATATCGTGGTAACTGATGTAGACCAAAAAGTCACCGTTGGAGACAAACTCGATCCGAGAGTGGCAGCATTATGGTCTAACGAAAGTTCGACAGAAGTGACGTCACTTGTTGAGTGGTCATTTAGCCCAGCGAACGCCATGGCTTGGAACGGAAATCAACTTCAGGTTGTTCAACCTGGCGAAGTGACACTAACGGCAAAATATCAGGGGGCGACAGCCACTGTTAGCTTAAACGCAGACCAAGCCGTGTTAGATTCTCTTCGATTAAATTATGATCAGCGTGAGCAATATCTGCAAGATGAATTCCAAGTACAGGCTTTAGGTGTCCATCTCAATGATTACTTAGTCGACTTCAGTGATCAAGCAGAGTGGGTCTCGTCTGACCCTGAGATATTGGAGTCTCTAGGCAATGGCCAGTTCCGAGCTAAGAAAGTGGGTACTGCAACGGTAACGGCAACATTTAACGATCTGCAAGCCGAGCAGGCGTTTGATGTGGTTCCGAAGCTGACAGATATTAGCTTGAACCTGCCAAATCACACCATTTCTCGCGCTGAAACGCTGCAGATGTCGCTCAACGGTTCGTTCAATGACGGCAGTGTGTCTGTTATCACCGAAGGTGTCGCTTGGACGAGCAGCAATGCAGAGATTTTAGCAATTGATGCCGATGGCGTTGCAACTGGTGTGGCTGAAGGTCAAGTCGAGGTTACTGCTACTTATAAAGGTTTTACGCTTAAGGAAACGGTGACAGTCATTCAGCCGAAAATCATTGCTTATACACCTGAGTTTGTTGATGGTGTGCTAACGATGAAAGAAGGCGATTCCTTCGAGTATGGCTTTAAGTTTACTCGCTCAAATGGCGTAGAACACGTATTCACAGCTGCTGATGATGGTCTAGATTTCGCGTCGTATGGCTTTATGGGTAAGGTGGATAGCTCAGGTATCGGCATTGCTGAAATCGACGAAGACAATAGCCGAATGCGAGCGGTTCGTTCTGGCGAAGATAAGTTACAGATTGACAATGTCCCTGTTGCACTGCAGCAAATCTTTGTTGAGTTAGGTGCGATTTCTTCTGCGAATGACTACCCAAGCAAGGTCGTCCTCAATGTCAACGTACTTGATAATTTGGATGTTTATCAGTGGAATGCGATTGCAGGCGAGGCGCCAGCCGATGGCACCGCGAACTTGGTGCAAGCTATCCAAAACGATGACACTTTGTATCGATTCTGGCAAGTATCAGGAGCTGAACAAGATGGCATCTATCTTTCTACACTGACGTCAGAAGGCGAGTCAGCATCGACTCTGGTTGTTGCCGATACACAAGATGGGCATAAGTTACTGAATAATGGCATTATCGATGGCAGTAATGGCTACGTATTGCTGCTGACAGACAATGGCAATCCAGCGTCAGGTCAACAGCAGGTTAACTACCGCTTCAACTTGAGCGATGGCAGTTTAACAGCAATAGACATGTCAGGCTTCCGTGACGGTAAGTTCAATCTCACCTATGACAGCTTTGCCTTTAACTCAACGGGCAGCTTAATCGTTTCCCGCAGCGATAGTGGCGTTACGCCTTATGTGTTTGACTTTGCAGCCGGCACATGGGAGGAAAAAGCGCTAATGGCAGGCGTGAGGATCCAAACACCTGCTAACAAAACGCACATTGCTACGTTAGACGCTGAGAACATGAACTTTGGCTCTTATCAGCCGCCGTTACTCAGTATGTTGAACTTGGAAACACTTGAAATTACCACACAAGAGTTCGTCATGCCGGGTGATGCGGAGCATTTCTGTCGTAGCGTTGAAACCTTAGGTATTGCAGTTGAAGCTGCTTTGCGTGACTCAGG
Source organism: Thaumasiovibrio subtropicus (assembly GCF_019703835.1). NCBI lineage: Bacteria > Pseudomonadati > Pseudomonadota > Gammaproteobacteria > Vibrionales > Vibrionaceae > Thaumasiovibrio > Thaumasiovibrio subtropicus. Next base: position 1,383,828 of record NZ_AP023055.1, on the reverse strand, counting down.
TGCTGGTTGCTTGGTATCTCAGAAAGGAAGTTATGACGGCATTGGTTATTGGCTATGGGACTCTATTGCAGACTTGCCGAAACTTCACCTGTTTGCAGATGGTTACGTCCAATCAACAACTGACGTTTATGCTGTTGCCTCTCGCAAGCTAGATGGTCATGTTCTATTCGGTGCAGCACGAATAAAAGATGCAAATGGAAATGATGCCCATGAAGTTGCGGAAATTGTTGACGTCGAAGTCGATGGTACTATCGAGCAGCAAATTCGTCATCAGCGTTTTGCCAAACAGGGTGAAGTGTTAAACGGCGAATATAGCAAAAACACGCGATTGCTAGACGGTACACAGTTTGTACTCGATAACGTCAATGTACCGAATGAAGTCTTTGCGGTATTCAACCAAGGTGTAGCTGTTCGCAATCAAGATGGAGTATGGACTAGCGATAAGTATATGTATCAATTGCCGGTTAAAGTGGATACTTCTTGGAAGCTGTACAACCTTGGTAATACGTTAGTATTAAGCCAAGAAGACAGCACAGATCCAAAATACTGGTTGCTTCAAATGCGCGAACCACAACCTGAACTATTTGATGATTCTCTTTAAGGTTGCTTTTAAGAATCCGTGTTTAAATAGTTTAATATAGGTAAACACTAAACAATAAGGGCTACAGTAGTAGCCCTTATATTGTTGATACCGACCTTTATTCTCAATCATAAGCCAGCCTCCGGGCTGGCTTTTTGTTTGGTATTTTTCTACTGACGTTATCTGACAAGTTGATTCACTATGATCGATTAACTGGAGAAGGAGAAATATGATGCGATTAGAAGCGACAATTTTGTATGTAGAAAAGATCGATGTGAGTAGCCAATTTTATGCCTCGCTCTTCTATCAACCAGCACAGGTTCTTTCGCCCACCTTCCACAGTTTTTCGTTAGGACCTGTGAGTGTTGAGTTAAAGCAGCGCGAAGCTGTAAAACCTGAGGCAATATTGACGGGAGGAGGGATGGAATTATCTTTTGAAGTCGCCGATCAGGCAGCGTTGCTATCCCTCTATGACCGCTGGATAGCGTTGGACGTGCCTATGGCTCAAGAGCCGGAAAAGCTTGTGTTTGGTTGGACCTTCGTTGCAGAAGATCCCGATAAGCACCGTATTCGCGTTTTTGCTCCAAGCCCTGCCTCTTGAGGTGATTGCGTAGATTGTTGAGATGCCTTTATTTGGGGCGTTGAACCGAGAATGGTTCGCCTATTGCTGCATACTGGGCGCCCCCAAGGCGAGATAGCGGGTTGAGCGCTTTCGCGTTTATTGTCAGGCGTTCATCGTCCTCAGAGCAGATTGAGTCATCAACATAAACCTGCTCTACTTTTGCAAACACAAGGGATTGTGGTGTTTCGCCCATTTCTTGTACCTCGTACAAACTACACCCAAAAGCGATAGCACAATCCTTGACTCTAGGAAGTTCGAAGCCTTCAAAGGGGACAAGTGCTATGTTGTTTGCAGTTACTTCAGATTCACCATGCTCAAGTGTCGCAGCAGAGTCAGTGACAAGTTTTGCATGCTCTGTAGAGGCGATATGGATGACTAATTTTTCTGTTGCTTTTGCATTTTTTATTGTGTCTTTTATTTCGCCGTTTGGCTTTTTGCCCACAGAGAACATCATAACAGGTGGGTTACTGGCGATAGGGGTGAAATAGGAAAAGGGCGCAAGATTGTAGTTCTCTAAGCCAGAATCTGTTAGTACCCAAGCGACTGGTCGCGGCGTGACTGTTTGCGTAAAGAGATGATAAATCTGATTTGTTTCAAGTTCATTCAATACAATATTCATATCACATCCTTGTTTTGAGAGAAGGGTTTAGTCTATCTGCAATTAATTTATTTCTCTACTTGTACATGAACGGGATTTATTTCACCTTAAGCGATGTGTTCAGCGTGCATTTCTGGCCGCTTTGGTGAGAGTTGCAATAACACAGATGCTTTTGCTTTATATCTGGACACTTTCTTACTTTCAGCTCTTACTTTCGATGATAAAATGAGGTCCCGCGGCAAAGGTTGCTGTGGTGTGGCTATTGAAAGGAGCATCTCTTGTATACATTGTACTATTATCCGCGTAATGCCAATCTTGCCCCTCACTATCTATTGCGGTATATGGACTTAGATTACCAGTTGGAACTGGTTGACAGAAAATCGAATGCACAAAAATCCGCAGCCTATATGAAGCTGAATCCATCTGGCCGTATTCCTACCCTCGTAGATGATGATTTGGTGCTTTTTGAAAGTCCTGCCATCTGTATTTACCTTTGCGAACAGCACCCTGAGCATGGACTTATTCCACCTATCGGTGATAAACAGCGTCCGCTGTTCTTTCAATGGCTGGCTTACCTTAACAATACGCTGCAAACAGAGTTGCTGTTGTTTCATTACCCGCAGCGCCATACAACGGATAGTCAAGGTGCTGACTCGATCGTCGCTGCGCAGCACACGCGCCTTGCTGATATTTTAGCAGTCATCGACGATCAACTCGGAATGAATGCCTACTTGATTGGCGATAAAATTACCGCCTGTGATTTTTTCTTATTTATGCTTGTCGGCTGGGCGATGCCGATGAATAAATCGCCTTTGGCGTTTTCGCATTTAGCTGACTATTTACAACGCATCGCTCAAATCCCATCAGTGCGTGAAGTGGCAGAGATTGAAGGTGTCGATCTGAGCGCTTTCGATTAAGACGTTTAAACGGCGGTTGGAGTATAAAACCGTCGTTTTTCGTTGTTTGTATCTTGCCTCTGAAGCTATTCAAGTGAAGCTAACAAGGAGTGTTTAACCATGGAACTGCTGTTTTTGATTGCCGCAATTTTAGCCGCTTTAAATTTGCTCCATGCTGTCGTATACAAAACCATTTTCTTTGCGGGGGGATGGATTAACTACTATGAAAATCGCTCGCACTTTTGGGCAGGTTTTATGGCGTTTTTGATGTTCCTGTTTTTCTATGGCGGTTTTTACTTTTTTATTTTTCCAGCGGTCTAATCTTTCTTATCAAACAGGGAGAGAAAAAGTCCGTTTATGTTTCTCGATTGATCATTTCTTAACATTTTCACCGTTGCATTCACCTTGATTAGAGACGTATTGTTTCCACTCAGGCCACTAGTCGCTTCCCGAAGGGCGAGTTTTCTAGGCTCACTACCTTTGTGACTGCTTTCATTTTAGTCGACTTGAACTGTAAAGCAGTGCCTCGATGGCAGACTTAGAAATTCTCGCTGAATAAGCATCTTGAGGTGGCTGGGTATAAAAAAGAAAAGGAATTTGGATCTCTTTATGTTGAGCTCAAGCAAGGTGTTATACCGTTCATATCGTCCAGAAGATTACGCAGCATGCGAAAGGTTGGTCAATCAAGCATGGCAGTTCGACAAGCATTTTTCGCCAGCCTCTCTATCGACCTTGATGAAGCAGTTTTATACCGCTGATGTCCCTTTGATGAGTAACTTTAATTTGATAGCGGAAGTTGAGGGTGAAGTTGCGGGGTTTATTTTTGGCCATAACAATCTTAGGCCCAAAAAGCGTTTACCGTTCAGTTACAACCTAAAAGGGTTGTTCAAGCTGATTAAGTTTTGGGGGCTTTCAGACGTGTCCTTTGGCCAGAAAAAAGCGCTGATGTCCATGCTGTCTTGCCATGCTCGGAATCGCGCTTCACTTTTAGAGGAGTGGGGGAGTGAAATAACGCTTTTCGTGATCGATGCACGTTTCCAAGGTATGGGTATTGGCTCGCAGATGACGGAGGCTTTTTTCTCTGATTGTCGGGACAGTGGTGAACATGTCATTAACGTAGAAGCGAATGTCGTGGAAGCGGGGGCTTTTTATCAAAAGGTTGGCTTTGTGTATGTCAATGAGTTCTCTTCTCCTTTGCATGGCTTATGTTCGAGAAGTGACAGAGCGGGTCTATACGCCTACCAACTATGAACGCGTTTTTAGGTATAAAAATACAAGGCTTCGACCAGCGACAGTTGTCGCTGGTCAATTCATCGACGGACTTTCTGTGTTGTACTGATATGCCATTGGGTGCCATTTAGTGCTTGAATGGTGATCTCGCACCCAGTCAGTTGTTTGATAATTTTGGCGTTCGTTTCAGTATGCAGGCTAGGTTTTGTCGTCGTGAAGTGCGAATCGCCCGCTAATGCCAATGGCAGTAGCAATTGATCAGCGAGATAGTGTTCCACCGTAACATCACTGCGTAAAAATTGCTTTGCTCTACCTGCGGCTCTCTTTGCGACTTGTTGCGCTGGGCGACCATATGCACCGAAAAACTCAAATAAATGAGTATGGCTGCTAGTTGGAATATGTATCTGCAAGCTGTTTCCGGGGCCCGTAGCCTGTACATGTGCTACCTCTTCCGCAGCATGCTTCCAACGACGACTTTCACGGACAGCTGCAATCTCGGCTGCAGCCACATCGGGTGAGAGTCCGTTCACTAATACCTTGATCTTAAAATGGCTGTCGGGGGTTTGGCTCGGCATCATTTGAATCGGTGCTTTGCCTTCTTCGGTTTCAACGGGTAACAAAGGCGTATCCAAATTCAAAGGCATCAACTGTTGTGTTGGCAGAATATCGAGCGTCCACTTGCCTCCTCCTGAAGGATTGAAACCGACTAACTCGCGCTGTATCTCTGTGGTGACTCCCATACGAGTGAGTAAAGGTAGATAACTGTGTTGCAAGAAACAGAGCGAGGGTGACAAATCATTGTGAGTCCCGCCTTCAAAGTAGATACGCGATGGCGCATCTGCGAGTGCAAGTGCCGGCAATAACGTTTGCGCAAGCAATACTGTACTTCCTGCCGTTGCGATACGAAAACGATACTCCCCGGCGTTGATTTTTCCGGGGGTAAAGCGAAATTGTTGGCTACCCAACTCTGCGCCTTGCAAGTTACCGCCGCATATTTCAGCGGCGGCAAGTGCACAAGCTAGGTGTTGTCGTAATAGACCTGGCTTTTTTCGCTTGGCTCTTACGTTGACGATTTCAATCGGTTTGCCAAGCAACATAGCTAGGGTGAGAGAGGTGCGGACAATTTGTCCGCCACCTTCGCCTTGTGATCCATCAATGACAACGGTTTCCATCGTTTTCTCCATACTTATCCCTTAACACACACCACTTGCTTAAGCGTGTATACCACCTCGACCAAATCACTTTGTGCTGCCATCACTTTATCTATATCTTTGTAAGCGTGAGGAATTTCATCGATAACCCCTTCATCTTTTCGGCATTCTACACCTTCTGTGGCCGCGACTTGGTCTGCGATGGTGTAAACCTTTTTCGCTTTGGTCCGTGACATCACGCGACCCGCACCGTGGCTACAACTGTTGAAACTTTCAGCGTTACCAAGGCCGCGGACAATAAAAGAGCGTTGCCCCATGCTGCTAGGTATAATTCCCATTTCGCCTTTCTCGGCGCGTACTGCCCCTTTTCGGGTGACATAACAGGTTTTGCCAAAGTGTTGCTCGCGAGAGATATAGTTGTGATGACAGTTTACGGCAAGCTCGGCCGTTTCAAATGGAACAGGAATTTGCTTTCGCAGTGCTTTAATCGCATTTATCATCATAATTTCACGATTCTTTTTCGCAAAGTCCTGAGCCCACTCTACCGCTTCTACATAATCATCAAAATACTCACTGCCTTCTTTAAGGTAAGCGAGGTTGACATCTGGAAGGTGTATCTGGTGGCGCTGCATCTCCTTTTTTGCCAGTTCAATAAAGTAAGTTCCTATTCGGTTGCCTACACCCCGGCTGCCAGAGTGAAGCATGATCCAAACGGCATCATGCTCATCAATACATAGCTCTAAGAAGTGGTTTCCGGTTCCCATTGTGCCAAGATGGTTAACGTTGTTAGACTTCTTAATCGCTGGATGCTTATCGCAAATACGCTCAAAGCGTGCCTCGAGCTTTTTCCACTCGATAGCCACTTCATCAGGCACATTTCCCCATGCTCCTCGGTCTCGTTTACCTCGTCCTACCGTGCGCCCATGAGGGACTGCTGCTTCAAACGCATGACGTATGGCGGTCAAGTTGTCCGGCAGTTGGCTCGCAGTTAGGGTTGTTTTGGTGGCAACCATTCCGCAGCCAATATCAACGCCTACGGCCGCTGGAATAACGGCATCGACCGACGGGATGACACTGCCAATGGTTGCGCCTTTTCCAAGGTGTACGTCTGGCATGACGGCGATATGCGAATGGATAAACGGCATTTTCGCTATGTTGTTGACCTGCTCTTGCGCTTCTGGCTCAAATGGGACCCCTTTCGTCCACGCTTTTACCGTGGCAGCGCCTTCCGTTTTAATTTCATTAAATTGTTTACACATGGTGTTCGTCCTTCATTTTTGATTCTAATTCGTTGGAACATCGAGCTTGATTGTGCCTTGCATTAATCCATCGAGACCGCCGTAAATCGTCAGGTTGTCGATTTTTTCTGCGACTTTTTCCAGCGCCTCTAACTCTTTAAGTCGCAGTAGGGTTGGATTGTTTTCCATCACTTTGGCAGTATTGTGCAAGCTACGTGTGGCTGAGGTTTCTTCTCGCCGCTTAATCACATTCGCTTCCGCGGTTTTTTGTGCTTCAACCACTTGGTTTAAAATGGCCTTCATCTCGCCTGGCAAAATAATGTCTTTTACGCCGACATTTTTAAGCGTTACGCCGACGTCATCTAAAACGGGGACAACGAGCTCTTTCACCGTCTCATTAACGTAAAGTTTATCCAACAGGATATCGTCTAACGTTTTAGTACCCACGGCTTCGCGCAGTGCCAACTGTAGGTGCTTATAGATGAAGTCATTGACATCATTGACACGATTAGCAACTTTGATGGGGTCAGTAATAATGACGTTTGCATTGAGGTTGATGCGCAGCGTGACGCGATCTTTACTCAATATTTCTTGACCCGAGATATCAATTAACTGTGCTCGTGTGTCGTATGTCTTTACATTGATATGGTGATCAAACTGCCAAAATCCATGTAGACCTGGCGCAAGTGTATCAATGAGTTCACCATCCCGATAAACCAAACCGATATGTTGATGCTGCACGGTGACGTCCGCAATGGGTTTGACTACTGCCGTCTCTAGGCTGGCAATTAATTTTGTCGCATTGTTTACGCCAGCACGCTGAATCTTGGTGAGTAGCTGACTATCGACGCGTATATCTGATTGGATATTAACGGTTTCTAGTCTCGCCGTTGCGGCATCTTTCCAAATGAAAATCTGTTCGCCCGGGGCAACGATACCGCGCAATTTTTCATTGACGTACAAGAGACCAGCTTCATCTATGCCAAGCTGCCAATGTTGGAGATGTGCGTGTAGCACTGTGTTTTGGCGATACAATCGAGCGGCATTGGCTTCTGCAAAATAGAGGTCGTTGATATCAAAAGTTAAAAATGTTCTCTTTTGTCCGCCCCAAAATGTGTGCTTGCCTGGGGTGAGTACTTTCTCTAACTGCTCGTCTTTAAAAACAAATACGCGCTGATTCTCTGCAACATATTTTCTTGTTCTGATTTTCATTGTCTTTCCTTATCTTGGTTGGCTTAGTACCAACGCCGAGCTGAGTAACTTGGTAGGGAGAAGATGCTTTAGCGGCTTCGGCCAAAGGGGGAGTTACTCAAGCTTTGCTCCCTGCGAGCTTGAGTGACTTAGCCTTTGGCAGAAAGGGCTCAGAGGCTCCCTCGCTGACCAAGGTGTTGCTGTTGTTAAATGTGCCGTAAAGGGCTGTCTTTTAAGGTGGGAATCGAACCCACTACCAATGAATTAATTGTTCACTGCTCTACCAAATGAGCTACTTAAAGTAAGTGTCTTAAGGAATACGCGGCCACAGTGTGTTGCGCACCGAGGTGAACTCAGAGTCACGCTCTGTTGCTAAGACGCTTTTACTGTTTCAAGTGGCGTGCCAAAGTTAATTTTGGTTAGTGATTTTATTTTAAGTAATTGTTTTATAGTTGGTTATTTATATTCTTTGATGTGTTCTTTCGCTGGGGTCTTTATTGTGTTTCTTGGATGAAATACTATTGTGGATAGCATGTTATCTATATGGATATGAATGAAGTGCAGACTAAGCGAACGGTAGGATTGAGTTTATTGGGTACTCAACTGGATTTTGTCGGAAAGCGCATTGATCGATGGAGTCGTTGGCGTCCTAATGTTGGATTATGTAGTCAACCTGATCTTGTTTTTGACGAACTACATCTTTTGCACGGGGCGCGAAACTATCGATTGGCGAATACTGTTGCTAGCGATATTGGTTTAGTGTCGCCAGAAACAGAGGTTGTACTTCATGAAGTAGACTTCAACAACCCTTGGGATTTCGAAGAAGTGTATGCCAAGTTGTTCGACTGGTGCCGTTCAAAGTCCTTTGATGCGGAGCAGGAGGACTATTTGTTTCATATTACAACGGGGACACACGTCGCTCAGATTTGTGCATATCTATTGACCGAAAGCCGACACTTTCCGGGGCGATTGATCCAGAGCGCGCCTGATAATAGAGCAGAGAGCCGATCGGTCGGGAACGTGCAGATCATAGATCTCGACCTATCAAAGTATGACCAGATAGCGACGCGTTTTGATGAAGAGCACCAAGAAGGGAGCACGTTTTTGAAGGGTGGCATCGTCACTCAAAATAAACAGTTCAACCAGTTAATATCGCAAATTGAAAAAGTGGCTATTCGTTCAACTGAGCCCGTCTTGCTTACTGGACCCACTGGCGCAGGTAAGAGCCAACTGGCGACTCGAATTTACCAACTGAAAAAACGTCGTGCAGCCGTCAATGGTGAGCTGGTGTCGGTAAACTGTGCCACCTTAAAAGGGGATAGTGCGATGGCGGCGTTATTTGGACATACAAAAGGGGCTTATACTGGCGCTTTGCAAGCGAGAGACGGTTTTCTACGCACGGCGCATGAAGGTGTGTTGTTTCTTGATGAAATCGGTGAGTTAGGTTTAAAAGAGCAAGCCATGTTGCTCCATGCCATTGAATATAAGCGTTTTCATCCGGTAGGCAGCGACAAGACAGTCGAGAGTGACTTTCAATTTATTGCAGGCACAAATCGTGACTTAAAAAAGGAGATCGCTGCTGGCCGTTTTCGAGAAGATCTCTTTGCTCGAATTAATCTTTGGACTTATCGGTTGCCGGGTTTAAAAGAACGTCGAGAGGATATTCCTGCTAATTTAGATTATGAGTTGGAACGATATACGGCGAAATCGGGTAATCGGGTGAGATTTAATCGAGAAGCCAGAACAGCATTCCTTCAGTTTGCGATGTCATCTCAAGCTAGCTGGCTGGGAAATTTCCGAGATCTTGGGGCGGCGGTAACACGGATGTGCACCCTCGCTGATTCTTCAAGAATATCAGTCACGGATGTAGATGAAGAAATCGTACGACTTCGTCAACTTTGGTGCCAAGCTGATTCATCAATAGGTGAAAGTGCACTGACTCACTATTTTGATAGTGCTCAGATTCGAGAACTTGACCAGTTCGATCAACACCAATTGAACTACGTGTTGTCTGTTTGCTCACAGCATAGAAATATGGCAGCTGCGGGGCGTACACTTTTTGATGTGAGCCGCACACGAAAAGTAAAGCAAAATGACTCAAGCCGCTTGCAGAAATATCTTGCAAAGTTTGGGCTGAAATGGGGAGACATTGTTGGCTGAGAGGGGAAAACCCCTCCCAGTTGTTAGTTACGCTTACTCTAGCGAAACGACGATCTAGAGGTTGCTTGGATACAGAAACAAATCACGTCCATTCCACTGCTTTAGGGACGAGTAGACCATCTTCAATGGTTTGTTCGCCGTCAAACACGCCTTCTGGTGCTTGAATCACGAAATAGCACAGGGGTTCATCACTGATATTTCGCCAACAACGCACTGCTTGTGGGGCTACGCGAATCGCAGTGCCTTCTGCAATAGGAAAAATAGCCTCATCAATCTGGAATTCGCCTTGTCCACGGGTGAAGAGATACAGTTCTTCGTTGCGTTGATGTTTGTGATGAAAAGGCATGCTGGTATGCGGCGCTAAGCTGGTGGCGGAGATGATGCACCCGGTGCAGCTGAGTATCTTGCTCAGGAACAATTTGGCATCGGTTTTAATCCCTGTGGCCTCATGGTGGAATGGGTAATCTTCAAGCTGACTAAAGTTCTCTAAATGAACCATCGAATAGCCGCTTCCCTGAGTAATGTCACATTGTGTCTTTTGCATGGTTATACCCTATTGATGAAAAAACGATATTCGTTAAAGTAATCTTTGTCACTATATGTTCAAGATCATATTTTAAAGAGGTTGTTATGGCTTGGCCTTCAGCACAGAAAGAAAGAAGTCGTTTACAAATACTGCAAAGTGCCGGGGAACTGTTCACTGCAAAGGGATTTGATAGTGTTTCGATTGCCGATGTTATGACACACGCGGGAATGACCCATGGCGCGTTTTATGCCCATTTTAAATCAAAAAAAGCACTCTACGTTGAAGCGTTGCCGTTCGCTGCACAGCGTAGCTTTAGCAACCATCAGCGAGACGAGCAGCGCACACAGCAAGCTTTGGCGAGTTATCTTAGTGAGGCGCACGTCGAAGGACGCAGTCCCGCTTGTCCCTTGGCTTTTCTGGTGACAGATGTGGCAGCAAAAGAGCCGGATGTGAAGCAAGCATACACCGCCGCGTTTAAGGGCTTTTTGAAGGCGATTGAGCACGGTGATACCTCGATAGACTCGCAACATTCACTAGTTTTATCTGCGATGATGATTGGAGGAGTAGCGGTCGCGCGGTCATTGTCTGATCCCGAGCTGAAAGCCGCTATGTTAGCAGCGTGCTTGCAGCATGGTGAGCAGTTGCTCGGCAGTTAAATGTTGTACTGAGTGAGAAGAAAGAGAGAAGAGACAGATAATCATGAAATTAGAACACTTTGCTGAGCTTAGACCACTCACTAACGCGTTGCTTTTAGCAGCAGTGACCTTGGCATCGCCAGCGCTCGCTTTTGAAGGGATGCGTTTTTCTCATGGCGATTGGGAGCTAGCGTGTGATAACACAGGCACATGTCGTGCTGCAGGGTATCAGTTTGATGATGGTGCCCCTGTTTCTGTATTGCTAGAGAGAACTGCTGGAGCGGAGCAACCAGTGCGCGGTTGGGTAAAGTTAGGTATTTATTGGGGGGAAACGACCGATGTTGACATCGAAGATATGCGTTTTTTCATCAATGATGCTGATTTGGGCGCAATGGCAAGCTACGAGGGTACGCAAGGGAGCATGCTTTCTCCGTCGCAAGTTGATGCTTTGCTGTTAGCACTGCGCGGGACCAGTAAGATTGAATGGCGTATAGATGACAGGGTAATCCGACTTTCGGATAAGGGCTCTACAGCGGTCTTATTGAAAATGGATGAGTTTCAGCAGCGTTTGAACACCACGGGCGCGCTTGTTCGAATTGGGAGCAACGATGAAAGCCAAGTGCTACAACCCGTTTCCAAACCAGCGATCACTGTTGCAACTTTGATAGAGACGAAAGCCGAGGATAGAGCGCTGGCAAATGAAGCGGATTTTGTTGCGTCATTGCCTGATATCGATGAAGTGTGTGATGACGCGAGAGAAGGGGAAGCACCGAATGTGAGTCGGCTGAGTGACCGACATCTACTCGTAAGTAGAAGCTGTTGGATGGCGGCATATAACTACGGCCAGGCCGTTTGGGTTATTGACGAAAAAGGCGAACAGCCCCCGCAGTTTGTCACTGATTCTGCAACGAGCGCAGAAGATGGTTGGGTTGAAGAGGTCCACAAAGGCCGCGGAGTGGGAGACTGTTTTAGTTATCGCTCTCATGTTTGGGACGGTACTGCTTTTCAGCCAGTTTCGGCGTACTTGACCGGCGCTTGCCGAGGTATAGAGCCGGGTGGCCCTTGGGTGCTTTCAACGCTCGATAATCTGCCTATTTTAGGCGAAGATCCTGCAAAAGAAATCAACTGCGAAGCGGCGATCAGTACACCAGATATGGTGGCATGCATTGGGCGTGATATTGCGCACTTAGAGTACCAGATGGATGTAAAAATTCGTGAAGAGCAAAGAGCCCATGCAGCCGATGACGAGTTACTCGCGGCAATGGCAACGTCTCAAAAAGCCTGGTTAAACTACCGCGAAGCCGAGTGTAGCGCGGTATACACAGCGTTTCGAGAGGGAACGATTCGCAGCCCTATGTATGCAGGGTGCGAGTATAGAATGACCAAGGAACGCTTGGAGTACTTGAGTGACCGCTTCTCACCATAGAGAGTGACATCGCCAGCTTAAATGAAAAGAGCCCGTGATGACTGTGTTATTTCGGGCTTTGTGTTATCTGTGAATAAATGTGAGTAGGCTAGTTATTCGCAGCTTGTAGTTGATTTTTACCATTGTGTTTTGCTCGATAGAGAGCGATATCCGCTTCATTGATCAGTTCGACTAAGTCGGGTTGATCTTGGTAGGCCGCGAAACCAATGCTCACGGTTAGCGATATCGGATTGTCTTTGTAAATAAATGGCGTGTTGGCAATTTTTTTGCAGACTCTTTGGGACAAACTGTGAGCACCTCTAGCGTCGAGCCCAGCGATGAGAATGACAAACTCTTCGCCTCCCCAGCGGCAAACAAGGTCCGTTTTACGTGTGGTGTCCATGATGAGATTAGCGACATGGCGAATGGCATTGTCTCCAGCAAGGTGGCCGTAGGTGTCGTTGAGACGCTTGAAATCATCAATGTCTATCATGGCGACACAGACATCGGGGAGAGAAGAAAACCAACGCTTCTCTGCGACTTCTGAAAAACTCTGTCGGTTTAGTGTGCGCGTTAATCCATCCAAAGAGGCTTGAGAGAGAAGTTGCTCGTAGAGAGAAAATTGTTGCAGGGCAGCTTGACGCAATCGAAAACAGCCTGCAGCGGAAAACAGCATTAACGGCAGAAGATGAACATTGATGCTGTACCAAGCTTCCCCATAGATTGCCAATTCGCCGTACGTGAGAAGAATAACGTTGACAGAGATCCAAGTCGTTGAATAAACGGCGATCATACGTCGGATACTCATGAATGGCGCTAACACCAGCACAGAAACGCAATAGTAGGCCAATGCTGAGACAAGGTAAGGCATGATGCGTTCCGAGGAGCAGTATGAGACGGTGATGAAACAAATGCTGATAACGGAGAGAAGAAGTAAGTAATTGGTAAAGTGTGCTTCGTTTTTGGGGTTTATAAAGAGCACGAGTGAAGAGACCAGTAGACCCGATGCGATGGTGCGTAGGATGACAGAACGAGGGAAGGCGTTAGGGTCAATATACACTTCCCAAAAAGAGAACAGAGAGACAATGGCTGCGCCCAACATGATGATGCGCCTAAGTGTTGGCTTGATTCGACCAAACTGATACCAAAAATAGCGATCATCAACGGAAGTATACGGCATAGCACTTCTTGCATTGGTTTATTCTTAATAAGTATATTGCGGTAATGGCAACTTCTCGCCAACTTTTATCCGAAATTTTGGAAGTGGAGAGTGTGATGTCAACGAAGCTGGTGGTGGGTGATTGATTAGTTGAACAAAACGGGTGGCTGTCGAGCGGGGGAGTGAGCGTTAGGATGTTGTGTCCAGCGGCTACGCTAGTCGCTGGACTGGTGTGTTCTGCTAACCGTTGATCACAATTAGGCCTTGGCAACCGCGCTAGTTAACCATTGGTTAAACTGGCTTTTTGGCATGGCACCGTTGATGGTATCCAGCAGCTTACCGTTCTTAAACACCATAATTGATGGGATGCTTCTAATACGGTATTGAGATGCCAGTGCCTGCTGTTCCTCAGTGTTGACTTTTACAAAGCGGATTTGTTGGTCTTTTTCAGCGGCGACATCTTCAAAAACAGGGGCAAATCCAACACAAGGGTTACACCAAGGTGCCCAGAAATCGATAACGACGGGGGTGTCGCTGTCAAGGAGTGGCTGAAGGTTCTCTGCCGTCCCTTCAATCGGTTTTCCTGAGAGAAGTGGCGATTTACATTTACCGCAGACAGGGTGGCTTTCTATGCGCTCATTGGGTAAGCGATTTTTTGCAGTGCAGTGGGGGCAACGAGTGGTGATAGTGCTCATCAGGCTTCCTTCTTATACTTGTGCTGAGAAGCATAGTATGACGAAATAGTCGCGAGATTGCGCCTATCAATATGATAGGTGCAAGCTATCTCAGTGAGGTGTCACCATTATTTTTTTGGTCGAGTACCGAAGTGCGTTCACAATCCCGAATAACTCTCAGAAACGACTTCGCCATCAACTTTTATCTGGTTTCGTCCACTTTGTTTCGCTTGATACAACGCGAGGTCTGAACGTCTTACCAGAGACATGAGTGACTCGTTGCTGTGGCGCATTGCGATTCCACCACTAATGGTGATCTCAGATTGGCTGACGATATGTTGCCATGGCGCTTGCTCAATCGCGAGTCGACATTGCTCTGCCAAGTTTAGCAAGTGGTCTAAATTGTTATCTTCGGCGACGATCAGGAACTCTTCTCCGCCATAACGACAACACGCGTAAGGCTCGAACTGATGTCTAATAATCGAAGCAACTTGCCTCAATACATTGTCACCCGTAAGGTGTGAGAAGTTATCGTTGATCAGCTTGAAGTGGTCAATATCAATAAGAATGATGCTAACGGCAGGCGATTGGGCGAGGCGCTCAAATTCTTCTGTCAGCCATCGTCGGTTATACAAGCTGGTGAGAGGATCGATTAGCGTCTCTCTTTTTAACTCATTGAGGCGGTTCCGTTGCGCTAGGGATTGCTCAAGAAGTTTGGCGTTTTGCTGCTCTGAAAGTGAGAGCTTTATCTGAATTTCGCAGCGATGTAAGCGGCGCAAACAGTAACCACCCAAGTCACCAATTGGAATTTTAGTAATAATTTGCATTTCTAAAGGATGTATATGCTTCTCTACATCCAATGCTGCACGATAGTTACCGCTTGCTTCTTGAGCACGGCTTAACGTGGTCAGCATGCGGCGCAGGGTATTTCGGTTTCCATACCAGTTAGCGTATTTAATGCATTGCAGCATGACGACTTGTGCAAGTTCTGCGCGCCCTTCTTCGATCAAACAGTTGGCCACCTCGCGCTTGGCTTCTAAGTAGAGCCATATCGACTCGAAGTACGAGGCTTTTTTGGCAATCTGACTCAGTGATATCAGCGCTTGTTGCTTTTCGCCATCTAAGCGCGACAGGATGGCTTCATAGTAAAGTAAGCTATTGAAATAGATCGGCCGCGAGCAGTCTTTAGTCAAGGTTTGGCAGTGCTCAAGCTGGCGTTTTGCGTTACGAATTTTATTGAGGGCTATGTTACAACTGAGTATGTGCAGGTTGTTTTTTAGTGCGATAGATTGGTCAGTTAGGTTGCTTTCGAGATCGCGAATACGGCCGTAGAACTTCAGGGCTTTTTCAGGAGCACCATAAATTTCGCAAAGATTTCCCATTCCAATTACAGCAGTGGCGTAGTAATCAATGCGGCCGTATTGTGCGGCGATGTCGATAATGTTATTGAGGATCTCCAGCGCGTGGCTGTAAAAGCTGTGATCGCAGTAATGATGATAGATCTTAATGTAGCTATTACAGGCGACATCGATATCGCGTGGAAAAGAACAACGTTGACTAAAAGTACTCAGCGCTTGCTCAGACTGATGCAATAACCCTTTTTCGGCACTATCAATGGCTTGACTTAAAAGCATCTCTGACGTCACGTTGTTATCTGGATTCTCTGTCGTGTCTTTTTTCATGAAGGGCTGACCTCCTGAGTATCGAGGCTTTGAAGCGCTGAACCAAGCCACCATTGGGTGAAGCTTTGCAAGTCACGAGGTTCGATGGTTGGGATGCCATATTCTTTGTTATCCCATTGATAAAATTCAATAAAATGGCTGAGCAAGGTGATGGTGTTCTCGCGGTTAGTTTCTTTGACTAGCAAGGCTATCGTGGTGCGATCAAGTACAGTAATGGATTCATTTTCATGGCAGACACTGTGCGCGATTCCCATAAGCGTCGAGAGCTGTTCTTTGAGGCTGGCATGGATTAAGAGAATAACGTAGTCGTCGCCAGAGTCAGACTTGAACAACTTGTCCGCCACGCTTAACCAATCACGTTGTTCGCGATAGTGTTTAAAGGTCGATGTACGTGCATTCTCTATTGACGTCGTCAATCGGCGAATGTTCTTATTGGCTCGGTGATTGAGTGCGCGCCGTGAAGCTTGGGCTTTGTCTTTTCCTTGATTTTGAGACTGATCTTGGAGCAAGTCTGCCGAGTAGCGCCTAAACTCGCGGAAATATTGTAGGGCTGTTTTGTAATCCTTCGCTCTTTCAGCATTTTCAGAGAGCAACTGACATATCTGCGAGAGAAGGTCGCCACGGTCAAAATACTGAGCAGCGTGTAAGGCACTCTCAAGCAAATTCTTTGCAAGGGCATGCTCTTGATTTGTGAAAGCGATTCGCGCATGAGTAATGGAAGAGTGCGCGACCATCCATGTGAGGTCGTTTTCTGTCGCGATTTTAATGGCTTCTTGGCTGGCAACAGCGGCTTCATCGAGTCGATTTAGCCCCAAATAGGCAAGGGCGTGGAAGTCTGAGATCTCAGCATGCCATGTCGGACTAGGGAAGGCTTTTAACATACGTTTGGCCGTCGATAACGTGTCTAGCATGCCTTTATAGTCGTGTAACAAATAGCGGTCCCAGGCGAGCAAAATTGCGGCCTTCCCGGCTAGCCAGTGAATGCCCTTGTTTTCAGAAAGCTCTAATGCGATTTGGTGGGTTTCTTCTGCGGAGTCATAGCTATTCGTAATACGCCATACATTACCGAGCCCAATGAGCGCTTCAATTTCATACTCTGCTTGGCTGTTCAGTGTTGCGTGTTCAAGTGAGTCGATCCAATAGCTCTGGGCTGTATAGTATTTAGCTTGTCCCCAATAGTGCAGCGCAAACAAATGGCTGATCATGGCGTTTTTTTCGTCGGTATCGAGCTGAGTCGCGTATTTGGCGGCTTGTCGAACGGCTTTAATCCCTTCGATATAGTCCATTAGGTGCCAGTAGGCGAGGGAAGTGAGCGAATGCGCTTCTACAAGACCAAAAATGTAGTGTATTTGCTCACAGGCTTCACATAAACGAAGCGACTCTTCGAGCGCAGAGGTTGGCTCGAGTTCAATTTTTTTTCTAACCGCTGCGAGGTCTTTATCTATCTGAAATTGCGTAGGATTCACTTTTTGCTCACATTGACCGACTCACTTTCTTATCTCATACCAAGCTTTTGAGAGTATAAAGCAGTTCACCTTGAAAAGCCGATCGGACGCACAAATTTGCTCGACATTCGCACATTTATCGGTCTTTGAAAGTGATGTGTGATGTGTTGCATATCTATTTGTAACTAGGAATTGGCTTTTATAAGTACAAATCACAGCACGGTGCTTTTTGCTATCGATAGGGAGAGAAGCGGGGTTACAAGGTTTGATCACGATCACAGGCTTACAATCGATGCAGCGACACCAAAAGACTGAATGAAGTGATAAATCGAGGTTGTTGACGAAGAGTTGTTACTCTGTTTGTTTATGGCAGCCGTGGCGCGCCTTCGAAGCGAGTCCCTAGTGCGTGCGAAAAGAAATAACGCGACAAAAATGTTTAAACTCTTCAATGGGTTTTGTTAAAAGCTGCCTATATGTCTCTTGCCCTTTTAACTCTATTGTCAGTGGGTGTTAAACCCGTACTTGTGCGGGTTTTTGAGCGTGTTGAGATTCGTATTTGCGACGATTTCTAATGCGCTCTATGCTTATCGGTACTGAGAATCTCCATTTAGTTTACAGGAAAGACTCGCAATTTGACTGTGACTTAGCGTAGAATCGTCGGCTAAGTCTACTAAGCTGTTGGTTTTTTAAGCATGGAGCAAGCCAGATGCTTGCAAATTGCCCGTTCGATAAGGCAGGAACCAACAAATTACAGCAGATCACTAACGCGATGGAATTTATCGCGTTATAATTCACACCCTAATAGTGACCGTAATTGTTAGAGTAAAACAATGACTGATTTATCAAAATACAGAAACATTGGTATTTTCGCGCACGTTGATGCGGGTAAAACCACTACTACTGAGCGTATTCTTAAGCTTACTGGCCAAATCCACAAAACTGGTGAAGTTCACGACGGCGAATCAACGACTGACTTCATGGAGCAGGAAGCTGAGCGTGGTATTACAATCCAATCGGCAGCAGTTAGCTGTTTCTGGAACAACCACCGCCTAAACGTTATCGATACTCCTGGACACGTTGACTTCACCGTTGAAGTATACCGTTCTCTTAAAGTTCTTGACGGCGGTATCGGTGTATTCTGTGGTTCTGGTGGTGTTGAGCCTCAGTCTGAAACTAACTGGCGTTACGCGAACGAATCAGAAGTATCTCGTCTGATCTTCGTTAACAAACTAGACCGTATGGGCGCAGACTTCTTCAACGTTGTTGATCAAGTTAAGAACGTTTTGGGTGCAAACCCACTTGTTATGGTTCTACCAATCGGTCGTGAAGACGAGTTCGTTGGTGTTGTTGACCTACTAAACCGTCAAGCATACGTTTGGGATGACACTGGTCTTCCTGAAAACTACGAAATCAAAGAAATCCCTGCGGATATGGTTGATGACGTAGAGCAGTACCGTGAAGAGCTAATCGAAACAGCGGTAGAGCAAGATGACGACCTAATGGAAGCGTACATGGAAGGTGAAGAGCCTTCTATCGAAGACATTAAGCGTTGTATCCGTAAAGGTACTCGTGACCTAGCGTTCTTCCCAACGTTCTGTGGTTCTGCATTCAAAAACAAAGGTATGCAGCTAATCCTTGACGCAGTTGTAGATTACCTACCAGCGCCAACAGAAGTTGATCCACAGCCGCTAACTGACAAAGAAACGGGTGAGCCAACTGGTGAAGTTGCAACTGTTTCTGCAGATGAGCCTCTACGTGCTCTTGCGTTTAAGATCATGGACGACCGCTTCGGTGCCCTAACCTTTATCCGCATCTACTCAGGTGTGATGAACAAAGGTGACACGATTCTTAACGCTGCAACAGGTAAAACTGAGCGTATCGGCCGTATGGTTGAGATGCAAGCGGATGAGCGTAACGAACTGACTACAGCACAAGCGGGTGACATCATCGCGGTTGTAGGTATGAAGAACGTTCAAACTGGTCACACGTTATGTGATGTTAAGCACGAGTGTACGCTTGAGCCAATGATCTTCCCTGAGCCAGTAATCTCTATCGCTGTATCTCCAAAAGATAAAGGCGGTTCTGAGAAAATGGGTATCGCGATCGGTAAGATGGTTGCAGAAGATCCATCTTTCCAAGTTGAGACTGACGAAGACTCAGGCGAAACTATCCTTAAAGGTATGGGTGAGCTTCACCTAGACATCAAAGTTGACATCCTTAAGCGTACTTACGGTGTAGACCTTGTTGTTGGTCAACCTCAGGTTGCTTACCGTGAAACTATCACTCAAGCGATTGAAGATAGCTACACGCATAAGAAGCAGTCTGGTGGTTCAGGTCAGTTCGGTAAGATCGACTACCGCATCAAGCCAGGTGAGCCAAACTCAGGCTTCACGTTCTCTTCAACAGTTGTTGGTGGTAACGTACCTAAAGAATTCTGGCCTGCAATCGAGAAAGGTTTTGCTGGCATGATGGACACTGGTGTTCTAGCTGGTTTCCCTGTTCTTGACGTTGAAGTTGAACTATTCGACGGTGGCTTCCACGCAGTTGACTCATCTGCAGTAGCATTTGAAATCGCAGCGAAAGGCGCATTCCGTCAGTCTATGCCTAAAGCAGGCGCTCAGCTTCTTGAGCCAATCATGCACGTTGACGTGTTCACTCCAGAAGATCACGTTGGTGACGTAATCGGTGACCTTAACCGTCGTCGTGGTATGATCAAAGACCAACAAGCTGGTACTACTGGCGTACGTATCAAGGGTGATGTACCGCTATCAGAAATGTTCGGTTACATCGGTACTCTACGTACTATGACTTCTGGTCGTGGTCAGTTCTCTATGGAGTTCTCTCACTACGCACCATGTCCAGCGAACGTTGCGGAAGCAGTCATCGCTGAGCAAAAAGAGAAAAACGGTAAGTAATTTCTCTTTACCTTGATAAACAAACCTCGGCTTAGGCCGGGGTTTTTTTTACTTTTTCCTGTATTTTTGCGGTACTAAAGCACACATTCTCGAAAAAAAACGTAAATCCTTCCCAGTTATATTGACGCATCGTCATAAAATGTCTAGTTTGCCCTTATGGTGTCTGTCTAGATTCATTAATCACAGTACGCTTGAGTGAATACTGTGCCTCTCCCCTTCGGCAAAACAGATCACAGAATTTTGCTATCTCGACAGATTTGCCGCAGAATACGCGGTTGTTTACTAAACCCTATGTGCATGAGGTTTAGGATTGATAGAGTAGGAATCATGAGTAAAATTTCAGAGTTCTTCAGTAGTGAGTGTTGTCCTCTCTCAGCGAAAGCAAAGACACGAAAGCAGCAAGCAATCGCTGATCGAGAACTAGAACTCCTTGCCATCGCAAAGCAAATGTTTACCAAAGAAGGGTTCTCTAACTTAACGATGGATCGTGTAGCGGCAGCGAGCTCATACTCAAAAGGTACTGTATATAATCATTTTTGCAGTAAAGAAGATCTAGTTAGTGCGTTAGGCTCTCAAGCGATGCGCCATGAACTGACTCTGTTTCGTCGTGCGGTAACGTATGATGGGAATAGCCGTGAGCGCTTGCTGGCGTTACATGTGGCCTACTACCTCTATTCGCGAATGGAGCCTGTCATGTCGATGTGCGTGATTAATACACGTACACCCTGGGTCATCGAAAAAACATCCCAAGCGCGGCTGGAAGAGATGCAGGTGCTGGAGCTTGAGATGATGGGGCTGTTTGACGCGCTGGTGCAAGAGGCAATTGAAGAAAAGTCTATCAGTCTCTCTGCCGGACAAAGTATTGATAGTATTATTTTTTCAAACTGGGCGATGGCGTTTGGATCCAATGCGTTAATGAACAAACAGGCGGTGTCATCCCAGCTTGTAGACCGCATGTTGGCTCGAAATTCAGTATTGACGAATACTAATGTCGTGCTTGATGGCTTAGGGTGGCTGCCGTTATCCGCTGAGTGGGATTACAACCGCAGTTGGGTTAACATCGAGCAAACACTGTTTTCTGCAGAGATGGCGCACTTAGAATCGTCTTTGATTGCTTAACACGTATACTTAAATCACCTCAAGAAGTTTGTTCAGCGAGAATTTCTAGGCTTGTCAACAAGACACTGTTTTGAAGATCTAGTGGACTAAATCAAAAAACATAGACCTTTTCCGAAGGTGTCTCTTTTGCACCTTCGTTTCCCTATTATTCCTTCATTATCCCGTGAAAACTGGCCTTACCGGGCGTGTTTTACACGCTGGCTGCGGCGTTGAGCCAAATCTTGACGATTCGGTCATTTACGCTTGTTTTTCTTGCACTCGCGACGCCTAAAAGAATATCACGCCATTTTTCTTTGCCTTTTGCTATCTGGTCTGTCCACTTTGTTTTTACTTTAATCATTTGTTTTAAATAAAGTTTTTTCAGGGTGTGTTCAGGATTGTGAATGTTTTTTACTTTTTCCTATTGATTTGGTGATGAATTGAACTATTATGACGAAGTGTCAAAAATGACGAATCGTCATGAAACGGTTGAGATGTCTGATCAACGAGATTGACACAGTTATTACCCTAGTTTGTAAAGGGTTTCTGCAAATCGGTGAGAGAAATAGACCCCAGATGGGGTTTTTTAATAAACACAAATGACGAATCGTCAACTAAGGAGAGTAAGGTGAATAGATCTTGGCAGGCGTTAACCGTTAATCGCCCCTATCTGGTCATCGTAGGCATGATTTTGTTACTCGTTGCGGCTATCGCGGGTACACAGAATCTTTACTACCGTGGTGATTACAAAATCTTTTTTAATGAAGAGAACAAGATGCTCGCGGCATTCGATGAAATTGAAGCGACATTTAACAAAACAGACAACCTATCCATTATTGTTGCGCCTAAAAATGGCGATATCTTTGAAGCGCGTTACTTGGATTTAATTCGCCAAATTACCGAAGAGGCTTGGCAGACACCTTATTCGAGCCGCGTCGACTCGATAGCCAATTATCAGCACACCGAAGCCGTTGAAGATGACCTCTTAGTTGAAGATTTAATTGGCCGCTACAATGCGCTATCAGCAAGTGATATCAGTGACATAAAGCGTGTTGCACTTAACGAGCCACGACTTGTGAACGCGTCTGTTTCCGAAAACGGCGATGTTGCTGTTGTGAATATCACGGTGCAAATTCAAGAGCTTGATAAAACTGCCGCTGAGCTCGAAATTAAGGCATTCAGCGATGCATTGGTTGATAAATTCGCGGCAGATTACACCGATGTCGATTTCCATCAGACAGGTATTGTTGCGTTAAATGGTGCCTTCAACGATGCCGCCCAGCAGGATGCTAGTACGTTAGTACCGACTATGTTTCTCGTCATTCTCATCTTTCTTGCTGTTATGCTTCGTTCCGTCGTTGCTGTAGTAACCACACTGATTGTCATCATTGGCACTATTGGGGCGACACTGGGCTTAGCAGGTTGGAACGGCATGTTCTTGAGTATTGGTACGGTGAATGTACCTACCTTGGTAATGACACTCGCTGTTGCCGATTGTGTCCATGTGTTTGCCACCATTAAACAGCAAATGCAGTTAGGTAAAGACAAGCAATCTGCGATCTTACAAAGTCTGAAGCTCAATACGCGTCCAGTGATTATTACATCGGTAACTACAGCTATTGGCTTCTTTATGATGAACGCCTCTGATTCACCGGTGCTCCGAGACATGGGTAATGTTTCTGCTGTTGGTGTGATGGTTGCGTGTGTCTTGTCTTTGACTTTGCTACCAGCACTCGTTCGTGTTCTGCCGGTGCGAGTGAAAGAAAAACCAGCATCAGAGCAAGGGACCTTCCTCAGTCAGCTAGCTGATACTGTGATTAAGTATCACACACAGATCTTTGTCAGCATGTTTGCTCTGACTATCGTGGCAGGCTTTTTAGTAACACAAAACCGAGTCAATGATGAGTCAAATAAGTACTTTGATACCAGCAGTGAATTCCGTCAAGCCGTTGACTTTATGGAAGAAAAGATAAGCGGTAACTCTTCTATCAGCTTGATGATTAAAACGAATGAATCGCAAGGTATTAGCGAGCCAAGTTTCATCGCCACGATTGGAGAGCTGACCGATTGGTTGCGTGATCAACCGGATGTAGACCATGTCTCTGCGCTGTCTGATACCTATCGACGCCTTAACAAAAACATGCACGCCGACAACGAAGCATACTTTGTTTTACCCACAGATCGTGAATTGGCATCACAGTACTTGTTGCTCTATGAGATGTCATTGCCATATGGCTTAGATTTAAACAACGAAGTCAACATCGATAAGTCATCGCTGAAACTACAAATTACAGTCGCTAACTTGGGCAGTAAAGAGATGGTTGCGCTGGAAGAGCGAATCTATGCATGGTTTGCAGCGAATGCGCCGACTTATGACATTCAGGCATCTAGTCCGACGTTAATGTTTGCTCACATTGGCGAAACCAACATGAAGAGTATGCTGACTTCATTGCCAATTGCGTTGCTGATGATCTCTGCATTATTGATTTTCGCGCTTCGTTCATGGCGTTTAGGTTTGATCAGTCTTATTCCGAACATGATCCCTGCCATTTTTGGTTTTGGTCTGTGGGCGCTGATTTCAGGCGAAATCAATCTCGGACTGTCGGTCGTGGTGTCTTTAACTTTGGGTATTGTTGTTGATGATTCAGTGCATTTCTTAAGCAAATACCAACATGCCCGTGTACGAGGTATGACAACCGAACAGGCTATCCACTATGCATTTAACACCGTTGGCCGCGCACTATGGATAACGACCGTGGTGTTGGTCGCTGGCTTCCTGGTATTAGCAAGCTCTAACTTCCGATTGAATGGTGACATGGGGCAGTTGAGCGCGCTGGTTATCTTCTTAGCGCTCGTGATTGACTTCTTGTTGTTACCTGCGGCGTTGTTGAAGTTTGATCGTCGCGAAATGACGGAGCTCGCCGATGCGAAACAGCCAAAAGAGAAAGCACTCGCGCTTAATCCTCAAAACTAATTTCACTCAATGAGTAAAACGATAAGGAAATACCCAATGAAAGCACGATTTGACATCAAAAAGTGGGCAACCCTAGCTTTGATTGCTATGCCATTAGTGACTGCAAGTTCGATAAGTTACGCGCAAGATGCCGCAGCACGCGGTTTGGAGATTGCACAAGAGCGTAAGGCGAGAGATACAGGTTGGGGTGACTCTCAATCAACGCTAACTATGTTGCTACAAAATGCACAAGGTGAAAGCAGTGTGCGTAAGCTGCGTATTAGTAGCCTTGAAGTAGAAGATGACGGCGATAAAGGCCTGACGGTATTTGATGAGCCAAGAGATGTGAAAGGGAGTGCTTTCTTAAATCACTCGCACATCACGGATGCAGATGACCAATGGTTATATTTGCCAGCACTTAAACGCGTTAAGCGTATCGCTTCTCGCAATAAAAGTGGCCCTTTTATGGGCAGTGAGTTCGCCTATGAAGATTTGAGTTCATTCGAGCTGGAGAAATATGAGTTTACCTACCTTGGCGACGAGACATTCGAAGGTGAAGCGACGTATGTTTTGGAACAAGTCCCGACAGATGAGTTTTCAGGCTATACCCGTCAGAAAGTTTGGTTGGATCAGGCACATTATCGCCCGCTAAAAGTGGAGTTTTATGATCGCAAAGACCAACTGCTGAAAACGCTTGATTTTAATGCGTATCAACAATATCTCGGGCAGTTCTGGCGCGCCCATGAAATGGTGATGACAAATCATCAAACAGGCAAGATGACCACACTTACGACCCATGAGATGCAGTTCCAAACTGGGCTAGAAGATCGAGACTTCCGCAAAGATAACTTAAAGCGTATTCGTTAAGGAGAAACAATGAGCAGGTTGACACTTGTCGCCTGCTCCCTGGCAGCTGTATTCGCCGTGAACGCAGCTGATTTTCAGGGGCAGGTTAACTTTGAACATAGGCAGTTTTTTTCTGAAGGTCAGCAAGGGCAGGATAAAGCCCAAAGTAGCGTCGTATTGATGCCGGAAATTTATCACGCGTGGGATGATTATAGTGTGACGTTTGAGCTATTTGCACGTCTTGATAGCCTTGATAGCGAGCGCTCACACTGGGATGTCAGAGAGCTGATGGTGCAGTACTACGCCAATGATGTTGAGTTGAATATCGGGATCGGAAAAGTCTTTTGGGGGGTCACTGAGTCTCAACATCTCGTTGATGTGATTAACCAAACAGACTGGGTGGAATCGGTGGACGGAGAGCAAAAACTGGGTCAGCCGATGATAAATCTTAATTGGTTTACTGATTGCGGTAATTTTCAAGCCTACGTGTTGCCGGGGTTTAGAGAGCGTACATTTGCTGGCCGGGATGGCCGTTTAGGGCCGTATGGAATCAACACCGATAACGCGAAGTATGAAGCCTCAAACGAAGATCAGCATGTCGACGTTGCATTTCGCTACACACAGATGCTCGGCGATTGGGATATTGGTCTATCCATCTTTCATGGTACCAACCGCGACCCTTACCTGCAGATTGAAAATAGTGAGCTAGTGCCTTATTACGCTCAAATGACGCAAATTGGCGCCGATCTTCAAGGTATTTATGGGGATTGGATCTATAAATTGGAAGCGATACATCGAGACAGTAATGATGAGACGTTTCGTGCCATGACTGCGGGCTTCGAGTACACACAAGTCGGTATCTTTGACTCTCAGTATGATCTCGGTTGGTTGGCAGAGTACCTCTATGATAGCCGTGATGAAGAGGCGCCAGTGAGCGGGCAGAATGATATTTTTGCCGGCTGGCGGTTAGCATTAAATGATGCTGACAGCTCTGAAATTTTGTTTGGAATCAGTCAAGACCTCGATTTTAGTAGATCTAGAAGTGCGCGATTAGAGGCGACGAGTCGCCTATCTAACAATTGGAAATGGCGTGTGAATGCATGGCTGTTTGAGAGTGATGATGCTGCGGATTCACTTTATGGGTTCCGGGATGAAGACTTTGTTGAACTAGCGTTGGATTACTATTTCTAGTAGAGCGTTTAGCGATTCATGTCAGGAATCGTTTTGTGTGATGATTTGTGGTGAACTTTGCCTCTACTTCGGTAGAGGCCTTTTTATTTTGTTTCGTGTTTTTTCCGATAAGCCAGCGGACTGATGCCTTTGATTCGGCGAAAGTGGCGACTAAAGTTGGTTAGGTTTTGAAACCCGACTTTGAGGCTTATTTCTGCGATGGTTGTATCACTTTCCGTGAGTAAAACACAGGCGCGCTGAACGCGAACACGGTTGACGAAATCAGTAAATCGGTGCCCTGACGACTGATGAAAAAAGCGAGAAAAGTAAGACTCTGTCATGCCGAGTTGATCGGCAATCGTTTTGAGTTTAATCGGGGCTTGATAATGCTCCATGACATAGTTAATGACTTCACTAATCCGATGTTGTGTTGTACTAGCATCTTTCATTTCAGATGCGGGCATATTCGATAAGATGCGCGTATTGTGTTGATGGAGGTACTCCATCAAAGAGAGAAAGTGAATAATCCGTGTGACACCGGACGATTCTTTGACTTGCCTAAAACCTTGCTCCGCTACCTCTAGCGGTACATCGAGAAATTCAACGCCCATTTTGGCTTGTTCTATGAGGGGAATGAACTTTTGTAGTTCAGGAAAGGTTCTCGAAGCGGCATTAAAAAGGTCCGGCATAAACTGGATCACCATATCACGCAGTGGATAGTGTTCATCGGGCTGCAACTGGCTTTCCCAGTTATGAGGAAGCCAAGGGCCGACTAATGTGAGATGGCCTGGAGAAAAGGGGCCCAGATGGTTGCCGATCATCACTTTGCCACTGGTTTTTGTGATCAGGTGCAGTTCATATTGTTCGTGTACATGCCAGTGAATACGTTGATGGGGGACTCCGTGCTCGAGATAGAGAACAGATTCATCAAGTTGGCTGAATTCCCAAACGGGATCTTTGGCTACGGACATACACTAACTCATGACGTTACCGCCATCGACATTGAGGGTCTGGGCGGTGATGTAATCAGATAAAGAGGACGCCAGAAAGAGCGCTGCACCAGTAATATCTTCAGGTGTGCCCATTCGTCCTAACGGGACATCCTGACCAACTTGCCGCTTCTTCTCGCCTGGCGGAAGGTTTTCGTAGTGGGCAAATAGAGCATCAACCTGATCCCACATTGGTGTATCAATGACGCCGGGAGCAATGCTGTTCACGTTGATACCATGTTTGGCGAGAGCAAGCGCTGTTGATTGGGTATAGCTGATGGCCGTCGCTTTCGTCGCACAGTAGTGGGCAACCAATGCTTCGCCGCGACGACCCGCCTGAGAGGCAATATTGATGATCTTGCCCCCTCGTCCTGCATCTACCATGATTTGTGCTGCGCCTTGCATGAGAAAGAACATCCCTTCAACGTTCACGTTAAACAATTGACGAAACTCTTCTTCCGTACTGGTTAATATTGGCCCCATGTTAAATATCGCTGCGTTGTTGAAGAGAATATCGAGTTGACCAAAATGCGAAACTGTTTTCGCTAAGAGCCCTTGTCGCTGAGTTGCTGATGTGACATCACAGTTACAGTAGATGGCTTTCCCTTTATATTCTTCGAGTAAATGTTGCAATGGTTCTGAAGGTTGTGGCGCAATATCCGCGATCACACATTGTGCTCCGCTCGCTAGATAAGTCGCTGCGACGCTTAAACCGATCCCACCATTCGCACCGCTTAGCAAAGCGACCCGATTCTGTAATAGGGGCTGGTCATTGAGATGGAGAGTGTGGCTCATGGGTATTGCTCCCCATAGCTGTTGAATGTTGAAACGAGCGCAGTATAAAGGCGTTCACGAAATTCGGGATATTGCGTTGTGGTCTCTGACCAGATGGCTTTTTCATCGAGAAAAGCGATAGCGGGATCGGGTTGATCAAGCCACTGCTTAACAAGAGGAAAATAGGCGTCTTGATAGTTAAATTGGAGGCGTCCGGATGCCACTAAAACCAGGAAGCAGTACCAGTGAGCGAGTAGTCTTATAGCGGCTGTTGGCATGTGCCCCATCGCTAAACTGCGCGCAAGGGTAGGTAAAATAAATTGTGGAAACTTGCTGATGCTGTCCGCGGTTATTCGGGCAACCGAATCAGCGATATGGGGGTTACTGAATCGCGAGACGATGGTTTGACGGTATGCTTCTATATCAAAAGGGGTGTTTGGCAGTGTTGGGAACACTTCGTCGCAATGATATTGCTTAAGCCATTGTTGTAACTCTGCATCTTGGATTGCTTGGTGAAAATATTCATAGCCTCGCAGCGCTGCCACATAACAGAGCAGAAAATGCCCTCCGTTCAACACGCGTATTTTTGCTTCTTCGTAGATATAAACATCATCAGTAATGATTACGCCTACTTTTTCAAGCGGGGGAAATGGATGTGTCAGATTGTTTTCAATCACCCATTGTTGAAAATCCTCACCAAGTACGGGGCAATAGTCTGTTTCTTTCAGTTGTGTTTGGATTTCTTCAATGAGAGAGTCTGGCGGAATAGGGGTTATTCGATCGACCATGGAGCATGGGAAACGGACATTTTCACTTGTCCACTGCTTGAGTGAATCGAGATTGGCATGAATTAAAAACTGTTCAAAAGCACGCTTCAGTTTTTGCCCGTTATCGCGCAAGTTATCACAACTTAAAACCGTTATAGGACCCGCGTTGGCATGATACCGGGCCAGCAAGCCAGCCGCGAGGAAGCCATAGAGGGTGAGAGGGGCATTGGCGGCGTTTTTTGTCGCGGCCAAATCATGTTTAATTTCCGCGTGGTCAAGATTTAGATTGTCATCTTCTGTGAGATAGTAGCCCCCTTCTGTCACTGTAATGGTGGCTGCTTTCGTTTGCCGTTCAGCAAACAACTGGGCAATGACAGCCGGTCTTTCTGATGCATCTTCAATACGATCAATCGCTTCAATTTTCAGGTATGTTGTGTCGCCATTTGGCGCGATTCGCTTCAAGTGATACTGGCCTGACTGCTGTTTAAGCTGTGCTGGCATCGCTTGAGTCTCTTTTCTTAAGTTGATGCTGGTGTAAAACCAGCGTTCAGACTCGGGCAACTGCTGATTCAGTAGGTGCAGATAGTACGCTTGATGACCACGATGAAATGCGCCAATACCGAGGTGCAACAGGCGGTTGTTGCTACTCATAACTCACCTCGGCGTAATTGTTTACGGTATTTCCCGCTTCATCAAAGAGATAGACGTGTTGAGAAGGCAGATTAACCCCGACTGTTGTTCGGATTGTAGGTACTTGATCTGGGGCTGCGCGAACAACAATGGACGCGCCTGAGAGTGTACGAATGTAAACTAAAGCTTCGGAACCCAACTGTTCAATGACTTCCACATCACCGGTTAAAAGCCCTGCGTCTGGCGAGCAGAAAGAGAGTGCCTCTGGGCGAAAACCGATCGTTTTCGCACGACTAATTTGATCATTAAACTGCATTTTGGCGAGTTTAGTGACAGCGTGATGACCATAAGTTACGTGATACTCTTGGCCAACGTCTGTAAGGTCATCGATGGGTAATAGGTTCATCTTTGGGGTGCCGATAAACGAGGCTACAAACAGATTCGCGGGTTGATGATATAGCGTGAGTGGTGCGCCAATTTGCGCAACCTCGCCTTGATTCATGATGACGACTTTATCTGCGAGGGTCATGGCTTCAACTTGATCGTGGGTCACATAGACCATGGTGCTGCCCAGCTCTTGATGAAGGCGGGAGAGTTCAATGCGCATTTCTACGCGTAGTGCCGCATCGAGGTTTGAGAGCGGTTCGTCAAACAGAAACACTTTTGGATTGCGTACAATAGCGCGCCCGATAGCGACACGTTGCCTTTGTCCGCCAGAAAGGGCTTTGGGCTTTCGTTCGAGTAGCATGTCTAGTTTAAGGGCCTTCGCCACGCTCGCGACCTTATCGGTGATCTCTTTTTCAGGTCGCTTTGCGAGTTTAAGCGCGAAAGACATATTGTCTTTGACAGACATATGGGGATAGAGCGCATAGCTTTGGAAGACCATGGCGACATCCCGCTTGGAAGGATGAATCTGGGTGATTGCGTTGCCATCCAGACGGATTTCACCATCGGATGCCGACTCCAACCCAGCAATGGTCCGCAATAGGGTTGATTTGCCGCAACCGGATGGGCCGACAAAGACCACGAACTCACCGCGTTCGATACTAAAATCGATGTTCTTCAAGGCTAAAGTTTCGCCGTACTTCTTGAAAAGGTTTTGCACTTGTAGATAACTCATTTCACTGCTCCAAAGGTCAGTCCTTGTACCAATTGCTTTTGACAAAACCAGCCCAATACGACGATAGGCGCACAGGCCATGGTCGATGCGGCGGATAGTTTCGCCCAGAAAAGTCCTTCAGGGCTGGAATAGGTCGAGATCATGGTTGCAAGCGTGCCCGCATCTGCCGATGTGAGGTTGATCGCCCAAAAGGCTTCATTCCAGCTCAGTACGATGGATAGCAGTGCGGTGGAGGCAATACCGCCGAGTGATAGTGGTAGTAATACATGGCGTATTTCACCTAATGTGTCTGCGCCATCTAATCTGACCGCTTCAAGTATCTCTTTGGGGATATCCTTGAAATAAGAGAAAAGCATCCACACCACGATAGGCAAGTTAATCAGGGTGTAGATAATGGTCAGCGCAAAGGTTGTATCTAGGAGTCCTGTGCGTTGGCACAGTATGTAGATGGGCACGAGTACACCGACCGCAGGCAACATCTTGGTAGATAACATCCACAGTAACAAGTTTTTGGTACTCTTACGTGGGTAAAAAGCCATGGAGTAAGCGCCAGGAATAGCGATCAGTAAGGCTAACAGGGTAGAGCCAAATGCGGTGATGACCGAATTAATCGCAAACTTTAGGTAATCACTGCGCTCTTGGACAATGCCGAAGTTTTCTGTGGTTGGCGTAAACAATAAACTAGGGGGCACTTCAATCGCTTGTTGTTCAGTTTTAAACGCGGTAATGATGATCATGAGAATTGGGAAGAACACCAACAACGCGACAAACCAACACAATAACGGTCTCAGCCAACCCGTTTGATCAATCAAGGAAACATCTTTTGACATAACTCCTCCCTAGGCGACTAAGTTTTTGCCAATCGCGCGAATTAAAAAGAAAGCGACGATATTGGCGAGTATGACGGCGATTAAACCACCCGCAGATGCAACGCCAACGTCAAACTGCATGAGCGCTTGGGCAAAAATGAGAAACGCGAGGTTAGTAGATTCGTAACCGGGGCCACCACCCGTTGTGACAAAGATCTCTGCGAATACCGAGAGCATAAATATGGTTTCTATCATCATCACCACCGCAATTGGGCGAGCGAGGTGGGGTAAGGTGAGATACCGAAAAACTTGCCAGCCAGAGGCGCCATCGAGTAAAGCAGCCTCTTTTTGCTCGTGATCCATGGATTGTAGAGAAGTGATAAAAATGAGCAGAGCAAAGGGCATCCATTGCCAGCTCAACATTATGATGATCGAACCAAGTGGGTATTGGGCTAGCCAATCAACGGGCTCTAGCCCAAAGCCGGTCCATATCGCAGCGAGCACCCCATAAACTGGGTGCATCATCATATTCTTCCAGATGAGCGCATTGACTGTCGGCATAATGAAAAAGGGTGAAATTAAAAGGACTCTCGCAATACTACGACCACGAAAGGGCTTGTCGAGCGCAACTGCAATGAAAATAGCACTGACAACAGTCAGTAGTAACACCAAACCAACCAACGTCAGGGTATTAAAGAGTGCTGGCCAAAATGCGTCGTCAGTGTAGAAAAACTCAAAGTTCATTCCACCAACGAAATTGTTTTCGCCTGGGTATAGCAAGTTATAGCGGATGGTTGAAAAATAGATTGTCATCGAGAGTGGGACAATCATCCACAATAACAGGCTGATAAATGATGGCATGACAAGCAGCCGAGGTAACCATTTTTGCATAGTCTGTAACCTAAGAAGTGCGAATGGCCGGGCGTTGATTGCCCGGCTAGAGTAGGCTATTTGTAATAGCCAGATTTACGCATTTCGCGATCCGCAGACTTGTTGGCATTTTCTAACGCCTTCTCTACGCTGGTTTTTCCTGCAAGCGCAGAGGACACTTGTTGCCCTGCAACAACACCAATTGCCTGAAATTCAGGAATAGCCGCAAACTGAACGCCAACATAAGGTGTCGGGTTCAGTGTACTGTTATTGGGGTCGGCAGATTCGATCGCGGCGAGTTCGGCCTCTGCAAATACCGCAGCGGCTTTAAACTCGTCAGAGGCATAGGTTGATTGGCGTGTGCCAGTTGGAACATTTGCCCATCCATTATGTTTGGCGACAAGTTGGATGTAGTCTTTAGATGTTGCCCATTTCACGAATTTTTCTGCCGCCTCAGCATTTTTTGTTGCAGAAGGAACGGCAAGAGCCCAAGCCCATAGCCAGTTCGAGCCACGGTCAGTAACGGCAATAGGCGCTTGGGCAAAAGCGACTTTATCCGCTACCTTGCTTTGCTTTGGATCGGTAATGAAAGAAGCAGCAATGGTTGCGTCTATCCACATGCCACACTTTCCTTCATTAAACAGAGCGAGTATCTCGTTGAAGCTATTGGAGCTTGAACCCGGAGGGCCATACTGGGTGAGCAAATCGACATAGAAACTGACGGCATGTTGCCATTCTGGTGAGGTCAGTTGGGGTTTCCATTCACTATCGAACCACTGTGCACCGAACGAGTTGGCCATGGTTGTCAGGAAGGCCATGTTATCTCCCCAGCCGGGTTTGCCTCGTAAGCAAATACCATACACGCCGTTGTCTGGGTCATGAATGGCTGCAGCAACATCACGAATGTGCCCCCAAGACGCGCGGTCTGGCAGGGTCATACCTGCATCTGAAACCAGATCTTTACGGTACATCACCATCGAGCTTTCACCATAAAACGGCACAGCAAACAGTTTGTCATCAACAGATAAACCCGCTCGAATGGCAGGCAGTATGTCGTTAGCATCATAGGCAGCGTCGGTCTTGATTTCGTTTAGCCAACCTTTACTTCCCCAAATTGGGGCTTCATACATGCCAATTGTCATGACATCAAACTGACCGCCTTTAGTCGCAATGTCGGTAGTGACACGTTGGCGTAATACACCTTCCTCTAAGGTGACCCAATTGAGAGTGATATCAGGGTTTTGTTTTTCAAACTCCTTGCTAAGCTTTTGCATTTCTATCATATGGCCATTGTTGACCGTGGCAATCGTCAGCTCTGTCGCAGCGAAGGCACTAAGCGATAGGGTGCCGCTACAGATAACGCTGGCGGCGATGAATGTCCGAATGAATGGCATGTTTGCGTTCCTCATTGTTGTTAGTCAGTGCAATGTACTCGTTTACACTTTGATAACAATTGAAGTGCAAAAAAGGTCAAAAAGTAAACTTTGGTGTGAAAAATAGTACTTTCATGAAGTGATTTTGACTTTTTTTGTCATTGTGGGTGACGGACGGAGAAAATTTTAGGTGTGCGCTTGTTTATGCAACTGTATCTATTGGGTTGGGAAGGCCGAAATGGTCGATGGCGAGGTGCGGATAGTTTGTCATAAAATCTTCATGATAAATTTGAATATACGTATTTACATATGTATTTTTTCTGTAGCATATATGGATATGTGAATGTGTTGAGAAAAAATATTATGCTACCTCATCGCTTTTTTAAAATGCTTTCTGACGAAACTCGAGTGCGATGTTTACTCTTGATAGCTCGTCATGAGCGAAGTTGTGTATGCGATATAATGACTGCTCTTGATGAATCACAGCCAAAAATCTCCCGCCACCTTGCTCAGCTGCGTCAATCTGATGTGTTAATTGATGAGCGTCAAGGCCAATGGGTTTACTACAGTCTGTCACCAAACTTACCCGGATGGGCACGTAAAATTATTGATGGTCTCGGTGAATCAAACTGCTTGCTATCTCAATATCAGCAAGACAACGACAACTTTCTATCTCAGCAGAGCGAAGACAGCTCGGTTTGCTGATTGATTCTTTATTTAATACAGGAATATCGTTATGACAATTAAAGTAGGTATTAACGGATTTGGTCGCATCGGTCGCTTGGCATTGCGCGCCTCTTTTGATTGGCCAGAGTTTGAGTTTGTACAAATCAATGATGTTGCTGGTGATACCGCAACACTGGCACACCTGCTAGAGTTTGATTCCGTGCAAGGCCGCTGGCACCATGGCGTCACGGCTGAAGATAACGTGATGGTGATTGATGGTAAACGTGTTTTAACAACACAAGAGCGCGACATTGATGCGGTAGATTGGTCAGGCTGTGACATTGTCATTGAAGCGACGGGTGTGCATCGTAAAGGCGAATTTCTGAACAAATATCTGGCGCAAGGTGTTAAACGTGTGGTTGTTTCTGCGCCCGTCAAAGAAGAAGGCGTGGCCAACATCGTTTATGGTGTTAACCATGATATCTATGATCCTGAAGTACATCGTATCGTGACGGCAGCGTCTTGTACGACTAACTGTATTGCGCCAGTGGTGAAGGTGATTCATGAGAAGCTGGGCATTGAGCAATCTTCATTCACCACTATCCATGACCTCACTAATACCCAAACGATTTTGGATGCGCCACACAAAGATCTCCGTCGCGCACGCGCTTGTGGTATGAGCTTGATTCCGACAACCACGGGATCTGCTAAAGCGATTGTGGAAATTTTCCCTGAGCTTGAGGGCAAGATTAACGGCCATGCTGTGCGTGTACCACTCGCCAATGCGTCTCTGACCGACATTATCTTTGACGTGAAGCGCGACACCACGGCTGAAGAAGTGAATGCCATGCTGCAAGAAGCCTCTGAAGGTGAACTGAAGGGGATTCTTGGCTTTGAAGCTCGCCCGCTGGTATCGATTGACTACAAAGGTGATCAACGTTCGACGATTGTCGATGCGCTATCGACCATGGTGGTTGGCTCTCGCATGGTGAAGATCTATGCGTGGTATGACAATGAAATGGGGTATGCCACTCGCACGGCAGAGCTAGTCCGTTACGTTGGCCAATAAGGAGTAGAAGACATGACTCATCCAGTTTGGGAACTCCCAATTTCAAATGAAGGTGCGGCACTTATTTTAACGCCATGCCCGGGTACAAAAGGTGAATCATTGGTTGCTTCTGTAGAGCAACTAAAGCGAGCTGGTGTAACAACCGTTGTTACCGCTCTCAATAATGAAGAGATGGACAAAGCTGGCGTCGCTGCATTGCCTGCGGAAGTGCAAACCGCAGCGATGAATTGGGTACATTTGCCTATTGAAGATGATCAAGCGCCAGACGCCGCGTTCGCCGAACAATGGAAGCAACAAGCGACTTCGCTGAGAGATCGTGTTCTAGCGGGCGAAAAAATTGCGATGCACTGTATGGGGGGCTCGGGCCGCACTGGTTTGCTCGCAGCGCATCTGTTGCTCGATCTCGGTTGGGATATCAGCACAATAAAATCCAAAGTACAGGCGCTTCGCCCAGGTGCTTTTACCAAGCCTGTTCAGATTGCATACATCGATCAAGTTGCTGAGCAATATAAATAGTCACTTCTAATACTGCCTTGCTTGTCGCGTCTAGATAAGCATGGGCAGTGTGTTGAACGCGTTAAGGACACCTTTATGTTGTCATCTCTGAGTAAAAGTGTTCGCCAATACATGTTGGTGACCTTCAACTACTGGAACTTTACGATAACGGATGGGGCGCTGCGTATGCTTGTCGTGCTCTATTTCCATGACTTGGGTTACGGTACGCTAGCCATCGCCTCATTGTTCCTCTTCTATGAGTTTTTTGGTGTGGTAACTAACCTTGTTGGTGGTTGGCTGGGTGCGCGACTTGGCTTAAATCGGACCATGAATATTGGCCTGCTTATGCAGATTATCGCCTTGATGATGTTGGCGGTTCCCAATGTCTGGTTGACGATCCCTTGGGTGATGGCAGCACAAGCTTTGTCAGGTATAGCCAAAGACCTCAATAAGATGAGCGCAAAAAGTGCCATCAAGACCTTAGTGCCGGATGAGCAGCAGGGGGCACTGTACAAGTGGGTGGCCATTTTAACTGGTTCCAAAAATGCGTTGAAAGGACTCGGTTTCTTTGTAGGCGGTCTTCTTTTAACGCTTATTGGCTTTCAAGGTGCTGTTATCGCGATGGCGAGCGTACTGGCAGTTGTATTGGTTTGCAGTTTAGTGTGGCTAGACAGTGGTATGGGTAAGGCGAAGAGCAAGCCCAAATTCAGTCAGATATTTTCAAAATCTGAACGAATCAACGTTCTTTCATTGGCGCGTATGTTCTTGTTTGGCGCGCGTGATGTGTGGTTTGTCGTCGCTTTGCCGATATACCTTGGTACAGTGTTTGGCTGGGATCACTCCTTAGTTGGTGGCTTTCTGGCGTTGTGGGTGGTTGCTTATGGCTTAGTGCAAGGCATTGCACCACGCATAACAGGAAAAGCGGATGGTAAAGTGCCAGACAGTATGGCTGCTTTTCGTTGGGCGATACTGCTTACGGGGATTACTGCTGTCATCGCTTACTGTGTGCATATCGAATGGCAACCGCAAGCGGTGATCGTTATTGGTTTGATGTTATTCGGCGCCATCTTTGCGATTAACTCCTCACTGCATTCTTATTTGATTGTCAGTTTTGCTAAAGGGGATGGCGTCTCTATGGATGTGGGCTTTTACTATATGGCCAACGCGATGGGACGGTTGATTGGCACTATATTATCTGGCTGGGTTTTCCAGCTGTATGGTTTGTCGGCTTGTCTATGGGTTTCAGCGGCTTTCTTGTTGCTCGCCTCTCTGGTTTCTTGTCGCCTTCCCGCTGCAAATCGCGCGGTCGTGAACGAAAGCTAATCTTAAGGTGGCGTGGCTATAGTGTCTAAAGGCATGCTGACAGCATGCCTTTTTTAATGCGGGTAGCTTCAGATTGTACACATCTCGTCTTTTATGCATCGCATCCGCGCCATCCTACGTTTTCTTTGAATGTTGTGCCTTTGAGTAAAGGGTATGAAGTCGATTTCTCATCGTTATTTTGTAATGAGAACAAGAAATTGACCGGAAATATATAACGCGGATGTGTAATGCCTAAGAATTATTTCACCGAGAACTGTACCGAAAGTCACAAATCTGTCATAGGTTGTGCCGTCTCCCGAGAATCATGTAACGTTTACATCATGATGCAAAAAAAGCAAATATGCGCTGGAAGAAATCGGTACTTCTGTTGACTCTACTTCACATGGCGGATAAAAACGTCCGATATACACCCGGACGAATATGTGGTCTTGGTTGGGAATTTTTCAGTTAGGATCTTTCTCCATCATGATTCCATAGCGGAAGAGAGTCACACTTTTAGGTATTTTCTTCATTCGCACTAACGAAACGAGTCATTTACTGGCTGTGTGAACGTTGAGTGCAATCTCATATCGGGTATCCCGCAGCAGTGGCAAACCCGCCGATAGTCGGTGGTGATGACTGTTGTGACTTTCTTAATTGTTAGGATAAAACCAGAAACTATGGAGAGACCAATCCAGTGAAAACGGCAAAACAAGTAAGTCGCAGATTACCCCTATCTTTGGCGATTTTAAGTATTTTAGGTGTCGCAGGGTGTTCTTCTACGGACAATCAGATTGTCGATATCTGTAAAGTAGAAGTATTCGATACCGCTGATGCGAACGCAATGGCGAAGGAAGCAAAGAACGTCCTTCAATTGTGTGGCGCTGGTTTTTATCTTGATCACCGTGAAAAGCAAATTGCGGACCTTGCTAAGTTGTCTCAATACCAAGCGCGTTTTGAGCGCGTTTCGGAAGATAGAAGCGGTGCCGTATTTAGCCGTAATGCCGATCGTGATGTATTGGCTTCACAAGTTTCATTGATTGCCCAAACACCGATGTTTGGTTCTGGTGATAGTGAGATCAAAGACGCCAAGCAGTTAGCAAACTTACGTACCTTCCTGAAAGGTTATATTGCGACACTGGATGCAGGCTCGAGCATCTATGTTGTTGGTCATACAGACAGTCAAGGTGCCGCTCAGTACAACCAATCGCTTTCAGAGCGTCGTGCGAGGTTTATTGCGGATGAACTTGTTAAGTTGGGCTTTGATAAGTCACGTCTCTACTATGAAGGTGTAGGGGAGTCACAGCCGATTG
Source organism: Thaumasiovibrio subtropicus (assembly GCF_019703835.1). NCBI lineage: Bacteria > Pseudomonadati > Pseudomonadota > Gammaproteobacteria > Vibrionales > Vibrionaceae > Thaumasiovibrio > Thaumasiovibrio subtropicus. Next base: position 1,345,477 of record NZ_AP023055.1, on the reverse strand, counting down.
CCAATAACAGCACTGATATCGGCCGAGCGGCAAACCGTCGTTTTGAGTTGCTTGATGTGTTTGAAGACAAAAACAGCACCCCTGAAGCAAGCGTTGCACGTATCTCTGCGGCGAAGAAGCAGCGTATTGAAAATGTCTTAAACATGGCACCAATTGCTGAGCGTCCTAAGGTGCCGCGTAACAAGCCAGCAGATGGTCGTTTAGCACTTGGTGGTATTCCTGCCGCGAGTTCTACGGTTGATTTTGATGCGATTCTCGCCTCGCGCAGCACCAATGGTCTCAATCTCTTTTCACAGCAAGACGGGGACATCGTTGCAACTTGTCTAGAAGTAGAGCCAGTTTATCCATCAGTACTGAAAGCCTACTTAGGTGGAAAAGTTGTTAAATCGCCAAGTGATATCGCGAGTGTGCGCAACCTAGTGAACTCCACATGGGAAGGCAAATCGGGTAGTACGACAGTTAACGTTGGTCCAGTCGATGTGAAGCAATCAACACTGGAAGTTGGCTCTAAACCTATCTTCTCATTCTTTGTTAACCATGATGGTAGCAAGAAAGGTGCTGACTATAGCTACAGCATGAATGTTGAAACCTATAAAGGGAACAATGCGGTATTACTACGTATGTACCCTGAGCAGCGTAATGCGTTGATGACTTGTTCAGATGTTATCTTCTCTACCAATGGCGATTCAGTGACCAAATCTGCGGGAATTTTCTATCAAGGAAACCGTAAGAGTGCGCAGTTAATGACTGAGTTAGATCTCAAACTTAAGTAGGGTACATCGCTGATATGAAGAAGGGAGCATCGCAATGCTCCCTTTTTTATTGCTGATTATTTTGAGTGTCTGATACTGGTTGCCTATTAAGTTATACAGGTGCCTTCAGTGGTACGATCGCCGGAAATATGTCTGAGTTGATGTATCAATGAGTGTGGAGGGAGTCTTTATTGGCAGTTGTCCACGGCGCTATAGGCTGTATTTGTGATTACGATCTAACTAATGACATCTAGTTAACGAGGTGGTAACAAGTTGACGTGTATCAGGCAGGTAAGCTAGGTAATATAGACATATCGTTTATCTGGCTATCTAAGCGATTATTGAAGATGTCTGATTGACTTGCGACTAACGTATCCGCAGGCACATCATTCGAACCCAGTTTTCAAGGCAACGTACTTTTTAGCACAAATAAGTGATCAGAAAGTCAAAGACTGCAATTTGATTTTTGGCTTGAGAATAAAAACAGCGTTAAGTGGTCTAGGCGAAAGCGCCGCTAGTTAATAGCGGCGCTTTCCTTTTTCCTTTGACTCGAGCTATCTCTAGCTGCGTCGGTTAGGATTTGCAAGCGCTAACTGGTTATTCACTTTTCGAATGACCTTGTTGGCTGCTCTGTCTTTCCTAGCATCAATGAGTGCATCAGCGATTTTCTGATACTCACCAGCGACATTCATACGCAGATCGACTAAGGGTTGGAAGTCTTGAGGTACAATTTCGGCAAAGGCATCAACTTTGGTTACGAGTTCATCAATACTACGTTCGTTCTTACTCTCTTTCAGCAACTCATTTAAGTCATTGTAAGTCGAAGCGTAGAATATTTCGGCTGCGGCATAAGGGAAGGTTGCTTGGTTCCCTTTATCAAGCTCATTTTCGTATTGGCTAAGTTCTGTAATCGAAGAACTGAGTCGATTCCCGTAGGCAATGAGCTCTTTCAAATCCTCATCTTTCGCAAAGAAAACATCCCCTGCAGCGATGAGATCGGTCAACGCACGTGTATCCATGGCTTCAATCGCGTTGTTGTAATTCTCAACGAAGACTTGTGTGGCTTGTGTAGTAGGCTTGAACTCATAGTCTCGCCTTACTTTCTTCAAGTCATCGATAATGGCATAGATGTTATCTTCTTCGTTTTCCGTATTGTATCGGCTCTTCTCAAGATGCACATTGATCCTTTGCGCTAAAACATCAACAGTACTCTGCCAACTTGAGTTAATGTCTTGAGCGAGCGCTTCTAAGGTCCGAGAATCAGGGTAGACTAAGAAGGCTTCTTTGATGACTTCTTCCACAGAATAGTAATCTGGGAAACGATTTTCTCGGCTGTTGTTCAAGATAGAGTCGACACGTTTTTCAAAGATAGCCAAAATCTCTGTCTGGTTCTTTCTCAACAGTCCTTCCCTGAGCACCAATTTATTGGAAGGCAAGCTCTGGTACTGCGTCAGTACTTCTTCTGGGGCAAGAGACTCCCAATTTCGATCTCTATCTTCTAAAGACTGCATTTGGGCCAGCTCGGTGGCCAGTGCTTGGTATTTGATTTGCTCCAAGTGATAGCCATATCCAATTCCGGCAGCGATCGCTAGCACGGCAGCAACCCCCGTGATTTTAGGCCACGGGTTCTTCTCGAATTGGGCGATAGTCTCTGCTGCACTGAGTGGTTTGGCCTCATCCTCCAACGATAGCCCTTGCTTAACGACACGCCATTTACTGCCAGCGAGCTTCGCGGGCTTTTCTAATCCATAGTTCTCGGCCTTGGCAATGTTGGAAGGCTTGCGGCCAAACGGATGACGGCTAGAGAGTAATTCGTACGCAATACAGCTAAACGCAAACATGTCGTCAGCTTCACACGCTTCGTTGCCTTCAAGTAGATTCAGTGAGGCATAATTTGGTGTGTACCCGCTTAGTCCTGCTTCTTCGTTTGGATTTTGCACCGCGTACTCATCGGTGTCTTTATTGAAGACTTTTGATACGCCAAAATCGAAGATTTTCACCTCGCCATTCCGATTGAGCATGATGTTTCCAGGCTTCAAATCGGCATGAACGATATGTTGTTGATGGGCATAATCGAGTGCAGTTAACACCTGGCGCAAGATCTTATACGCACTATCAAACGCCAAGCCATTGGGTCTTGAACGTTGAATGACCTCTTCGAGTGTTTCACCATCAAGGTACTCCATAACTAAGAAGTACACCTGTTTATCAATACCAAAATCGTAAATACGAATAATATTGTGATGACTCAATTTTTGTGTTGTTTGAGCTTCTCTAAACAGAAGTTTGATGGTCTCGGGCTGATCAGTAAACTCGCGTTGCAATACTTTAAGGGCAACGAAAGGGGAGTCGACCCCTGCCTTTTCAAGTAACCTGTCCGTCGCACGATATACATCGCACATCCCACCATGACCAATCAGGTTTTCAATCCGATAGCGGCCTTTGATGATGGTACCAACCAGGCTTTCTGAAGACTTCTGATTTTCGCCGTCGCTATCCGCGCTGCTCGTTGCGCTTGATGATGAGGCATTACTATGAACGATGTGTGTTTTGTCGCCGTCATCATCTGTGCTTGGCGGCGTTGTCGGATTTTCAGACATGTTTGGCTACTCCTTAAGCATTAACAGCCGCATCTTTGTGTAGTCTGCGCAATGTCACAATTGAATGGGATGCTTTTCGCGAGATGTCTTGCAAAATAGTTAATTAACAACATTCATATTTACATAGAAGTCATGATTTGCGCTCAAGAATAAAAGACGATGGTGTTGGGACACGTTGATAAGTTTTTTTGGTTGTAGATAGTAGGCTCACATATTTAATTTTGCGCAGCTAAAAATCTATATTCTTGCCTTCAGGGGAAACTATGATATTAACTTTATCGATCGTGAGTTATCACCGATTTACATCCGAAATAAAGTCAACAATGCGTGTTGATGCGAATGATGGTGGATCGGCAATTTCTTTTGGACGAGCAGGTGGCTGTGATTGGATTTTACCGGATCCAGACAGAGTAGTGTCTGGTACGCATGGCCAAGTCGTATTCGACAACGGACAGTTTTACTTATTAGATTGCTCGACAAATGGTGTGTTTTTAAACCGAAACGTGGCTGCAATTGGTAAACAAAATAGAGAGAAACTCTCTGATGGTGATTTAATCACATTTGGTGATTATGAAATAGAAGTTAGTCTTCAAGTTCAAACTGAACAGGTTTCGACACCAACAGTAACCAGCCCCGAGGTTTCGCCTGTTTCTGTAGAGCAATCAACACCTCAACAGCCAGCGATACCGACGCCTTCGCCAGCGCAACCAGTTTCAAATAGTACACCAACTCCAGCTAAACCAGCGCCACAATCTGAGCCGCCAAAGAGTGATTTTATTGGCGAACTCGAAGACAATTTTAGTTTTGAAACGCAAGAAGATTTCAGTGCAATTCCAGATGACTGGGATATTTTTGGATCTACTGCAACCGAGCAGCCAGCTGTCAACAATAACTCTCAGCCGATGGTGAACGATGAACCAGTTGCTGCATCGATTCCGCACATGCCAGTAGAAGCACCATCGCAAACGCCTGTTGATTTTCAACCAGCTGTGAACTCAGCGCCAGCAAAGAAAGATGCGTTCGCGATGGAAGAGAGTGTGCAAAGTTCGGTGGCAGAAACTGCGGTCGCGATGCCTTCGCCAGGAAGAAAAGCCCAGCCGGAGCCAGCATCTGTCGTAGAACAGCCAGCCTACACTGCACCTGCAACGCAGAAACCCGTGCAGGCCGCACCTGCTTATGCACCTGTAGAGCAACCGCAGTTTACCCCACAAGCAACAGCCGTACCGGCGCAGGCTAGTGCTCCAATGGATGATCATGCTTTGTCAGCATTTCTTCAAGGATTTGGAATTAATCCTGAGATGGTACCAAGTGAAAACCAAGCTCAATGGTGGTACACGGTGGGTCATTCCATGCAACTCTTGATGAATGGTTTAATGGATACCCTGCATAATCGAGCTTCATTTAAGCAGTCAAATCGGCTAAACCATACGGCGTTTCAACGTCAAGAGAACAACCCACTAAAGTTCTCCGCTAATCTCGAAGATGCGATACATAACTTGTTTAATCGTGCATCGGTGAGTTTTCTTTCACCTGAACGCGCTATTTCTGAAGCATTTGATGATATCGAGAAACATGAAAATGCCATGATGAATGGTGTTGAAGGGGCCGTACATGGAATGATGAAGCTTCTGCATCCTGATAATACCCTCACACCAATGGAGGCGTCAGGACTTCTAAATAAAATGAACCCGTCAAGAATAAAAGCGAAACAGTGGGAAATTTATCAGAAGAGATATTTTGAGTTAGAGAATGAAATGACCTCTACCAATAAACCATTTTATTTAGAAGACTTTGTCAAAGCTTATGAGCAAAGTCTAAAGCAATAAACCAAGGGGACGAAAATGCTGAAAAGGTTGTTTGTGTTAATCGTGTTGTTTATTCAGGGCTGTGGTGCATTTAACTATATCGTGCCTGCATACGCGACATTGAATTTCAAAGTGAGTGAAGATATTAACCCTGACATGAATGGTCGAGCATCTCCACTCGTTGTGAAGGTGTATGAGCTTTCATCGAGGACTGTTTTTGATAATCAAGACTTCTTTGCGTTGTATGAATCACCAGAAAAAGCGCTAGGTGGAGACCTTGTGATGCGTGATGAGTATTCGTTTTCACCCGGTGCAGATGCTTCTTATGAAGTGAGTATGCAAGCATCAACACGCTATGTTGGCATTGTTGCGGCATACCGTGATATCGACAATGCGCACTGGCGCGAGGTGATTGAGATTGACCCAACGGGCTACAACACATTTAACGTCAATCTAGAGAAACTACGAATTTCGGTTTCCCAGTAGTGATTGCCGAGACAAGGAAGAGTTATGAGTGAGTTCGATCGCGTTGCTTGGAGCGAAGGTATGTTCCTTCGACCGCAGCATTTTCAGCAACAAGAGCGATTTATCAAGCGGGAGTCCGCATTGCTGCACGAAAACCTACGTCAATACTCGTGGGGTGTGGCTAGCTTAGAGTTAGATGCGAGTCTGCTAAAAATTGGTCAGTTTGCAATCACGGAATGTGTTGCGGTTTTACCAGATAGGTCAATCATCAATATACCAGAGCGCGATCTTGCCCCTCAGCCAATTAGTGTTGATAAAAGCATTAATGGGATGCTGGTTTACTTGCTTATCCCACACAATAAAACGCGTGAGCTTAACGTGGCGGATGAGGAATCGAATGCGATTACGCGTTATCGTTTCCACGACCATAACTTGGTGGATGAGACGGACGGTCAAGATGAAGAGACTGTGCAGCTCGCGAAACTGAATTGTTCATTAAAGCTGACCAATGAACCTGTCTCGGGCTTTCACTCCATTCCAGTAGCAAGGGTCAACTCAGTGACAGGGGAAGGTGAAATTGTCCTTGATGCGACGTTTGTTCCCCCAAGCATCAGCGTGTCAGGGAATCCGGTATTAGCGAAGTACTTGAAGGATGTCATTGCGATGTTGCAACTGCGTGCAGATGCGATTGCGAGCCGTATGTCTCAAGGAAAAGGAAACGCGACGTCCGCTGCAGATTTTATGATGCTTCAGGTGCTCAATCGATACGAGTCGACTTTAAAACTATTGGCCCAGTCTGAAGGAGTCCACCCTTTTGACCTTTGTGTGCAGTTTTATGGATTGATTGGTGAGCTCTCCGCATTTACGGCGAAAAACAAACGTCCACCGGAGTTACCTGCCTACAACCATCAGGAACTGCCGCAAATGTTCTCGGCCGCCTTTAACGTACTCAACCATTGCTTGAGTGTTGTACTTGAGCAAACGGCAACACGTCTACCAATGGAAGAAACCCAGTTTGGTATCCGGGTATCGCCAATTGCCGATAAGAAAATGTTGGCTTCTGGACAGTTCGTATTGGCAGTCAAAGCCGATATCGATACGGAAGAGATCCGCCGTCGATTACCTGCGCAAATCAAGATTGGTCCAGTCGAACATATACGCGATCTGGTTAATAACCAGCTGCAAGGGATCGGAGTGTCACCTTTACCGGTCGCGCCTCGCCAAATTCCATATCACGCTGGTTTCCAGTATTTCGAACTAGATAAAACGAACGACTATTGGTCACGCCTCAGTGCCAGTGGGGGTATCGCACTTCACTTATCTGGTCAGTATCCATCACTAGAGATTGAACTCTGGTCGATCAACCAGTAATGAGGCATGCATGGCAGAATCTACGCTAATTAAACCAAGGCCGGGTGGCCGTGCTCGCTCTGGCGATGTGGCAACGCCGCCACCTGCGCAAAGTGGTGATAGCACTGTTCTTTTAACCAAAATCGCACCGACATCTGCAACAGTCACTCACCGTCTTCCTTCACTTGGAGACAATGCGGTGGTCGACGAAGCCAGTGTATTGCTTTCTCTTGTGGGACAAATCCGCTCTACCAGTAATCACGGTGACGTTGCGTCTTTGCGACAAGCGTGTATCGATAAGGTACGTGATTACGAAAGTCGTCTGCGCCAGCAAGGCGTGAATAACGAAACGATTGAGTCAGCGCGCTACTGCGTGTGTTGCTTGATTGACGAAACCGTACTTAACACAGTTTGGGGTGAGCAGTCGGTTTGGACGAGAGAAAGTTTGCTTTCAACATTTTATGCCGACACTTGGGGGGGAGAGCATTTCTACAATCTGCTCGATGCCAGCTTGAAGCAGCCGGGTTCGTTTGCTGAACTCCTTGAGCTCCAATACCTCTGCTTGACCTTGGGCTTTATTGGCAAGCTTCGTATAGAAGAGCAAGGGCGAGAGAAGCACGAAGACTATCGACACCGCGCGTATAAAGCGCTTAAAGATTTAAAGGGTGCGACCCCGGAACCGATCAACACAGATCTTGAAAAATGGGTCGTTCTTCAAGATGAGCATAAAGAAAGTATGCCGGCATGGGTCACCATGTCTTTGTTCGCGATGATCACGCTTGCGGTGTACATGTTCTTTAATTACCGCATCAACGAACAATCCAATGGTGCGTTTGTTGAGCTCTCAACGCTAGTACCTTTAACACCCAGCGAAGTGGTTGAAGAAGAGTTTGTTGAAGATCCTTCACGAAACCAGATTCGTCAATTGCTTCAAACCGAAGTCGATCGTGGCCTGATTGAGTTTATCGATATGACCGATCGCCTCCGAATTATTATCAAATCAAGCGAGCTCTTTAACTCTGGCAGTGCAGATGTTGAAGCGCACATGCACCCCTTGCTTTCAAAAGTTGGTCGGTCTTTGGAAACGACTACCGGGCGGATCATGGTTGTTGGACATACCGATGATCGACCGATATTCACCAGTAAATTCCCATCTAACTGGCACTTATCATTGGCGCGCGCTACCTCCGTTGCCAACCTACTTGCGATGGGGAATCAACTCAGCGGTCGACTCTGGCCAGAGGGGATGGGAGAAACGTCACCACGTTTTCCGAATGATAGCGATGAGAATCGGGCTCGAAATCGTCGTGTCGAAATAGACATCATGTTTGATCAACGAAGAGCGGGGCTGTAATGGGATTTTTTAGACGAATAGCCTCGGGCATTGGATACCTGTTTAGTCAAAAATGGCTAACGACTTTAATTGGTTGTTTAGCTGTCGCTTTCCTAATTTGGTTTGGTGGGCCGTTATTAGCTATCGCGGGTAAAGAGCCGTTTAAAAGCGAAATGGTTCGGATGTACTGCTTGATTGGTATTGCAGTACTTTGGGGAATCATCAATATCCGCCATTTGTCGAAGGCGAAAAAACAAGACAAAGAGACAGTAGAAAAACTGCTGGATACCTCTGAAGAAGAGGATGATCTGCAAAGTGAAGCGACAACACATGAAATTAATACCATCCGTGAGCGTATTCAAACCGCAACACAGCTGTTAAACAAGACGAAAAAGCGAGGTCGTAAGAGTGTTTACTCTCTGCCTTGGTACGTGATGATCGGGCCGCCAGGAACGGGTAAGACAACGACGTTAGCCAATTCTGGCTTGGAGTTTCCTCTTCAAGAATCTCTCGGCGATCAACCTTTAGCGGGGATTGGTGGTACACGCCATTGTGATTGGTGGTTTACCAATAAGGCGGTTTTGATTGATACCGCGGGGCGTTACACCACTCAGGATAGCCAAGCAAATGCTGACAGCAAAGCCTGGTTTGGATTCCTAGGTTTGCTAAAGCAGTATCGTACCAAGCGGCCGATTAATGGCGCGATTGTCACCATCAGTCTTGTGAGTCTGATGACGCAAACCAAGACAGAGCGTAATTTGCACGCACGTGCGATCAAAATGCGTATTCAAGAGCTGCGTAATCAACTCGGCATGCACTTCCCGGTGTATGTGGTTTTGACCAAGGCGGACCTTGTCGCTGGATTCAGTGAGTTCTTTGCTGAAATGGAGCCTGAAAAGCGCGATCAGCCATGGGGAATGATGTTCCCATTGGAGTGTGATCATGAAAAAGGGGTCGTCAGCCTATTCAATAAAGAGTTCCACCGCCTCCTTACCGAGTTGTTGTCTCACATGCCAGTGCGTTTGCAAGGTGAGCGTGATATGGACAACCGCTCATTGGTTTATGAGTTTCCAAAGCAACTACGCATGCTGCAATCGCAAATTGATGATTTCTTGAAAGAAGTTTTTGCGGCCAATGCGTTTGAAGCGCCACCTATGCTGCGTGGTGTGTTTATCGTCAGTGCCGCGCAAGAAGGTAAGCCGATTGACCGCGTAATGGCTGAAACATCAGGTGGATTAGGGTTATCTCAAATTCCGTTACGTTCAGCTTCAGGTAGCCAAGAGGGCTTCTTTATTCGGGATCTGTTCGAGAAGATTATCTTTCCAGAGCAATACCTGGGTAGCGTTAACCAACACCATGCCAAGCAAAACCGATGGATTCATCGTGCAGCGCTGTTTGGTGGGTTGCTTGTTGCGGGGGGGATGTCTGCGGCTTGGTATTACAGTTTCGATTGGAATAAAGGACTCGTCCACGCGGCGGAACTCGCTGTTGATGACTATCAAGCGACCTTGGGTGGGCAGCCGCTTAGTGGTGACCTTGATGCTGTCACCTTGGTTCGTGCATTAGACCAACTGCGTGGTTTACCTGCGGGTTATGATAAGACATACCTCGATACAAGTGGCATCAAGAAAATTGGCCTTTATCAAGGCGATAAGATAGGTCAGTCAGCCTCACAGGCATACAGCAACGGTTTAAAAACCGCGATGTCATCATTTGCGAATGACGCGTTGACGAGCGAAATGGCCACGCACCGAGAGCACCGCGAGTACCTCTACGAAACACTCAAAACCTATTTGATGCTCTTTGACCCAACCCATTACGACAGTACGCAGGTGCTGACATGGTTTGAAGCCTATTTTGAGCGTACTTATCCCGGCGAGATCAATATTGAGCTGCGTGAATCGTTGATGTCGCATATCGAAAATATGCTGACAACCAACAATGTCGGTATTCAGCCAGACACAAAAGCTATTGAGATGGCCCGCGGTGAGCTAACCAAGATGCCCATTGATGAGCGTGCTTATCAGCGGATGAAGCTGGAGTTTATGGATAGCCATATTCCATCTTTCAGAGTGACAGACGTCTTAGGTTCACGGAGCTTGAATGAGTTTGAACGCCTAAGTGGTAAACCTCTGAGTATGGGCATTCCTGGTTTCTATACCTACAACGGGTTCCATGGTTTATTCCAGTTAGAAATCAACCGTATGGTACGCCGTTTAATGGAAGACAACTGGGTTTACGGTGATGAGATTGACCTAAGTCGCCAAGATGCGAGTGATGTTGTTGAAGCTGTGCGCCAACGCTATTTCCGAGACTACAATCACGAGTGGGATCAGCTCGTCAGTGATCTCGTGTTAAAACGCGCGAAAGGGCTGGATGCTTCGCTTGCTCAAGCCAAGATCCTTGCCGGACCGGAACAGCCAATACAAAACTTGATTCGCGCTTATCAACGTCAACTGCGCTTGACGCAAATTGAGGTGAGTAAGAACGTTGAGATAGCGGGTGAGGTTGCCTCTAACGTTGCTGACGTAGCACTTCATAGTCAAAAGACGCGCTATGGGCGTCTGCTGCCGAGTGAATCGCCTGAACTCAATCTCAACCTGGCAGGTAAAGAAGTGGAGTACGCCTTCCACGAACTACTTGCGATTAGTGATATCGAGCTCAATCATCTTACGGCCACGTTCTCTGCCTATCACAACTATCTCGTCGATCTATCGAGCGCCTCTAGCTCTGACCGAGTGGCCTACAAGTCGATGTTAGATGGCAAAACGCACCGTGCACTAAGTGGGTCTTTCCGCAAAGCTGACAACATGCTGCCTATGCCTTTCCGTTCATGGGTAAGCAATATGTCAGTGGAGTCAGATCGCGTCGCGCAACAAGGGGCGAGTGTCCATCTCAATCAAATTTGGCAGAACACGGTTTACGCGGAGTACCAAAAGACCATTGCAAACCGATATCCGTTTAATCCGTCTGCAAAAGAGGAAGTGAAGCTCAGCGACTTTCAGGCTTTCTTTGGATACGGCGGCACCATGGATAAGTTCTTTAAACAGTATCTCGATCCTGTTGTTGATACCTCGAAAGGCACGTGGCGCTTTGAAAAGAGCATTGGTGTGAGTAATCAGTCACTCGCTTTCTTTGAACGCGCTCACCGTATTCGACGTGCATTCTTTGAACCAGGCAGTAATAACATTCGCGTTGAGTTTGGTTTAAAACCGCAGTACCTCGACCAGCATGTTCGTTCAATCAAGATCGAGCTAGGTAACCAATCGATGAACTATGGCCATGGCCCTACACGTCGCCATAACTTTGTTTGGCCTGATCGTAATCCACGTACTCGAGTTGTCTTTACGCCATTTGAATCGGGGAGTGATATTACGCGCACCTATGGTAGTCAGTGGGGGTTGTTCCGCTTACTTGACCAAGCACTTGCAGCACGTCCGCAAGCGCGCAAAGACAACGTCATCGTGATCGATATTCGAGGCACGAAATCTAAATTGGAATTGATTCCAGGCAGTGCGGTTAATCCGTTCTGGTCGCGAGAAATGGAGCGCTTTGTATGTCCGAAAACGCTGTAATCGCACCGTGGGGATACGTCGGAAAAATTCCGGCCAAAGGGGACTTTGTGCAAGATGGTTTGCCCATTGATTTCATTAATCAGTGGCGAGAGTGGCAGCAAGCGGTACTAGCAGTAAGCCGCGAGCAAATGGGCGGAAATTGGCAAGAACACTATTTGACCGCCCCTATCTGGCACTTTGCCTTGTCGCCAAATGTTTGTGGTGAGTCACCCATGATAGGGACCTTCATTCCCAGTGTGGATAGCGTAGGGCGCCATTTCTTCTTTACGCTGGCAACGGAAGTACCGCTTGGTCCTGCTTACTATTGGTGTAAACCAGACTGGAGCGACGCTATCGAGCCTTTCATCCTCGATGTGTTGGATGAGCATATCAACCTCGGTCAATGGGCTGCGCAATTGAAAACGCCATTTTGGGCCGAGCAACTGCCCGCGCCGGATGAGGCGACACCTTATTCGCCAGTGAGATATCCGCAAATAGAGTTGATCAACCATCAATCACCACTGTCGCCAACGACCTTGTTGGATAGGCAGTTTCGCCAAGCCCGCACTCACTACTGTTTGTGGTGGACAGCGGGCTCAGATTCAGTCGCCGCATGCAGCTTGGTCACGGATGGCCTGCCAAGCATCAGTCAATACGCGGCAATGTTAGACGGCCAATGGGATAAGTGGTGTGCGCAATGAGTATGGATAACTGGCAGCTTTTTAGTTTTGTTAAAACCCACCCGGGAAAAGTGCGCCCCTATAACGAAGATGCTTGTGCTGAGATGCTGGCGAAGCGTGTTTGGGTGGTGGCTGACGGTATGGGTGGGCATAAAGCCGGTGATATTGCCAGCCAAATGCTGGTTGATACGGTTCAACAGCGTGTGAACGAAGCCCACGAGGTGACGATTGATCTCCTCAAGCGCGCAGTGACAGAAGCGAACAATGCCATTTTCCGTTATGCCGCTGAGTATCTCGAAGGGAGCACAATGGGCACGACGGCGGTGGTGCTGTTTTTAGACAACAACCAATACCATTGCTTATGGGTTGGTGATAGCCGGTTTTATCGTCTCCGCAACGGCCGCTTTATGTTGAAAAGTCGTGACCATAGCCAGGTGATGGACATGGTCGAACAGGGGTTGATCGCAGAAAGTGAAGCGGAAAGCCACCCGATGGCAAACGTGATTACACGCGCAGTGGGCGTGGCCCCTGATGTCGTCGTAGATCAAGTCTCCGGCGAGTTATGTCACGACGACCAGTTTGTGTTGTGCTCTGACGGCCTAACCAAAGAGTTGAGTGATAACGAAATCGCTTTCTGTTTAGAAGCAAAAACAGTTAGCCAATCTGGCCTTGCCTTGATGCACTCAGCACTCGTCAAGGGTGCGTCTGACAACGTGACCTGTGCTGTGGTTAAAGCGAGCTATCTTGGAAAACTGGTCGAGCAGCAAGCAAACAGTGATGTCACTGTCCCTGTGTTCAATGGGTTAAGAGGGCAGAGACATGGCTGATACTGACACTGTCGACGCTGCAGATAAGAGCGCACTTGCCCCTCAGTTTAAGCCGTTTTCTGCCTTGCTGGACATCGAACGTTTGGTACAACCCATTAGTGATGATGCGCCCTGTGGCAGTGATTTGCGACAAGATATTGGGCCAACTTCGGCTTACTACCGCCTGAAGGATGTCCGTTCTCAAGCACGTTCAGCAGAGCGCGATGCGTTAATTGATGGTGATCCCTTATTGAGCTTATCTCATATGTGGCGCCCGATAGCAGAAGAGCTGCCAGATATCATAGCGACGCAAAGTAAAGATCTTGAGTTACTTGCTTGGCTAATTGAAGCCTATACCCGCATTCACGGTTTTGCTGGGCTCGCAATGGGCTATGCATTGACAGCCAAGTTAGTGAATGACTACTGGGGTGATATTCATCCTTTGCCTGATGAAGATGATGACGAAGAGGATCGGATCTCTGCATTAGTGGGTCTGAATGGCGTTGATGGGGAAGGTACTTTGCTGTTACCGATCAGCTGTATCTCCTTAACGGAAGAGCTTGGTGATGCGCCATTTTCGTTTTGGGAGTACCAACAAGCCAACGACATTAGCCGCATGGAGTCAGACAAGCGTCAGCAGAAGCTTGACTCTGGCGGGATCAATATTGAAGACCTCGAAGCGGCGGTAAAAGACTCGAGTACCGATTTCTATGTGGGTCTGGTCGCGGAGATAGAAGCGGCACAACTTGGCTACAGCGATGCGGTTGCGGCAATGGATGGTGCCTGTAGTGCAGGGGTGCAGAGTAGCAACATCTCGAAACGTTTGCAGGATGTGCATGACGCAGTTGCCTTCCTTGCCGAAGACAAGCTTCGAAGAGCTGCCCCGTTAGTTAACGATGTAGACAGTGTGACAGAGGCAGAAGCAGACGTAGGTGCTGAAGCAGTCGCGCTGAATCCGCTGACCAGTAACGTGATGCAACGAGAGCAAGCCATTGCTCAGTTAATCAAGATTGCAGAATTTTTCAAAGAAACAGAACCGCATTCACCAGTTTCATACTCCATTGAACAGATTGTTCGATGGTGTGACATGAGCTTGCCTGAGCTGTTGGCCGAATTGATCGACAGCGGTGAAGCACGACAAGGCTACTTTCGCTTGGTCGGGATAGCCAATGATGACACTACGTCATGAATACTAAGGAAATAAGGGAGAAAAGATGAACAGTATCCATGGAAAGCTATCGCGGGTGAGAAAGCCACGAGTGCATATCACCTATGAAGTTGAGACAGAAGATACCAGCGTCCAGAAAGAGTTACCGTTCGTGGTGGGTGTCATGGGTGATTTTGCAGGCCAAAACACAGATGGCCTCAAAGCGCTAAAAGATCGCCGTTTCATCCAAATCGACAACGAGAACTTCGATGATGTTCTGAAAAAGATGAACCCAGGCCTATCGTTCCGCGTCAACAACACCTTGGACAAAGACGGTTCACGATTCGACGTTAATTTGAGCTTTAACTCAATGAAAGACTTTGAGCCAGCGGCGGTAGTGAACCAAGTTGAACCACTGAAGAAGTTGATGGATACCCGTAATCAGCTTCGCGACTTGATGACTAAGATTGACCGCTCGGAGCAGTTGGAAGATGTCCTTGAAGCGGTTCTCAATAACACTGACAACTTAACGAAGTTGGCAGCTGAGCTGAACTTAGAAGATAAGCCACGCGTTGATACGTCAGGTGATGATGCAACGGATGCACCAAGCGAAGACGCAACTGAAGAGGAAAACGTATGAACACCGAAGCGCTGAGTCAGTTAGACTCATCCGTTAACGCGGACAATACTTCGTTTTTAGACATGGCATTGTCTGCAACCAAACAGACAGAAACAACCCGTGCGCAAGAATTGATCACCACGCTGACCGAAGAAGCGATGAAAGGGACAGTGACGTGGAATAAAAACCTCACGGTTACCTTCCGTGAAGCCATTGCGAAGCTTGATGAAACCATTTCAGAGCAGCTATCTGAAATTATGCACCACGATAAATTTCAGAAACTCGAAGGGAGTTGGCGCGGTCTGCAGTACCTGGTCTTGAACTCAAATACATGCTCAACGCTGAAAATCCGCATGATGAGCATGAGTAAGAAAGAACTGCATAAAGACTTGAGCAAAGCAGTAGAGTTCGATCAAAGCCAGATATTCAAGAAAGTGTATGAGTCAGAGTTTGGCTCTGCAGGTGGTGAGCCCTATGGCGCGTTAATTGGTGACTATGAGTTTACTAACCACCCAGAAGATATTGAAACATTGAGCTTGATGTCAAACATCTCCGCGGCGGGCTTCGCACCCTTCCTCTCGGCGGCATCACCGAACCTCTTTGGATTTGATAAGTGGGATGAACTCTCCAAGCCTCGCGATCTAGAGAAAGTCTTTGAGTCGTTGGAGTACACCCAGTGGCGCTCATTCCGTGAAAGCCCAGATTCTCGTTTCGTTTCATTGACTATGCCACGCGTACTCGCACGCTTGCCTTATGGTTACATGTCGCAACGAGTCGAAGACTTTGGCTATGAAGAGTTTGAGATAGATGAAGAAACCAATCTATCAAAGACAGCAGATCATGATCATTACTGCTGGATGAACTCCGCTTATGTGATGGGCACCAAGATGACGGAAGCTTTCTCGAAGTACGGCTTCTGTACCGCGATTCGAGGTGCAGAAGGTGGTGGTCGAGTCGATGATCTACCTGCACACACCTTCATTAGCCATGAAGGTGACCCGGATGTGAAATGTCCGACAGAGATTGCGATCACCGACCGTCGTGAAGCAGAGCTCAGTAAGCTAGGGTTCCTTCCGCTTTGTCACTATAAGAATACTAACTACGCGGTGTTCTTTGGTGGTCAAACTTGTCAGAAACCAGAGATTTATAACAACCCAGACGCGACAGCGAATGCGGCAATCTCTGCGCGTTTACCTTACATCATGGCGACATCTCGCTTCGCTCACTATTTGAAAGTGATGGCGCGTGACAAGATCGGTAGCTTCATGGAAGCGCAAGATGTTGAAGCGTGGCTAAACCGTTGGATTCTTTCTTATGTGAATGCGTCTGAAGGTGGTGGTCAAGATATCCGCGCTAAGTTCCCGCTTGCAGATGCCAAAGTCAGCGTGAAGGAAATTCCAGGTAACCCGGGTGCATATAACGCGGTCGCTTGGCTGAAACCTTGGCTACAGATGGAAGAGCTAACCACGTCGCTGCGCCTTGTAGCGAAGATCCCAAATAACGGTTAATAGGGGCCAGCGAGACGTGTCTCGCTGGCAATGTGAGCGATGCGACCAGAATTTATCTCTGTTGAGTTACTAGAAGCGGAATCCGAAATAACTCAGTCAGTTGATTTGAATGCTATCTGGATGGATCGCTTCATTGATATTGATGACCCGATATTTGCAATTCGTTATTGGCTTGACTTCCAGCAACTGAACTTCGATTCCATTGATGCGCTTCAGCGTCACTTTGGCGAAGTGATTGGTTTATTGGATGAGGTGATTAACGAACAACTTAACGAGATCATTCACCACAAGGCATTTCAACAACTTGAGGCGAGCTGGCGCGGACTCAAATACACGGTTCGTGAAGTCGCAGAGCTGCGTGGCGAAGATCAAGTTAAGGTCAAAGTGCTGAACTACCCATGGCACTGGTTAGTGAAGGACTGCAATAAAGCGATTGAGTTTGACCAAAGTGAGTTGTTTCGGCTTATTTACCAAAACGAATACTCCATGCCGGGTGGTGAGCCATTTGGTGTGTTGATAGGTGACTATCGCATTCAGCATGGTGACAAACGACGAGTCCATCAGGATGTCGACGTTTTGCGCAAAGTGACTCAAACCGCGGCGGCGGCATTTTGCCCTTTTATTACCTCTGCCGATCCAACGCTACTTGGCGTGGATGAGTTTGCGGATCTAGCCACAGTGGCAGATATCAGTGCGCAATTTCGTCAACCTGAGTACATCAGCTGGACGAGTTTACGGAGCATGGAAGACTCACGTTTTCTTGCTATTACATTGCCCGATGTATTGATGCGAGAGGTCTATCGGCCAGATGGCTCCCGAGCAGAAGACTTTGCATTCATTGAACATTGCCGTGTTGCGAAACGAGACATGCTGTGGGGAAGCGCCGCATACAGTTTTGCCTTGGTTGTGGCGCGCGCCTTCATTGAATCAGGCTGGTTTGGTCAGATTCGTGGCCACCAGCGAGGCCAATATAAAAAAGGCATCGTTGTGAATACCCCGTCGGCAAAACAGCACTTTCCTGGTGGCTTGTATCGAGAGAAACCCTCGGTGAGTTTGCGGGTAGGTGACCGCTTAGAGCAGGCATTGGCAGACTGTGGTTTTATTCCGATATCTGCTGTTCCAGATACACCGTTGCTAACTTTTTACAGCAATGCATCGTTGCATGAACCTGCGGCCTATGAGTCGGTCGGGGCGAGTATCAACGCCAAATTGTCGTCGATGATGCAGTACATATTATGTGTTTCCCGTTTTGCTCACTACATCAAAGTAATGGGTCGTGACAAGATCGGTAGCTATGAAAATGCGCAAAGTATCGAAAGCGAGTTTCAACGTTGGTTGCATCAATATACCGCTGCGTCAGATGAGTCGACGGAAGAGGTCCGTGCAAAATTCCCGCTGAGTGAAGCGAGGATTAAGGTCAAAGAGCAACTGGGTAAACCGGGGCGATTTTTTTCTGTGGTGCACCTGCAACCACATTTTCAATTGGATCAGATGGTATCGAGCATACGTCTCATCACCGAGCTGACCCCTAAAGTACATAACGGATAAAGAACATGAGTGAATGGAAGAAACTGATCCAAAAGGCGGATTTGGCAGGTGCAATTGCCAACCTAATGGAACACCTAAAACAGAAAGCGACAGATGTACAAGCGCGCAGTCAACTGGTGGAGCTACTGAGTATTGATGGCCAATATGAGCGTGCTGAAAGCCAGTTGCTTATTCTGTTAAAACAAGATCCGGACTGTTTACCGGGAGGGACTCAACTGCGTCATTTACTGCATGCAGCGCAAGCACGTGTTGACTTCTACCAAGGCGCGGCGACGGTAAAATTTCTAGGGCAAGGCTTTGATGAACAGAATGAGTTGCTTGTTAAAAACATCTTAGCGATGACGCGTGAAAACGACGATGTTGATGACATCGCCAATGAACAAGAGAGTCGCCGTCGTCAGCCTGTTGTCACGTTAGATGGCCGTGAATTTAGTGACTTGCGAGATCTCGATGATCAAATTGCTGGTTACCTAGAGTGTTTCGGTTCTGATGGTGAGTTCTACTTGGTCCCATTTGCGGCGATCAATTCCCTGACGATTCAGCCAGCGCAAAACCTAATTGAAAGCGTGTGGCGTCGTATTGAGCTGGATGTGATCGACGGACAAACGGGTGAGCTCTTTATGCCAATCACTTACGTGAACTCGCAAACTGATGCACACAAACTTGCGCGTGAAACCGATTGGCTAACCTCAGACAAGCACAGTCTTGTACTGGGGGCGGGACACAAAATGTTGTTAGCTGATGAAGAGCCAGTCGTACTCGGGATGTCCGAAGGCTGGACTCAGAAAGTTGCAGAGCCTGCATAAGCCAACATTATCGCTGGCGCCAACATGGCACCAGCGTTTTATGACGATGCCATTCGTCGCATTTCATTTTAGCTGACACAGGATGCGCTCAGTGAGTGACAAAGTTGCCCATATTTCCTTTTTGGACAAACTAATTGATTTATCGCCAGAAAATAGTCTGGATCGTCACGAGTATCGCCAACCCAGTATCAGTTTGGCGAACCTGCGTCGTGATATAGAAAACTTGCTCAATGCACGCATTGGTTGGAATCAATGGCAAAGCCAGTTTGAAGAAATTGATGTGTCGATTCTTAACTACGGCTTACCTGACTTTTCATCAATGCCTTTTAGTAGCCAGAGTGGCAAGAATCATCTTTGTAGCATTGTAGAAGAAACACTGGGTCGATTTGAGCCCAGACTCTTCGATGTTGAGGTATCAGTGAAAGAAGGTGAAGACGAAGTCGACAGAACCTTACGACTCCGTATACAGGCGGTGGTGGTTCAGTCAGGTGTCAGTGAAGAAATTGTGTTTGATTCTGAAGTAGAGCCAGTCAATTTAGGCTTTAAAGTCAGTGAGGGTGGACGATGAACGATGAGTTTTTGAAGTATTATCAGCGCGAACTCTCTTGGTTACGACACAAAGGGGGTGAGTTTGCTGATCGCCACCCTAAAATTGCTTCGCGTCTGAAAATGACTGATGAGCATATTGAAGATCCACACGTGTCGCGTCTGTTGGAAGGGATGGCGTTTATCTCGGCTCAGATTAGGCAGAGCTTGGATGACAGTTTTCCTCAGCTCACGGAGTCATTGATTGGTGAGCTGTTCCCAGATTTTCATGCACCGATTCCATCCATGAGCATCGTGCACCATAAGCCAAGTATTTATACCGACAACTGTAATCACTTACCTGTTGGGACCAAGGTCGACATTTTCGCACCGGGTTATCAGACTTGCCATTATAGAACGACATCTGCGGTTGATATCTGGCCGTTTGAAGTGGTTGATGCGAAGTACATGAATGCGCCCTTTACTGCACCAGAACGTAAGTTCAAGACGGATTCAGCGGCTGTACTGAAGCTAGAAGTCAAATGTCATGAAGGGTGCTCTGGCTTTGATGAGTTGGACATCAGTGCTCTCAATTTTTATCTCAATGGCCAGCCTCAAACAAGCCATGGCCTTTATCAATTGCTATTTCGCTCCTTGCAGGGCGTCAGCATAGCTCTTGAAGATGGGTCGGTGACACAGCTTCCGGCTTCCAAACTGACCAGCAAGGATGTCGATCCTTTGGTGCCATATAGTCCGCAAATGTTTAGCGGGTATCGGCAGTTGGTCGAATACTTTTTGGTGCCAGAGAAGTTTCTTTTCGTCAACTTAGAAGGATTGAACACGGAAATGTTCGGTCCTGGAAAATCGGTAGAAATTTTCTTTTACCTCTCAGACTCTGTACCGCTGCTCGCCAAGCAAGTCACTGCAGACAACGTGTTGCTAGGCTGCGGGCCAGTGATTAATTTGTTCGAGACTACATTGGAACCCGTGCGTTTAGCTGCGACTGAATATGAGTACGAGCTTCGCCCTGCCAATCGCAAAGCCGAATCGCAAGAAGTGATCAGTATTGATGATGTAAAACTGTCTTCGAGCAAACTCGATCATGATTTGGATGTTCAGCCCTACTATAGCGGCGAGCATCCGAACTACGCCAACGCGAATGAATACTACTGGAGTATTCGCCGTGAAGATGCGGCATGGGCGGGAGGCTTTGATGAGCCCGGACGCCATATCTTTTTGAGTTTGATTAACCAAGACCATTCACCAGAAATTGCGGAGCGTTTTGATCATGCCAACTTGCATATCAAAGCACAGGTCAGTAACCGAAACATCCCTAATCGCTTACCGTATGGAGGGGGGCAGCCTGAAGTATCAGTCACCAAAAATGCTGACGCAAAAGGGAGCCGTTGCCTTTTACCGCTCAGTACCACGGTTCGGCCGAGAATGAACGCACACACGCGCTGGCAGTTTGCCAAGCTTATCACCCTAAATACCTTTAGTGATGAGGGGGGGCTTCGTAACCTGAAAGAGATGCTAAAACTGTTTGATTTTCGTGGGTCGCCAAGCACCAAAGTACTGACCGATGCGATTGAAGCTTTGCATGTGAATCAAACGACGGCACGTGTGAATCAGCGAGGTCGCGTTGGTTTCTGTCATGGTTCAGAGATCACCTTAGACATCGTTGAATCTCGCGTCGACAACGACCAGTTGTTCTTGTTTGGTCAAGTGATGTCAGACTTCTTTGCCCAATATGCCGAGGTTAACAGCTTTACGCAGCTGCGTATTAAGTTACTCCCCGCTAAGCGCTTTTACCATGTTTGGCCGGCAATGGCTGGTGGGAAGGCGTTGTTATGAATCGCGAAAAGTTCATTGATACGCTGGTTGAAAAACCGATGTTCTCTTCGATGCATCTCGTCGAAAGCTACCTGTTGCAAATGGAAGAGACCTTGGGTACGGACACCTTGCCCGGCAATGAAAATATGGTAATCGATGTGGCTCAGCATCTTGGCTTTGCCATCAATGATATGGAAGCCATGTTTGAACGGGCTGATGGCAAAATCAGAATAGACAGTAATGTTATTGGCTTGACGGGTGCAAATGGCGTCATGCCTCAGCATTACACGGAACTGGTCTTACAGAGACTCAAAGCTAAAGACCGCGGATTAGCCAGCTTTTACAACATCTTTAATCACCGATTACTCTCACTTTATTTTCGAACGTGGAAGAAGTTTCAACGTCCGGTCGCACTTCGCCAGCAAGCTTTCGGTAAAGAGAGCGATTTTCAACGCATCGTAGATGCGCTGACAGGCAGGCAGGACAACCGTCATTGGGCCGGGTTTCATCTCCGTTCGATTCGCTCTCGTGAAGCCATGCGAGCTGTGTTTGCCATGGTGGCAGGGACAGATGTTGAAATCAAAGAGCTGCGTGGCGCGTGGATGTCATTAAAACCGAATGAACAGACAAGCTTGGGCACGAAACAGAATAAGCAAGGTCAGCATGCACAGTTAGGAAAAAGTGCCACTCTAGGTAAACGCGTGTGGAATGTGAATGCTGGGGTCGAAGTGATTTGCCATGTGACTGATCCAGAACTCGTGCCTTCACTAATGCCCGGAGGGGCAAGGCTTGAGGGACTCAAGAAACAAGCTGCTGCCTTTATGCCGCCTTCACTGTCAGTGAAATGGACGGTAGAAGCAGAACAATCCGATCTCCCTGTTGTTAAGCTATCGCCGGGTCAAGGCATGCTTGGTCGGGGGGGAATTTTAATGCCAAAGAAAAAACGTACCGGAAACCGCATCACTATCTCGGTGTGATGTTACAAGGAAGAGTCAATGAGTACCTTACCCTTAAAAGCAATTGTTGAGAAACTCACGCCACAAGCGCGGTTGAGTCTCGAAAAAGCCGCGGCTTGCGCAAGCAGTCGCAGTCATTTCAGTGTCGATGTTGGGCACTGGTTGTTTGAACTCTCAAATAGTCACAGCACGGACTTTATTTCTATTGCGCGTCTTTTCAATATTGATGAAGGGGCATGGTGCAGTGATTTAACCCGTTATTTGGAGCGCCAAAAAACAGGTAGCAGCGAAGTCCCTGGCTTATCAGCGAACATTGTTGATTTGCTCAGTAACGCTTGGATGAGCGCAACCATCGCATTCAACGAAACCCAAATCGATGTCGTGCATGTGCTATTTACACTCGTCAATGATGATGGCGGATTATTGATTCCAAGCCAGTACACTGCCGAGCTGAATAAGATTGATCCGCAGGCCTTACAGCAACGTTGGCAGGAAGGTTTGGGTGAGGGTGTGCAAACGGGGGCACCTGCGCCGCAAAGCAAACATACGCCCGCACTCGATCAATATACGATTGATCTCACGGAACAAGCGCGTAACGGCAAACTCGATCCTGTGGTTGGGCGGGATAATGAAATCCGTCTGATGATCGATATCTTGATGCGCCGACGTCAAAACAACCCTATTTTGACAGGTGAAGCCGGTGTCGGTAAAACGGCGGTCGTGGAAGGCTTGGCATTAAAAATTGCTACTGGCGATGTGCCTGATTCGCTAAAAGGGGTAGCGATCAAGAGTCTTGACTTGGCCTTACTGCAGGCGGGCGCAGGCGTTAAAGGTGAGTTTGAAAATCGCCTTAAATCTGTAGTGAGTGAAGTCAAAGCATCAGCAACACCCATCATTATTTTCATCGATGAAGCACACGGCTTAATTGGTAATGGCAATGATGCGGGAGATGCGGCGAACATCTTGAAGCCCGCTTTAGCACGTGGAGAACTGCGTACCATTGCCGCGACGACGTGGGCAGAATACAAAAAACACATTGAAAAGGATGCAGCACTAACACGGCGTTTTCAGCTCGTCCAGATTGATGAGCCAAACGTTGAAGGTGCCATCGATATGCTTCGTGGCCTTGTCAACATGATGGAAGCGCACCATGGTGTGAGAGTCACGGCGAAAGCGCTAGAAGCTGCCGTTAAGCTTTCTGACCGTTACATCCATGGTCGTCAACTGCCCGACAAAGCGGTTTCTCTGCTTGATACTGCATGTTCACGCGTAGCGTTAAGCCAATCAGTGATCCCCGCGCGTCTCGATATGCTCGATAAGAAGATGGATGCATTTCGCGCAGCGCAAGATCAACTGATGCGTGATGCGCAGCTAGGTGAGGAGAATCAACAAGCCTTAGCAGAGATTGAAGCAAAACTCGCTGAGTTGGGTGATGAACGCGCGACATTGCAGCAGCAATGGGACAGTGAGTCAGAGTCGGTAGAGTCTGTATTGTCATTGCAAAAGCAGTTGCTCACCGATGATGAGTCGCTTGATCGCGATGCATTAAAGGGGCAGTTAGCGGAAGCGAAGACAGGGCTTGAAGCGGCTGAGCAGCCAATGATCTTCACCTGTGTGAATGAAAACCTCGTTGCTGAGATCATTTCGGACTGGACGGGGATTCCTGTTGGTCGAATGCAAACCGATGAGATAGCAGGTTTGTTACAATTGCAAAGCCGGCTGTGTGAACGTGTCATTGGTCAAGACCATGGATTGAAGATTATCGCCGAAGTTGTTCAGACTGCGCGCGCGGGCCTAAACGATGAGAAGAAGCCAAATGGTGTGTTCTTCCTGACTGGCCCAAGTGGTGTGGGTAAAACCGAGTCTGCGCTCGCGCTAGCTGAAGAGGTGTATGGCAGCGAAGACAATATTACTGTGATCAACATGTCTGAGTTTAAAGAGGAGCATAAAGTCAGCCTGCTACTCGGTTCACCTCCGGGTTATATCGGCTATGGGGAAGGCGGTGTGTTGACAGAGGCTGTGCGTCGTAAGCCGTATAGCGTTATCCTACTTGATGAAATGGAGAAGGCACATCCAGGTGTACAAGATGTGTTTTATCAAGTGTTTGATAAAGGGACGATTAAAGATGGCGAAGGCAGGGATATCGACTTCCGTAACACCATTATTATCATGACCTCTAATGCGGGGACTGACACGACGATGGAGCTTTGCGCGGACCCTGATTTGATGCCTACGCCAGAAGCCTTGAGAGAGGCGCTGCGGGATGACCTATTACAAAGCTTTAAGCCTGCCTTTTTAGGCCGGTTGAACATTATCCCTTATTTACCTCTCAATGATGATGTTCTGTCCAGCATTATTGATTTGCAGATTGCCCGAGTGGAAAAACGCCTGAAGTCGAATTATAGTGCCGCACTTAATTTAACATCTTCAGTCAAGGAATATATTCTGTCACGTTGTAACGAGACAGATAGTGGTGCAAGGGTAATTCAGAACTTACTTCAAAATGAGATCTTGCCCCAAATTTCAGAGAAGGTCCTTTCTGCCATGGCAGAACGTATTTCTTTCACTGAAGTTTTACTCGAAATTGAAAATGATATTTGTCAGGTGAAATTAAAGTAAGCGAATAATTCTTGCGAAAAAAAATGCGAGATGCCTCACGAGAAATTACGGCCAAGATTTTAGTCGTTTATTTCTCGTGGAATTATTCACAGGCCAAAATTAGTCATTAATGTGCTAATTATCAATTCCCTTTCTTTCTCGCTCTGGATAAGTGAAGGGATTTAAACCGCTCATATAATTGAGTTATTTGTCATAAATGCTAAAGGAGATTAGCATGCAATCTAATACGTACCTTAAATATTCCAGTATTAAGGGTGAGGCTACTGCAGAAGCTTATAAAGACATGATTACACTTCTGTCAGTTGATTGGAGTGTAGGTCGTGAAATCACGTCTTTCACAGGTACTGCGCAAGACCGTGAAGCGAGCTCTACTCGTCTATACGACATGACTATCACTAAACTACAAGATAAAGCATCTCCGGATCTTTTCCGCGAAGCGACTATCGGTAAAGGTGAAAAAGCTGAGTTCTTCATCACTAAGCAGGGTGAAAAAGTTGAAGAGATCATGAAAATTGATCTAACTGACGCAATGATTTCAAGCTACTCTGTGTCAATTCAAGACGACCGTCCTGTTGAGACTATCGTTATTTCTTACACAGAAATGCTAATGAAAGTTACACCTACCGATGACAAGAACAACGTTCAAGCGCCATTGGTATACGGCTACAGCGGCGTCAAAGGCCAGCCAATTTAATACCCCTAGCTGCAGAGGGTTGGCCTCTGCAGCTATCTTTTCACTGATGTAGATTCGAGTATGAAAAAAGCAAGCCAAGATAATAACGTTATTGCGATTTTTACCCCAATGGGTAAGGACAAGTTAATTCTTGATAATGTGGAATATCAGGAAGGCATTTCACAGCTTTTCTCTATTGTTGCGTCGGTGCATGTCAATGGCACAATTGCAGATGCAAATAAACTTGTAGGGCAACCCGCCATTGTCTCTATGAAACTTCAGGATGTTTTTGGTGGTTACCGTTTTTTAAATGGTGTGGTTACGCGCGTAAGGAGTGCTGGTACACGTGTTGCGGAAAATGCGCAAGGTGAGCTTTACCGTAATTACAAAATTATCATTGAGCCAAAAATGGCGTTTGCTGCGCACAAAGTCAATTGCCGTGTTTTCCAAAACATGAGCGTTGATGAAATTGTTATTAAGCTGTTTGGTGAAAACGGTATTGATTTTGAAAATAAACTTGAAGAGACATACCCAAAGTTTATTTATAAAGTCCAATATAACGAAAGCGATCTCGATTTTCTGCTAAGAATAATGGCAGAAGAAGGTATCGCGTTTGTTTTCGAACACAGCAAATCAAAGCACACATTAGTGCTACATGATAGCGAGAGTTACTATCAGGATGCACCTGAGGCGGTTGTCGAATACCACAGTGGTAGTATTTCTGGTCAACACGTCAGCTTCTGGGAAGAAGAAACCGGATCAACACCAATGGGGTCAGCAGTCTCAGGTTACAACTTGCAGGCACCATCCGCATTACCACAATCGAGTTTTTCGGCACCGCATGGAGGATTCCAGCCCCCGGGTAGTGAACACTACGTGTATCAAGGTGAGTCGGAGTTCAATAGCCGCGTTGCTAGTATTGCGCCAAAGCGCCTTGAAGCGCTACAGCGAGATGGCTGCCGTTACTTTGCAAAATCTGACTGCCGTACCATGGGGGTGGGTAAAACATTCGCCTTCGCAAAACACGTCAACCCTAACTATGTTGGCCCAGCTTACTTAATCACACAATGTACGATCTATGGCAGTGTGAACAACCAAGTGGGTTTATCGAATGCAACAGGTGACGGCATCAAAACAAACTTTACCTGTGTAGAGCGTGCGGGTGTTTATCGCCCGCCGGTGAAATACAACAAGCCAATGATCTACGGCGCGCAAACGGCCACGGTGGCGGCTAGTAGTCCGTCGGAACAACCCGGTGATATCAGCGTCGATAACCTTGGCCGAGTGAAGGTTTATTTTCATTGGGACAGAGAAGGTCAATCTGAACAGATGCCATCTTGCTGGATCCGCGTCGCCCAATCGAGTGCGGGTAACCAGTGGGGCAGCGCATTCTTGCCGCGCGTTGGCCAAGAAGTGGTGGTCGAGTTCTTAAATGGCGACCCTGATCAGCCGTTAATCACAGGGTGTCTATATAACGGTGAGCAGTCGCCTCCGTACGCACTGCCTGGACGTAGAAATGAATCGGGGATTAAAAGCCGTACAGTAAAAAGTGAATCAGATAAATACAGTGAGATTCGTTTTGATGATACGCCGGGCGCAGAGCTGCTGGCATTGCGTGGAGAAAGAGATTATTTACGTCAAATTCTAAACGATGAAAGTATCGAGATTGGTAACAACAGCTTAACGCAAGTTCAAGAAAATCAGGAAGTTCGTGTAGGAAAAAATCTCACAGTTAAAGTTGCTGAAAACGAAAGTAAAGAGGTCGGTGCTGTTTATGACCTGAAAGCAAATGACAAGCTCACACTAACCTGTGGTGCTTCCAAAATCACACTGACGAGTGGCGGAGAAATATCTATCGAAGGTAATGCGATTAAAGTGAATGGGTCTACAATTGATGTAAAAGCTGGAAAAATAGCACTTAACTAAATTAATGATAAACAACGTAACTATCAGAGTTGGGTATGGGACCAGTATGGTTTTCAATGAAGGGGATGCAGCTAGGTAAGAACGTAGCGCAACTAGAATTCCCATATTTTAGGGGGCTCGCTTCTGATCAAGTTGAGTCAGAGCATTGTACCGATGAAGAGCTAAGCATTGGAATAACGACGACCGATGCAAATGAGAGAATAGAAGCATTGCTAGATCTTGCTTTCAATAATCTTCGAGTTGATTGGGGACAAGCGCCGGTAGTTGTTTTGATGCCGAGACATCTAAGTAAAATCAAAACAAACGTGATATCTCATTTGAAGGACTACATTCCAAGTCTCAGTGAGGCATTACCTCACAAAATAGTTGCATTGGGGCGGGTTTCTTTTTTCTGGTCAATCAAACATATCGAAGCCTGTTTAGAGAGCTACCCGTTGGTTTGGGTGGTAGGCATTGACACCAATGAATTTTTCTTAACCGGAAAAGTGAGTTGCTCCTCTAGGCCAACTGAATCGATTCTCGTCGTCAAAATAGAAAAGTCGCCAAATGGTGTAAGTATTGATTGGACGCACAATGATATTGCGACAAATAAAGAACAGCACCCGATAGTCGCGAAGCGACTTATAGATACTGCGGCTAGCCGATTCAAGCCGAATGACGTGTTAAGAGCCATTTATCATCCTTATTTCGTTGGTCCGAAAACCTTTTCTCTTTGGGGGGCAGGTATGAGTTCTATTTCGCCCTATGTTTCGCTCAGTACAAGCTACCTTAGCTTAGAGCATGACTTTGGTGATTTGGGGCCGAATCTGCCGCTGATGGAACTACTCGACTTACAACGAAATTTCCTCTCTTTGAAGTACCACTCTCATCACAACGTTATGTTGTTCAACGGAACTGAAGATGGTTTTGCAAGTTGTATGAACGTTTCATATAAGTGAATTAATGTGATTGTCAGTGAGGGATCCATTCCAAAGGTGCTGCAAGTTTCGCGCTCCTTCATGCACAACAATGAACTTGTTCGAAATCTAACAATAGTGTTTTTATTGCTCGAGAGAGAAATCATAAATTGATCGTCACGGTATCGACTTAAGGAGCGAGAAATGGGTAAACCTGCTGCAAATGTAGGGAGTGGTCATAGCTGTCCGGCAAAGACGGGTAAAATTCCGCATGTCGGTGGCCCTGTCGCCACAGGCTCTGGAAATGTGTTTGTAGAAGGAAAGCCTGCTTCAAAAGTTGGTGATATGTGTGTGTGTTGTGGACCGCCTGATTCAATCGCCGCTGGGTCAGGCTCAGTGTTTATAAATGGCCAGCCCGCTGCACGAATGGGAGACGGCACAGCTCACGGTGGTAGCGTAATCTCGGGTGCAGCTACTGTCACCATAGGGGATGCTGGAATTGCATTTAGTCCACAGACGGTGAATGTGGAAAAGGTGGTTGTGTCTTTACAGCGTTCAGGAGATAGCTGCGCTGAATCTGCATCGCCAGCGGTGGAAACGCAATCAAATTCAGTTGCGCCTATAGAAGATGAGCCAATAAAAGTGCCTTCAGTAAAGCTAATCGATCAGCATGGGAACCCATATGCTGGATATCAATATGTGATTAATAAGGGTGGGAATGAGTTGAAACGTGAAGTTCCCAGTGATGGTATCATTACACTCGAAGAATACGAAAATGACAGTGAAGTTAGTATCGAATTTTGGCAAGCTGATAATGAATACACGGTGTTCTCAAGGAAAGTAAAACTTAAGTCGTTAGAAGACCAAAGTTCGGGGAAAGGAGTTCAGCAACGTTTAAGAAATCTAAGTGTATTAACGAGCAAAGTTGACGGTAACATCGCAGAAGTAACAAAGCGAAATATATCCTATATACAGTATGTGAATGGTGAAAAAGTAGACGGAGCGGTATCCAAAAATCTGTTGATCTTGATCAGAAATACAAAGTTAGAGAGTAAGTAGATGTATAATTGGGAAGAGAGTTTTCAAATTGATGGTGATTTCCTAATTGAAAGTGGGGAGGAGATGAGAAGGTATGCCGATCTCTTAGAAAAAGAATTAGAAAATGAAAACATTTCTGAGATCGAGAAATTAAAACTTCCTCAAGACATTCAATCATTAAGAGAAACTGCTCAATTTTTTGATGAACAGTTTCGAGATCTAATTGAAAGGCATAAGCAAGAAAACCACTATGAGAACTATTTACAAGATTTAGAAAGAAATATCGAGACTCTGGAAAAACGGCGTCAAGAGTATCAGCAAAGATTTTCACTCGTAGAGTTTGTCAAACATGACGCGCAAGGCAATTTATTGCCAGCTATGGACTGGAATCTAGAAGATATTGAGCCACTTCCTCCCTATACTCCAATGGTCACAAGAACCGCAGATACTCACCCAGAAGAAGACGGTGCGTATCAGACGACGGATATTGTTGAACCAACACCATACAACTATAGTAATGCAACATTCAGATATGCCGACAATCATGAAGTGATTAAAGATCGCTTCTTTATAGCCACAGAAGTGTATAAAACCGACGACGGAGAAGAGTATAGGGAATCAGAGGTTAAAATGGTTTATGTTGACATGAATGGTAAAGCCGTACATATCAAAACATATGGACATATTAACGACAGTGGGGGGTTTACATATCATTTGAATTGGCGTAGGGATAGATCTCCCTATTCTAGCTATTTCGGAAGAAGAAATGTAAATGAAAATATTTCCACATCACAATTAAAATTTTATGACTCACCTAAAGGTGGGATATTTCTATATCCATTAGATGAAGAAAATTTTACAACTGTAAACCTAGATAAGCTATCTGAAATAAGCGCGCCTGCTGGATTCAGTGGTGTTGCATCATTGATGGATAACAAAGTCGTTTATCCCATCAGAGACGAAGATCCAAAAATAAAAATATACATTTATACTGTACGCTACCGGAATGGAAGTATCGTATTGATAAGGCGCTGAATGATTTAGAGATAGCAAATACAGAATATCTACTTTTGTCGTTCCCTCATCAAAAAAAGGTCACTAACTTGATGATGATGGAAAAGTTTCTCGGAAACCACATTAACTTTCCTTATCAATCTTCAAAGGAATATACGAGAAACTTAAATCCAGACATCTGCCGTTCTTTATTCGACTGCGGCGCAGTCGGTGGTGATGATCATCTAGATGATGAGTTAAAGCGAAGAGAGGATTTGCTTGTTGAAGTGGTCTCGTTAAGAGATAAAGTGACGGATTACATCGAAAGACCACCATTAGGTACAGACTTATACCTACCAAAGCGGGCTGTGCTATCGAGTGCAAAAAAAGTTTATGAGTTAATTACTTCGCCAGCATTTATAGCTGAACTTGAACACTATATAGAGCACTATAAAGAGAATATTTCCGGAGAGAGTGATGGCGTGATTCCTCCCGGGCCCTACATGGTGAAAGAAGATAACTGGGAAGATATCTTCAAATCATTAGCAAAATGCTACGCAGAGTTGTCTAAGGTTCAAGAATATTGCGATCAAATTTGGAACAATGATCTTAAGTATGGGTTAGATGAACTTTTAGCGCATGATTTGCCAGATGAATTTACTCGAGAGTTTATAAGATTAGTTCAAGGAGACGTGTACGACTTCATTCAAGAGCAAAAAGATACTCTGAGTGATAGTTCAACTACCGGAGTTCCCAAGACAACTTCGAGTACAATATTCAAGCATTACGATGACCTCATAAAACCAATGTTAGGGCAGTTGATTCCGGGGGCTGGTGCACCGGGTCTATTGCAGGTCGTTCTCGCATGCTACCAAGGCCAGATAACAAATAAAATTTATAATGAATTAAGATTCAAACCATTGAGCCATATAAAGCTATTTTTCATATCGCTTAAAGTTATCAACGGGGCTTTGGTAGATGGATATCAGCAAGCGGTAAATGAGTTGGCTCGAAGCCTATCACTGACAGGAAATAGTAAGATAGATAACCGAGTCTTTGGCGAATCGAAAGGAACGTTTGGTAAATTTGTAAGGAACTTTCACCTTGACCTTGAGAGAAAGTTAAGTAACGGTGCTAACAAGAGTGTATTCGATAAATTCGATTGGGATACCAGTGACCGTATTCAGACTGAGCGAACGTCCTTACGGACGGGATCCGCAATTATCCGAGGCTTATATGCGAGTTATAATTTTGTTTACTCAGCACAAACCCTAATGGCTGCTTGGGAAAAGGCAGAAAAAGAGGGTTGGGATGATCACAAAACCTATTGGGAAGTAGTAAACGCTCTATCCGGTGTGTTTATTTCTGCGACTTCTGTATTTAACTCATCAATGAGTGTCTGGGGTTACTTTAGTGCGACGAGGTTTAATAAACTGAATCGTGGCTTAATGAGCACGTTAGCGAGCAATGCGGATCGTTTAAGTATGTACATTGGTTTTGCTGCTGGTGCTGTGGCTATTTATGATATGGTCGATCATTATCGCAACAATGATATGCTAGCCGCCGCGAGGTCAGGTGTTGAAGCGATGGGTAGTCTTGCATCAGCAGTAGGCTTGTTTATAGTCAGGCAAAAAGTAGTATCGTCAGCTTCTGCTGCGGGTTCTGCAATGCCAGTACTTGGCTTTGCGATGATTATTGTCGGCACAGCGATAAACGTATTTTGGTTAGCGTATGATTTGATTCCAGTCATACGAAGCTACTTTAAATCAAGTGAACAGCTAAGGCTAGAAGGGATTTGGAGCGCATTTGAAGAGAAAATAGAGCCGCCTCAAAAGCTGCTCGAAGAGTATGGGTACTGGTCAAAATGCTTGGTTGAGAAAAATAGTCTGAGTATAACAAGCCGGCTTTTGTCGCAAGAGGATATGTCGTTAGTTATCGATCTTAACCCTTTCAAAGGGTACAAAAGTAACACCCGATTAAACTGTAAAAATCATATAGAGTTGATAGAAAAAGTGTATGAGTATAGTGAAGTACTTAGCAGACGCCCTTCTATCGATACCGAAGACGTTATTCCTACCGTTGCGATTAGTCGTACATCCATCCGTCTCCAACAGCTTTCTTGGCGAGCTGTAGTGCCTTTGTATGTTGAGTTAGAAAGTGCGACGTCACTCTATGACTCTGTGGAGGAAATAGCAAAAGCCGTCACCATGCCTGAAGATGACCTGCATAGACGAAAATTCTCTATTACTCATAATTTTGGCTCCCAGTCGCAGTATGACACGCATTACGTTAGAGATGTGGTTACTTACTACCCTGCCTACTTTAATACCAAGGATAACCTGGATGATAGTGCCAGTTATTGGGGCTTTTCATCGCCTAAGTATGTTAATAATCTCATACAAATATATGAATTTAGAAAAGATAAATATACGGAGTTTTCAGCACTTATGGAAAGTGGCCAGTTAACCGTTGATAAGAATCATTTAATGCCACTGAGAAGTGATCTAGACTCTTTACATTACTATTTTAATCCAGTAAAAGTGGAGATACTGATGCATAGTATTCTAGTTTTATTTCTATTCATTATATCATTTAGTGTACTTTCAGCCGACATCAAGAGACCTGAAGACCTCCCTACTTTATCAAATGAGGTTAGTTATATAGAGTCATATTATGAGGGCTTAGATCGAACTGCTTACTATTTAATAGTCGGCGAGGATGTTTCTTTTAAAAAATTGGAAGCTCCATTTGAGTCACATAATTTCAATAAAAAGTATATGACTTTTGCTTTTTGAAGGAAAAGCCTGGAAGGCACTATAATATAAATATGTCAGGAGATACTCATGATATCTATATGGTTGATAAAAATGGTAGTGTTATAGCGGCTGGGATTAATCCTATAAATCTTGATACACTCCCTGATTTTTCACAACTCTCTAATATGAAATTCTTAGAGATTATCGGTTTGACATCAAGTGTTGATAATTTAGACTTAAAATTAAATTCTAATCTACAAGAATTGAAAGTAATGGTACACTCTATAAGTGACATACTTCTCCCAAATGATAGCTCACTGAGTCGAATACATGTTTCTACTTCAGTTAGAAGTGATATGGATAACATTGGCAATCTCGGTAGTTTAAAGTATCTACATTTGCAAGGAGACATTAAATTTGGGGGGGATCTACCGAATAGTTTGGAGTTTTTGAGTTTGAACTTCTATAGAGGGAATTTAGAGGATAGGCACTGTGGTCTAGATAATCTTATTTTTCTTTCGTTGCCACGAGAAGGGGTTTTAAAAAATTGTGACTATTCAGTAAATACTAAACTTAAGTATTTTTATATGAACAAGGTAAATAGTGTAATCGATATTAAATTACCTAAATCTCTAGTTACACTTCAAATGTCTGACATTAAATCAAATGATATTGACTTTCTCAGTAAAAATATAGCACTAGAAAATCTATACTTACTGGACACAGAAGTTAAAAGTTTAAAAGGGGCCGAATATCTTACTAATTTGTCTAGATTGGAAGTGAGAGAGTCGAAAATAGACAACTTAAAACCGCTTTCAAGACTACAGTATCTTCGTGTTATCAATATTCAAGACTCTAACGTTTCAACACTCAATGACCTATCTGAATTAGTCAATTTGGAAGAGCTATACCTTGATGGTGCGAATATTACGCATCTTTCTGGTATTCCCAAGCTAGTTCATCTCAAAAAATTGAGGCTATATGATAACCCGATAAGAGAGATAGATGTATCGACGCTGGAACAACTGAAGTTTTGTTACGTTAGTATGGATACTAATACACAAGCACTAAAAAAGTATCCTAACTTAGACGAAGCATTGTACCAACTCTCATCCAGAGGGACCTTACCACCTCTTCAATAGGACTTACAATGAATATAATGAGGACTGCGTGCAGTTTATCTATCTTGATTTCGTTTGGTTTTTTTTGCTATGAGCATTTAAGTAAAGATGATTGGGGTATACATGCTTATGTCGCAATTTCAGGCATTGCTTTAGCCGTGATCATGTTTGCTCACGCAATATTGACTTACGAGGAAGATGACTCGGAAAACGATGAATAGCGCGAGTGCTACTTTTAACTAATTGATGAATATACCAGCGAAGACGTTACTTTAGTTTCGACGTTGTCTTGCTCTGCTAAAGTAACTATCGAAGGACCTTGATCTCACTTTCCCAGCCGTTGCAATTAGCCATACTTCTATCTATCTCCAACAACTTTGTTGGCGACAGCTGCAGTACCTTTGTATGTTGCGTTGGAGAGTGCAACACTCTGTGACTTAAGCAAAGAAAGTGCTCGAAGGTTTTCAGTACTCGTTGAAAGTGGTCAACTTACGCTTGATGCAGATAGCCCAATGCCGAAAAGATACCTTTTTGATTCAATTCATTATTACTTCAATCCAGTAAATATTGGAGGTGACAATGCGTAGTTTTTGTTTTTCACTTTTTACTAATATCAGTCGAGGCGTTTTCTTTTAATTTTAAAACGTCTGAAGAACTACCATTTTCTTCTGAGGAAATAGAATACATTGAGATGTATTATAAAGGGTTGGATAGGTCGGTTTACTATTTGATTAATGAAGAAGACATTTTTCTCAGGAGGCTCGATGAAACATCGGAAAAAAATGACTTGGAAAGTAGCAGTGCAACGTATGCATTTTTGAGCGAAACGGACAATAAAAACTATAAAATAAACATGGCAGGAAATAGTCATGATGTGTATGTGGTGAATAGAAGAGGAGAAGTGATAGTGGCTGGTATTAACCCTCAAGGAACTAATTCTCTACCTGATTTCTCCAAATTTCGCAATATGGAATTTCTAGATGTTTCTGGTCTGACATCAGAAGTGGGATCTTTAGATTTAAGGTTAAATAATAAACTACAGGACTTGAGGGTCTTAGTACGCAAAATAGACGAAATATATCTACCAATTGAAGGCTTACTTAATCGTATTCTTGTGGCAAGTGAAAATAGAAAAAATAGAGCTAGAATTTATAATCTTTATCAGTCTTCAAATTTGAAATATTTGCGTTTACGGGGAGGTATTAAAATAGATGGTATCCCGAATGAGAATCTTGAGGTCTTAAATTTGGCAAATTATAGAGGTGAGCTCAAGGATGAGCATTGTGGCATAAACAATTTGATCTTTCTTTCACTACCAAGTATAAAAGGGCTAACAAACTGTGACTACTCTATAAATACTAAACTTGAGTATTTATATATGAATAAGGTAGATAGTGTAATCGGGATTAAGCTGCCTAATGAACTAGTTACACTTCTACTTTCCGGCGTTAAATCGGATGATCTTGGCTTTCTTAGCGAAAATATTGCATTAGAAAACTTATACTTATTGGACACGGAAATTAAAAGTTTAAATGGAATTGAATCTCTTACTAATTTGACAAGATTAGAAGTGAGAGAATCTGAGATAGATAGTTTGAAGCCAATTTCGGGTCTGAAGAATCTTCGCGAGGTTAATATTTTTGGTTCTAACGTTTCAACACTGAGTGAACTATCGAAACTCGTTAATTTAGAAGAGTTGTACCTTGATGATGCGAAAATAACGAGTATTTCTGGTATTTCTAACTTAACGAATCTAAAAGAGCTCTCCTTATATAACAATCCAATTCAAGAGATTGATGTATCTACTCTAAGCAATCTGAAATACTGTACTGTCTATCTAAATACAAATACCCCTGCACTAAAAAAGTACACTAATTTAGATAATGCGCTATATCAACTCTCATCCAAAGGGACGTTACCACCCTTACAATAGGAATTGCAATGAATACAATGAGGCTAGTGTGCAGCTTATCTATCATCCTCACGTTTGGATTTGCTGCTTATGAACATCTAAGCAAAGATGAGTGGGGCCTTCATGCCTACGTTTATCTATTGAGTATTGTCGTCTTCGTGATCATTACTCTCCACGCGATATTGACTTACGAGGAAGATGACTCAGAAAACGATGAATAGCGCGAGTGCTACTTTTAACTAATTGATGAATATACCAGCGAGGACGTTACTTTAGTTTCGACGTTGTCTTAGTCGGCTAGAGCAACCATCGTGAATATGGTCTGAATTTCTCTGTCTCTATTGTTGTTTAAGTCAATAATGGTTTCCTATTTGATGTTGATCGCATTTATTTGGCACTTTTAGTACTGGCCTACATTTTCATGCGTCATACCTCCATTTTACTTTCGACGATGAAACAGAATGGATTTTGTCCTTGGTGAAGGTCATTAGAATCTCTTGTTTAGACAATTTTTAACTTTTAAGCATACAAAATTATCCGCTCTGATAGAGGGTATCAGAGCGGTGCGTTATTTGGATGGGAGGCGGCATAAGCCATGTCACTCAATGTTATCGACGTAGCAGATAAAAAAGGCGAGCGATATCGCTTTACAGATAGCTATAGTGTCGATCATAAGACCTTCAAAGATTACTTTGAGGCGAAAGAGTTCATTGATCAACTGGTCGATAGTGAACGTGATCTAGAGAATATCGCGGCGTGGATCGATGAAGAGAAGCTGCTTGATGTGCCGTTTGTCAGTTCGTTAGCAACGGATGACTTGGTTGCCCATGGGCTGCTCAATCAGCAACTCTATGCCAGTTACTTACCTAAGGTAGTGATTCAATCGGCGGTGGGTGAAAACTCGACGGTAGAAATGCCACCTCGGCCACCTTTACCTGCTCGGCAACAAAGTAGCGGTAAAAGCGGCGGGCGAGGGGGAAATAGCGTCTCGAATGATGGGAATAGCTTTAATACCGACAATGCGGCGACTGGGGGCGACCCTGTTGCCATGTTCAATGGTGAAGAGTTATTAACCTGTGACGATGTGTTGATCCCAGGCACGGACCTCTATTGGCAGCGACGCTATCGCTCATCGCGCTGCAGCGATGACACAGGTATGGGGCGTGGCTGGCGACATGGTTTTGATTATCGCCTTGAGGAAAAACGCAACGATAAAGAAGAGATCACCCATTGGATTTTTACCGATAATCAAGGTAATCCGATGGAGTTTGAAGCGGTTGATCCGGGTGCGGTTAGCTATCAACGTCGTGCCGGTGCCAGTATGCATCACCATGTTGGCGGACACTGGTTGATCACATTACGCGATGGGCGGCAGCTTAAGTTTGCGCATATTCATAAAAGCTGGTGCTGTATTCAGCTTCGTTTCCCGCAAGCGGTACAACTCGACTTTAAATACTCCTTGGCGGCGAAGCTAATAGCCGTAATCCAAAATGGTGCCGAGCAACTTTGGGTAAAATATAATCGTGATGGCGAGTTGGTTAAAATTCTTCGTCCTGCACCTTCATTACAACATGCGCCAACGCTGGTCGAATACGAGTACGATAGTGATGGTCACCTGATCTCGGCGGTTAATGGCCGAGGTGAAAAAGAGCGCTACAGCTACCGCGACGATCATTTGATTATGCTGCGTCAACGTGCCAGTGGATTAAACCACCACTTTGTTTGGGAAGGGGATGCCGAGCAAGCGAAATGTGTACGCCAGCACAGTGATGATGGCTATTACGATTATCGCTTTAGCTTTAATGGCAAAGAGTCAAACTACCGCGATGCACAAGATCATTTATGGCAGTTTGTACATGACGACGAAGGTAACTTAAGCCAGTTACTCACGCCGGAAGGAAACGTCTGGTATTACGAATATAATGAGTTTCAGCAAAAAACCGTTGAGCGCGACCCGTGCGGCAACCAAACCCTCTATCAATACAATCGCTATGGCCAGCTTGTTTCTGAAATCCGCCCAGATAATCATGTTTATGAGTTTGCGTACAATGCCTTAGGGCAGTGTGTAGCATTAACCAACCCGGCAAAACAGACATGGCGCAATCACTATAACTCTTTGGGCTTGCTGACTCACAGTGCAGAGCCTGATGGGCGGGTGACTTACTATCATTACGATCCCAAAGGCCGGGTGAAAGAGGTGAGTTACCCAACGGGTAACAAAGCACATTGGTGGTGGAACAGTGCAGGCCAACCTGTCGCGTTTCGGAAAGACAACGTATTACAGCGTTATCATTACAACGCGCGCGGTCAATTGGATGCCATCGCCTATGCCGATGGCAGTATCGCGGAAATGGGCCACAATGACGTTGGCCAATTGGTGAAATACACCCTGCGTCATGAAGATATGGGCGACGTGATGCGTTGCCACGAGTATCGTTATGACAGTGCAGGGCGGGTCAGTGGTTTCGTTTTGGATGGCCAACGTGGATGTCAATTGGTGTGGGGTGAATTTGCCCAGCCAGAAATCATTGCTCGCCCTGATGATAGTGAGCTGCATTTCTCTTATGACAAATCACGGCAGATGGTCAGTATTGAGCGCAGTGATGGTCATGGTTTTGCGTTCAGCTGGACACCGGAAGGGCGAGTCGCAGAGCAAAAAGACAAATCGGGTAGCTTTACCCGCTATGAGTACGATCCTTGCGGTCGTCCTGTGCAGATTTATCAAGCAGAGCAGCAAATCAAGCTCGAGTACAATGCGAATGGCCGTGTCACGCAAGTGCGTGCGAGCAATGCGAATGCTTATGTTGAGCAACAGTATCGCTATGATGTCGCTGGTCGTCTATCTACTGCCACCAATGCGCATCAAACCGTTGTGGTCAGTTATCACCGTAATGGTATGCCTGAAAATGTCTGGCAGCATGGCCGTCACATTCAATATGAATATGATGAACGTGGTTTATGTTCCGTGCAGCGTTTTCCTGATGGCCAGCAGTGCCATCTTGCCTATAACGACGTTGGGCAACTCATCGCCATCACTCTCGATAACGAACAACAAGTCAATTTGGGTTACGACGAACTGGGCAGGGTGAATGAGATTTCCACGTTGCATGGTCGTAATACCCACAATACCGAGCAACGTATCTTTGATGGTTTAAGCCGCCTTGTCGCTCAGCAGTGGCCGCAACATGCCAGAAGTTATGAGTTTGATGCGCAGCACCGACTTAGCCATGTAGAAGACAGTGTCCATGGCAGCGCGGAATATCACTATGACAATGTCGGACAGATCTGCCGTGAGTTAGCGGGCGACAACGAGATCACTTACCCCTTGAACAGCTATGGCAATCGCAAAGACGCTGAGTACCAAGGAGATCGCCTAACGGCATGGGCAGACTACCGCTTTGCCTACGATGGACATGGTAATCAATGTTATCAAAGCTCCCCGAAAGGCGAGCAACACCGCATATTCAATGCCCTTAACCAACTGATTAGCCTCAATAACAACCGCTCGCTGACCGAGTACCAGTATGATGCACTCGGCCGTCGTTCGCGCAAAATCAGTGAGCACGGCACGATAGACTATTTCTGGGAAGGAAATCACCTCATTGGTGAACAACGTGATGGCCGTTACCGTTGGTATGTGTACTTGCCCGGAACCTTTATTCCGCTGCTTCTCATCGAAGATGACCAATTATATCTTTATCGCTGTAACCAAGTGGGTGCGCCGATCGCGCTGGTGGATACCAAGGGCAAAGAAGTGTGGCGTGCGCGGTATACCACTTGGGGTGAAGTTACTGTAGAACTCGAGACCATTTACAACCCATTGCGCTTTCAAGGTCAGTACTTTGATGAAGAGAGTGGGCTGCATTACAACTTAACCCGCTATTACGACCCTTTGTGTGGACGCTTTATTCAGCCTGATCCGATTGGTGTCAAAGGGGGGGTAAATCTCTATCAGTATGCACCTAACCCCGTGCAATGGATTGACCCACTCGGGATGAGCTGTAGCCGTGAAGATGGCACCAATGTGAATGGGGGCAACTTCAATGGCGACAATCATAACAATGTCGAGCGTGATGCAATGGGCAACGAGCTCGGCGGTGACAGCTGGCTCGATAACGCGTGTTGGATGCCCGATTTACCCGAGCCCGATTACAGCAAAGCCAAGCTCAAGAAGCCTGCATTTAAAGTGGTGGTGGAAGTGGCGGGTAAGCCTGCCCCCCATTCAGAACATTTGACTTTAGAGGCAACCAGCGCCCAAGAAGAGCAAAAATCGCGCCCAATCATCGATCAAACGGCGACGCACCGCAGCCTTAATACCTTTGAATGTGTGGAGAATGAGCCGAAAGATCTGTATCTCACCATTCCATTTGAAGCGCATGGTGAGCCGATGAAGTTGAAACTGGCGGAAGGCATTACACCAGTGGATGAAGGCGAAGAGCAAGAGGAGTGGCCCACCGTCATGGTGCCAGTGCGACTCCTAGCCTATCGCGACAAAGACAAAACTAAAGACAACGCGGCGGATTTACGCGGTGGTTATGTCTATCTGTTTTGGAAAGAGGAGTTATGGCGCGAGCTTGCCGTCGATAAGTTTGGCTGCTACCGCGATATCAACATAGTGAAATATCGCGAAGAGCAAGGCGGGGGATCTGAAGGATCAGAAAGCACGCCAAGCGACAGCGCCGAAGCTGAACAAGCAGAGAACGCGCAGCAAAGTGATGCCGAAGGTGATGAAAACAGTGATTTAAACACAGATCACCTCGGTAAACCTATCCTTCGCCAAGCGCACGGTTTTGGTCAAGAGCAGTTTTGGGTGCCTTACAAAATTGAGGGTGAAGCGCAGACCGGAGAGAACGGCTTCCGGGTGCTGTTTACGCCCGATCAGTTGACCTTTGATCAAATTAGTAAGTTCGAAGGCGACCAAGAGTTGCTCTACAAGAAATCGGTCCCGCTGGATGAAATCGCCCAATACAGCGGTGAGAAAGGCTTCAGTGAAGGTGAGCACATTCATACCGCGCAATCCAAAGTGCTACCCATCTCTGATGGCGATGACATGCCGTGGTTAACCGACATAGAAGAGATCCTCGACCATGTCGATGATACCAACACCGTTTATGGCTATGTGGATGGGCACAATGCGGGATTGCGAGTTCAAGTTGAAATTGGCGCCTCGGTTGAGTGGGATGAAGATGTACCTCGTAATCAAGTGGCTTTGTTGGTAGATAAAAACAGTGAATGGCGAAAAGCGATTCATCTGTATCAAAGCACAAGAAAACCGCTTTATTTGGAAGGGCGGTTTATTGGGATTCCAGACGATGGCTTATTTAGCCTTTATCTCATTAACGGTAACTCATTTGAAGATAGGGAATTGCTTTTTACAGATAAAACGTACAGTGAGATGACTGAAGATCAACAAGCAACGGAAGTTGAACCAGAAACGACTGCCGGTGCAGTCACACAAGAAGACATAGATGCATATCAAGATCGTAAAAATCAAGCATTCAATCATTTATTCGGTGGGTAGGGATAAAAAATGAAAAAAACTGAGTGGGTTGGTGGTGGAGTTATTGCTTTACTGGTTTTGATTGCGGCGTTTATGCAGGACGATACACTCCAGGCTGAAAACAATACACTAACAGAAGAAATTGATGTACTTGAAGCTAACGCTGAAGCTGTGCAAGAGGATGTGACAAGCGTATCCTCGCTAAGAGTCATTCTCGGAGGAAGGGAAGATCCTGAATATGAGAGTTATCTAGAGTGGATTGTAAGAAGAGATCTTAAGGGATGGTCGATTGATATTGATACGGTATCCCCAGCAGAGCCTGAAATGGCCGCTTGGGATGACGAATATACAATGCCACAAATGATGTTCTACCATGATGGCCACTATTGGACTGCTAACCTCGATGGCTCTGATATGAAAATCCTGATTCACAAGGATGAAGCGGATATATACTTTAACGGTACAATATCGCGTTCACCAGATGGAAGCCATATATTAATTTCTACGACTGAGCATGGAGGAGTGATTGGTGGCGATTGTCAGATGATGAATCTGAAAACACGAGAAAAAATAATACTCTCTCGCAGATTGGGTTGTGGTGTGCAGTGGACGAAAGATAGTAAACGTGCCTACATTGTTGGAACGGATGTTATCGGCTACTTTGACGTTGCTCTAGGCCGGTTGGTACGTTCTCATGAACTTAATGGAGTGGAGGGTCTGCATGGTCAATCAGGCGGTTATCTTTCGCCAGATGAAAATCATTTTATAATGTACTTCACAGAAGAATACGCCAAAACGCGGCCATTTCTCGATCCTTCAAAAGGTCGCTATGCGATATTTGATGCAACTACATTTGAGCTGGTAAAAATAGATGATTACTATCCTGATGGATGCAAGCGTGAACTTTATTATACTATAGACAAAAAATATTTTACTTGTGAGAAAGGTTATGATCATGTGAGTCACGACTATGAAGACCAACTGGGTGACATTTTCCTCTATGAAAATATATTGCCATTTGAGAAAGTTAGCCGAGTTAATTCACTGCGGCCAATTCTAGTTAACAAAAACAATCGCTTTATTATTCGATCATCAACATCTCTTATTCGTCATCGTGCAAACAATGAGTCATCCCCACTTAAATATCAAATAGTTAGAATTGAATTTGATGGGAAAACGGTAGGTCGACGAATGTATTGGCTGCCGCCGAATCTATCGGATAGCGTTGACGAACTAGATTTTAATATAGCATTCCCTTCTTTGCCTACTTATGAAGAACTTGAGCAAGCAAAATTGCGGTTGATGGGGAAGGAGGAATGATGACGAAGTTTGATGGCGTTTATTTGATGAACGCGCCTGTCAATCATAAAGGCGAGTACATAGGTGGATTTTTACAGCCGTTGGCTGATTATACTTTGTTGTTGAAATTAGAAGATAATGAGGATGAACAAAAGAGTGGCGAGATAGAAGGACAGGGCGATAGTGATGCACTTGAATCAGGCAACAGTGAGTCCAAATATCAGATAGCTTACACAGACAGCAATGGTATGTTGCACCGTATTAGTCGTGTCGGCAGTAGCAATAACGCGGATGATGATACTAATAACTTGCAACCAGACTTAATGCGTGGCAGCGAAGTTGCAGCTTCTCGCTTTTACGAGAGCAATGAAACGGTGAAAGGGCATTTTTTTCCTGCGGCAATCATACCGTTTGCAGTTGCAACAGATAAGGAACAATGGCTAGATAATGTCAGCCAAGTAGTTGGAAAGCATGCGGCGGATCCCTCGCATGACTTCCCTCTGAAAGTAGAGCAAGTTCATATTGATAGCCTACTTAACCCAGATGAGGTGAGCGCAGAAGAGGTTGTTGCAAAGAGTAACGAGCACAACGGCTTAGCTTACTGGCAACATTACAAAACGAGTTACCGAGAATGGAAAGAGGCAGGAAAAATTACGTTTGATGTGGTTAAAGTTCCTTATGCGAGTGTTGTTGTGCTGAATTTTTCTTCAGACATATTCGAAGGGGCGAAAGTCACTGTATCGGATTTACCAACAGAAGTGTCTTTAATAGGGATTCCTGAAGAGGGTGAGTCTAAGTCAAACATAAGTGTTGTAGAGAAGAAGTCCTTTAAAGCACCGGGAGACAAGTCAGACGACTATGAAGACACTCAGTTGGAGATGTTCCACGCCTCTTTTTTTCTTGATACGCCTCTTCCTTTTGCCTTTCCAACTAAATCGCAGTATGTACGATTTACTGTGGAACTTGATGAGGAAAATCGTTTAGCAAGTAGTTTTTTAAATAAAGGCGGGCCAGCATCATATACCTTTGTAGAACAAGTATTGCACTTTCCTATCTGCACACCTATCGGTCGCTTCTCTCTAGTTAATGGGGATCCTGTTAGTGCTGAAGAGGTATTATTAAATAGTTATCCGCAGATGTTTAAGCATGTCATTGCTGAGGCAAAAAAGCGAAAGACACCTAGTTTAATGACGTTGGAGTCAAAAACACCAGCCGCAGTATTGCACCCGATTATTACGGAAGATGCGATTTATAAATCAACAGTCTTAGTGAGCTCACGAGGTATTGGTCGAGTATCATTAACGGGCCTTGCGAATATTGCATTAAATAAGTTCCCCCAGTGGGAAGATGGAAATACAACAGATTTAGTGCTGGGTGTAATTGGCATACGTAATAATGTGGGTAAGTATCTACAGGATCTAGATGACATGGTAGGTCTTGGATTGACCCTTGAAAACGGGATCGACAATGTACTGGGTCTCGCGTTATCCGGTGGTAACAAGGTCAAGGATACGATTGGCGAGACACGAGCTTATCAATATATGTCCCGCATGTTCCAAGAGATGGGCAATGATATCAATGGTATGGTGATCACGGGTAAAGCGCGCGCTTTTATGGATCAAATTGGCCGATTTAATCAGTTTATCGGTACCCATGCGGGTACTGTCGATACTCTTATTGATGCCGGTGAAGCTATTTATCATTTTGCGCGATATGCTAAAGCTCAGGATAAAGCGAGTGAAATAAATACCACTTATAATGAACTGGTTGCGGACTATAGCTATAACGTTCAGACCATAGGATACGATCCCGATTTATTGAACGAGGACATGCTA
Organism: Thaumasiovibrio subtropicus; assembly: GCF_019703835.1. NCBI lineage: Bacteria > Pseudomonadati > Pseudomonadota > Gammaproteobacteria > Vibrionales > Vibrionaceae > Thaumasiovibrio > Thaumasiovibrio subtropicus. The sequence goes on along the minus strand of NZ_AP023055.1, from coordinate 1,300,622 downwards.
AAAATTGGCCGTGCTAAGAGTGATTTAGCAGCGGCACTCTCTTTGTCTATCGCTGAGGAAATGATAGAACAAAACTCAACATCTGAGAAAGGGTTGATAGAGCTCTGTGTGCCGGTCTACTTTGAATTAGATAAGCCTGATCTAGGATGGGGAAATCAACAGTATTTATCTCAACTGGTGGACTTACTTGAATCGTTAGGACCGATTCCGATTAAGGTAGAGGGTTTTGCTTGTGACTGGGGTGAAAGCGGTTACAACATTGAACTGTCGCGTAAAAGAGCTGCTGCCGTATCAAATATGCTGATAGAAAAATTGTCTGATTCTTCATGGCAGCACTATATGATGGAGACAGGTTGGGGCCATGGAAGACAAAAGTATCCCCACTCTGAACGCGAGAAAAATCGAAGAGTAGATGTAATATTTAATCTAGGAACATATTTTCAGTTCCCGCCATGTCGTTCAGGCATCTATTCCATGCAAGAAAAGTATGCACAGTTGTTGACGTGTGAAATTACGCAAAATGAAGCGCTTATCTCTGGTTCAAAGAGCCTTTTGAGTTTATTTGCTGCGAGTCACCCACTATTATTTACAGCTTATAGTCTAGTGACTATAGGGGATATGATCGTATCCGGTGCAGAAGTCTTTGAACAGTACGATGATCCTAGTGGATTGGCTGATAAGAAAACAGTTAAAGAATTTTCCGAAAAAGTGTTGCTGCTCAAGGGTTGTATTTGAGCAATGAGTACTTTACGCGTGATTCGTTGTTTATAAAGAAAGCTTATATAAAACGTAATGTTGCTTTAATTGGTTTAGTAAGGCTAATTCATCGAAAAAAGATCGGACAGGATGGTTTCTTATACTCTTATGATTACTCAGGCACTGGCTATGTACCTGAGGTAACGCAAACAAAAGTCGATCTGGATTTTGATATCTTAGGTTACATAAGATACTACCTTTTAAATGATCAGTGGGATATCAGTAACAACTATTATGCTGTCCATTTGGATCAAGCATGGTTGGAAATGAAGAATTCGCTTAATCGAGGTGGTGTTGAAGGTTTAACGAGTGTGACTGCCGATATTTATGGCTCAGAGTTAACGTTACACCAACTAAAAATGTATGATGAAACGAAAAGTCATATTGAGAAAGGAAATCGTTTTAGGCAATTTTTTCCAGTACATTATTCTATTGCTGAACAGCAAGGAGAAGAAGTACTTGAGAATATGTTTGTAGATAATTTGCCAACGTTTGTTGACACTAACTCCAGAATACCTGTTTTTCTTCATAAAGAGATCTCGGTCAGGCCTAGAGGCTCAAGTGATGACAGTGCATGGCAACCACTAGCTAAGTATCTCGAGAGACCGGATAGGCAAGGTGTATTGTCGCCGTTTGATCAGGTACGTATCTTAGTGGTAGTAAATAAAGAAAGGCCTGAGATTGCGCAATGCATCAAGAAAGACTTAGCGTTAACACTGCCTATTTCCGCGAGAGCAGTGAGAGAGACAACGTTTGGTAGTTACGAGGCGAATCCCACTACAGAGTATGTTTATAAGTTAGATAGAAGCAAACTCACTGCGAGTGAAAAGGAAGCTGTCAATCGACGATTTGATCAAAATACCAGTATATTTGGAACTATTATTTACCCTGCTTATAGTTTTGGCCGAAATGTCTTCCGTGGAACTCGACCGATGGCCAAGCTAACGGATGGCCTCGTGGATATGTTCGAAGATTCGAGTTCTGGATCTAAGTCTCCTCGTGAAATAATGCGATACTATTATGAAGTTTTTCCTACCACGGCTAAGACAATAAAGTCTAAGGTAACTTATGATATGGAGTCGAATTATAATCCATATTATGATGTCCATATAGAACTCCCTGTCTATACCTTCCAGCTATCATTAGACCCAAATAGAAACTATCCAATAGACGATAAGAGCAATATTGTTTTTGATGATGGGCTGTTTATAGAAAAGAGCTTTTTGGAGAATGCTAATTTTACAAGCAAAAGTTCACCTGAATATGTTGAAGATCCTAATATTGCATTTTTGTTAAAGCAAAGTGGCAGCGATCTTAATACAGGATCACAGGCAGATAACCACAGAAACTTTGCTACTTCTATAGCTGGCTGGCAAACTGGAAAGCTAAGCTTAGAAAATAGCGGCCTGATTAATGTAGAGGGGTTAGATTGGCAAAAACCAGTAAGTGCGATGGTGATTGTTGCATCTAAGCACTCTGAAGGTAGGGATAAAGCGATTGAGAATGTAGGCTTTGATCCTAACTGGATGACGATTAAGTCAAAGATTAAGAGCTCGGTTGGTAATGAATATACTCTCGATAACTTGAATCAGCTTGTAAAGATAGGAACTATCGAGAAATCGGGATCTGACTATAAGTTTACCGAAAACACGAAGATAAGTGCTTCTTGGCAGGAAATCAAAGATGCCATATCTAATGAAGATGGTCTCTTTATGTCTTACCTGATGAAGGGATCCAAGAAAAAGCGAGATATTTTTGTCGCGATTGCTGACCTTGAATTTAGAAATGTGTGCGGAAGTAAATCTCAAGGCTTTAGACCACTTCATAGCGCACACTGGGATAGAGCTGGTGGTTCTAACACTTTTGTTACACCGGGAGTGAATGCACTAAGCAATATTGTATTTAGTATAGCTTCAGTCGAAGGTAGCGGGTTAAATAAAGGTAAGTCATTGACGATTAGACTAAACCCCTACTCGAGTTCGACACCAGCAGCTAACTGGGTTTCTTATAGTGACGACGATAAACTGAGGTTAGATGCGCTACCGGAGAATTCGGTTAAAGATAGTCGATTAGAGTATCTAAATCGTTGGCTAGAGGCGGTTGAATCCAACGATACTCAAAAACAAGCACAGGTCATTAATCGGTGGATAAGCGCTAGAGACTAATTTGAAGGATAGTTGGTCTTTAGGACTAACTATCGTTTGACTACAATGGAAACGGAACCGAGATCAAAAACAGCTCAAAACGCTTTTCGTTCTTTTCTGCTAGCTCTATCATTGCGCGTTTTTAATCAACATCTTACACTGCCTTAAATTCATTGGATGAGTCGATTATGAAGAGGCAGTTTCGTTGTTGCGTATTGGCAACCCTTGTGGGTGTTTCACTGTTTTCTAATCCGGTGCAGGCAGAGCAATCTGTCCGTTCTACGCCAGTAGTGGGTGGAATTGTCAATACCACTGACTTGTTACATCGTCATATATTTGAAGGTTTGACACTTTCCACAAAAACAACCCGTGATGCGAGCCTTTTTACGATTGCCGGGTTATCTCTCGATGCCTATATCTTAACGCTGCCTTTGGATGCGGCGACAAAGGCACGGGTTGTGGCTCAGTTATCCAATCCTAATTATTCAATCCCGTTGGGTTATTTTCTCTATACCTTCTATGACCGTTATGGTGGTATTGAGCAAAGTGATGCGTTTAAATCGCATTTACTAGAGAAGTATCCGGTGTCAGATCTTCGGGAATGGCAACACACGCTATTTCGACTCGCCACCAAGACCACATTAACCACTCAACCGCTGGCGGATGAAAGCCATCATCATGGTGGGATCAACGTCAACCGAGAGTTTATTGCCTCTTTGGTCGTGGTTTACGATGCCCTCGTCGAGATTGATGCGTGGCGAAAGCACGATCAGTTACCAAATCAGTACACCTATTTGGCCGATACGCCGCAAGATTGGGCGCTTATTCGAAAGATACAGCCCATCGTAGTTGGTTTTTTAACCCAACTTGAATCGGGTATGGCACCGGGGGATATGCGCAGTACCGTTTCTGCTATCGTCGCTGATGGGCAACCTGAACGCGCGGGGATCGTGAATAATAAAGCGGAAGCGTTGACCATTACACTCATCGACTTTGTACGTTTAAATGTACTAAAGAGTTATCGGCAGTTTGTGCTGCATGAAGCGCGAGTGGAGCGACTTGCGTCATGGATGGCGGAGCAGCTTGATGATGATCCGCTCGGTTTAGCGGACTACTTAGCCCAGCAAAGCACGCGTCCGCTCGCGGTGCAAATCGTGGTAGATGGCTTGCAGCAGGGTCTGTTGGAAGGGTTGGTTTCTGCACAGCATCCATTTTGGTCTGCGGTATACCAAGATCATCTCGATGGCCTATCTCTTCAAGCAAGGTTTCCTGAGTACGCAACACCGAAAGGGTTTCAATTAAGGCAGACGCTAGAAGCCTTTGCTAATCAAGACGAGCTTCACCACGCATGGTTGAAAGATTCGCGATACTTGCCTTTCTTTAAGTTCCTCTACCAAGATTATCGTCACGCCATTGCGCCAGTAGGTATTGCAAGTACACCCACTATTTCGGTGCGTAATTTGCCGATTGCCAAAACGGGGGCATCGGTGGCTGGTGAGGAAGGGACGGGGATCCCAAATTTTCATTTTGTATCGCGACCTGAAGATCGCGCCTATTACTTTTTTGGGAATGATGCCCTAGCGTTAGATAGGTTACTTGCCCAAAACCGTGTTCCTACCATGTTTGAGCGCCTTGACCACCTCAATACACTTAACTGCAATGCGCAATATGATTGGCATGCCCACACCAGCTATGATGCGCTAGTAAACCTAGGTGCAGGCGAAGCGCAGCGTGATTTTGGCGAAATGCGTTGCTTGCGAGAGTTGCAATGGCGAAGTGATGCAGAGAAAAAAGCACAGGCACTGAGAGATAAATTACAAGTTGCGATAGCAGAGTATGAACAAACGAGCGCTTGGTTGTTCCTCACTAAGTCGAGCCAAAAGCAACTGATCAAAGAGGATTTAAACCAGCTTGCCGAACTGTCGATCAAAGGCATGCCGGATTACACCTTGATCTATAATCCTTGGCCTGATCACTTTGCCCACTTTACAGGGCCATTTGCCGATGAAATTATCGCGCCAACGGGTGAGCTAAATCGCTTGGATTATTGGCTCAGCGAGGTGACAAATGTGTATCAGCAGGCCGGCGTCTATCCGCAAACATTGTGGGGCATGGCCGGGGATCATGGCTTAGCCCCTGTGTATGTTACTTTGAACCCAGAAAAATCGGTATTTGAACACTTAGAGCAGACTTACGGCTACCCTATCGTCGTCAAGAAAATATCGTCAGATGAGGGAGAAGGGCCAAAGATCACCCATGCCTTGAATCCACCGAGTATGCAAAACATTGATGTGGTGGTGGCTTCTACGGCAGGTGGTAATTTGATGTTTGATTTCTTTAATGCAGATGATGGATGGGAGACGCAACCGGTTTATCACGAGCTTACTCGTTGGCGACCAATCAGTGCGACAAATAAAAGTCAGGCCATTGACCTGATAGCAGAAATTAGCCAACAGTTGCAGGATACCTTAGATTACCTTGTGGTGAGAGAAAGTGCTTGTACATCGTCATATTGTGAGGTGCGTTTGGTAGGATATCGCGGTGAAAAGCTTCATCATGAGTTAGTGACACAACTAGGCGATCGCGTGCACTATCGCTCAGTATCGCATCCGAATGAATCGCCCGTATTGCTAGAAATACAACAGGCCAATCGTTACCTAATGGCGCCGACCGAAGAAAGTGCAACCGAAAATCGGCGTCGAATCGCGCAATGTATGGCGGCAGAGCAAGATAAGGTGACGACTTGGTGTCATCGTGATGAATGGCAAGCGCTTACCCGCTGGAGTGCAAAACCTGATGCGATCAATCAAATTGTTGCGCTCTACCATGAAGAACGCGCTGGCACCGTTAACCTCTTTCCAAAGCAAGGCGTCGGCTTTAATACGAAGGTGCCGGGCCGTCATGCCGGGGAGCATTATCTTGAAAAGGATGCCTTCATTGGTTTTTGGGGGGCGCCTGTTATGGATGCACAAGGGACACTGTCAATTTCTGCTAACGGTTCACTTGCACCTACGCTTTATGAATACTTAACGGGTGAGGCGGTGAAGGTAGGCGAAAACTATTGGGGATATCCGTCTTTGTTGAACACTCTCTTAGAAAGTGAAGAATAGGAGAGAAGGTAGAAGCCGCGCGATTGCGCGGCTCTTTACATTTTAGAATTGATAAAAACGCATAAAAAGTTTCAGACGGGAATTCTTAATTAAGCTTAACAGGTTCGAATATTTTTCCGGTGCAGCCGTTCGATTAATCCATGTTTTATTGTGAAAGAATGATTTTGAGGTTTTGAGGTTGGACGCAATTTGAAGGAAATTACCAGTAGGTCAGTTAAATGCTTTTCAGGTTGTAGTATATTAATGAACATTAACGTGTATTGTTCAATCGCTTCAATACCATAACACCAATATATAGAGGTTTAATCATGATAAGTATTAAGAGAGGAGTGATGCTTGCGTTATTGGCAATGACTTCGTTTCAGGCATTCTCTACAGAAATACCAGGGGCTGAATTCGTCTATAGTGGCTACAATAAAGTTACAGGAAGTCATGTTTCCTCCTTGTGTTATAATAACATGGATTTGGAAGTGGTGGCTGGTAATGTGTCGAGTAAAAAAGTCATTGTTGGTCAGCTTAATAAATTCTCTCACCTTAAAAAATCTTTGATGGTAAGCTTAATGTTTATATTGATAAAAATGCCTCATATTATCAACATCGCTTCGAAGCCTTTAAGGACTATCAAGAGCTTGGCATGCCACCAGCGATCTTCTTTGATGTTACGATAGCTGAACATGAAACTCGACCTATCGATCTTCCTATATATTCAGATACGGCTGCAGAGCTCATTGCAGACGGTAATCTCGCTGGCTTTCGAAAGTTATGTGGAGATGAGGTAACAGATACTGTCACTATGGGGAGAGCAGCTTTTTTTGCAGTTTATCTTACATCGGACTCAGTCAGCCATAGTGATCGAAATGCACTGACTGGTACTTTACAAAAGGGTGTGATTGAAGATAATCCAACGGTATTGGATGAACTCGTCGCCCAAAACCCGGATGTAAATTTTATTATTAAAGCCTATACATTGGGAAACACTCCACTTCCCGAAGATCTAACCCTGAGCAACTTAAAAAGCAAAGTCGTTGAGTTTGAAGTAGCTCATGAACAAGGGCAGAGTGTATTTAAAGTAGTTACACATCCTCATCTGTTAGTAGAATCGGAAGAATTAACACTTCTCGATTACCAACCAGCAAGATCGGTTTATCAGTCGTGGCTCAACTTTATCGATCAAAATTGGTTCGTTCGTTGTCCTGCCGAGCCAGGCAGTGATCACGATGTAGCTTGTGATTTGACGTATAAGAAGTATGAGTCAATGGCGGCTATCTGTCGTGATCATTCGACATGGAATGACTGCTATGAACCGAGCGATAAAGCTTGTACGTTAGAAGATGGGAGTTACTGTAATGTACTTCTCAATTATGAGGTCAAAGACCTACCTGAATGTATCGGGGATTGTGAACCTGAGTTACCCGTTGAGTGCGAAGGGGAGTGTGATGATGCAGGGGCGGCGTTGACCGATGACATAGTGGGTTCTGGGGGAAGTATTGGTTTCATTACTTTACTGACTTTGCTTGCTGGTGGGTTGCTGCGCAGAAGAAGCGCTTGACGTTAGAGGTTAAGGTTTTAAGACATGCCCTCACGCTACCTTAGAGGGCATGTTCAGAGAGCTTTATATACTCAAGCCACCTCAAGATGCAGGATTCAGAAGCAGACTAGCGCGTTGAGTTCAAGGCAAAGGTGCGAAGGAATGGCTTTCCCCTTTCGAACACCTTTAACGCAGAAATCGGGGCGCTAGTCGCTTCCCGAAGGGCGAGTTTTCTAGGCTCACCACCTTTGTTACTGCTTTTTGATGTAGTTGACTAGACCTTCAAAGCAGTGCCTCGATGGCAAACCTAGAAATTCTCGCTGAACAAGCATCTTGATGTGGCTTGAGTATATTGTTAATTTATTGTTCCTATCTTGTTTGATCATTGTTTTGGTGTGAGTTTTTCCTGATAATATTATTTTCAAGATTGATCGAATGACTATCCTGATATTCTAGTGATGAGTTTAACAATTGCTCTCTTAGTGTAAAACAAGCTATTTAAAAGTTCATTTTTTTCTAATGTGAAATAAGTCCCAAAATCTCATTTCTTGCAAACAATAAAGCTCTTATCGTCTAAAGATCAAGTTTATTCCATTTGAATTGCTGTCGACATCGTGTAACGTACTGCCCATAAATTCAGTCAGTGGTGTTGTTTTTGATTATTCTAAAAGGTGAGCTCTCTTTCTCAGAGACTATTTCTGAGCGTGTTCTCTAGGCCCGGTGGAATATATTCATGCATATAGAGATAGCGTGAGTGTATATAGCACGTTATTTATGTTCTATATATTAACCCTGATTTGGATCCAGACTTTTGGTTTGAAATTTTAACTATTTTTTGGAGTGATAATGAATAAGTTCAAAATCCCAAATAATATCGCATTTGGCGAGAACGCGTTGCAAGAGCTTGCAAATATTCAGGGTAGTAAAGCAGTTATCGTGACCGGCGGTAGCTCAATGAAGAAATTTGGCTTTATCGATCAAGTACAACAGATGCTTGCGAAAGCGGATATCGAATCTTGTGTCTTTGATGGGGTAGAGCCGAACCCATCAGTGGAAACTGTTGTGAAAGGCGCTGAGATGATGCAAGCGTTTCAGCCGGATTGGGTTGTGGCGATTGGTGGTGGCTCTGCGCTGGACGCGGCAAAAATCATGTGGTGTTTCTATGAACATCCTGAGCTGACGTTCCAAGACATTATTCCCGTTGGCGCGATGCCTGCACTGCGTAACAAAGCGAAGTTCATTGCCATTCCTTCAACCAGTGGTACCGCGTCTGAAATCACTGCATTTTCAGTGATTACTGATGTGGCTGAACACGTTAAATACCCTATCGTATCGGAGCACATCGTGCCAGATATTGCGATTGTGGACCCAGCATTGCCTGCGAAAATGCCGCCACATATCACAGCGAACACAGGGATGGATGTCATGGCCCATGCGCTAGAAGCGTTCGCATCGATTGCTGCAAATGATTACTCTGATCCATTGGCTATGCGCGCGACCAAGCTGGTGTTTGAAAATCTCGCGAATGCATTCGAGAACGGTGACGATATGGTAGCGCGTGATAACATGCACAATGCGTCTACACTCGCGGGTATGGCATTCTCAAATGTTTCGCTAGGCTTAGTGCACTCTTTGGCACACAAGATTGGTGGCGAGTTTGGTGTTACCCATGGATTGGCGAATGCTATCTTGCTGCCATACATCATCAAGTACAATAAGCAGTCGACAGACAAGTATGCAGAGATGGAGCAGTATTTGGGCCTTTCTTCATTGGAAGATGCGATTCTTACTCTTAACCATAAATTGAATATTCCCACTGCATTTAAAGATATCGACGAAGTTGAGATCACGGAAGCACAGTTCTTAGCGGTATTGGATCGCATGAGTGAAAATGCATTTAACGATCCGTGCACATTAACGAATCCAGGTACGCCAACCGCTGAATGTGTTAAAGAAATTTATAAGCAAGCCTATTACGGACAATTATAAGTCGCCTTGTCGTTGAGGTTACTTGAGAATAAGCAAAGTTCATCATGAACTTTGCTTTTTTCGTTTTACCCTACCGAGCAATGTCATAATGGAACTCTCTATGTTTAATTTTACTAAACGTGTAGGCAAAAAGGGGAATTCGTTAGTCGATGAGCCTTATAGCAAAACACTACAGTGTAATAGTCAACGTATATCTAGAAACGCGTTGGAAGAATTAGTCTTTAAGCATCATAAAACGAAGTTAGTTATCGCCTATATTTCCCCACATCTAAATTTTTCTGCTCTTACTCGACGAATTAAGGAGTCATTACCTGAAGTAGAGCAAGTGATTACTGTTATGACAGCCGGTGAGCTAAGTCATTGCCAATCTGCGTTGTACCACAGCGCTGAGGGACAGTGGGATAATATTGTTTTACAAAGTTACTCCGCCGGGATGGTAGAAGCGATCTACACCACATCAATCAACCTAAGCTTTGCGCAAGGTATGGCATCAGGCAGTCCGGTCGCGGCAAGGGTGGATGAAATCGCGAAGCAGTTAAGTAACGTCTCTGTGCCATTTGACATTAATGCGAAAGACACCTTGGCATTGACACTATTTGATGGCCTCAGCGGTGCAGAAAACTTTTTTATGCAGGCGCTATATCAGAACAATCGCTTTCCGTGTTACTTCGTGGGTGGCTCAGCTGGCGGTAAACTCGATTTTACTCAAGCTCAAGTTGCGTTAAACGGGCAGATTGTTGCGAATAGTGCCTGTCTAGCATTTATCAAGCTGCGCAAGGGGATACGCTACGGCGTCCTCAAATCGCACAACTTCACGGCTGAAGCGATGTCGTTCACTGTGGCTGATGCAGACCCGGTTCAACGTGTGGTGAAGAGTGTTATCGATGATGCGATGCATCTTGTGACGCCCGTTGACCTGCTTTGTAAGCACTTTAATTGTGCGGCTCCTGAGTTAGAACAACGTTTGGCCAGTTACTCATTTGGGGTAAAGATTGGCAACGAAATGTTTATTCGTTCAATTTCTGGTATTGATATCGAGAAGGGCACCATCAGTTTCTTTTGCGATCTTAACTTTGGTGAACGGCTTTACTTAATGCGAGCGTCTGATTTTGAAGCGTCATTAAATCGAGATTATCGCGCATTTTCTGCTAACAAGGGCGTAAAACCCTTTGCGATGATTGCTAATGATTGCATTTTAAGGCGCTTGAAAAACAGTGCTGCGTTGCCTAAAGCGCGGGCTTTTGAAGGCGTTCCATCCGTCGCAGGGTTTAGTACCTTTGGGGAATTGCTGGGTGTCCATCAAAATGAGACTCTGACAGCATTGTTTTTCTACCAAGTCGAAGATAGCAGCCAGTTTACTGATGAATATGCGGATAACTTTGCTGCCTACTACAGCCATTTCAGTGCGTACTACACGCGAGCTGAACTTAACAGTTATAAAGAAGTGGTGCTGTTACAACAGCGCGCTATTGAAAGCCTCGTCAACTATAAAAGCTTGATGGCACAGCTGTTAGAAAACTTTGGTTGTATTGCTTCTTATACCGATAACACCACGTCCGTGCTTAACACAATGCGAGATCAGTTAACGCAGTTTTCTGAAGATGCACAAAATCAAGCCACGCAACAGGCCGCGCTGTGTGGCAGCGTTGAGCAGTTGAAGCTCAACTCAAACACGATCGAGAAAATTCTCAATGTTGTTAACAACTTGGCAGAGCAAACCAATTTATTGGCATTGAATGCGGCGATTGAAGCGGCCAGAGCAGGTGAATATGGACGTGGCTTTTCCGTTGTGGCCGATGAGGTAAGAAGCCTGTCGTTGAATACTCAGAACAGCCTCAGCGAAACGGGACGCACGGTAACAGAGGTTTTTGTGTCTATTTCGGACATTGAATCCGCGATATCAGAGATGATGGCGGTGATGAATATCGTCAATGACTCATCGCAGTCGTTGAGCAAGGATATGCTGTCCCTGATTACGACATCAAATCAAGCATCAACCGCCATCGCATCGAGCATCGTGGATATAGAAGCTGTACAGGAAGAGATGGTTCGCATTGACAAAGAGGTGGATACCTTAAACCAAATAATCAGCTTTTCGACAAATCAAGTCCGTAAAGCATCTTGAGGTGAGTATATTCGCCGCGCTACATTGTGCTGTGGAGCGCGGCGGTATATGTAGCCTGTGTCATTAACCAAGCGTCTAAAGGTTGCTAGCTAACGCGGCGTCGATGATAACTCGTTTAAGCAACGAACAAGGGCACAATAGGCTGCGCGAGTCAGACGAGCAAAGAGGGGGACGCTTTGGAACTCGTATCCGTACTCGATCGCTTTTTCTCTAAGATACTGAGACTTTTCAGTGTCACGGTTTACATAGATGCCTTCTTCGTAATATGTGCTGAGTAGTCCAAGCGCTCGAGGGTGTCGATTTTCAGCGGCTTTAATTAGCCAAAAGATAGCTTTCTCTGTATCTCTTTCAATGATTCTTCCCGCGACATAGTTGGCTGCAAGGTAGAACTGAGTGTCTGGATTATTCCCCTTTTCTGCGAAAATGGTTGCCCATCGAATTCCTTCGCGGAAATCGGGCTGCCAAGGCGGGGTGGCATCAGGGTATGAGGAGGTTTTCATATGACCCAACCAATAAGCGGCGTGGTATTCACCACTTTCATAAGATTGGCGAAATAAGTCATAAGCCTTGTAATGATCGATGTTAACGCCGATGCCATAGAGGTAAAACTGGCCCAGATGAAGAGTGGCTATGTTATCGTTACGCGACATGCCGATGTTTAAATACGTTAAAGCTTCGGTAATCTCGTCATCGGTGCGCTCTTCTGGCTGTTTTGTTAAAATCGCATCAGCCAAGACATAGCCAATCGATCGACAGCCAAGTTCTACCGATTTATGCCGCCAATCTTTGGCTTTAATTGGATCAATATCAGCGCCGTACTGGCCTTTCCCATAGGCATGGCTTAACTCGTAGGTAGCGCCGTAATTTTCTTTCGCGGCAGCAAGGTGAAGATACTCGAGGGCGAGTGCTTTGTCTTCTGCGATATACTCCCCGGTATTATAGTGTTCAGCCATTCTTACCAAGGCATCTGGGATACCTTGTTCGGCCGCTTTTTTGTACCAGGTAATAGATTCTGACCAAGGGGTATCGTCATACGTCAATCCTTCCTCGATGAGGCTGGCTAAGGTACTTTGTGCGTCACCAAGCCCGCTGGTTGCGGCTCGCCGAATCCAAATCGCTGCGCTGGCATCACATTGTGCAATACCATTGCCCTCTTTAAACATCATGCCAAGTGCATATTGCGCTTCCGTTTCTCCTTGTCTGGCTTCAGTTAACAGCAAAGGGAAAGCGTCGTGATAGCGCTTGTTATGGTAGGCATCTAGTCCGGCTGAGCGAGTGAGAGTTGAGTCGATAGTCAAAGCGTCTTTCCAAAATCCGTTTAGTTTAACGTCAAGGTGCCAAAGCAACCCTTAAAGTGAGCGATAAGATAACAAGATGTCGTTGGGGTGATCAATTACTGAAGGGGATAATTGGTAGCTATACTCAACAAAAGAGGAAGTGAATTTAGTTGCTTATATCTAGCTTACTGTGATCTCAAAACTCAATACAGATTGCAGTGCATACTGTTTGCCTGAATGGAGAGTGGCATCTGGAAACAGTCGGCATCTGGGAGGTCGTTTGACGCTATGAAAAATCGTTTCTTGGTGGGGCTATTGGGCTTGTTTGTCTGCGAGGTAGTTGCAGAGACAGAACTGGCATTGATCACCGAGGATTACCGTCCATTTCAATACGTGGGTAAGCAAGGGCAGCTAGAAGGTTTTGGTGTTGAGCTCGTGGAGGCGATGTTTTTGCGTGCTGGAGTGAGTATCAAAGATGGCAGTATACAAATGCTGCCATGGGCGAGGGGGTATAACTATACCATCCACAAAGCTAACAGCGCGTTATTCATGACCGTACGTAATGAAGCGCGAGAAAATTTGTTTAAGTGGGTTGGGCCGCTTGCGCCCAGAACAATGTGGCTTTACAAACTTCGCGCTCGTCGTGATATTCAGCTAGAGACCTTGGAAGATGCTCATGGCTATCGCATTGGTGGATATAATCAATCGGCAGACACGCTGTACATGGAATCATTAGGGTTTCAAATTGACAAAACCCCCCATCAACATGTCCTCACACGATACTTGCTGCGTGGGCGCGTCGATCTTATCTCTTCACTTGAAATGACCATGTCAGAACGGCTAAAAGAGTTGGGTGAATCAAAAGACGTTGTAGAGAAAGTGATGATGTTAGATAAGCGCTACAGTTACTACTTGGCACTGAACAAAGCGACGCCGGATGAGGTAGTGGAGAAGTTGCAACACGCGCTAGATGGGTTAAAGCAAGACGGGACGTATGCGCAGCTTTGGGCCGAGTATAGTGAGTGAAAAGTATAGAGAATGAAAAAAGCCGACGAGACCGTCGGCTTTGACACCTTAAACTCGATTTATTTCAGTGTGTACTCCATGCGCGGCGCATACTTTCCGCCTTGATACTGGTTTGTCGCAAGGCTGACATAACTCACTCGGTCAGATTGGTCAGGTAAGTGCAAAACAAAGTCAAGACGTTGTTGATCGAGGTTGGCATTGACTATCTCTGTGATATCTAAGCTATGCCATTGCTCTTTACCTTCTGCCGTGACGGAGATTGGCGTTGCACTTGGCTGGCCTTCAAACGCGGGCATGTTATTAAAGGTAATGCTGCGCTCGTCCCAGTTCCCTGGTTGGGCTAAGGTTGCCGTTAAGTCACCAGAAGGACGTGTTTTTGTGTCGATATTGCGTGCAAATACCTTCAATGACGCACTATTCACCGCTTTGCCTTCGAGAGCAGAAATATCCAGTGAGACAACACCCATTCTCCAGAACCCGGCACCACCGTTACGGATTGGCATGTAGCTTGAGTTGCCAAAGTTTTTGTTGGCGTTACCACCATTAATGACATGGCTGTCTTGGAAGACTTTGATCTCTTTTGGAAGTAGCTTATATTCTGCCAGCTCTTGAAGAAGCTCAGGGTTGTTTTGCCCTTTGAAGAACGCAAAGCGCACCGAGTTACCGGTTTGGCTCTCTTTACCCGGCGTTACCACATAGGCGGTTGAGCGCGTATGAGCCATTGATGAGCTAAGGGTCACATTCACTTCAGCATAGCGTTTGCCCGGTGTTGAAAGCGTGATCATTGGGTTGTCGAGACTGCCCTCTAGCATCACGACACTAGGTTCATCGACGGAGAGCGTCAGATCATTATTCAGAGCGAGATCGCCTGCGGTATGGAAGACAATGCTGGTAATACCTAGGCCATTATGGCGCACGGCTTGAATCTCTGCAGTGTTCGATAGCACATCCACTGGCAAGGCTTGCGCATAAGCGAGTGTATCATCGGCACTTTGCTCAAAGGCAATGATGTACTCGTACTCGCCGTTGTTAGGTTGGGTTCCATGAGGAATACGCAGTGTAAACACGTCTTTCTCTACAAGTGCATCAGATTGGCCATTGTTGATGCGCTTCCATGTCCCCGATTGCGTCTTGTTAGAAACGAAACGTGCCCCATTGTTTGGAAAAACGTAGCCAACATTGTCGTGGTGAACCCAAGATGCACTGTTAATGTCATGGTCACCCTTTGCTAAACCATTACCATCAACGGTGACGGTGCCATTCAGCAAGGTTTGGTTAATGGTTGTATTGACGTTTGCTTCATGTGTCGAGCTAATCCCTGCACCGAGGGCAACGACTTCATCTTTAAAGCTAAACCAAGATTTTTTCGCTTGAGTATTAAAGGGATTACCTTGCTCTGGAGCGGTATCAAGGTTCATATCCATGGTGGTCACACCATAGCGTCCATTACTTGCGCCGCCGACAAAACTCACGCCGCGTTGCTCAATGCGGCCCCAGTCCGCAGGTAAGCCTTCGAACTCTGGTGCGGTGACACCTGGGATGAGTTTCCAGTCCCATACAGGGAAAATGTTAAGGTACTCATCACCACGCTGCATCAGTGTTGTGCTGCCGAAACCAAGCCAGTAGCCCAGCAGGTTTTCGCCATTACCACTCTCTGTCGGTTTGGTACGTTGGGAGTTCATTTTAATGCCAAAGAAGTGGCCATCCGCGGCTTTCACGGAGTAGTCACTGCGCCAGTAATGCTTGAAGCCATTGATACCCGATGGACCGCCGTGAACATGGGCTTTAAATGCCATGGCTTCTGCGGCATGGCTTGGCGATAACTTTGCGATCACATCCATATCAGTGTTGTTGCTGATCAGCTGAGGTGTGGTTGCAGGCTCAGATACCTTGACTTCGCGCGTGAGTGAACGGCCTTTTACGTTGTAATCAAGGTGTTTGCCGCGGGTCATCCAGCGTGTGCCTTCGAGATAGAAGTCGGCAAGAATATCCAGCTTCTCTTGACTGAATTTCCACTGCAAGTCATTGACGAAGTCTGCCCACTTCACCACGGAACTAAAGAAGACTTCACCGTAACCACCAACATAAAGCTGTGGTCCGTGTTGTTGGTATGAGTAGTCGTGTTGGATACCTTCGCCAGTCGTGACTTCAATGGTCGCTTCAATGTCTTTTAAGCCAGCACCCACGAGTTCTGCTTTGTTATCCAGTAAGCCATGATAGATGACTGCCAGTGCGATATCTGTGCGGTTTGCACCTGTGATTTTTAACTGCGGTAGGTTCGGCGCAAAAGCGACTTTAGTGGGTAAAATGGCAACAGCCTCTTGGCGTAAGTTATCTGGTAACGCGTCGCCAAGCAAGACAGAGACACGACCTAATGCTTGTGGCTTACCGATATCTTCCCACCACCAGTGTGCGGTTGGTTTGACACTATACCAGTGGTTTAGCGCATTAATGGTAGCATCGAGATAGATTGCTGATTGAGAGTCTTGGTAAGCCGCAGCAATCACGCGCATACGAGCAAGGTGTTTTGCTGGTGGCCAGTTCGTCGGGCTTTGGCTTGTGTAGTCTAGATCAGGCCAGCTTCCGTCTGCCGCGAGCGTTGCTAAATGTTGATCTGCATAGGCCTGAAGCGATAAGCCTTTCTTTTTCGAGTTGCTGACTTCGCGTTCTATTAGGTCAGGTAACAGCCTTTCTTGTAGTACGACGAAGTGGTCACCAGGGTGAACATCGGGAGCAGTGACAGGAGGGTTTGCATTGGGGGCTGGTGTGGTATCAGCCTTGCCCTCAATCGAGCAACCAAAGGTGAGTGCAATAGAAGTAGCGAGTAGAGAGTATCGAAGTATTTTCACGGGCAGTCCTTTTATGAAACTTTATGTTTTTAATATTGAAATATTGTTTCGATAAATTAATGGTACTGATGTGATTGTTTATTGAAAAGTCATTAGTCTTGTGAATGTGACGGCGCTCAGTGTTTTACTTGGCGAATGCTCAATAGGTTGAATAATGAATAAGAGGGGTGTGCATTCGAGGTCATATTGAGTATACGAGACGGGATGCGAATTGATTAAGAAGGGGCTCCCGAGCCCCGCCCTTTGCAATGGATGAGACAACCGGGGAGGGAGCATTACTACATTGTCTATCTGCACCTTTGGAAGTATTTTCCTGAGATGAAATAGCAATCGCTATTAATATCAGCACACTATTGCGTCAATGTGAATAGCTGAGACCGGGGTTTGTTTCATTAGTGAGAGGTTGAGGCCGAGTACGAATTCTAAAGTTAAGCTAGGTTTGAAAGACACTTAACTTATCGAGATGATTTATTTCTGGGTTGCATCAAACTGAGTGGCGAGTTTGCTTAGCTCGCCACCGTCGTTAAAGTTGTTTGGTTTAGCCCACTAGAACCTTAAAACAAAGTCTTGCTGACAAGCCTAGAAGTTCTCGCTGGACAAGTATCTCGAGGTGGTTTGAGAATAAAGTGGTTAGCGATTGAAGAGATCGATGACCATGGGTACGATAACTTGCCAAACGTAATAGGCGCCACCAGCAAACACTAACAGCCAAAATAGTCGGCCTAACCACGCATTACGCGTATGATAGCGCGCTGGATCGGGCTCACCGCAGTGAGGGCAATTGTGGGCGCGTTTCGACACGTCTTTTTCACAAACAGGGCAGGCAACGAGAGGCATTCCTGATACTCCATAACTCCATGTAAACTGAGGGCTTAAGATACTATGGTTGCATAAAGAGGTCTACTGCAAACTAAGGGTAAACCTCACTTTCCACCGAGTTTTTCGTGGAATAAAACCCGCCCCCGGTGAGATGTTTTTTAACTTTTTTAGTCAAAACAGAAAAGCGTTTCCTGTCATTAACAGGAAACGCTACCGTTAACCGTTGCGGCGAAGGCCTAAAAGTCTAGTTGAACCGATGCGCCAATGGTGCGTGGACGCACTTTCAATGGGGTCGCCGCACTGCCGTTGAAAATCATTGTGTTGTCATCAGCATCAAAGACATTTTCGACGAACAAGACGGCACGACCCTGATCGAACTGGTAGGCTAACTGGGTGTTAGCAACCCAATACCCACTAATTTTATGTTCGGGGTTATTGGCATGACCAGAGTAGTAACTACTGGTGTAGCGTGCATTCGCAGAGAAATCAAAATCGTCTAAGAAGTTGATGCGCGTGCCAAAGGTCGCTGAAGCTTCCGGTGCTCGGGCAAATTTGTTTCCTTCGATGTCGGGATCATTAAACTTCTTAATTTCAGTTCTAAGCAAGGCTAAGTTTCCAAAGAACTCAAGGTGATAGCTTGGCATCCATTGCGCGCCAAACTCTGCACCATAAGTGGTGGCTTTCTCGGCATTTCGAATAATGACGTCTCGAGGACCGAGTTGTTGCGTTAGCTGCATGTCATCATAGTCGTTGTAGAAGATATTCGAAGTTAACTGCAGTTTCCCATCATCGAGGCGATGACGAGAATAAAGCTCGTAGTTTAATACCGTCTCTTCTTCAAATTTGTAGGGGACAAAACCGATCAGAGAAATCCCCGCACCACCAGCGTTGTAGCCTTTACCGACTTTGAATCCTAGCGTATGACCAAACTCAGGTTTCCATGCGATATCGAGCTTAGGCAAGAAGGCACTGAAGCTTTCATCATAATCGACGTTGATGAATAGCAGTCCATTGCGACCTTTCATTGAAGCATCAACGAGGCGGCGACGGTCTTCACGTTCATATCGTGCTGCGACTGTGATATCGATAGTGGGAGAGGCGGCGTAGGTCACTTCGAAGAAAGCGGACTTCGTTTCTGTCTCATCCTTCATCGGGTGTTTACCAATGGCGTTCAAGTAAGCTTCATCCTGCTCTGATTCGTAATACCTAAGGCCAGCCAAACTTTGAATGCGATCGTCGTCACTGCGATAGCGGATCAGTGGTTCAAGATGGTATTCATCTCCATCCGCATCAAAATCAGCGAGTCGTGGGCCTGGTCGAGTCATCCGGTTGAAGCTTAAATCGGAGTAAGTCATGTTGTTTTCAAACGTGACGTTATCATTAAACTCCCAGCTAAGATCCCAACTTGTGCTCAGTGAATCGGTTGTATAAATAGGTCGGTACTCATCCATTTGAGCACCGGGTCTTCCGTTAGGATCGAGCTCGTACTCTCCTTGTGGGGAGCGGGTATCCATATAACTAATCGTGAATTCAGTGCGAAGCTGTGGGACGGCGGTCGGCTCGATAAGCAGTTTGGCGCGGGCGGTGGTCATCTCGATCTCACCGGAATTACCCACAGGCTCATACGTTGCTAGGTCGACGTGACTCTCTCGTTTTTGCTGATCAACGGCGAGACGAAAAGCGACTTGCTCTTCGACAATAGGGGCAGAAATCATTGCCGCTGTTTGAGAGTAATCATGCTCTCCCAATGCCCCTTTCACGCTACTTTCCCAATGATAGGTAGGATCTTTGGACTTCATGACGATGGCACCGGCAATGGCATTTCGCCCTTGGACATAGCTTTGTGGTCCAACATAGATCTCTGCTTGCTCTATATCCCACAGCGATCTCGGACCAAAGGCAATCTCGGAGTAGTTGAGTGATCGCCCATCAATAGAGAGGTTTAAGCGTGGGCTAATACCAGCAAAAGTCGCAAGCCCGCCAATGGAGGGGCCTGAACTGTCTATGCCTCGAATTGCCGGTAAGTGGTTACCCGTGCCTACATCGACGATGGCGGGATTCAGTCGCATTAGGTCGGCAATTTCAGTCGCGTTTGGGGTGTTGGCGATGGTATCAGCGTCGAAAACATTGACACTGGCGCTGGTATCATAAATAGAGCGGGTGGTTTTCTCGCCGTAAACAGTGACAACGGGAATTTCCGCGGTGTTTTCGGCCACCACAATGGGCGCAAATGCACTGAGCATAGCCGCACTCATATAGGTAGCGAGAGGCGTTAATCGAAAAGGGGTCGAGCTTTTAACTGCCATGTAAACGAATCCTCTTTATAATAGCGAGCGAGTTTTCTTGCAGTAAAAAACAAAGATATTGAAGTGAATAGTAAGAGGGCGAAATAGGGGTAAAGATTCTCTTAATATTTTTACAATAATCTAAAGCTGTTTTTTAGGCAAGGTTAATCACTGCGATATTATGGTTATTAATAAATTATTCATTATGTGAATTGTTCGCACACTCTATATAAGCAGTGTGTAGATGTAAAGAGTTATCATTTACAAAATGGTGGTTTTATTTTACTCTTAAAAATCAATAATTTAATGAAATTCTTCATTGAGCATTTAGAATAGGAAAATGACCTTTTCGCATAATTAGTCTGATGCTGTTTTAATG
This sequence comes from Thaumasiovibrio subtropicus, assembly GCF_019703835.1. Lineage (NCBI taxonomy): Bacteria > Pseudomonadati > Pseudomonadota > Gammaproteobacteria > Vibrionales > Vibrionaceae > Thaumasiovibrio > Thaumasiovibrio subtropicus. The sequence continues at coordinate 1,280,335 of NZ_AP023055.1, read as the reverse complement.
GGTTAGCGAAATTGTGGTTATTTCATTTCGATCTTTGTTAAGTCTTTTATAGCTTTTTTGAAGCGGGTCGATATTAATCTGACGATATCGCATAATTTTTTGAATTGAACGCATAGGCAAAGCCCGCGAATTAATTGCGGGCTTGAGTATATTTAGTTAATGGTAGCGTTGGATAAGATTGAAGATGACTCAATGAGTGCGAGGCATTGACGAAAAGGCATTGCACTCAATTGACCAAACCCCACCATTTGCCGCGCTTTAAGTCGGGTGAAAAACGGCGTCGTTAACCCGCACAAAAAACGGCAAAGCAGCGTCTCTGTCACTGTGATTTCGTGTTTTGAGGCTGCGGCAATCAGTGGCTGACACCAATCAATCACTTGGGTGGCACTAGCCAATGTCGTGTTTTCTGGTTGGTTCAGCACGGCAGGTTGACCAAGACAAACACTACAGTGTCCACACCCCGTGGGTTGGCGAGGTGATTGAGTGTCACCAAAATAGTCCGCTAAGCGGTAAGATAGACAACGTTCGCTACTGAAAAACTGGACCATTTCGTCAATACGTTCGATTGCAGCCTGCTCTTTAGTTTGTGTCAGTGCAGTGAGTGTCGACGCTACCATGTCTCGGTCAAAATGCGGTTGACGAACATGATAGACATCAGTCATCTGCTTGGTTTCGAGTTGAATTAGACCTAATTCCTCAAAATAGTTAAGCGCGCGGATGGCGCGTTTACGCTCACCACGACTTTCATGCCACAAGCGATCAAAATCGACTTGATGCCAAGTACGTGCTTTGGGAGAGGCACGGAAGATTTGCTCGACGAATTGTTGTCGCTCCCCTTGAAACTTCGCCAAAATCGCTTCAACGGGTTGTAGGGTCTTGAAGCGATACTCAGCAAAATAGCTAAAGCCCATTTCTATAATGCCTTCCATTTCGAGGTAGACGAGCAAGGTTTTGAGAACGAGTTGACGAATATTGGTTTCATTCGAGAGAGAATGTAGCTTAACGTGCCAATCTGCCTCTGGTATTTGTGCAAGTAGTGCGTCGATCGCACTGCGTTCAGGGGTATCCCCAAACACGAAGTTCTCAAGCACCGTGATACCGCTGAGATCGGCGAAAACGGTACAGGTTGAGCTGAGACCATCTCGTCCGGCTCGACCAATTTCTTGGCTATAGTTTTCAATCGATTTAGGGAGATCAAAGTGGAAAACGCGCCGGATGTTGGCTTTGTCTACGCCCATTCCGAAAGCGATAGTCGCGACCACACAATCGATACGGTTTGCCATGAACGCATCTTGGATATGTTCGCGTTGGGTGCTCTCTAAACCTGCGTGGTAGGCTGCGGCATTGATACCTTGCTGAATCAGGTGCGAAGCCACCGCTTCGGCAGTCTGTTGCAGTGTAACGTATATGATGGTGGGTGACTGGGGCTCATGAAGAACATGATCTGTTAACTGCGCCAGCTTGTTTGATTCTGCCGCGATAACATTTAACGCGAGGTTAGGGCGATAAAAACCAGTAAGAACGACATCGTCCTCAGCAATGGTAAATTTATCACGCATGTCGCGAATAACGGCTGGGGTTGCCGTGGCAGTCAAAAGCAGCACTTGCGGGATGTTAAATTGCGCACGATAAGTCGGCAGCATTAAATAGTCAGGTCTGAAGTTGTGTCCCCACTCAGAAATACAGTGTGCTTCGTCGACAACGAGCATTGAGATGGGGACATTTTTGATCATTTCTCTGAATCTTTCATTCTTCAATCGCTCTACAGAGACCATGAGAATGCGTATCTCGCCTTGTGTCACGCCTCTGATAACGGCTTGCGCTTCGTCGGGTGTTTGCGTCGAATCTAACGTTGCAGCCGCGATCCCTTTACTTTGAAGAAAAGCGAGTTGGTCCTTCATCAAGGCCAGCAGGGGAGAGATTACCAAGGTAAGGTGCGGTAGATGTAGCGCTGGCAACTGATAGCACAGAGATTTGCCCGAACCTGTAGGGAAGATGGCGGCACAAGACTTGTGCTGTAGCACTTTATCGATCGTTGCCTTTTGACCATCGCGCAGTGCAGTAAAACCAAATACGTTCTGTAGTGTCGTCTCAATCATGGCGTCATAGCGAAGTAGCGGATTATGACGCCAGTGTAGCATTGGGATATATCCCGCTAGAATCTATTGTTGCTTGAAAACAAGAATGTAATGATCGGGACAACTGTCAGTATCATATAGTTCCACCTCAAACCCTGCTGCCTCAACTTCTTGAATGACCGTTTGTGGTGAGACCCGCGCCGCGTCGGTTTTTAGATCAACAAACATGACACGTGTTTCCGAGCTTATTTGCTGGTGGAGATTACGAAGGAACTGATCTCTTTCGATGATAAAGCGATAAGTATTGGCGATAAACACCTTATCCAATCCCTGAGGAAGGCAAGGGTCTGCGGGTAAACTTTGATGAATACTCACTTGTGGGAAAGCCTTGGTGTCGAAGCGAGTCTGCATGAACGCCACCATATTCGGCTCGCAATCAATCGCATGCACTTGCCCTGCTTGGACTACCTGCGCAAAGAGATTGGAGAAATAGCCGGTGCCAGCGCCAACATCAGCAATTTTGCTTGTAGGCGAGAGGTCCAAACGTTCAAGGATCTTTGAGCTGCGTTGCCACTCTTCTCGATGTTCAGCATCAAAAATGAGTGTGAGTCGTTCGGGTTCTGAAAAGCTGATGCCCATAAAATGCCCTTTATATAATCGTATGAACCGCTATTTTGCCCGCAAGATAAAACAAAGCAGCATGACGATGATCAAGTGTCCGCAGTCTGACGCCATCCCCGCTATCAGCGAGTAATAGCCTGACTGCGCCATTGATTTAGGTTTTGGAGCATTTGCGTCGTTAAAAAGGAGAAATGCGATCGAGTAAGGCTCTTTACTGCAGTGTTGCGCAAGGGATGTGAGGATTCCTCCAACTGTTTCTCACATTAATGTTCGCTCGATAGCGAGCACGGCATTGCGCAGGTTAGAGTCTTCGAATGAGTGAAATAGACCTAGTCATGACGGCATCAACCGCTGTTTTGATATAGGAAGAGCGGAACAATCTTAGGAAATAAAGAAGTTATGGACACAGCTGTGCAACGTTTAGGGTTATTGATTGATCAAAATGGGTTTCAGTACTTACTGGCTTTTGCCGCCTTGGTACTGAGTTTATTGCTGACGAGTATGATTAAACGAACGTTAAAGCGCGCAAATTTTGACCGCTTGGTGTTGCCAGTACTTCCTGACAACAAGAAAGTGTCTGAGCTACCGACACGTTTGGTGGGATGGGCTATCATAGCCTCTTCAATAGTGCCTATTTTTCAGCTGCTTAATTATGAAGCTAATTTGAATGTGTTTACACGCAGTGATTACGTGTTGCTCGGGCGTTTTTGGTTGTCTGCGGCGACGTTTGCTTTCTTCATGGGAATTGGGGCTTGGTGCTTTAGAGCCTTACAACGCTTTAGTGATTCTGATGAGCTCGCGGGTTTACAAAAAGTGGTGGGTAAAGGCGACCTAGTGAAAAATGTGGCACGGATAGCATGCAGTTTTCTTTCTCACACTATTTATGTTCTCGCGTTGTTGATTGCATTTTATGTTGTTATCCCATCTGACGGCGCAGCACTGTTTTCATTCTTCGGCAGTGAGGTCTTTTCTTTGTTAAGTACGATCATCTTGATCGCGGTTATTGTCTTAGTAGGCGGCATTGCCTTTAGTGCAACGCGACTTAATGAACAGCAGTTGTCAGAGGAGGATAGAGCATCTCGAAGAGTCTTGGGACGGGTCATTCTTGCGGTTACTGTTTTTATGTTGTTGACAACGCTACTAACCGCCTCTCAGGTGACAGGTTTCCTCATCATGTTTTGTTTGATCGCCATGTTAGGCATCAAGCGTGTGCGTGATGCCGTATTGAATCTACTGGCCGCAGGTTTTCTTTTTGCTGACCGTCGTGAAGCGATTGCTTTCCCTGATGGTGATGCAACCATCGTCGCGGTTGGTCTAAGTAACACCACCGTTGAACGAGAGGGTAAACATTTTGAGATTGAGAACGCGACCTTGTATGCGATGTGGCGAGAGCCGCTCGATGAAGAGGCACTAAAGGCGTTGGAGGTGTCAAAAGATAAAGCGGTATTGAATACGAGTTATTAGCGGCGAGTGACTCAGTCAGTAACGATGCACACATACCAAGGGGCCGAGGATGGCCCCTTTTGTTTTGCAGTCTCCGCTTGTTTTTAATCTCTATTGAGAAACGCTGCGTAAAGAGGTCTGTTTTAGCCGCCTTAGCAGTTTGAGTGCCGGGCGTTCGATGCTGTGGTAGCTCAGCGCCGATATTATAAGCGTCATGGCGATGAACACACTTGCACCCAAAACCCCTGACAGTGTGTCGGTGCGAGAAAACCATGCCGCTACCGTTTCGGGGAAGAGGTAGTGGGATAGCTCCACACCGGCGAGTACGATCACAACATGCCACAAGTAGATCGAATAGGAGATATCGCCAAGATAGCGCGTCGCACGGTTATCCAGTACAGAGAATACAATGGTTCGACGGGGTGTCTGATGCGCGCCAATTAAGACGACAAGCGCAAAACTGAGTAAGGTGAACAGGATACTGGATTGCGTCAGTGGTGTATGAAGAATCACTAGCGGTATTGTACAGACAATAGCGAGGCTGATGTCGTTATCAATAGCTTTTTTAAGCGGGGTTGATAGGCGAATTTGATACAGCCAGCATCCCAGCACAAACCCGCAAAGGCCACGCATAAACGCATTGATACCTGCAGTGAGATCTAAAGTCCCTGTCAGATCAATGATGCTGTAGTAAAGCACGAAGATTAAAACAGGGATCCACATTGTCGATTTGGCGGGCTTTAGTAGTGCCGGTAGAGAAAGTGGAAAAAGTAAATAGACGAGCCATTCGACGCTGAGAGACCACGAGGCAATGTTCCAGCTTAAAGAGTGGGTACTGACCGCTTGAATCAGTAACAAGTTATCGACAATGGCATCACTGCGATTAAACGGCCCTTGAAAGGCTGTCATCCCCGTGACGCCCCATGCATCCATCAACGGACCGCCGTAGAAGCCTAATCCGTGAGAGGATTTAAAACTCTCCCATAGAAACAAGGCGAGAAAGCTGACGAAAAAAAGTGGATAAATGCGCGTAAACCTTAGCCATACGAACCCACGCCACGACAACCCATGACCGAGTTGTTTCCGGTATACATGCATCATCACGAAACCGCTAAGCATAAAAAAGAGATCAACCCAGATATAACCATTTTCGAGAAAAGCGCTATGGTCGGCAATGCTTCCTTTCCATTGTGGAAAAAGTACCAGCCGTGCATGGTAGAAAGCGACGATGATTGCTGCAAATCCGCGCATTGGAGTGAGCAAAGGGAGAGCTCGGGCCATGAGATATCCTTATTGGTCAGGTGCAAGGAGCCGAGTGATGACCTTATAACGGCGCGCTAAGGAAGCCTAATTAACTTTCAGTCCATTGAATTAAAAATTGTTAATCTATCCAACTGACAGCTCAAGCATCCTGTGGTGGCTAGAGTAAAAAGTGCGTGTTCTACGAGATACGGTGGCAGATTTTGTGGTGTAGACGGGTACATTCAGCGTATTTATGTATAGAATACAGCGAGGTAGCTTGAGTATATCAGCAAGATAAGGCGTATCTATGTATCAAAGCTGTTTGGATTATCTTCGTCGCTGTTATCGCGAAGACTGCAGTGAACTCTCTTTAAGCAATGTCTCGCGAATCAGGGAAGATCGTCGTTATCAAGTTACTAACGAAGAGCTATTGCTGACGGGGAAACTGCCTTATCTGCCCGTACCAAGTGCGACGGTACTCCAGTCGCAAACGGATACTTATCGTCGTGAGCGTCGCTTGGTCTATACCAGTCTGATGGTCAAAGGCACCTTAAAACAGTCAACGGGTCTCGCGACTCAGCGCAAGATTGAAGGGCCTTTGTTGTTCTGCTCCGCGCATTTCACCCGAGATGACACCCAAACGCTGTGTATTGAACTCGATCTACAAGAACTTAGAGTCAACGAAGCACTGTTGAGGCAGTTGCTAAAGCCAGATAAAGAGAGTGATTGTATCGCATCATTCCCGATGATCACGGTGCCTGTTTCTGTAGCAACAATCGGATTGATCAGTCAGTGGTTGAGTGAGTACACGGTCATCGATGACTTAGAGCAACTCGCCTATTGGCCGCGCCTTCCCGATGAGGAAGCATCTTCTGCTCCGTCATCAAGGCGAAAATCGGCAATGCGCTTAACGTGTGAAAGCCGGATTGTGTTGGCGGAAAGAGGGCGTGGCGCACGAGGTATCTTGCATGAGATGCGACAACTTTGTGATGGTCGGGCGCTATCTGCGCCTATTCATGCTCTTCTCGACAAAAAACTCCACGATGAAACCCGGTTAGTTTCACCTCAGAATACGCAGACGTGCGTGACGCGCGGTGAGCAGTTGCCGTACGCCCTGAGTGAAGCGCAACGTAATGCACTCAGTCGTGCTGCAACAGAAACCTTGAGTATGATCTCTGGCCCGCCGGGGACGGGGAAAAGTTTCACCATTGCTGCGATGGCGATTGACCGTATGCTGCAAGGGGAGTCAGTGTTGATCGTAACCAAGACCGAGCAGGCAATTGATGTGATCGGCAGTAAACTACGCCGCGACTTTGATCTTCACAATGGCTTTGTACACGCTAGTGCAACTGGCATGAACAAAACGTTGCGCGCCTATCTCAAAGATTTGCTGTTCCATGGTATGGGGGAATCTGGGAGTGTCGACGATGCGTTTCAGTCACTGACGAAAGGCTATCAGGGATTACAGCAAAGGGCACGGCGTTTTGAAAAATCACTTTGGGCCGCGCGTTTTGTGAGTAAAGAGAGCGCGGGACGGTGGCATCAGCGCTGGCGGGCGCGTTGGTATCGCTATTTAAAAGGCGAACAGCATCTTTGGCAAGCACAACATCAATTAAATGAAGCAACCAAGGCTTACCAAACCAGTGCGCGTCGTTACATCAATCGAAAACGTGGGCAACAGTTACACGCGGTATTATCGTCTCATCGCGCGGTGCTAAGTCAGTTTGCCGATGCGCTCAAAGCGCGCCATTCTAAATCGCAGGAGGAGCGATTAGCGGCAACTGATTTTCAGGTATTGCTGTCTGCACTGCCGATCTGGTTGGCGACCAGTGATGAGTTAAGCGAGGGGCTACCACTGCAAAAAGGGCTATTTGATCTGGTAATCTTTGATGAGGCAACCCAATCAGACATCACGAGCGCCATGCCGGCATTGTATCGTGCTAAGCGTGCCGTGGTGGTTGGAGACAGCAAGCAGCTTCGCCATGTTTCATTTCTCTCCCGGCGTAAGCAGCAACACTTTTGGCAACATTGTGGGTTGCCAGCTTCATTGTACGATGGTTGTGACTATCGAGAGAATGCCTTGCTTGATTGGGTTTCATCTGCGATTACCTCGCAGCAATCTGTCACTTTTTTAGATGAGCATTACCGAAGTCGAGCCAGTTTGATCGAATTTAGTAATCTCGCATTTTACGGCAGCCAGTTGAAGATCATGCAGGCTCGACCTCATCCCGAGAAAGTGAATGGCTTACAGTTCCACTTCATCAAGGAGGGAAAACGAACGCAGAGAGGACAAAATAGCGCAGAGTGCGAGGCGATTGTGCGGGCGATTTCAGCCCACGTTGACAAGTATTCGGATGCCCCTTATCAGCCAACGCTTGGCGTCGTCTCCCCGTTCCGGGATCAAGCGGAGTACTTGCAAAGAGTACTACATAAGCAGTTTTCTCCTGCTGTGATGGATGGGTTTGAAATACGTGTCGCTACGCCGTATGGATTTCAAGGTGAAGAGCGTGATGTCATGTTGATTTCAATGGCCATTGACAGTGATTCTGGTCGAGCAGCTGCTTATCTCAATCGGGAAGATATGTTCAATGTCATGATTACACGCGCGAAAGAGCAGCAACATGTCTATCATTCGCTTCCCGCAGAGGCGTTGCCTAATAACAATTTGTTTCGGCGTTATTTAGACTCACATGCGAGCCATCAGGATATCGCTGCTGTGCAAGAGGCCTCGGAGCAAGTTTGCGCGTTTACGCGCGCGGTGCAGAGTGAACTCAATACGCTTAACATTCCCAATTGGGTCGGGTTCAATATTGCCGGGCAGACCGTGGACATTGTTTGTCAGTATCAAGAGAAAGTGCTGGGTATCGATTTGATTGGTTACGACGGCGAGTTTGAATCCCATTTTGATATTGAATCTTACCGGGCTCTAGAAAGAGCGGGGATAGACCTGTTACTGGTTCCTTACCGCCTTTGGCAAACCGACCGCAGAGTCATTCTCGACAGAGTTGCTGAAATATTAGACATTTAAGGGCGCGCTTTAATACACTGCCAGCATGACTTGTATATAAACAGGGAGAGTTGAAGTGCAGTACCACTCCATCGCCTTACCTTTGATTGGTTCAGGCTCGGGGAATCGCGGCAAGCAATGGTCGCTGAACATCATCAAACAGACCCTAGAAGCAATGGACAGTGATATAGAAGTAATCATCGTGACTTACTCTCGTCAGTAGGTGACGCGTCTCTTTTTCGAGTCACCTGCCTACTCGTGCTGATTATATACTCAGTGTGTCTATGATTGAGGAGCACTGTGTGTCAGCAAACCAGCAAAGGGCTATCACTGTCGCGGAATTTAGCGAACAGGTTTACCGCGAGGATGCGTCGCGCATCATGGCATCGTTACTGCGTATCTTTGGCCACCACAATATCGATTTGGCAGAAGATATTATGCAGGATGCGTTTCATAAAGCCCTAATACATTGGGAAAAAGAAGGTATTCCTGACAATCCAAGAGCTTGGTTGATTCAAACAGCAAAACGTAAAGCGATAGATCGACTTCGTGCTCAAAAAACACACATTACGTTAGCAGAACAACACGCCGAATTGTTGAAGAGCGAATGGAGTATGGCGCACACGGTTGAACTTGCGTTTACCGATGAGCACTTCATTCAAGACGAGCAACTCAGAATGATTTTTGCGTGTTGTGACCCGAATATTCGACCACAAAATCAAATCCCCTTCATTCTCCGCGTGCTGTGCGGTCTTTCTCTTCGCGCGATTGCGAGTGCGTTGATGTTGCCGGAAGAGACGGTGAAGAAACGCATTGCTCGTACGAAGCAGGCTTTTAAAACGTCTAGCCAGACACTGCCAGATGCAGAGCACTTTCAGCAAGGCTTACAGAGCGTACATACCGTGCTATACCTGTTGTTCAATGAAGGCTATTACAGTAGCGAGGAGACCGCGACAATAAAGCTGGTCATGTGTCGAGAAGCCATTTCGCTACTTCAAACGACCATAGAGGTGGCGGGTTCGATGAAGGCAAATAAAGATATTGTCTCTGCCGAGTCAATGTCGCTGTTGGCCTTGATGCATTTTCATTTGTCGCGTGCGGATGCCCGCTTTGATACGCAAGGCCGCTTGATTCCCTTAAACTTACAAAACAGGCAACGCTGGCAGCAAGAGAAAGTGTTGCAAGGAATGGTTTGGCTACGACGTGCCGAGCAGCAACCCAAAGAGCGGCGGGGGCGTTTCTTTTATGAAGCAAGAATTGCTGAGCATCATTGCACCGCTGCGGAGTTTGCGGATACTGACTGGTCAGCCATCGCGATCTGTTATCGATACCTCATTGAGATAACAGACTCAGATTTGGTGCGCTTACATTACGCCATTGCATTGGGATATCGAGGTGATGTGCTGCTTGCCTTGGAGCAAGTCAACGCATTGATGACTTCACCATTGTTAAAACATTCCCATTTATTGGATGCGACACTCGCGCACCTTTACGCAATGCAAGGTGAGCGCAGTGAAGCGCTGTTTCATGCCGAGCGATCCACGGAAAAAGGCGGATCTGATCAAGAGCAGACCGTCATGTACCAGCAAATAGAGCGCTTGTTGGTTGCGCATCGTGCTGGCGCATAATCATCATCTAGAGCGCACCCCGTGCGGTGCGCTCTGGTCTTTAGTGGCTAGATGCTATCTATTGGCAAACGCCTTTATCAATCCAAACTGCCCACTCGCTACTGTTGTCTAGCGGGTTATCGCCCTGTGTCCACCATTTCGCTTCGTAAAGGTGGCCGGTGTAACTGACTTGGTCACCCTTGAGGTAAACTGCTGAGCTGTTCCATGCGGTGGCGTTGCAACTGCCTGCGTTGCCAGTGCTCACGGTGATGGATTGGGTTTGGCTTCTTGATGCACCTTCATTATCGGTTACCGTTAGGGTGACGTTGTAACTCCCCTCGGTGACATAAATATGAGAAGCATTGAGCCCTGATGCGGTACTGCCGTTGCCGAACTGCCAGCTGTAAGCCGTGATAGTGCCATCGTTGTCATAGCTGGACGATGCATCAAAGTCACACTGGGTCGCATTACAACGGTATGTGAAATCCGCGATAGGCGACAGGTTTGTGCTGCCTCCCCCCGAACCTATGCTGCCATCGGGAATACCTGCGGGGAAAAAGCTGCTAATTTGAGGCCAGATTTTATCAATGAGCACACCGCGGTTTTCACACCCACCTAGGTGGTGAAGAGCGATCACTTTATTGCTCGATGCGGCAAGCACCGGAGAGCCAGATGATCCGCCTTCCGTATCACAGAGATATCCGGTATCCGTGTTGTAACCTTTCCCGTTGGTGACTGGTGAGTCGATTTGGCACAATGAGGTACCCGTTTGATCGGTTGTTATACCGAGTTCTTTATGGCGACCGCCGGGATGTTGCGGAATGAAAATGCGCTCCTTGGCGACTGGCGTACGCACATCTAACCCTAACGCACCAAAGGCAGCAATCTGCGAGAAGTTCTTGACGTTAAACAAGGTGTAATCGAGGGTGATATTGGTCTTCAATAATTGGTCGGCTTGTACCTTTACCGTGGTTTCTCGGCTACCGCCACAAGCGGCGAGTTGATAGTTGAACCACACTTCTGTCGATGCTGCTTCCGCCGCGGATTCGATACAATGGTTGTTTGTCATCATCAAGTTATCGGGACCAACACGCCAAGCGGTGCATAGGCTGCGACCATTGATCAACAATCTTGCGACAGGGTCTGCGTGTTTCACTTCAGTAGGGTAACTATCAGCAAAGCAGGCCACTGCACGTTTTTGGTCGGTACCGCAGATAGATTCCGTGATGTAACCATCGCTATCCATTTGGGTGTTGTTCTGCATTAAGGTATCAAGTTCGGCTTGCGGCTTACCAAACTGGACAAAATCGATCACCACACTGGGTGCCGTTTGTTGATTGTTTGCTTGACCAACAAGGCGTATTTCCACTGTATCACCAGCGATGGACATCGCCGAAAAACGCTCAACCCCATCATCACCGCGTGCAGTGTCCTGAGTTTTAGGTGTGTTGAGTGACGCGCCATAGTGGAGTTTTTCGTTGGTGTCTGGATTAAGGAGTTCAATCGCCATGCCATCGGGTAGCGTTAGCTGGGCAAAGTGGATTTTGACGAAAGAGGCTTGTGGTTGATGGATCACCCAAATGGTTTCACCGTTTTGGGTTGTTTTTTGTGTCAGGTTGGTATGACTACTTTCATACGGTTGGGCACTGGTAACATTGATATTTATCTCAGCGCGATCAGCGATAACCATCTTTTCGCTACTGGCAGCATAGCTTGCCAAAGGCAGCAGCGACGCGGCGAGTAAAGAGAGGGAGAATAAGCGACGAGCGGTTCCTTTTTTCTGATTTAATGATTGATTAGTCATTACTTTTTCCTTGAGTCTTTTTTAAATGGGATGCTGATTTTCAGCACGAAAAAAGACTAGTGCAGCCGACAAAATACGCATTAAGGTATAAAAACTTTGACATAATTCTTTCATGAAATTTCGGCTCTGCGACATCTTCATTTGAGAAATCGATTACATCGTCATGTGAATGTTGATATCGCTCAAGAGAATGATGCTGGGTAATACGATGGCAATATAGAAAGAGTGTGGCGATTATCTCTGCAGTTTTACCGATGAGTAGCAGAGATTATTGCTTTGGCAACAAGAGTGAGGGATTCGTACATCCCACTCTTGTTGGTTTAGATTGGCAGCTGTCGAGATTACTTTACACTGCGTGTCGAGGGACTGGCTTGTTCAATGGACTCGATGTCGACGATCTTCGAGCGTGTCATCACAATTTTCCATCGTTGCACCACGGGTTCTTCGTTGTCGTCTAAGGTGCGAGTGATCAGATTAATGAGGTGGCGCTTTTCAACCGACTCTTTGATGACTTTGTCTTCTTTGAGTCGATAGATGCGTTGTGAGCCTTTCTCCATTAAACGTGCGATAGCGCGAAGGTCAAACAGTATTGCTTCACGGGTTTGCTCATAACCGCTGAGAAACTTGGTGATGGAGAGCTTGGATTCGCTTTTATAGTGCAGAATGACTTCTTCACGTTGCGACACTTTTCCGCGACGCGCTTTTTGAATGGTTTCGTCCAACTTGTTGTAAGCCAGATACTCTAGCCATTCCCGCTTACGACCGACTTGGGTACTGGACGTACTGTCGAAGTAGGTCTTCTGCCATTTAGGGCGACCCTTACGAATCCAACGCCAAAGTGCATTTTTCAAGTCGTCTTTGAAGACTTCACGAAGGGCATAAATACCGGATAGCGTGACAATAAACAGCGCGGTAACGTCTTTTAGAAACCACTGCGCTTGTAAAATCATATAGGACACGAACAGCATGACGATCGCGGTCGCACTGCCTTTCACGATTTTATTCATGGTGCCGCCCAGTTCTGTCGTTTTCTCACGCAGTGTCACGGGGTATTCAATCAAGCGGCGTAACAGGCGCATTTTGTTCGACATACGTGTGGGATCACGCATTGCATGCCGAGAGTTATAGCGCTTTTCTTCGCGGTAGTGGTTTTCAGATTGCACTGTCTCCATCAATTGATCTTTGATGTCGGGGTACATATCGCCACGGGGCAAGTGCGCAATCAGGGCGAGAAACTGCTGCTCGGTCGTCCAAGACAAGTAGTTATCAATGTTTTCGAAATACTTGAGCAGTTTTTTGTCGCTTGGAATGTTGCGGCGAAGCTTACGTAAAATACTTTCTGCCAACAGCTTGGCATCGATGACCGCATCCCAATACTCATTGGCCTCGTAGGCTTCATCGAGCATGTCCTCACTTTCAACATTATCACGCTTTTTATCTACAAAAGGGTGATGGAGCAAACTGTGCGCCGTTTTTTCTAACGCTAAAACATATTGATAGGCGTAGAGGCTCAAACTTAAACGGTATTGCTCAGTGGAGAGTTTCCCCCGGCTGGCGAGACGGCTATGCACGAGAGGGAGCAGGTTTTTATTACTGTAGTACGTTTGTTTACTGTGAATAGCGCTGTGGTAAAAGTCATCCTCAGTGAGGACATGCGGGCTAAGGTCGAGTTCACCAGGTACAAAAAGGAAGACTTCTAGTTCGCGTTCTTTTGTTTCGCTCTGTACGTGAGTAAGACGCAGTTGCATACCGTCGCGTTTTTCTACCGTTATCACTGAGTTGAGGTGCTCCTTTAAAGGTGATATTTATCGTGATCAATCGCTCATTAATATGTTGCAATTACATTGCAGTTACATGATAAGCGACTTCAGAAAAAATATCATCTGGTTTCAGGCGCTTACTTTTGTCTATGTGGTATCGCATGTTTCATTCGTCGCAGCGATTTCTCAGTAACTTATTGACTAATGCCGAATTGGCATCTCGAATGGTGGGGAGTTGGAACCTTGCTTGACGAATGTCTCGCAGTGCCAGTTCAGTAACGAGGAGCTGTTCTTGTCTATCGGCTTCAGCAACGCACTCGCCGTAGGCATTTAGAATTCGCGAGTGTCCATTGAATCTCAGTTCGCCTTCGTTGCTGCAACTGTTCGCCATCAGCACAGGTACGCCATAGGTCATACTGAGGAAGTTGGTGTTGGTTTCCCAACCTTGTGAGGGCAGTAATGTGTCGCCGAGCAAGGTTTCTGCATTATTCATCGGTGCCAGTAGCAGAGATGGTTTGTCGAGCATCGCGATATGTGGCAAAGCGGGGTTCCAAAGATCGCTGCCGATCAATGAATGAGTGCGCCAGCCGGGAAAGGGTTCTGAACTCTCAATCGCTTGCCCCTTACTAAACCATTTTCCTTCTTCGAAGGGGCCGTAATTAGGCAAGTTGATTTTTCGGTGTAAGTGGATCATTTGGCCATGTTTTAGGATGGCATGCGCGTTGTAAAACTCGCCCGGTGCAGCCTCTTCGACAAAACCGACACAGACCGCCATATTGGTCGCGATCGCGGCAAGTTCGTCAAAGATTTCATGAGATGTGGGTAATGCGACATCGAGCGTTTGCTGCTTGAGGTTGTAGCCGGTAAGAGAGAGCTCAGGAAAGAGCAAGAGATCGATGTGTTGAGCGTTGGCTTGATCAATGAACTGGCGATGCTTTTCTAAATTGGCATTGAGGTCAGCAAGAGACGTGGCAACTTGGCCGATACCGACCCGAAGATAATCGAGATTATTCATATTTTCTCCCATGCAACAAGCCGCATGTGTTTGATCCCAGCATAGCAGATGCCGACACAAGTGCGTTGTCGTGGGTGTCTCGTTATTAAGCCGCTTGCGGGTAGCAAACGGCTATTTCATTAGGGGAAGAGTTTGGCACATGACTCTGTATTACAACGAAAGTAGGTGGTTTTGTTGTTACAACTGAGCGTGCCCGTTGTATCGCTATGGATCTGCCACAAGCAGGCGCTATCACCTTGATAGCGAGCGACACCAGAGACGAAACAATAAAGTGCATTCTCAGCGGTTTTCAGTTCACGCTCAGGGGCATTGGCTGCGCGATCAAAGTACTGAGTGATCGATGATAAGTCTAAGTTGACTTGACGAATATCGCAGTCGCCATTTCCTGATACAAACTGACGAATCTCAATGTCTTCACTGTTAATGTGAAGACCATCAAGGGGTGAACTATCGATCAAAGCGGCGTCTTGGTTAGCGACGGTTGTGCCTGAGAAACTCAGGATAGCAATGACAATCCAAACCCGACAGTGAGTGAGAAAAGGGGAGCAGTGGTTGAAATGACCTAGCCAGTTAGGAAGTGAACGCAAGCGCAAAACGCAGTACCTCTCTGATTGTTTTTGGTTTTGTTGCTTCACGTTAACCCGTTAGCGCGAACAAGGAGAATGAACTTTTCTGCAATTGGAGAAACGCTGTAGCTGAGAGAAATTGACCATTCGCACCTGCAAAAATTTTTTGAAGTAGATCACGTTGTATCTCTCCAAGTCTCTGGTGATAGCGTGAAAATCGCAGGCAATGCTGTTGCGATCAGCGAGAGAAAAGGTTTGCGTAGCGTGTTTCCCACGGCGGTTGTAAGTGCGTCTCTAGAAGAATTCTTAAAAAAAGACCAAAAGATGTCCCTGTGAGTGATTCTGGATCGTCTATAAGGTGAACATAACCTCAAACAAGGAGCAACACATGAACACGTATATGTTGATTTACTTAGGTGGCGATCCAGAATGGCATGCGAAAACGACGCCAGAAGAGATGGCAGCGGCAATGGCGCAGTGGACGCAATGGATGGAAGTGTTAAGGTCAAAAGATCAGCTTGTTGATGGTGGTGTGCCACTTGAGTTTGGTGGCGTCAGAGTCAACAAGGAAGGGATGGTGACAGACATAGCGGCGAGTGAGTTCAAAGAGTTGGTATCAGGGTTCTCGCTCGTTAAAGCAGAGACTGACGAGCAGCTCATGGAAATTATCAAAGCTTGCCCCATTTTTAATCATCCGGAGATTGAAGTAGAAGTGCGCAAAGTGATGTGTATGGGGTAGGCGTCTCGTGTATGAGCCTTGTTCCTGTGACTGAATCAGTGACACGAACATGACTTGAATACTATTGTGCGGCGAGTATCACTTTGGTACTCGTCGCAATTGTAGGAACGAGTGTACAAATCATCACCTATCCTCCTGATTTTTATTGATTAACAAGCATAGAACGTCGACTAATTGCAATCCTCTATGCATCATAAATGATACATTCGCCCAATAATTGATATAAATATTAATTGCTGTGAGATATTGATCGTTCTCACTAAGGTCTGTGGGCATATACTTATTTAGGATTTACATTAAAGCAGTATACCCAAGCGACGTTGTTACCTCGTATTGTCCAATGCTTATCATTTATCTCAGTCGCATCGATGGTGTCTCCAGAGTCCTGATGGCGCGCGATAATGATAAGTAGCCCAAGATGTTGAATGCCGATTATTCGTTTCTTTAAAAATACGTGTCGCCAAATTCTTGGCTCTGTTGATTTGATTTCTTTGGTAAGCGTTTGCCGTTATTTAGGCATAAGCTGAAGAGTAACGATGTCGTTTTGGTGTCTGCAAAGCGTTGAATGTTTTTGTTTCATCGCTTGAGATAGTTGCAGGAGTAGTGATGGCCGTTTGGGTGGTTGATGACGAAGTGGAGTTGTGTGTTTCGCTTTGTGAACTATTGAAAACGAAAGGAATTGATGCCGATTATAGCAGTAATCCCATAGGTATATTGGATGTCGAAGCAACGCAAATTGACTTGCTCCTACTTGATGTGCGTTTGGGGGACGTCAACGGGCTTGATATTCTGACCGCATTTAAGCGTAAAAATCCCGACACGCCCGTTGTGATGATCACAGGCTATCCGAATGTCGACAGTGCGGTGGCGGCAATGCGATTTGGCGCCGCCAACTATTTTACCAAACCGTTGGATATTCCACGTCTCATCGAAGAGATTAACACCCACTTGAACGCTGTGAAATCCACGCCCGTGTTTGGGAATCGTCGCCATGGACTCATTGGCGTTAGCCCGCAAGTGCGCACTGTGTTGAATGAAATTAAGCAAGTTGCCGCGACAGATGTACCCGTTTTAATTTGTGGTGAAAGTGGCACAGGTAAAGAACTCGCCGCGCAGCTCATTCATGATCACAGTCTTCGCTTTCAATCCCAATACTTGAAAGTTAACTGCGCCGCTATTCCTGACACGCTGATTGAAAGTGAGCTTTTCGGGCATGAAAAAGGTGCCTTTACAGGGGCAGAACGGAGTCGCGCGGGTAAGTTTGAAGCGGCAAATGACGGGACGCTGTTTTTGGATGAGATCGGTGAGTTGGATATTTCTGTGCAACCGAAACTGTTACGGGTGCTTCAAGAAGGTGAGATTCAACGTCTGGGGAGTGACAAGACGTTAAAAGTTAGCCCGCGTATTGTCGCCGCGACGAATAGGCCACTACTCGGTGATATAGATAATGCCCAGTTTCGTGAGGATCTCTACTATCGCCTTTCTGTTGTCACTATTGAGATGCCACCTCTGAGGCAACGTGTCGGCGATATTTCTGTGCTCACGAAACACTTCTTGCTGCGTTATGCAGAACAATACGGCAAACAGCTACGCACCGTAAACCAAGCAGTGATGAAATTGTTTGAAGCGCACGATTGGCCCGGGAATGTGCGCGAGCTTTCGAACTGTGTTGAGAGGGCGGTGATCTTTAGTGATGATGAACAGTTGTCATTGCAGATAGAAAACTTACCCCAGCAATATCAGCGCCCCATCAAGCTGGCTGAGCCTGTGCCTTCTCCGCTGACGTTTGATGCGGTATCGGGGCAAGATCATTATGATCAGATGATGGAAACGGTTTCGCGGCAAAAAATCATTGATGCCTTAACACAAGCAAATGGCGTGAAATCTAAAGCGGCACAACTTTTAAACGTCAACCGACGTACGCTCTATAACTGGATGAAGAAATACCAGCTTTCATGACGCAAATTGTATTGCATTCCATTTCGTTACGCTATGGCAGTGAACAAGCGCTCGACCATGTTTCTTTGACCCTACAAGGGGGGGAAATTCATGCATTGACGGGCGCCCATCGCAGTGGAAAAAGTTCGCTGGTGAGAATTTTGAGTGGTGCGAGCCAGCCTGATGAGGGCAATCTATTTATCGATGGGGAAACCATCGAGCGTCACAATCCCGCACAAGCGCTCGAAAGAGGGATAGCGACGGTTTATCAAAACGAAAGCATTATGCCCACCTTATCCGCCATGGAAAACATCTTTCAAACACGTTTGGAGACACGCTGGTGGGGTGGGATTAACTATCGACATCTCAATGAACAAGCACGTCGCATATTGGCGGAGCTGGACTGCCATTGTGATGTGACCATCCCCGTTGAGCGGTTGAGCAAATCTCAGCGTCACCGGATTGAGATAGCTAGAGCGATTTCACTCAATCCCAAGTTATTGATCTTGGATGAAGTCTCATCCAGGCTAACAGCGCCAGAGATGGAGCATGTCTATCGTTGGGTGAAACGACTCGCCGCACAGGGGAGTGCGGTATTGTTTATTACCACCAGCATTGAAGAGATTTTTAACCTTGCAGATAGGGTATCCGTGCTGAATGATGGATGCCTTGTTGAGACCGATAATATTAATGACATTGATAAAGTGACGTTGATTAATCGTACCTATGTGGCAACAACTTCTCGAGAGGAGTTGGAAAAGCAGCATCGTGAGCTCTTCTACTTCAAACGTTACAATGACAATATCATCAAAAACCTACCGCTTGGCGTGGTGATCTTTGATGCGGAGGATGAGGCCTATATCGCCAATACCACGGCCGCGAGGCTGCTAGGTTTATCGCGCAGTGACGTAGAGGCATTAACCTTAAATGCTTTAGCCGAGATGCTAGAGCTCGATAGCCTTGCAGAGGATGTGCGCGCACGTCGCAGTGCGACTTATGATACTTTTCCGTACACGGAATCTTGCTATATCGACGTCAGCGTCTACCCCTTCTACGACAGTCAACAAATCTATCTCGGCGCAATCGTAATGTTGCATGATAAATCGCAACACGAAAAGACCATGCAATACATGTTGTCAGCGGAGAAATCGTCGACGATTGCGCAGTTGGCGGCAGGTGTCGCCCATGAAATCAATAATCCCTTGGCAACGGTGCATAACTACTTGGAGATTTTGAAAAACTACGAGTTGCCGCCCGATGCCTTGGAACGCGTTGGGCGAATCGGTAACGAAGTGCGCCGCATAAGCGATATTGTCAAGAGCTTACTCTCTTTTTCCCGTAATAGTCAGATAGCCTTGGGGCAAGTTGAGGTCGTCAGCCTAACCCGTGAAGTGATCTTGTTGCTGCAACATCGGATAAGTAAGGCGGGTGTTGAGATTGTCTTACCCTTTCAAGCGAGCTATGACATTACGACGGATGAAAATAAGTTTAAGCAGTTATTGATTAATTTAATTGTGAATGCGTTAGATGCGATCGTTGCCAATCAGTTTCGTTCTGGATCGACACCCTACAAAGGACGGATATCGCTCGTTTTGCGGCGCAGTAAAGGTTATGACTGTTTAGATATCACGGACAATGGCATCGGTATGACGCAAGACGTGCAGCAGGCGCTGTTTACGCCGTTCTTTACGACCAAGGCCGATAAGTATAATTGCGGTTTGGGGCTGGCGATTTGTGATCACATTGTACAGCTTCATCAAGGCATCATTGATTGTTATTCGAGAGAAGGGGAGGGAACAACATTTACGGTGCAGTTCCCTCGTAGCGAAGGTTAACCTGCGTTAGCTGCGCAGGTAATAGCAGAACTGTTTTCCTTCATCGGTGGCTTTTTGCCATCGCAATAGATCGGTGAGATTGAATATGCAACGCCCTGAAATGGGCGAGTGCCACCGTTCATCCATCGCGGCAATTGCTTCTCCTACACTCAACGTATGGCGACGACGATGTTCAGCGTGGAGACCTTGGGTGTACCAAGGGCGCAGTTGTGTTGAACTGATCACTTCGCTGTTGCCTAAGGCACGCGAATAAATATCTTCGCTAATGCGTGTTGGCCAGCTGGCTTCTCGGTCAAGAATTTGGTGATAAGCCATCACTTCAAAGACATCGACAACCAGTGAAAGCAAGGCGATATCTTGCCCGAAGACTTCGCGATGCGCTTGATTAAAGTCGCTTTGGAAGAAGGGTAACGTATTGATGGCGGTTTTAACATTGCCGCATACCGCCTTTGCGCTTGAAACCAAAGCGGTGAGAGAAGCGAGAACCAATTCACACTTCCACTGAACAAACTCTTCTTTGCAGTGCTGTTGGATATACGCAAAAGCCCGTGGCGCGTCATATGGGTCAAAGTCATGATCGCTGTCTTCTTGAAAGCGGCTAAGTGTGACGGGGTCATAACTGTAATCTGACATGTTGCTACGACTGTAGTTGGCGAGCCAATTTTCCCAAAATCCCGGCCAACGTATAAATCCGATGTGTACGCCGTCAGGTTGAATCGCTAATGTTGCATTTTGGAGCTGTTCGCACTTGAGTGAAAGGTGATTAGATTGATTGGGCACGATACCTAAATACCAATCATATTGCTGTTGTCTATCACCATATTGGTCTACCGCAATCAGATCAGGATTACTGCGAGTTTCTAAAAGATCATTGCCAAAATCCATGCAAAGAAAATAGAAAATACCTTGATTGCTCAATGCGCTTCTTAGCTCAATATCATGGAACTGAGGGTGGTCTGGTTTCGTGCTCGCGCCTCTACCCAAGAATGATGAGATATGGATGACGAAGGTAAAGCCGTGTTCTTTCAACCAGACTGCGAGTGCCTCCGCGCTGAAATGATGCTCAGTATGCCAGGCATCATCATAAATCTTGATCCCTCGACGTAAGCAGGCACTTTTATTCATTCCTTTTCCTCTTTCCTTAATATTTTTCGCGACGGTGGTAAGCATCAACGCCCACCACAGTTAGGATGATGACGCCCTTTATCACGTACTGGATGTACACGGGAACGCCAAGTAGGTTAAACATGTTGTTGACGACAGTAAGCAGCAAGACGCCAATGAGTGTGCCGATGACGCTGCCCCGTCCACCCGCAACGCTGGTTCCGCCAATGACGGTTGCGGCAATGGCATCAAGCTCATAGCCTTGACCCGCTAAGGGGGTTGCGGAGTTGAGTCGCGAAGCGTAGATAATGCCCGCCATGGCGGCCATCGCACCGCCGATCACAAATGTCATGATTTGATAGAAATCGACGGGTACGCCAGACAGGCGCGCCGATTCTTTGTTACCACCAACGGCACAGGTATAGCGCCCCAGTTTTGTCCTGCTTAGGACAAACTGACCCAGTGCGACCATGAGAATAAACAGCAGTACGGGCACCGGAATAGGGCCAATATAGCCAGATCCTAAGACCCGAAAGGCCTCAGACTCACCCACGATGGGGTAGCCCCCTGTATAGATGTAGGTGACACCTCGCAGTATGGTCATGGTGCCCAAAGTGGTGATGATAGCTACAATGCCAATTTTGGCAGTGAGGATGCCGTTGATCATGCCGATCATCGCACCAATTGCGATCACGACAGGGACTGCAAGCTGCCATGGCATCCATGCTTGAAATCCCAGTACTAATGCAGCAGAAAGGGCCAAAATTGACCCGACGGATATATCGAAACCACCTCCTGTTATAACAAAGGTTGAGCCAATAGCGATCAGGCCAACGATCGCACTCTGGCGAAGCACATTGATTAAGTTTGCACTTGAAAGAAAATTGGGTGTAAACACAGCGATAATAAGCACAAGTGCCACAAAGGCGATGAGCAGCGCATGCTGCTTCATCAGTGATAACAGGCGAGAGCTGTGCTGAGTGACTGAAACGTTATTCGATGCCATGGTGCTGCCTCCTTTGAGTCGTAGGCGCTTGAAGTGCAGCAGAGATCGTTTCTGCTGACGCGTAATGATCGAAAGTATGGGTGAGTGTGCCGTGCTGAAGGGTATGAATTCGATCAGCGAGTTTGAGTGCTTCAGTAATATCACTGGTGAACAGGATCACACCGAGACCATTTTCGGTGAGTTCATCAATAATGCGGTAGATGTCACCGCGTGCACCGATGTCGATACCACGGGTGGGTTCATCGAGAACTAACAGCTTGGCTTGCTTGACCAAGGTTTTCGCGATAATGACTTTTTGTTGGTTACCGCCACTCAGTTCATCAATGGGTTGCGCAAGGTTATGAGTTCGAATATTCAATAGCCATGCATAGTACTGGCAGATTTTCCTTTCTCGTTCCTCATCGATAATGCCAAAGTGCGACATTTCTGTGAGTGCAGGGATGGACATCACCTTATAGACTTCATGCTCTTGAATAATCCCGTCGCGTCGGCGGTCTTCACTGACGAGCATGATGCCATGTTCAACTTGTTCGCGAATGCTTTGCAGTTTGAGTACCGCTTGTTCTTTCCAGATAGCATGACCTTTCGTCGGCGGGGTTGCGCCACTGATCATTTTTGCGATTTCGGTTTTACCTGCGCCTACTGGGCCGACTATCGCGACGATCTCCCCCTCTTTGACCTCGAAACTCACGCCATTGATACGGATATCATCATGAAGATTAACGATATCAATTAAAGACTTGGCTCGACTAAGATCTGATCGTTTTCTTTCCAAAAAGGTTTTATTGGCACCCACCATCATGGTGATAATTTCGTCTGTTGTGATCCCCGATACACTGGATTCACCGACGAGTTTGCCATCTCGAAGGACACTTAAACGGTCACACACGGCAAACACTTCGTTAAGGTGATGCGTAATATAGATGAGGGTAAGTCCTTGTAACTTGAGCTGATTAATCAGTTCGAACAGGTGTAACTTTTCAGTCTCTGATAGGGAGTCTGTTGGCTCATCCAGAATGATGACACGCGACTGTTTATTCAGCGCTTTAAGGATCTCAAGCTGTTTCTGCTCTGCAACACTTAAATCGCCAACAAGTCGATGAGGGGCAATGTCACATCCCAAGCGATGGCACAAGGTTGCGTAATCCGCTAATTGCTGCTTGATGTCGATGATGCCGCCAGATTGGGTGAGCTCATGACCAAGAAACACATTTTCGACGGCGTTCATTGTAGGAATTAAGCTGGTTTCTTGATGAATAATGGCAATACCAGCATGAGAGGCATCTAACGGTGAACGGAAGCGAATGGGGTGCTGATTGAGTACCACGTCTCCCGATGAAGGTTGCAGGACGCCAGAAAGCACCTTAACCAGCGTCGACTTGCCAGCACCATTCTCACCCAGTATGGCATGGCACTCGCCCCCTTCGAAGACAAGGTTGATGCGTGACAACACATCGATGTTGCCAAAGCGTTTGCTGAGTGAACGAGCTTCCAGTTTGGTCATTGTGTCTTCAGCCTTTAGATTAGAGTTCGGCAGGTACTGAATCGACGTTATTTTTGTCGACGACAATGGTGTTCAGCTCAATAAAGTTAGGGACTTTATGGCCTTCGAGGTATTTCACTGCAGTGTCAATGGTGAGGACACCTGCGTCATAGATAGAGTAGTTGGTTGTGGCGTGCACTTTTCCTTGCTGAATGGCGGGAACGAGTGCTTTAGACAGTTCGAGTGAGGTTACAAAAATAGGACGCTCAACTTGCGCTTCTTCTAAAGCAACGACAGTCGCTGAAGCGGCGGCATGCCATTGAGTGGCGACCAGATTGAACTCTTTGCCTGTTTGTAGTACCGCTTCCATGACGGCCAGTGCGCCTTCTTTTGTCCACCCAGTGACGCCTTGGCTATAGACGATCTCCCAGTTGGGATGGGTAGCGACAACATCGCGGAAACCTTTAGAACGCATACGCTGCGGCGGCGTGCCGGGTGTACCTTCGATAAGGACAATTTTGGCGGGCTGATCACCGAGCAGTTGTTCAGCCATGTCGCCAAGCATTTTTCCTAGTTTGACTTCATTGTTACCAATAAATGTCACTACGCCGGGATATTGCCCTTCTGGGTCAGCACCCAAAGGATTGGTAAAGGTAATCAAGGGTATTTTGGCCTCTGCGGCCATTTGTGCAACAGGACGGAGCGCTTGACCGTCGGAAGGACAGAGCAAGATGGCATCGACACCACGAGCAATAAAATTCTCAATTTGAGAAAACTGTTTACCCGGATCCCATTCTGCGTCGGCGTAAATCAATTTAACGTCGTGTGCTCTTGCTGCGGCATCCATTCCTTTCTTTTGGATGCTAAAGAACTCTACGGTACCGGGAAAAGAGACGGCGATATCGTAGGTGTTGGCTTTAACTGCGCTGACAGAGAAACCTAAAAAAATGAGACAGATAGCTAGACATTTTCGCATCAGAAACTCCCGGCACAAACCACGTATCCATAAAACGATGGATTATTACCGCAATTAGTGTGCCAATAGTTAATGAGAAGTGTTTAAACTTTGTAAAACAATGTGTTAGCAGTTTTTCTCGTCATGGCTATTAAGATAGGTGCATAGGGTGTGGGAATAAATTTGCTCAATTTGAGCATTAAAATGGGAAACTTTTTCTCATTTCGCAAAAAGTTAAAAATGTATGTAAAAGCAAACCCTTGGTCAGGAAAGTTAGTCAGGGTATTAGCGGTACTCTGAGATCGGTATGAGATGACTTCAATTCGAACAATTAAAGAAATAAATTTCGTCTTTTCCAATATCTAAAAACCAATTAATTGATAATCATTTTCATCTACAAGCGTTGATGTGGTCCTAACTTAATGATTAGAAAATATAATTCGCGCTATAAAATAAACATATTTATAATGAGAAAATCCTTCAATTTTTTTGAGTGCTGCGTATGCAATCACATTAATGTATTTTGTTACACTAAATTACACTTACCAATGAGGAGTGGTTCCACATAGAGAATTAACATTGTTGAATAAAAATTAGGCTTCTTATAGTCGATATGAGATATCGGTTATTAGAGATTACTTATGGCCTTTCCAATAAATAAGATAAACTCAATTATTTTGGGTACAGATGAACGTGTAACATGTGAAGAAGCAAGACTTTGTGAGTTAGCAAAGCTAATTAAAGTATGTACACTAGAAAAAAGAGAGCAATAATATCAGTTAGATCTGTTGTAAAATGGTTAGAACCCGCAGTGAACCATTGTCAATATTTACTATTGAAAGGCCCCTATGATCGATATGATACTGGTTATGTTACATGGGCTTGGGTTGACGAAACAACATTAAAATCTTACGAATCTGATGATAGGTTTTATCCGCATGACTCATGCTGGAATGAAGGTAATAATCTAATTATTCTAGATGTATGTATTCCATTCGACTTAAAATTCCATTTGAAGAAACTTTTTAAGCTTAAGAAGAAAATTTTTGAAAATGATATAAATTCTGTAAGCTACATACTGAGAGATTCTAAAGGAAAAGTAACCTGGTGCAAAAAATGGACAAAAAACTAGAAAGGCTCTTGAAAACTAATATATGCCCAAGTGAAAATAACACAAAGATTTTTGGCTCAGTATTATCGCATGATAGCTTTATATCGTACAGTACTTATAAATTAAAAAATGCTCGAGTGATGTGGGTCAATAGGAGATATTTTCTAGAGAGAAACATCGATTTTGAAAATATAGATGACTTTATACTAGAGAACTATGCTTATGTAACAGAGACGTATGCTCAAGAAAATGAAATTGATCGCCAAGATAAAAGAGTGTTTTTAGCTGACCGATATGGATGTCATGCGCCAATCAGTAATGGAGGAAGCTCTCGATGTGGAGTTAATGGAGAGTTTCAAGTTAAGGGTAATGGCGTGAATCCCCTCGTTGGTATGAATATTGACGAAGGGCACTCTGACGGCATGCTATGTCTTGCTGAAGCAGTAGGAGAGGCAATTTGGGGAGAAATCTGCCACAACAACCTGCCTCATGGCGCTTTGCGCACGGTTGCAATAATTAGTACAAATAGAACGTTCATGTCTGACCATGGATTAGGTGAGCTCATTGAACAGCCGGCAGCAATAGCAATAAGAGAGTGGTGTATCAGGCCAGCGCACTATGAGCGAGCTTTATATTATTGGCCCTATCCTGAGTATCACTATTTAAGAGACCTAGATCATGTCTATGTTCAGAAAAATATAGAACTATTTGTTTCTGACTGTGACTCTAAAGAAATCTCGATCAAAGATAGGCTAATTCAGTCTTTTCGGAAAATAGCAGAACAAGTTGCCGCGTCGAGAATAAAGGGTATACCTCATGGTTCTTTGTCAAGCTCTAATATTGGAATTGAGGGGGAATTTTTAGATTTTGGAACTATCACGGCAGTTCCAGATTTTGATAATTACCTTCTTTCTGGTGGAATGGGGGCTACTTGGGATGATCACCGTGGTATAAGCTCCTGGATTAAGAATGTGACCTACTACTTTGTTAAATATGGCAAAGGACAACTAGTTTCTCAAGACGTAGAAGACATACAAAAAGAGTTTCTTTGTCACATCAAAGAGAAGGAAAACTATTATACCGCACTTGAATGCGGATTAAATTTAGATTCGTCCTTGACATACTCAGATTTAGAAAGATTAGGAGAAAAAATAAAAATTCAGCTAAGAGATGGACTGAATAAAGAAAAAATGATGGAAAAGTTTGATGTTAAAAGTTTCAAGATGAAAGTGATAAAAATCTTGGAAGAACTAAAAATTGAAAAATTTAGATATAACTTTTTGTTGAGAGACATGTTCTTCACTAAATACATCATAGTTAAAAACCCTTTGTTAACTGATATGGCTGCAAGCTCAGTTTTGGTTTCAAAGTTGATAGATGAGTATGCAGTAAAGTCAATGCCAGAAAAATAGGTACTATAATGGATAATATGTCTTTAATGATATCAGTGCTTTTTCTATTTGAGCTAGTAGGTAATGCCGGGCTACTTTTAGTGTTTCTTTTCAAAAAGACCACAAGTAGTTATGATGAGAAATTGCCAAGCTCTACAGTTTTTATTCCGTACTACAATGAAGATCCAGAGCTACTAGTTCGATCATTGAATAGTATAAACAATCAAATAAAAGTAGAAAAATTACAAGTTCTCGTTATTAATGATGGGTCAACAAATGACTCTCCAAAAATTGTAGACGAGTGGTTGTTGAGCACTGATCTAAATCACGATTTTGAACTGATCAATATTGAGAAAAATGGTGGAAGAAAAGGGTTTGCTCTTGATCATGCTTTGAGTTTAGATGTGGCAAGAGGTGATATTTATATTGTTGTTGATAGCGACACTTGTATCGATGAAATGGGCGTTTTTTACCTCGCTGAAAAAATAGCGAGTGATGATAAATATGCTGCTGTCTGCGGATACATTGTGCCTGATAACAGTAGTGAGTCAATACTCGTTAAATCGCAATACTACGAGCATGCTGGTGTTTATCGAGCTTTGAGAAGTGCACAAGATAAGATGGGCATGGTACCTGTATTGGCTGGTGCATTCGTTGCTCATCGGGCAGATGTCGTTAAGCAATTGGGAGGCTGGAGTGCTTGGCTCGTTGAAGATATTTCATGGTGTTGGAAGGCGTTAGCAAATAACTATAAAACCGGCTATGCGAGCAAGGCTACAGCGCGGACACAATGCCCAGATGATAGTAGATCTCTCTTTAGGCAACGTCGACGTTGGGCTAGAGGTCGTGTAGAAGCCTTTTTTGAAACCTGGAAAGTATCGACCCAGAGTGGATTTGCGTCATTGCCCGTGTTTATGTTTACAACGATTCAGTATTTTACGCCACCAATATTAATTACCTTTCCTTTACTTATTATTTTTAATATGTGGCTGCCATTGGCAATCTATACCGCCACTATTTTTTGAATGCGGCATTTCTTTTACTACATTCCAAATTAGATGATGAAAACAGTCACTCGATGGGAGATATAGTTTTTATCCCATTGTTTCTATCCTTCTTGGATCTTATTACGTGGATGCCCAACATGTTAGGGTACATTGACGAAATGATCGGAAGGGATAAGAAATGGCTGACGAGATAAGTTAAGAATTGAGCACATAAAGTGTTCTTGTGGGCAGCGCACATCTGCTGCAAATTGAGGAAATTAAAATGTTTGAATTAAATGAAAAGGAACTTGCATACGTATCTGGTGCTGGTGAGAGTGAGCCAACTTATCCACCAGGTGAGAGTGAGCCTAACCCTGGCCGCCCATCTTACGAGAAATTAAGCTAAGAAATTTTAGAGGGGCCTTGCCCCTCTATTAAGGAGATGAACGAATGGAATTTATAAAGCTAGATAATGCCGGTGATGGTGAAAAATACATTAACATAAATTGGGCTCTAATGAATCAGTGCAATTACGAATGTTCATACTGTCATCCTGACCTGAATAGTGGCAGTATAAAGGCACTAGAATACGATGTATTAGTTAGCTTTATAAATCGAGTATTTGACTATTGTGAGTCTTTGGGAAGAAAACCGTATTTTGAGTTAGGTGGTGGTGAGGTTACACTTCTACGCTGGTTCAAGGAACTAGTTTGGGATATTCATAATCGAGGCGGATTGGTTTCAATCATTTCAAATGCATCTAAGTCTTTAAATTGGTGGAGAGAAAATGTACCTGCTCTCCATGGAGTATATTTGAGTTATCATTCAGAGTACGTTGATGATGATAAATTTGTTGATGTTGCAAAGATACTTGCTGATTCTCCAACTACAAACTTGACTGTGAATGTAATGATGAATCCACAGAGATTCGAACAGTGTGTAAGTTTCGCTAATAGGCTAAAAAATGAGGTTGTTTGTGAAATATCAATGCAACCACTTTATCATGGATTTGGGCATGGCGGCCTTACTAAGCGTTATGAGTATACTGATATTCAAGACGAAATTATGAAGAAGTTTAGAGGCCATAGTGTCAATAAAAATATTCCAAAGCCAAGAGGTTTAGTCAGTGTTGAAATGCCAAATGGAGAATTTATTGAAAGAAGTAGCTTTGACCTTTTAGTTGAGCAAGAGATTAATTTTGTTGGTTGGTCATGCAATGCGGGAATAGAGAATATAGTTATTACTTTTAAAGGTGATATATATAGAGCTTGGTGTATGCAAGATGGCCCAATTGGTACAGTTTTTGATAAAGATTTTGATTTCCCTATTGAGCCAACACTTTGTAAAACAAAGATTTGTCAGTGTGGTGCAGATATATGTTCCACTAAGATTAAGAATCCAATAAGTCGGCATATAGAGAACAACATTATAATGAAGACAGGTTAGAATGGAAGGTAGAAGTATATTTAGGCGTGACTTTGTAAGCGTTCAAAATGAGTCTTTAAGAGGGACTATTCTTATAAAGTCTGGAATAAGCCAGCGACTATGGGTCTCCCTTTGTCTTATTTTAATGACGTCCATGATTGCTTTTTTATCTTATGGGACTTATTCAAGGAAAGTTCATTTAGAAGGTATTGTTGTTTCTTCTAATGGTGTTATTAAGCTATCTCCTAGCAGTCAAGGAAATATTGAGGAAATTCTCGTCACCGAAGGAAGCTATGTTTCCAAGGGTGAAACTTTGTTTGTAATAAATCACGATCGATATGATCGCAACGGTAGAGACATAACTGAAAAAATAATACAGAATTTAAATAGACAGCTTGAATCTATTTCTCACCAGATGAAAAGTGAATATTTAATAAATATGAACGATATTAGCTTAAATAAGCATAATTTTTCTCTTATTTCGGAGGAATTGAGAGTGACTAATCGTTCATATGACCTATCGAAAAAAAGAACCACCTTAAAAAAAGAAGAAGTGAAGAGCTACGAGTCATTGTTAGATGGGAACTTCATATCTGAATTGGCGTATCAAAATTCATTGATTGACTTAGCAGAACTTGAGGCTATTGAAGAGGAAAAATCCCTATCGGTAAGAAGATTGGAACGAGAGTTGTCGCAATTGGAGTTTACGTTGGCCCAGCTTGAACTACAAGGTGAGTTGAGAAAGAGTCAACTCGAGCGTCAATCTGATGAAATACTCGCTCAAATAGTTCAACTGTCGTCTTCTAGCGCAACTGTCATTAAAGCGTCACTTGATGGAACTATTACAGGACTAAGAGCTGAAGTTGGTCAAACCGTGTCGGAAGTCGATGTCTTGGCTTCAATTATTCCAGCGGATTCTGAGTTACTCGTTGAGCTTTATTCTCCAAGCCATTCCATAGGCTTTGTAAAAGCTAATCAAAATGTTGGCCTTCGGTTTCCAACTTTCCCCTATGAAAAATTTGGCATTCAATCCGGGAGTGTCAAGCAGATTTCTCGATCTACTTATTCTCCTTCTGAAATTTCACAGTTGCGCTCTGTTGTTAGAAAAGATCAAGAAGCATTATTTAAGATACTTGTCTCTTTAGAAAAAGATACGGTAACTGTTTACGGGAATGAAGAGCCGCTAAAAATTGGGATGCTAGTTTCTGCAGACATAAATGTAGAGAAACGAAATTTGTCTGAATGGCTTTTGGGCCCAATAACAGGTTTACATCGGAAGACATTATGGAACTAAATGAAGCGCTTAACTGGGGCTTTAGACGAAAGCTATCAGATATTCGTCAGACGGAAGCGGCAGAATGCGGCATCGCTTGTCTTACAATGATTGCGGATTGGCATGGCTTTAAGCAAGATCTTTATTCAATGCGTCAGTTTTGTGATGTTTCAAAAAATGGCATGACAATGGTGTCCTTGATTGATTGCGCCCAGAAAATAAAATTAGGCGCTAGAGCACTACATGTAGAAATTGATGAGATGGAACATTTAAAGACTCCTTGTATTTTACACTGGGATATGAACCACTTCGTTGTACTAGATAAGATCAAAGGTAATAAATACACAGTTCATGATCCGGCTAGAGGTAAAGTTGTTTTAAATAGAGATGATATTAATGAGCATTTTACTGGTGTGGCTCTGGAGTTAATACCAGCACCTGGGTTTAAAAAAGAGGATAACCGAAGAGTTGTTAAAATAACTGACTTAATAGGGAATACTGAAGGCTTTAAGTCCGCAATTGGTCGAATATTCATATTTGCCTTGTGTTTAGAACTGTTGATTATAATCGGGCCCCTTATTAATCAACTCGTCATAGATGAAGTTCTGGTAGGTAAAGATGAAAATTTGCTAGTACTCATAATTGTTGGTTTACTCCTATTAGCATTTACACAGATGCTTGTTGGTCTAGCTCGAGAGTGGAGTACAATTTATCTCTCGGTAAACTTTAACATGCAGTGGGCTGCAAATATATTTAATCATTTGATTAGGCTTCCTATTGATTGGTTTGAAAAGAGAGAGCTTGGAGATATTTCAGCCAAGTTTGATTCAATTAATGTTGTCCAGCACGCTATTACAGAAAATATTGTAGAAGCGATACTTGATTCAATTATAGTAGTGTTAACTTTGTCCGTAATGTTTCTTTATAGCCCCATGTTATCAATGGTAAGTATTGCTACGACATTTGTATACGTAACAATGAGACTATTGTGGTTTGATAGTTTCAAGAAAGCGGAAGAAAATATTTGGATGGCAAATGCCAAAGAGAATAGCCATTTTTTAGAGACAGTGTCTGGTATTCTCAGCGTAAGAGTTAATGGCGGCACAAGTATGCGGGAAAACGTTTGGTTAAATCTCAACGTTAAACGTAGAAACACTCAACTCTATGAGCGAAAGCTGGGGATGATTTATGGGTTAATGGATCAGTCTCTCGTAGGTGTTTCAGCAGCGATAGTTACATTCTTGGGTGCTAATCTCGTTTTAGACTCGATATTTACTATCGGAATGTTTATGGCATACCTGTCCTTTCAAGCTCGATTTTCAAGTAGTATCTTCTCTCTTATTAATAAGATTTTTGAGTATAAGATGTTGAGTGTGCACACAGAGAGGTTAGCTGATATTGTTCTTTCCAAAAGGAGTCTCGACCAGAAAATCTACGCCTAATTAGTGATAAGAAAATTTCTGATAGCAAAGAAATTCTCTCATTTGACAATGTAAGCTTTTCCTATTCCAAAAATGAAAGGCTAATATTTGACGGTTTATGTTTTACGGTATTTAAAAACGAAATAGTGGCTTTAGTTGGAAGATCTGGAACTGGAAAGACAACCATAGCTAAGTTGGCAATGGGACTTTATAAGCCTACATCGGGTGTTATTTCGGCGTTTGGCCAAGACATTAACAAGACAGATCTTAATACTCTAAGACAATCAGTCGGAACAGTTTTTCAAGATGATCGTCTATTTAACGGATCAATATTACAGAACATCTCATTCTTTTCTCAAGAACCTGACTTAACATGGGCTATCGAGTGTGCAGTTCGAGCTAATGTTCATGATGAAATTAGCGCGATGCCGATGGGGTATCACTCATTAATTGGGGAAATGGGTAGCTCTTTATCAGGTGGTCAAAAACAGAGAGTGTTGTTGGCAAGAGCGTTGTATAAGAAGCCACGCTTTTTATTACTAGATGAAGCTACAAGTCATTTAGATGTAGAGAATGAAAAAGTGGTAAACAATACACTAAGAAATCTAGGGATTACTGTCTTTCAAATAGCACATCGGCCAGAAACAATAGCTTTGGCTGATCGTGTAATAGAGTTATAGGTATACCATGCATATTTTCAACATTAGAAATGACCACGAGTATCTAGAATCTTTGGGATTTTCCTTTTCTGGTAATTGTAAGGAAGTAGATAATTACATTGAGTTTGAGGATGAGAACACTTGCAGTATACAGTGTTCGATTAATGGTGTCTTAGGGAAAGGAAATAAGATAACTATTCGTAAAAATACTAGGTTACGTGCAGAAGTAACCTTACTTGGAAGTAACAATCTACTTAGGCTTGATGGTGAAACACCCATAGATTTTGAATTGGGAATATGTGTTCTGTTGCAGGGTGAGCATAATTTGGTTCATATTCATAAGAAGGTGACCGCTCAGGATACTACTTTTGTTGCTCAACGGGGGAGTAAGATTGTGGTTGAAGAAGACTGTATGTTCTCATACGGCATTATTTTACGCACAACAGACTCCCACGCCGTGATAGATATCATGAAGCGAGAAATCACCAATTCCCCCAAAAGTATCCATATCGGTAAGCATGTGTGGGTCTGTGAAAAAGTCTCTATTTTGAAAGGATCTAATATTGGTTCTGGCTCAATACTTGCTGCTGGTGCGATAGTAAAGGGGAACACGCCTAGGAACTCTATAATAGGTGGTGTACCTGCTACGCAACAAAGAGATGGTGTTACATGGCATAGAACTCAAGATGCAACTCAAGAGCAGATTGACGCTCAAGTTTACGCCGCGCTTAACTATTAGTGTAACAGCCGGGTACTTTAGCTGAGTAGCCTTTAGTTGCTGTCACATTGAGAATATCTTTGTTGGTTTGGAAAGCACTGTTTTGCTGGCCTAGCGCAACGATAATCTCGTTGTAGTGCGTGATAAGAAGCGAAACTCTCCTAACTATTTCGCTTTCATACCTTTGGCTTGATCTCGTTGGGGTGCTACCTGAACTTTACACATTTAGATGCCTGCCTCTATGTTTCAACGGTACTCTGAGATCAATATGGCGAGCGTGTTTTCTTCAAGTGCTTCAAACAAATGGGGTTGATCACCGGGATAGCTGATGTAGTCGCCATGATTGAGAATGTGGGCTTCGTTGATGAGCCCAACACGGGCTTTACCTTGCGCTATCAACACGTGCTCGATGACACCAGCATTATGAGGATCAGAATATTTTACTGAGCCTGGGTTGACGGCCAAGGTATAAAGGTCGCGTTTGGCGTACCCGGGACACACCGAAAGCAAGGTGGCCTCATAGTCACTATGCTCTGACAATACAGAGACTCCTTCGCCATTACGTATGAGTGTGACGCGTGGCTCTGCGGGCTCGATGAGCCTCGAAAAGGGAATATCCAGTACATGACAGATGGCCCACAGCGTTTCAATATTCGGATTCCCATTGCCATTTTCTAATTGCGATAACGTTGATTTCGCAATGCCGGCTTGCTTTGCGACTTCAGATAACGAAAGACCAGCACGCTTTCGCTCTTCATTAATCGCCTTGGCAATTTGTGCTATCGGTGCTTTAGAGTGAACTGTCTTGTTCAATTTAAAAAACTCCACGTTCAATTTGACGAACGGGTAAAACTTCGACAAACTGATGATTATCTGTTCGATTTAATGACCAGTATGTTCGGAATAAACGTCATTAAGGTCAAGACCCACACGCAAACAATTTGAAGTCGCTTGAGTCTATTACTTGGTGATCGGATGCAGTGAATGGGGATGGGAAGTGAGAGGGTAGTGATGGAGTATCTTTGGTCAGTGGTCGTGTTTGCGGTGGTATCCAGTGCGACGCCGGGGCCTAACAACTTGATGGTGATGACGTCGGGTGTCAATTTTGGTGTGAAACGAAGCCTCCCATTGTTAGCGGGCATCTGTATTGGCTTTAGCTTTATGCTGTTTTTAATGGGTATTGGTCTTGGACAGGTTTTCGTTATGTTTCCCAATCTGCAACTGGGGCTGAAAGTGTTGGGGACAAGTTATCTGCTGTACCTCTCCTGGTTAATTGCCAGTGCGGAAGGTACAGGGAGCGGGGATAAGCAAACCAAGCCTTTGGGCTTTCTGAAAGGCGCGATGTTTCAATGGGTGAATGCCAAGGCGTGGGTGGTCGCGCTGGGTGCGGTGACGGCATTTATGCAAGGTTCAGACGTAAACTATCTTGCACAGGCACTGCTGATAACCGCGGTTTTCTTCATTGCCAGCTTTCCAAGTGTTGGGGTATGGCTGTGGTTTGGTTCAAAGATGACCAAGTTACTGAAGTCCGAAAAGCAGCGCCGCGCATTTAACATCAGCATGGCACTGCTACTCGTTTGGTCTATTTATCCGGTAGTGAGAGAGTTAATCGCCCTCATTTGGCCGGCTTGACACGTTTGCGACATCAATCATCTAGCGCTTCGTGTACTCAGTTCTTGAACCATCTGGATTGACAAATGCCAGACCTACGCCATCGTCTTGATGTGAAATGATCATCGGTGTTTCTAAATCTCGTCGAATGAAGGTGTAATCGGCGGTTTTAATCAGCTCTTTTTTCTCTTGCTCAGGGAACTGGATAAAGAGTCGCTTACCTTCTCGGAAGATTGACATCTCGTAGCCGTTTTCATGGCGATAAGTGCCGATAGCCAGCGTGATTTCATCCTCTGTGATTGTCTTAGGTGTGCGTTGCGCGATAGAGAAATCCTGCCATTCGTAGGCTTTAGCAACACTATTAACAATCTCAGACAATATTCCCGGCTGATTGGCGTTTGTCAGCACGA
Organism: Thaumasiovibrio subtropicus; assembly: GCF_019703835.1. NCBI lineage: Bacteria > Pseudomonadati > Pseudomonadota > Gammaproteobacteria > Vibrionales > Vibrionaceae > Thaumasiovibrio > Thaumasiovibrio subtropicus. The sequence goes on along the minus strand of NZ_AP023055.1, from coordinate 1,245,127 downwards.
TGACACCTTGCCCCGACTGAGTATGAGCGACGAAGCGGGACACATACCCATAGTTCCAGCCAGAATGCTCAAAGTACCCATTACCGTCGCGTTGATAGTCATTTAAGAAATAGCCCATGCCATGGTAAGGCACAATGCTGGGTGAGGTGAGTGTCTTTGCGGTTTTCTGATCAATGAGATGGCTCTCTCCGCCTTTTAAGGCTGTTTGGATTTCGATAATAAACTTGGCGAGGTCGGGGGCGGTTGTCCAAAGACCAGCGGCAGCGAGCTCAGGAAATTGATGATAGCGACCTTCAATAGGCAGCCCATTTTGCGGATGGCCAGTGGCGACTTGCGCCGATTTTGATTCAGGTAAAGGTAGCTCAAATGTGCTGTTCTCCATCTTGAGTGGTGAGAGCAGTGTCTGTTCTAAGAGCGCCGCGAAAGGGATATCAAAGTGGTCAATGAGCAGTTGCTGCAGGGCAGTGTATCCTCCGCCAGAGTATTTTAACGAAATGCCTGGCGGAAGAATGGAGTGGACCGCTTCAGTGTTAGCGGGCGCTTCGCCTGTCAGTATCTGAGCCGCATTAGGTACAGGCTGGTCGATAGGGTATCCCGGAAAACCATGTTGACTTAGGCCGCTGGTATGATTGATAAAATGGCGCACTAATACTGGATGATGGGTGGTGTGTTTTGAATCCGGCACTTTCCAACTGGTGAGGTAGTCGTTCGCTTCTTTGTCCAAATCAATTTTATCTTGGCTTGCTAAGTGGAGCACTGCTGTTGATGTGACGGCTTTACTGATTGAGGCGACTTGAAAGAGCGTCTCTTCTGTAACAGGCGCGGCCTTTCCAGCCTCCTTGACACCATACCCTTTAACCCAGGCCAGTTCATGATCATTGATGACGGCGATCACCAAGCCCGGAACCTGATAGTGCGCCATGCGTTGTTGTAACGTTGAGGGCGCGTCCCCCACAATTTCGATGGGGGAATAGAGGTTAGATTCTATGGCGTCGATTAAGTTACCCGTGGCATTACTCAATGGCGAAATCGCACTTAGCATAACGAATGTGAATGCAGCCTTTCTCATTTTTCTCTCCTGTAAAAACAAATTACTAATTTCACTCAAAGGGAGTGAAAAAAACCATTATGTGACTGGATATATGTTTGAGCGTTGAAATAAAGTGCTGTTGCGAGGCAGTTATCGAGAAGTATATATCACTAGACATAGTTGCTAGGTTGCATGCTCACTAGCTGATAGTTGTATTTGTAGGGAACTTCGTAGAAGGCATAAAAAGTCGGCATATGACTTTGAAACTGGTGTCGAACTGACGGTCTCTCGTTTTCCCAATCCAAATCATCTAACTGTTTGTTACATCGCATTTTTACTATTATTTTTTTGTCATGACTCAGTTTTTGTTTGAAATGTTTGACAATATAGGGTCTTGATCTAGGCATTTATATATATACCTAAGCGACTTCTAGATGACGGCATCAAAATCGGGTTAGTGCATTGATTTTGAGTAAAGTACGAAGGAATGTATGCCACTTCCAAGCACCTTTAACACTGACTCTGGGATGCAAGGTGTTTTGCATTGCGCGTGTTTTCGGGTCCATTTAGTGGATGACTGTTTTTTGTTTTAGCCTACGACATCTTGAAAACAGCCTGTTGATGACAAGCCGAGAAGTTCCTGTGATTACGCTTCTTTAGGTCGCATAAATATAAAGAATTTAATTGGGCTATAGGAGGTTTAACTATGAATTGGAAATGGATTTTGGTTTTTCTCCCAATGTTAATGTTGGGCTGTAAATCCACTTATCTTGTAGAAACAAATGATATTGCTTCTCTTTCAGTAGCTTCAGAGCAGTGTCTTGCATCCCCTGATCAAGTGGTTGCGAGAGGTATTGAAGAGACCTTAATAAAAAAAGGATTAGAGTGGCTAATCGATGAGTTGGAAGATGAGTTAATTAAGGACTTAGAAAAATCATCGAAGGTTTATACGTTTTCTGCTCAGTCTACTTGTGTCGTTAGACGAGATGGTGAAAAAGATGATTTTAAAATGGTTTGGAAGATCGGGGAACAAAACAACAACTTTGTTGAAGTTAGTCAACTGATAGCTGATAAAGAAGTAAAGCCTTACCTAGTGCCATTTCAGTTTTCAGTGGGAGAGGATTTTTCTTGGGCTTCAACTTTTACCCAGGATAGTGATACCGACACTAAGCTAGATGTGAATTATTATCTGCTTTGGGAAACGTATAACTATGACGGAGGAATCTATACGCGATACACTTTGTTTGATGGCCCAATAGGCGAGTTTAAGGTCAGACAAGATAGTAAAAGTATAACCTATGATTTTCTTATCGATGCACCGCCTTCTCCTTACAAGGAGTATTTACTTTCTAAAGACGTAGACGGACTGAAACAAATCCAATCTTGCGATCGTACTAAATCATGCAGTTATATTCTTCGTAACCCTTATCAATATCATGAGCTGACAGTTTTTGTCGCTGTAACTGATGCTTCAATTGAAACGAAAGCAAAAAAAGCGCTACTTGAGGCTTTGTCCAGCAATAAATCAAGGGTTGTCGACAAAGTTATGGATGAAATATCGCCTTCGGACAGTGAGGAAAAATAATATGAAAACGTTAATAGTGATAATGGCATGCATGCTTATACTGGGTTGTGCTACCCCTTATGATCCTATCAAAGACAGCTACCGTTCGGAATACGAGTCTCTTGGTATTGAGCCAATTTACGAGGATGGGAAACAGAATGTGCTTGTTATGCTGCATGGAATGTGCGAGCACAATGATGGGTGGGCAAATAAAAAGGTCGCCGCATTGGCTGAAGCAATGTCAGCGAATATCGTTAAAAGTGATAGTGATAACTTATTATTTGATGAGTACAAACTAGTAAGAGGGAGTTACTCGCTTAAGGTATTTGCGCTAAAGGTTAGAAATGGACTGTTTCCTGATGAACCTGTTGAGGCTTACAATTTAAAAACAGCCTATCTTAACAAAGAAGTAAAAGACAAATTGGTGAGTGAATGTTTAGCTGACGTTATCGCTTATGCGTCACCTTGGTATGGTGATACCATGAAGTCTCAAATGTCTTCATCATTGAACATGATAGCGGAGTCTGTCTTGAATGACGAATTAGATAATGTCTATCTAATTAGCGAGAGCCTTGGAAGCACTATTCTTCGTGACGCACTCGTATGTGGTAAACAAACAGAGATAGCAGAAAAGTTGCTTGGTAAGGTCGAAGCATTCTACTTATCGTCTAATCAGTTACCACTACTCGATTATTTAGGTACTTGTAGGAGAGGTGATATCATTAGAAGCTCAAATGAGTTTAGAACAGACTTTGCTGGCGTTAAAAAAGAAGAACTAGAAGAAAGACGTACGCTAGACGTACCTTCTTCAATGGAAATTATCGCCTTAAATATTAACCGATACAAAAACATAGACGTAAGAAAAAACGAGATAAAAGAAAATGTTAAAATCATTTCCTTTTCTGATCCAAATGATTTGCTCAGTTATCAGTTAAGAAGTGATGTGTTTAGCAAAGGGGACTACCCTTTTTTAAGTATTCCTGTCAGTAATGGCCGTACTTGGCTGTGGTTGTATTCTGACCCAGTAAATACTCACAAAGGTTATTTTAAAAATAACTCAGTTTTAAACATCATGGCGTGTGGTAATAACGTTTGCGATTAATTGTTTAGCGCTACATACTCAAGCATATTGAAGTTGCTTGAGTATACTGGTGTGTATGGTGTACGCAGGTTTACAGCAATCTCTCCTAGATATTGACAATCGTCAAGTCCGCTTTTCCAACCCTCTCTGTATTATGAAAAAAGAATCGTTCTCAATTGGAGGTGTCATGGAAGGTATCAGCCATCGTTTTCGTTGGATTGCGATTTGTGCAGTCTTACTTTTTACATTGCCGTTGCTGCTGGAGGCAATATGAATGATATAAAAACCCTGCCCGATTCAGAGCGGGATATTGATAAGAAAGCGGGTCATTGGGTATTGGCACAACTAGGTAAGAAAGTGCTGCGGCCCGGAGGGAAAGCCATGACGCAGGCAATGTTGTCTGGACTGGCAATTGGTGAACAGGATGACGTGGTGGAGTTTGCGCCTGGAATGGGGTTTACCGCGAACCTATGTCTGCAAAAAAGACCGCGAAGCTATACCGCAATAGAGCAAAATGAAAAGGCGGCTCAGTTAGTCAGCCAGTACTTGAACGGCGATCGTCAGATTTGCTTAGTGGGTAATGCTCAGTCGACTTGTTTGAGCGCAGAGTGCGCGACGGTTGTCTATGGTGAAGCCATGTTAACGATGCAAAGTGATACTAAAAAGCAAGCAATTGTTGATGAGGCTGCACGCATTTTAAGATCGGGAGGACGCTACGGTATTCATGAGCTTTGTTTGGTTCCGAACACATTGAGTGACGTTCAAAAACGGCGCATTCAGAAAGAGATTTCCGACACGATAAAACATCCGGCTAAGCCATTATCGGTGCAAGAATGGTGTGACTTACTCGAAGGTGCGGGTTTTGAGGTGGTTGTTGAACATGTTGCGCCTATGCATCTACTGGAGCCTCGCCGGATGATCGATGATGAAGGGGTGCTGGGTTTCCTTCGCATTGCTAAGAACCTCATTTTAAAACCTGATGCCAGAAAACGTGTGTTTGGCATGCGGCGAATATTTCGGAAACATCGAGATCATTTGGCAGCGGTAACGCTAGTAGCAAAGAAGAAGGAGCAGCACCATGTTTGAGTATACACTTTACGAGGATCTTGCGGCGGAGATAGAGATTCCACGTGTCGGCATTACGAGCCGGCCTGTTTTCAAGAGCGATCGGTTACGGGCGGTGCTATTTGGCTTTGCGGAAGGCGAAGAAATGTCAGAGCATACCGCCGCGGTGCCCGCCATTGCACAAGTCTTGGAGGGCGAAGCGACGATGACATTTGAAGAAGAAGAGAGAAAACTTCACGCGGGGGCATGGGTACTCATGGACGCCCATCTACCACACAGCGTTGTCGCCAATCAGCCACTTAAGTTGATGCTTTACTTGTTACGAGCGCCCAAGCCAAGCGGCGACTAGATGTATTAAGTGTGAATAGTTAACTTAATCACTCATGCGCAAGCCAACGGAGATCTAGCCATCAGTGATCATATCTATCCTATCAAGCTTTTGATATTGCTTATTAAATCGTATTGCACTGTACCGTTTACCATCATTGAAACGGACTATATAGTTGAGCGGGTCAGCAAGTAATTGAAAAGACATGCTGCGATGATCAAAGCCTTCTAACGACAAAGGAATAAAGTGGTAGTCAGGATAGCGAATCAAAAATACGTCGCTATCCTGATTGATGGCGTAACCATAAAAGGCTTTTTGGCGATTTTCGGCTACGTGTATAAAAGCAATTTCTCCCAGTGTGTTGGGTAGGTCAATGGATGTCAGGTAAACCTGATTATCAGTCCGCCCTAGGTTAAATAGCTTGCCTTCATTGTCTTGAACGAAATACCCCCAATCGAAGGGTTTCATATTGGTTGTTTTTCCCCATACATTCGCAATGGGAAATGCCATGTTTTGTTCGTTTGCGAGCTGGTTGAGTCTATCACCTAACTCGGTGTCTTTTTGTCGGGACTCAGACTCGTAAATCAGGAACTTATCTTGATGCACAACGAATGCTTCCGAAGGAAAAGGGATGCTTCCTTTGTGGCTCAGCGGATTGAAAAAGGGGTAGAGAGAGACACGAGGTGGCGTAAGCCTTTCTGGCGTGTATTGTAAGCTCATTCTCGATGCGCGAATGGTCCGTTTATCAAAGGAGTGGCCATTGATGGTGATGGGCAATTTGCCTTGAATGTCTAAGTTCTTCCAAAACACAAAGGGAAGCGATTGTTCGAACTGGGCTTTTGTCAGCGAGTTGGATTGCGTGCCATACTCGAAATGATGACCATGACCATTTTTCTGATAAACAAACTCACCCCGCACATCAGAGTAGAACAGGTAGAAATCTTCATGTCCTGTGTGGAAACGATGCTCTAGCGCGAGGCCGACAACAAATAACAATCCGACACCCACAGGTAATACGGTCCAACGGTAGGCTTTGCTCTCTAAGCGTCTCGTTTTAACGCTTAAGAAGCTATCAATAAGTGGCATGAATAGCCAGATGATTGTTGCTATACCTACTGGCGCTTGAAAGGAGGCATCCATGTGAGAGAGCGCAAAGAAGCCCAGTAGCGTTAAGGCGAACTTACATGCTTGTATCTTGCGGTCATTTTCAATCAATGTAGCGCTCAGTCCCACATACAGTACAAGAGCGGGTAACTGTGCCAGTAAAAGATCGAGTAGTGCAGCATTGAGGATATTGGGAGGGTAGTAGTGACGAAAGGTGAGACCAACCGTCGCAATCAATAGGCTGTTGAGCAGCACCACCAAGGTGCCGCCAGCTAGGATATGTTGGCGAATCATTTGTCGCATAGGAATAGGCAAATGGGTGAGAATGCGGACGGTGCGACGTAACACTTCTGGCAGAAATTGGCAAAGCGCGATGGTTAACCCATTGAATGCGAAGCCATAAACAAGCCATTGATAGGGTTTTTCTTGCAGGTGAACGAAGCGATACCACATCATGGCATCAGGCTCGATGTTAGCAAACTGATTGGCGAGGTCAAAAACGAAGTAGAGGCAAGCTGACCCATTTAATAGGCATAAGACGAGAGTGAACCCGCGTAGTTTTAACCACTCTTTGTGATAGATCGGCGAAAGTTGCATCAGTATTTCCCTACGAAACCAAGGAAGCGGTCTTCGAACGTCATCGGCTCTGGGGTTAATGGAATACCGAGTTCAGTTTCTAACGTTTGTTGGTCGTGAAAAGCGTAGATTTTGTGTTTTTGACGATACTTCTCAATGCGATGAATCTTTGGACTACTTTTTAGGGATATGGCATCCGGAGACGAAAAGCATTGAAAGGCGTGGTTGAATGCTTTCATACTACTTTGATACACCTGAGTGGAACGGTCGACAATGGCAATTTCATCAATGAGATGCTCTAAGTCACTCATCACATGGGTGGTGATTAACACGGTTTTATCTGTGCCGTGTAAATAGTCACTGAGGTAGTCGACAAACAGTCGGCGATATCCTGCATCTAGCCCCATTGAATAGTCATCAAGAATGAGCAAATCCGCGTTTTGTGCTATTAACAGGCCAAGAATCACTTGCGACTTTTGTCCGAAGGAAAGGGAAGATAGAGGCTGATTGAAATCGACATCCATCAACGTCATTAAGTGATCAAAATGCTGCGGTTGCCACTTGGGGTAAAACGCGGCATAAAACTGTTCGGCTTGACGGATGGTCAAGGTGTCATAGTTAATGAAGCCTTCGTAAAGCAGTGCGATTCTGGCGCGTGTGGCAGGAGAGAGATGATTCGCGTGTTCGCCAAAGACGAGGCATTGCCCTTGCTCAGGTTTTAAATAGCCCATCAATAAGTTGATGAGTGTGGATTTTCCAACCCCATTTTTACCAAGCAAGCCGAAGATCTTCCCTTTTTCGATGATGAGATTGAGATCTTTATAGATAGCCTTTTTGCCATAGCGATGGCTTAGGTGGTCTATCTTAATTACCGGCGAAGGTTGGGCTTGTTGAATGCTCATTGCGAGATGTCTCGACCATCAACATAAACGACATGGCCTTCACCCGCATTGAGGACGAGAGTGAAGCGGTTTTTAGGTTTCTCAAAATAGACTTCGCCGAACTCATCCATTTGGGTTTGCATGATGACACGGTCATTTTGCTCGATACGAAACTCGACCCCTTCCGCGCTAGCGCCATCACTGAACCCTCCTTCACAGAGAATGTAACCATTGCCTTGGTCGTAGCATGACATAAGTGCAGTATGGGCAACGCTGTAAAAAGGAAGGGATAATAATGCGATGGCAAGTTGGTACCGCTGTTTCATATTCTCTCCAAGCATCCCTTTGGGCTTGCTTTATTCTATCTTCAATGAAAACACAGCATATATGTAACAAGACGTGTCAATCTTAACGCAGATCAAGAAACAAGAATCGTTATCATAATTAACTCATGAGGAAAATGGCTTGTCGGAAACGGTCCTACTGTCAATCACATGCGCTGTTAGATTGTTTCGATGAAGGAATGGGGTTGGCCAATGTATTCGGTTCCGTTTAGGGGCTTTGTAGACGCTTGTATGATGGGTATAAGCTTTACGTCGACTTTAATGTGTCAAATATTACCTATAGATACGGATTCTTTTAGCTTACCGGGCTCATTAAGTGAGTCAGATGCATCTAGCCTGCTGAAATTAAATTTTATGATAACTGTTTGTTTTATTGATGTTAAAGTGATTTCCGTGTAACGATTAGCTGTTTGCTTATGATTTTTTGAGAACGAGTAAGTAAAGATAGACAGTGTGTTTTCAGAGTGGTTATTACTTCTTTAATGAAAAAAGATAGAGGATATTTTGGAGTCCCAATGAAATTTATACCAATGATTGTCATTGCAGCTCTTATTTCATTTGGTGTAAAAGCAAATGACGCAAAGTTGTTGGAATTGACTGGTAAGGTGTATTATTACGCCGAAAACGATGACTTTGAGGCATTTGGAGATGTATTTACTACTTTAACTGAATACACTGTAAAAAAATATGGCCCTGAGTCTAAGGAGTATGCAACATCTTTTTACATAGGTTTATAAGGCACCTATAAGTTAGGAGAGTATGGCAATTCACAAGCCATGCTAGAGGTCGCACATAGATTAACGTTTAACAAATTTCCAGAGTTGAATAAAAAGTATACATAAAATACCTGGAATTGAAAAAAATAATGGAATCAGAAAGTAAGGATCTCGACGCTGCGTTTGATTTAGTCATGTCTGAATACTCGGTTTCTGAAGATAGCAAAGCATTTCTAGGCGCATTAAATTTTTAACTGAAGCACTTGCAGACAATGGACATTCAGAAATTTCTGCAGAGGTATCTGTTCTTTTAGAGAAGTTACATAATAATAATATACTTGATTCTTATTCTATGCTAGGGGAGTCAATAATATCTAGCATTGAAGCCAACACAAACCTAGTTAAGATAGATAACATTGAAAATAGAATAAAACAAGGGCTAGAACTCTGCGATTCATTTTTGTCGCGTCCTCATGATATATGCTTAAGGATAGATGCTCTCCATGTTGAATATATGCAGTCTAGAAATGACAAACTATTAGCACTAGATGTGGCAGTAAAGGCAAGAAAGGTTTTTGAGGAGCATGATATAGCCAAGCATCTATATTATATTGAAGCGATTGAGAGAGAAGCTAAGATATTATTTGATTTAAATCGATACCCTGAATCAATTGAAATTTCCACCAAAGCAATAGATTTGTTTGGGGTGAATGGAAAAGTAGTATCTCCATGCTTTTACTTCATGTTGTCAAGATCTTATGAGCAGGTTGGGGAAAGTGGTAAAGCCAAATCGATTCTAGATGATTTAAGAATATCTAATGGTGATAATGATTATTCTATGCAAGGGTGTGATTAATTTAATGTGTGGAGTTTATATGAAGACCATGATTATTATTTTTATTCTATCTTCTTTTGGAATTGTAAATAAAACGTACGCTTCAACGGATGAAATGGTTCTTAGCGTGAAAGGTATTGTGATTTCTGAAAAAGAGCGTAAGTTTAGACTAAACCTTGATGTGCCCGTTGTAGAAAGTGAAATAGAGCACAGTATCCTTAATGGATTCGGGGTTGAATGGCTAGTGGAAATAGAAAATGGTAATCCATTCATTCTAATATCAATAATAGATAATGGAAAAGAGATTAAGACTTTTGAATATGAGTCTTCTTGGGGAGAAGAAAGGCGGTTTATTTACATCAATAGCAAAAAGACACTGGCTTGTATTTGCTTAAAGTGGTGTTAAACCAGAAGTAAACATCGTTATGTCGCACCTATAAAATACTCGCTAAATACTGCGGTTTTGCGAGATAACCACTATTTACTCGAGCATGGCGCAATTGACATGATCCTACACAGGCATGAATTACGGCAGCGGATTGGTCGCCTTATCGCGAAGTTGATGAATGTAGACATTGCGCAGTTGGCTTGAGTCAACAAGTAAACGGCAGCGAGTTGCGCTGCCGTTTATGTTTGGGCGCGGGCTTAAGCGCCAATTACACCGTTATCATCACGTGTAATCATGATCACTGAAGAACGCGGAATACTGTTTCCACCATCAGGGAAGTGTGAAGGTTTCATATCTTCACCTGGGTGTTGGACGCCGACGAACATGGTTCTATGGTCCGGTGTGAAAGTGAGTCCGGTGACTTCGCAAGCGATAGGACCCGTGAGGAAACGACGAATTTCGCCACTCTCTGGATCTGCACACAGCATTTGATTGTTGCCCATGCCTGCAAAATTATCTTTGTTGTTGTATTTTCCGTCAGTCTGAATCCATAGACGACCCGCTTGGTCAAAGCCAATACCGTCGGGGCTATTAAACATGTTGTCCTTATTGATATTGTCAGAGCCAGCCATCAATGAGTCTTCAGGGTGCACTTCCGGGTTGCCTGCAAGGACAAAGATGTCCCACTCGAACTCATCAGAGAGATGGTTCCCTTTCATTGGACGCCAGCGGATAATGTGGCCATAAGGGTTCTTTTCTCGCGGGTTAGCAACATTCAGAGGCTGAGAGTCTCGTACACCACGGTACTTATTGTTGGTCAGTGTGACGAAAACTTGCTTGTTGTCAGGGTGAACCGCTACCCACTCAGGGCGATCCATTGTGGTTGCACCTACTTGCGTTGCCGCTTCTCGTGCAAAAACGAGTACTGAGGCTTGATCTTTGAAGCCATTTTCTGCCGTTAGGCCATTCTTTCCAAAGGTGAGTTCTAGCCATTTGCCTTTGCCGTGAGTCTCTCCTTCCTTGCCGTCAAATTGAGCGACGTAAAGGGTGCCATCTTCTAGCAAATTGAGGTTGGCGGTGTGAACACCTGCCTGATACTTGTTGCGTGAAACAAACTTATAAAGGTGTTCACCGCGTTCATCATCGCCGAGGTAGACAACAGCATGCCCGTCGTCGTTGAGTGTTAGCGCGGCATTTTCGTGTTTAAAGCGACCGAGTGCGCTGCGTTTTTTGGGAGTAGAGTTTGGGTTCATCGGATCGATTTCCACAACCCAGCCAAAACGATGGGGTTCGTTGGGGTGCTTTGCCATGTCGAAGCGCTCGTCATGTTTGTACCAATCGTAGCCCCAATCATTGTTTTTTAAACCATAGCGCGCATAGGTTTCGCCGAGTTTCTTATCATCTGAACTCGCAAAGTAACCATTAAAATTTTCTTCACAGGTAAGATACGTGCCCCAAGGTGTTTGACCATTCGCGCAGTTATTGAAGGTACCCAAAATTTTCTTTGCTGTGCGATCAAGGTTGGTTTCGAGTAGGGGGTGGCCAGCCGCAGGTCCTGTCATTTCCATTTCGGTGTAGGCAGTGATGCGGCGGTTAGCGCGACCCTCAAGGTTGACTTGCCATTTGCCATTCACTTTTTCCAACTCGACGATAGATACCCCATGGGCAGCTTGAGACTTGCGTGCGTCATCGGCAGAGATAGCTTTGCCTTGATGTGCAAAGAGATACTCAGGGTTAATGTATTCGTTGTTGACGGCGAGTACAGCGCGAGTATCTGAAACTGGAAAGAGCGTCATGCCGTCATTGTTATCGCCAAATTGTCTTTCTTGCGCTTTCGCATCATTGCTCTGGGCGAAGGCTGGCGCATCCTTAAAAAGAGGATCACCCCAAGAGATCAAGACTTCCGCTTTATAGCCTGGAGGCACTGTGATGTTGTCGGCAGTGGAAGCAGCAATGGCGGTAAACCCCATTAAGTTTTGGTTTGCCATGCTACCCGCGACAGCATTGGCAACCGGTGACGTCGCGAAAAAGCCCACGGTTCCAGCAGCAGTTGCTGTTTTTAGGAAACCACGACGGTTCATGGCCGCATCGATAAAACGGTTAAACTCGGGCTCACTGTCCAGTGGGCGTTGGTCGTGGTCGTTTTCTAGATCATGATTAAAGTTGCTCACAGTACCTTTCCTTGTTGTTGGTATATCGGACAATAAGTATGCGGCCGCTATGTTGCGGAAATGTTTAGGTTGTATGTCGATTCTGATATGGAGACGCCTAATAAATTAATTAAAACCCATTTTTAAAAATATAAAAGTAGATTTACCTGTACATTTTTTCTGAAACTATTGCGATGTTCCATTTATTCTTTGGAAATGTGTTCAGAAACTCATGCAGGTTAATTGAATCAATGATAAATCCCTACTTAATTAATAAGCACAACCGGTTGCGTATTTTGTTTATTAATTAGGTGTTAAGTGATGGATATTGATTGGATAGACCTTTATGGTTATAAGTGTCGTTATAGACATGCGAAGTCAAGTAAACCTGTACTTGTTTTTTTACCCGGTTCGATGCAAACAATTGAAAACTGTGATGATATTTTCTCAAAATTGTCAAAAGACTTTTGTATCTATCAACTTGAAGTTCCTGGAATAAGTGAAAGTGATTATCTTCCTGAAGAAAAAGACTTTCGATTTTTGGGACGGTGTGTAGAGAAGTTTTGTGAATCTTTATCACTTGACTGTATATCCTTGCTAGGGTTCAGTTATGGTGCTTTGGTCTCGTATGGTTTTATGCTTGAAAGCCAAAGAGTTAAGTGTGCCGCACTGGGAGGTGCATGCCGAAGACTCAATGAAAGTGCTACTTCTGATATTTTAGATGCCTATAAGCATAAAAAGGACAAACAGGCTTTTGCACAGTTTGTGACAGAAAGTTGGATGCCAGAAAATACTGGACGTTCGAAAGCGATTAAACGAGCTGTGGTCTCTGCTATTAGAAAAATGTCTGATGATATGTTGGATAAATACTTAGCTAACACAAAAAGAATTATTATTAATGAGCAAAACGAGCACAACACTCAACCAACACTGCTCTTTTGTGGCGATCGTGATGCCATGATTAGCCAGCAAGAAGTGACTGAGTGGTCAACCTATTTCTTAGATGCGAAAGTGCATTTTATTAAAAACTGCGGGCATTTATTTCATATCGAAGCTCGTGGCGAAGTTGTCGAGTTAACGAGGGATTACTTTTTAAGTCAAGGCGATGACTGGAAAGGGTTTAGCCTTGTCGGCACAAGTATCAGTGACCCGACCAATGAACGGGTGGAAATAGGAGGTGGCCGATGAAAGCACTCTATATTGGACTGCCCGCGGTAGGGCATGTCACGCCAGCGACGTCGTTGGTCAAAGCGCTGACAGAAAGAGGGCATGATGTGACGTTTTACTGTTCACATCACTTTGAAGAAAAAATTGCTGACACAGGCGCGACTTTCTCTTGTTATCCCGAGTTGAGTGATGAACATAAGGGGATAGCTTATGGGTTATTATCTTTAGGTAACTCCTTGCTAGATATTGCAGTTCAGCAAATGCCATTTTTAGTATCCGAAGTGAAGCGTTTAAAGCCAGATTATATTCTCTATGATTCAGTTGCTCCATGGGGCCGCTGTCTAGCAAAGGTAACAGGCTTACCAGCAGTTAACGTTGTTACAACGCCTGTTGTCAATAGAGCAATATTAATGTCTAGAAAACGGTGGGGTATCCCTTTAACTTATCTCTTGAAATTGTTTGAGTTTAAGTTTGATATTCGAAAGAAACTAACAATTCTGAATGAAGAGTTTAATTACCATGCTGGATTTTCGGATCTTTTTCTAATTGTGCAGAGATTAATTTAGTCTGTACTTCTCGTTTACTTCAACCCGATGCTGAACATTGTGGTGACAGTTATAAATTTGTGGGTGCTTTGCATAACTCACCGCCGAAATATGAGCGTGAAGATGCAGTGCCAAGACCTCTCATCTATATGTCTATGGGGACAATTGAATCGCAAGATAAGACATTATTTAACCGTCTTCTTTCGCTTATTTCAGATATATCAGAGTATGATTTCATTGTTTCTTTAGGTGGTCAGGATATTGAGGTTAATAGTGAGAATCTACCTAATAATATCTCTGTATATGCATCGGTGGATCAAAAATCGATATTGAGAAAAGCGAGCGCCTTTATTTCCCACGGTGGACAAAACAGCGTAAACGAGAGCCTTTTTTTTGGTGTCCCTTTACTCATTTTACCTCGAACAGATGAACGACGTTTGATAGCCGAGACTATTGAGTCATTTGGCGCAGCATTTGTTTTAGATGATAAGCGAATGAATGGAATTCAGTTTAGAGAGGCACTACTGCGCTTGGTCAATGAGCCCGATCTTGCTAACAAAGCAAGCTCGCTGGGCGACTCGCTTAGGCTGGCAGGTGGCGTGAATCGAGCATGCACCGAGATAGAAACCTATTTAGTTAACCACAAGACAATTTGTCACCAACAAGAAGGAACTGTGTAATGCCTACCTATGAAAATGACTTTATCTGCTTGCCTGAGCAACAAGAGTATCAACAAGCTGAAGATCTTGCTGCGTCATTGCGATGTCAAGGTTTGGAGATTGGTAACACGTCGATCATCTCCAATATTCCTCGGATTTGCTTTACTAAAATAAGAGATTCTGAAGGATATGCGCTGGATCCAACACTCTCTACACTGGATCGCCAGCGTTTTAATGGGGCGATTTCAATTGGCGAGCAGTGTTTTATCGAATCGCACAGTGATCGACCGCCTTTCCATAGTCAGTGCATGAAACTGACGTGCGTGCAAACCAATGACAATCCACCTGGGAAGATTATGATAGGTAATCGAGTCCACATGGCGGGCACTGCGATTGTGTCTTATCGCCATGTCGAAATTGGAGATAATGTGGGCATAGGCCCTATGGTGACCATTATGGATTGTGATGGGCACACTACGAAAGGTCGGGGCAATGACACCGAGATGGCAAGGCTCAGTGCTCAACCGGTCAAGATTGGCAGTGGTACGGGTATAGGAGCAGGGGCTTGGATAATGAAAGGTGTGACGATAGGGAAGAACTGTATGATTGGTGCGAACAGTGTCGTTGTGGGCGATATTCCTGATAACTGTGTGGCGTTCGGGAATCCAGCTCGTGTGGTACAAAGATTGAAAGAAGAGGAGATTTTCGCTTGATGGTGTTTTACACAACACTCAAGCCGCCTCAAAGTGCTTGTTCAGCGAGATTTTTTAGGTTTGTCCGCAAGGCATTACGTTGAAGATCTAGCGGACTAAATCAAAATGTACGCTTTGAGTCTAAGCGTCAAGGTCTCGCCTTGGCGCTTGTTTCGAATAAGGCAACACTCGAACATACGCTGGCATACTTACCTAGGGGTAGGGACTTAAATAAATTGTTATGTTATAACAACATCTGAGGTCAAGTTTTAAGGAGAAGCCACGTTATGTCATCTGCAGCAATACCAAGTAACTATCAGGAATGGAAGCACTGTATTACCGTAGAGTGTGGGCTAGAGTTAACCCCGGACTACATCTCACAACGAATTGAAGCGCTCCAAACCCCGAATGATCATTATACTAAGCAGTTTACGCGGCTGTATGGGGAACAATATTTAGCACAAGTGTTAGCTTGGTTTAAACAGGCAAGGGCTGAGGTCGCTTAGGTACGCGGTGTGGTGATGGTTAAACACTCGGGACGATAAGAACACAAGCAGCAGCCTCGGAAGCGCTGTTGTCTGGTTATACTCAAGCACCTTGAGGTGGCTTGAGTATTAATCATAACTTCAAATAGGCGCTGTTGGCTTTAAACTCTTTATCAAATAGTCGATGTAAGGTGTTGTTTCGCCTATCTATTTTTGCTTCAGTTTTACTATCAAATATCATGATGACATCATCTGCTCGGGTATATGCTGGCCAGAAAGGCAACGTTCCGCCATTTGGGTTGCCGGTTTTAGCAAAGTTTACCCAAGCGCTCGACATCAAATCGGCCAACGCTCTGTCCTCTTTGGTCCAAGGTCTATCAAGGGTATCGAGATTGTTGAAGGCATAGACCAAATCTCCCATGTGATAGGCGCCATGTTGTTCGCTAAATTTTCCGGATGGTGCTTTGCGAAATGCATAGAGATAGACAGGTTCGGTGCCAGTGTTATTTTGCTGGCACGCCCACTTTCTCGTCGCCCAGTGAATTGATTCGGTTTTCGCAGCAACAAAATTGTCCCAAGCTTCACCGTCTGTTTTTGCTGGATAGCGTTTTAGATATTCTTGGGCGACATCACCAAATGTGCTTTTCGCCCATATTGAAAATGTATTGAGTTTAATGACACCCCGAGGCATTGTCGCTGCTTCGTCGGATGTACCTCCGATAAGCATAGGTACATCAATCTGTTGCCCTTTGTCATAGATGCTAGTTACGCTGTCTGGGAGCAGCCAGCCATCAACAACTGGCCAAGCTTTATAAGGTTTTGACAGCAATTCTTCAGGTGAGCGCTTTCTGAGCTGATGAATAGACGTTGCACCCAAACTGTCCGCGTATCGAATGCCTGCTGCTTCGCTGTTTTCAAGCGTTGCATGCCCTTTCATCGCAAAGACTGAGCCGCTTTGGGCAATAATTTTGTGAAATAGCCCCTTTGCTTTCGGTGATGCAGATAAGAGATGTGTGCTGATTGCTCCCGCAGAGAGCCCAGAAATTGTGACGTTACATTTATCACCATTAAACTGACCGATATTGCGCTGCACCCATTTTAACGCTGCGATTTGATCAAGTAAGCCATAGTTTCCGGATGTGCGGTTAGGTGATTCTCGCGTTAAATCAGGATGTGCCAGAAATCCCAGTACACCGATTCGGTAGTTTATGGTGACAACCACGACGCCCTTTTTAGCCAGCTCGGTTCCATCGATTGAGGTATCACTGCCTGACCCCCAAACAAAACCACCGGGGTAGAACCATACTAGCACGGGTAAACGTTGGCCATTATTTGCCTCTGGCGCCCAGATATTGAGGTATAAGCAGTCTTCATCATAAATATGCGGTCTAGGCAAGAATTCTTTTTGATAAAAGGAGCCTTTCTCTGGCGGTATTTGGATGCTAGATGCGCCATATTCTTTGGCTGAGCGAACGCCATGCCACGGTTTAACGGATTCAGGGGCTGCCCAGCGGAGATGGCCGACAGGAGCGGCTGCAAAAGGAATGCCCTTAAAAACGGAGATATTGGTCTGTCGATCAATGCTTCCTAGCAGTCTACCATTATCGATTTGAATTTCTTTGTCGTATACCATGTGAAAAAGAGACCAGCATCAGGGATACTGGTCTGCGTCTAAGATTAGAAGTCAAGTTCTACCAACAAGCCGACCGTGCGGGCTTTTTGTAGCAGTGGAGAATTGGTATAGACCACTCTTCGTGCTTCGTAGAGGATGACGTCGTCGGCATCGAACAGGTTATTTGCAAATAGCTTGATGTGTCCGTAATCGAAGTTGTAGGTAATCGACGCATTAACGGTAGTGTAACTAGAGATTTTTCCCAGAGCATCATTGTTTGTGGTTGAGTAATAGTCACCAACGTACTGAACATTACCATTGAACTCGACATCACCTAACCAATAATTGATTCCAGCTGTGCTGGTAAACTTTGGTGCACGAGCAAATTGTTTGCCGTCATAGGCATTTTTGTAAGTATCTCTAATTTTTGACTTCAATAAGCCCATGTTAGCGAACACACTGAGATCGTCTGTTGCATACCAGTCCATAGTCGCTTCTGCACCATAGGACCTTGCACTATCCAAGTTTGAGATCTCTGCGCCTGTTAACTGTTGCAAATCGTCGTAGTCGTTATAAAACAGATTTGTTGTCAGTTGCAGGCTTTGATCCATTAAACGGTGGCGCGTAAAGAACTCATAGTTCCACACCGATTCTTCGTCAAATAGGTAGTTTGTATTCTCGTTGAAATCAATCCCAGCGCCGCCTGAGCTAAATCCTTTTGCGGCACTCACACCAAAAGTGTTATTGCTATCGAAGTGCCATGCCAAGGCGAGCTTGGGCAAGAAGTTGGAGTAGGTCTCATCAAGGTCCAGAGCAAACGCACCATTCCCTCCTCGTCTAAAGCGTTTTTCACTTTCATAGCGGCCGACTGCGGTGAGCACCAAGCTAGGGCTTAAGTTATAAATAGCTTGTAAGTAAGCAGATTGGGTCTTGGTCTTATCTTCGTAGCTACCCATTCCATCAATAAAGTCATCTTGGCGATTACTGAAATATCTTACTCCGACCAAAAGATCCAGTTGTTCTGAATCAGAGAGGTATCTCAGTGATGGTTCAATATGGTGCTCTTTACCTTCAATTTTCGCAGTGAATCTATCGCCAGTTGGCACAATACGATCGATTTCAAAATCGGTATAGTTGGCGTTAAGTGTGAGCTCAACGTTAGGTGTTACTCCATAGGTGAGGTCCCATACATAGCTGTCCGACTTACCTTCATAAACTGGACGCTTGGAAGGGAAGGGGGCATTGGGTGAATCATCGGGTTCATACTGGCCTTGCGGCGCGCGATTGTTATTGTGCGAAATGGAAATCGTCGAAGAGAGATCCGGGATCTTACTTGGCTCAACCAGTAACTTAGCGCGAATGACATTTGATTCGATTTCTTTTGAATCACCTGCGGGCTCAAAGCTCACCAATGCGACGGCACTCTCTTGGTACTGCCTATCAGCACTGATACGAAAAGCGACCTGATCATCGACAAGCACGTCGTTATAGACAATGGCGGTCTGCTGTAGGCTATGGTTTCCCAAACCGGCTTTAGCGGCGAATTGACGCTCAAAAATAGGCGCGTTGGATTTTAGGACTACCGTACCCGCAATGGAGTTTCGGCCTTGAATGTAACTTTGTGGGCCAAGATACACCTCTGCTTGCTGCATATCCCACATTGAATTTGGGCCATAGGCGAGTTCATTGTAGGTCAGCGAGCGTCCATCCAAAGAAACGTTAAGTCTGGGTTTTGAGCCTGAAATGAAGGCGGCGGCTCCCACGCCGGGCCCGGAGCCATCAACGCCTCGTATGGTCGCAATTTGGTTACCGTAACCCGTATCGACAATGTTAGGGCTCATTCTCAGTAAATCCTGCGTGGTATTAATGCCCTTTTGCTGCATTGCGTCTTGGTCATAAACGATGACACTTGCGCTTGTTTCTTGGAGTGAACGCTCAGACTTGTCACCGTAAACGACGACTGCTGGCACCATTCCGTCTGTCGTTTCTTCTGTGGCAACGGCAATCCCTGCGTGCATACCAAAACAGGCAACCGTGATTGATGCTGCGAGGGTGCTGAGAGGGTGTTTGGTTGGCTGGCTTTTCAGTAAGCGCTCCGTGCGCAGTAATTCCATTTGGTCATTCTCCTAGAGTGTTGTGGGTCGCCATATTACAAGCGTTGATGGCTCGTATAACTTCATTGTTAAGTGCGTGGGAGATACAGCTTGGCCTTCTAAAGCGCATGTCCCTTGTAGATAAAGTCCTAGTTATCGTGACGTCATAGTATGATTTTGATAACCATTCTCATTGGTGGGCGTAGTTTACTAACTGTTATAGGCTCATACTTCTGAATTTGTGCTTTTCGTTCAGGCAAGCAATTAGAGTTTTGGGTGATCGCTATGATGGCGAGTTTGGCCGAATGGAGAATAAGAAGAGTGCGGAAAAATACACCTGATGATTCAGGGGGAATCATCAGGTGAGTGTCGATGAGTATATAGCCAAAGAGGTCAGGTAAAACCGAGAAAACCTCTCTGACTCAGCCTCTGACGCTGCTTGGGGTGAGCCTAAGAAACAAGGTCAGCGCGGGTAATAGTCACTTTATGGGTGAGATAAGTATTCTCCCACTGTCGGGGGCTATAGGGCATTGGGTACAGCGATTTATCCAGAAACATTTGCAACTGACAGCTACGTGCTTCTGAACCTACGCCGTCGCGCTGACCGTGTGCCAATAACACCTGTGGGCAAATCGTATCTCCTTGCCACTCAGTTAACTGAAGATAGGCAGTGCCAAATAAGATGTAGGAAAAGCCGTCACGTGTTAGTTCAGCGGGCATTTCGCCGTTGAGCAGGCCTTGCTCATAAGATCCACCATGCATCGCGATAGGGCGGTTGTCAGCAGTCTGATAGAGCACGGTCCCCCACGCAGCATTTAAGGTAAAGCCAAGTTGCTCTAATTCTGTGATGGAGTGCTCCAGTGCCGCCACTATGAATTGTTGGCTTTGTAATGAGGTGGAGAGTTCAGATTCCACTTCAGGATCACCAAATCCGCTCACTTTAACGAGTTTGGCCCTTACAACCTTCCCCCATAGCTGATGAAACAGAAGTGCACCGCGACTGTCGGCGTTGTTCTTGCGATCCCAGTTTGCTAATACCTGAAAGGCGTGCTTGAGTGGCGTTGAGCAATCGTTGGGTTCTAGCGTCAAGATCCAATCTAGGAAGGTTTCTGCAGCATAGTTTCGGTTATCAAACACGACTTCGAGTGCTTGCTGAGTGTCTATCTTGCCGTTTGCACTGATCTCTTGCATTCGCTTATTTGACATGATGAGGCGAGGATCATAGTCAAGTCTTGCGGCGGCTAAGGTATGCTGTTGTCTATGCTGACCAAAAACTGATGGATAGTCAGGTTGCTGCTGACCAAATTCGCTGTACTTATAGCTATTATTGGTATTGTGGATGATGCCACGCGAGACAATGTTCGGATAAAAAGATTTGGCCGCTTGTAGAGGTCGTTGGTTTTGATCACGGAAGGTATTTTTAGACTGAGTTCCGTCTAAGACGTTAAATGCAACGCCTTCAATACCAACGTGCGCATCTGCCATCGCTTCGTCGGTGATTGGCGGAACATTACCAGCGATCACATACCCCACATCGCCATGTTTGTCTGCAACAACAAGCTGACAAAGCACACCGCGGTGTTGCTCTATCTGCTCGATAAATGCTCTTGTTGAACGCGCTTTTGCCGCCGATAAAAACTGATCTAACCCCTTGGCGTTGCACTCGCCCGGGTTGGTCATTGCGTACCAGCCAGCGGGCTTGTTGGGCGATTGGGGAAGCTTGAAAAGTGTCCCTAAATGGGATTGAGCAAACGCGTAGGATTGCGTGGTAACTTGACCTGATTCTTGCCGTGTTTCAATCTCGATGACGCGTAGCGTCGCAGATTGATAGTTGCCATCCACTAAGTACTTAATCGTGTCTTGTTCAAACTTAACGTCCATGAGCTGCATGATATAAGGCGTTACCGTCGCGGCATCCAAGATACTCCATGAGACATCGGCGTTGTAGCCCGTCAGCGGTAGCGGAAAGCCCAAGAAGGTGCTGCCTGCGACATCAAGTTCACCCGGAATGGTGAGCTGGCACTGGTGCATATAAATACGCAATTGATGCGGGTTTCTTTGCCAAGCGGAATGGGGATTGCCCATCAAGATGGCGCCACCACCTTCAACAACATCGCCACCGTACGCCCAAGCATTGCTACCAAAACCGCCTTCAACGTCAACTGGGGAATCATGCGGTGACAGACTATCGCTTGATGTATTCCCGTCAATACAGTTGGCAGTAGCAAGAAGATGCGGCCCAATCTCGATTAACTCCTTCATGATCCCAAAGCGCATGGTAAAGCGCACAACATCCTCAACTTCAAATCGCACCGTCGGCTCTTGGCCGATAATCTGCTGGCGCTGTGTTTCAGAGAGATTATCAACAAAGAAATTTAGGCCATTGACGTAGCCAACAATATAATCTTGGGTTTCTGGGTTTAGCCGCTCCAGTTCTTCTTTAACCCACTCGTCGGGCACCCTAAGCTTGAACATCAAGTCAGAGTTCAGATTAGTCGTTTTTAGGAAGCCTAAGGTCGAGAAGGCGTCTGGCCCATAGTATTTGGAGCGCTGACCACGCATGGCAATAGCCTGCCCAAGGAGTTCCACGAGCCTATCTCGGGCATGGGCGTACCCGTAGCCAAAGCCTAAGCTCTCGTAGTTATTTGCTAGGATACGAGGCACGTCCTTATCGGTCCAAACGATCTCTACTTGGTCAAACTTTCCCTGATTTTCATAGGTTAACGTTTTGCTTTCTGGAACAGGTTGAGAAAACTGAGTCATGCTTTTTTAACCCTAATAGCGACGATTAACTGACATTTGCCCAACAGCGGGTATAAGCAACAAACGAGTCCGTTTGATAGTTGCTACGCTGCTTTCTCAATGTCCTTTTCTTTTGATATGATAATCATTATCATTACCGAACAGGCAATGATACGAAATATTGTCTCTCTTTTCTTCTGAATTTGTGCTTTTTTAAACTCAAGTGACCACAAAATGCTTGTTCAGTGAGAATGCCTAGGCTGATCAGCAAGGCGTGGTTGGAAGTTCTAATGCTTGAAAATTTAGTGTTTGAAGGTCTCGTGGCCGAAGGCTTAGCGATCTAGATCGAAAAACACGCATCGAAAGCGTACTGAGAACAGCACGCTGTGCGTTGAATCTGATTAGAAATAAGTTATTGATAGATAAATAGTTTATATATGGAAGTAGAAAACAAAACGATAAACAGAGCCATTGAATATATACTCGACAACCTTACCAGTGAATTAGGTGTTGAAGAGGTGGCAGGGCATTGTAATTTATCGAAGTTTCACCTTGGTCGGTTGTTTAAAGATTCGACAGGTGAAAGTATCTACGCCTTGATCAAGCGTTTGAAAATGGAAGATAGCGCCATTGTGCTTGGCACAAATACAGGCAATAGTATTACCCATATTGGCTTAGGCTACGGATATAGTTCATCCAACTACAGCTCAGCGTTTAGCAAGCACCACGGGCTTTCTCCTGCAAAGTTTAGAAAACTAAAGAAAACCAACAAGTTTGACGTGGTAAACCATGTTGATGGCAAAGAGTTTATTTATCAACCATTTGAATATTATGATGAAAATGTAGTAATTCAAGACTTGGAAGATATACGCGTACTCTATCGGCGTTTCATTGGTCACTATGATGACCTTGTCCAACATTGGCCGAAGTTTATCGACGACCACCGTAGCCTAGTCCAAGATTACTCACAGTTAATTGATGTCTGTTATAGCGATCCGAATATCACAGAGAGAAATCGCTGTATCTATGATATCTGTATAAAAATCGACGCTGACACGCTGATACCGCCACATATCACCACGGATACGCGCATTCTCAAAGGTGGGAAGTTTGCCACTTATTCTGCGAAAGGTAATTCAAGCGAAATTTCTCATGATTATAAAGGGATGTTTAATGTCTGGTTGCCGAACAGTGGTTATAGCTTGGACAATAGAACCCGATTTGATGCATATAAAGTCGTCAATCCAGTCGATAAATACTTCGAAGTTGATATCAACCTCCCCATTCAGTAGGAAAGCACAACCTGATTCTTGAGTGGCACTTTCTTAAACAAAGCCGCGGGTTATGAAAACGTAGCCCGTGACGCGCACTTTATCGACACTCGCGTTCCTGTGGTTCATTCTGATATACGCGCTCCCTCAGGCACGATGATAGGCAGGTCTGTGCAGCCGAAGTCTAAACCAAACTGACTTAACAGACAGGTTAGCTGACCTCTGTGATGGGTTTGATGATTGAAAATATGTTGGCAAAACTCACCCACTGTTCGTTCAATTTTCTGTCCTTCGGTTGTCGTATAACTGACTACTTGGTGACAACTATCGGCGCTTAATTGATTCGTGATATCAATGTAAATTGAGTCTACAAGTGCTCGTAATGCAAAGAGTTCATCCAGATTCGATACGAAGGTGTCAGAAACTGACTGAGAAATGGGTAACTTCTCTAGAACCGCTGGTTCGACTGCCACTAACTCGTTATCGACAAGACGCTGAAGCATGATTAAGTCACCGAACAAGAGATGATTCCAGTGAGCCATAATTGTCGGGAAAAAGGCGTGAGTATTCTGATGTAACTGTTCATGAGTCAGCTTACTGCACACATGAAGCAATTGCTTATTCATGCGCTGGTTGTATAGCGCCAACATTCTGAAATTTGAAGATAAATCCATTTGATCTCCCAAGTATCTAATAGTGACTTCGATTGCGATTGAAGTCGCCGAGCGTTAAGCGTCCTTGCTAAGCTATTTTCTATGAATATGCTGAAATACACGCTGAAGTTTGTTGCTATGGAACCCGACAGCCTCATAGAATTTATGTGATTCCACCCTAAGCTCATTGCAACGCACTCTCATTTTTCCATCATTTTTATCCTGCGCGAACTGCACTAAGTGTTTACCTACACCACGACCTCGAAAATCAGGGGAAACAACTAAACCGCAAATTTCGAAATAATTATCAGAGGCAAGTCGGCGAGCATAGGAAAGATGCAACCACCCAATAATATGACCGTCAATTTCTGCAACATAGACTTGATCTAGGGTAGTGTTGAGTAGCTCTTCGAGCTTTGACGATGCGCTGGAGGAAGAGAGCTCTGCATAACCAAGATGCTTAGAGACTTCATTGATACCAAATCCATCTGACCCTAAAGCATTTCTGATGATGAATTCCATTCTACATTTCCTTTTAGATCATAATGCCGCGTCCTAGCGGATATTCTCATTTATTCATTTATAAACGATGAGATAAACGCATATTACCTTCACTGATCGAATGATTATCGCCAAACAATATACAACTCAGGGAATCGGCGATGCGCGGTATTCAAATAATACCGCATTCTGTAGAGAATCAACGCCCTAGCATTCACAAAAAACGTGATGTCTCTGGTGCTTGCCATCAAAATCGGGCTCAATGGCGTAGATCTCACGCTCACCAAGTTAAGCCATGAAGTGAGAAGTCACCAGCGATATTGAATATCAGGAACCTTATATCGCTGGGCTGTTATGTAAGTTTGTCAAAGCGCATCTTCCCGCAGTTTGCACAATAACTTGCTTTTCTTGTTCTGAGTAGGTGACCACAGTTGCCACATTCAGGCCCCAGTCGCTTAGGCGGAGTTGGTAGATTGTATCGAAATGGACACCCGGCATACCAGTTAGCTCTTCGAATAAATGGGTTGTTTCAGGCTTACAGTTAAGTCGCGCCTCCTTCAAGCTGCACCCATGCTCTTCTCGATAGTTCTGAATCGCAATTTTAGCATCCATAAGGTGTGGCGAAACAATGTCCCATTCATGCTCTTCGAGAAATGGCATTAATTTTCCGTCACACTTCCAGCAGTAGTACTTTTTCATGATTATGTGGCTGCACTTCGAATTGATTTGTATCTATCAGCATGAGCATTGCCCATCAGGTTCGCAGCTTCAACTAAATGACTCTAAAACTGCTTTGATGGAGGCGGGTTATCTTCTATATACACTTTAGATTCGCGTCATTGTACGTTGTTTTTAGTCAGCTTTCTTTTGTAATACAGTCCTTGAAGGAGCATGAGCATCATACCGATTGCTACGATTGCTGAGATTTTCAGCCCAGATAGGTCAGCGTCGTTGAGCAATAAAAAGAGTAGGATCCCTGTAATCGGGGTGAGTACGAATGAACGCTTCATCTTTTCTTGAACGGTGAGGTTCCACCAAAACAGTTTTTTCATTGTAAAGTTCCTTGTTTACGAAATAGCAACGTTCCATTAACTGTGTGCTAAACAGAAGTTTTCTTGATCGCTTGCGTCTGGGTCAAAGACAGTTACTTTAAAATTATCATGAAGATTATACTGCCCAATTGAGCCTCTAACTAGAGTAGACATGGCTGCTTTCGCAGTTGCACATAGTAATCTTAAAGTCAGATCAGAACGTTCGTCTGAACTGGAATAATTTTCCAACATCTCCTGACCTAGCCTGTCTAAATAAGGGCTAGGAGGTAAAAGCTCATGATTGAATGCGTACAGCTTCCAATTGGCGATATCGTATTTATCTTCCAATTTGTCGCTTGATGTTAGAAAGCTTAGTTCGAAGCAGCCATGCCATGGGAAGCAGCCAACATCAAATGCCAGAATTTCGTATTTTGAAAAGAATTCTTGATGATCAATTAGGTATGAAGAGATAGCTTTTGCTAACTCTTGAGAGTAATTATCGATATCCACTATTCACCCTAAACACTTCACGCTCTATATACGTTTTTTCCGCACAACATCCTTAAACTTATGTCCGTATAACCTACCATATTTAATATGAGGTGATTAACTTTAACTAGTCAAAACAGGGCATCATCACAAAAATCATGAGCCGCATATTTCACATCATGTGGAAAGCCCCCAGAACTCTATACACTCTCAAGCTTCTGAAAAAACTGTCTTTCATAGTCATTTGGTGACAGTCCACCATTAGTACCATTATTTCGTCTGGGATTGTAAAAACACTCGATATAATCAAATATCTCTGAGCGCGCTTCAGCGCGGGTTTTGTAGATTCTTTTCTTTACTCGATCTTTCTTAAGCAGAGAGAAAGAGCTTTCAGCAACAGCATTGTCATGGCAGTTTCCTTTTCGACTCTTGCTGATTTCCATATTGTGCACTTTCAGGAAGCTCTTCCAATCATCCGACGTATATTGAACCCCTTGATCAGAGTGGATCAGAACCTTGCTTTTGGGTCTTCTACGCCAAATAGCCATCAACAATGCATCGATGACTAGGTCAGATTTGGGACTACTTTTCATTGTCCAACCAACCACTTTCCGAGAAAATAAGTCGATGACAACCGTCAAGTATAGCCATCCTTCGTGCGTCCGGATGTAGGTGAAATCAGTTACCCAAGCTCGGTCTGGCTTATCAACGTTAAATCCCCTGTCTAGGACGTTTGGAGCGGCGACATGAGGCTTACCTCGACCAAAGCCTAAGTGGCGCTTATAGCCTCGCACCGCTTTTATATTGGCTTGCTTCATCAAGCGATAAACCCTGTTCTTTCCACAAGATTCACCATCACTTCGAAGATCGATAGTGATATTGCGATAGCCATAAACACATCCACTCTCAAGCCAAAACTGCTTAATTTTACCGAGTAAACGTTGATCCTCTTTCGCGCGACAACTCAGTGGCTTGCGCTGCCACGCATAGAATCCACTACGTTGGATTTCAAGGATTTGGCACATCACTTTCAAAGGGTATCGCTGAAGTCGCTCGCTTATGAACGTGTACTTTTCTTTGACTCCCCGGCAAAGTACACGGCGGCTTCCTTTAATATGTCCCTTTCCATGGTCACCCGCTTAAGCTCGGCTTTTAGCTTCCTGAGCTCAGCGTTATGATCATCTTCTTGCTGTCGTTGCTCTGCAGGCTTTTCATATCTTTTAACCCAGTCGCAAAGCGATTTGTAGCTCACTCCCAACCGCTCAGCGGTTGAGTTAAGTGTATGACCGTGCTTAGTGACTTGTTCAACGGCTTGGATTTTGAACTCTTCTGTGTAGCGTTTTCCGCTCATAACAACACCTCATAGTTTGCTGAATTATATAACTATTAAGTGTCTAGGGAAGTGGGGTCTTACCAGTTGGGATACATTGATGTGAGTGAAAATCAGATGAAAATTTGTTTAAGCTAGCTCTATAAATACAAGGCATATGCTTGACATATGCTGGTTGGTATTCATACTAATCACATGTTGGGCATATGTCAGTGTGTGAGGGTGTTATGAGAACGGTATCAATATTTAAAAATGGCAAGAATCAAGCGGTTCGTTTGCCTAAAGAGTTTGAGTTCGATGGTGTGAACGAACTAGAAATTCACAAAGAAGGCGATGTAATCACTTTGCGCCCAGCTCGCCCTGATTGGCTGTCGTTCGGGGAGCAAGATAAAGCTGATAAAGACTTTATGGCCAGCCGTGAAGATGTAGTGACAGACGAAGGGCGATTTAACTTTGAATAAAAAGATCAACTACATGCTCGATACTTGTATCTGCTCATTCATTATGAGAGAGCAACCAATTGAGCTTTTACAAAAGCTCCAAGCAGTTGTTGGTAAGCAACATAGAATTGTGATTTCGACTATCACCTACCAAGAAATGCAATACGGGTTACTTGGTAAAAAAGCGTCTCCTAAACATGCGGTACTTGTAGAAGAATTTCTTAAGCGAGTTGATGAGATATTACCTTGGGATAAAGCAGCAGTAGACGCCACTACAGAAGTTAAGCGCGACCTAATGGCAAAAGGTACACCTATCGGCAATAACGATACGGCTATCGCGGGACACGCAATTGCAACAGGCTGTGTTGTTGTTACTAACAACACAAGAGAGTTTAATCGAGTTACTGGTTTAAACCTCGAAGATTGGGTTCATTAAGGGATACAATCATGGGGTTATTTGTATATTCATTGAAATGTAGTGGCTTACCTGCATCTGACATAAAAAAACCTCCGACTAAGCTAGCGATAGCAGGAGGTTAAAAAACGATCAATATTTATTGTTAATGTTCAAACTTTATTGTCTTCCGACAATCACCAAGGTTTGCTTATACCTGTTTACTCTACTGTTACGCTTTTCGCGAGATTTCGTGGTTGATCGACATCAGTACCTTTGATGAGTGCAACGTAATAAGACAAGAGCTGCAAGGGCAGGGTGTAGACAATAGGAGCAATAAACTCATCACAGTGTGGGACGTTAAGCACTTTCATGGTGTCATCACTGCTGAAATGCGCATTGGTATCGGCGAAAACGTACATCAATCCACCGCGTGCGCGCACTTCTTCGACGTTCGATTTCAGCTTTTCTAACAACTCATTGTTTGGCGCGACGACAATGACGGGCATTTCCGCATCGATGAGGGCGAGAGGGCCGTGCTTAAGCTCGCCAGCGGCATAGGCTTCGGCATGAATGTAGGAGATTTCTTTGAGCTTCAATGCCCCTTCCATCGCAATCGGTGATTGCTCACCACGCCCTAGGAACAGTGAATGATGTTTATCAGCAAAGTCTTCTGCGAGTGCTTCAATGTCTTCTGCCATCGCCAAGGTCTGCTCTAGTTTTGCAGGTAAGCTCTGTAGTGCAGAAACCAGCGCATGCTCTGTCTGTGCGTCCAACGCGTTGTGGCGGCCAATGGCACCGACAAGCATGAGGAGACCGGCTAACTGCACTGTAAAGGCTTTGGTCGAGGCGACACCAATCTCAGCGCCCGCTTTCATCATGTATGCCATGTCTGATTCACGGACCAGCGATGAGCCGGGTACGTTACAGATCGTTAGGCTCGCCATGTAACCCATTTCCTTAGCAAGGCGGAGTGCAGCAAGCGTATCGGCGGTTTCACCTGATTGTGAAATTGTCACGAGAAGGCTGTTTTCAAACACATGAGAGCGGCGATAGCGGAACTCGGATGCGATTTCGACGTTACAGCTCACACCTGCCCATTGTTCGAACCAGTAGCGTGCAACGAGACCCGCATGGTAGCTGGTACCGCAGGCGATGATTTGCACATGTTTCACGTCTTTAAGTAAGGCTTCGGCATTCTCGCCAAACGCGGATGCGACAACGTGTCCATTGGCGATGCGACCTTCCAAGGTACGTTGCAGCGCGACAGGTTGCTCGTGAATTTCTTTCATCATGTAATGGCGATATTGCCCCTTATCGCCCGCATCGTGTGAGACTTCACTCTCTTTTACATCACGTGTGACGGGGTCGCCGTTTACATCAAAAATGTTGACATCGAAACGCGTGACCTCTGCAACATCGCCTTCTTCTAAAAAGGCGAAACGCCGGGTAACGGGGAGTAGGGCGAGTTGGTCAGAGGCGATAAAGTGCTCACCCATGCCGTAACCGATCACTAATGGGCTACCCGAACGGGCGACGACGACGCGACTTGGGTCTCGTCTATCCATTACCACCGTGCCGTACGCACCTTCGAGCTGTTTCACTGTAGCCTGTACGGCGCTAAGCAAGGTGTCGTGACGAGTGAGTTCCAGATCAACGAGGTGTGCAATCACTTCTGTGTCAGTTTGTGATGTGAAGGCATAGCCCGCTTCTTTTAATGATTCACGTAGCGCTTCATGGTTCTCGATGATGCCATTGTGCACGACGGCGATATCACTCCCTGACATATGCGGGTGTGCATTGGCTTCAGAAGGTTCGCCATGTGTCGCCCAACGCGTATGTGCGATTCCTGTGCCCCCCGCCATTGGTTGGCTGTGAACCGCATCGGTCAGCTCTTGTACTTTACCTAAGCGACGAAGACGCTTAAGTTCCCCTTCTGGGGTAGTGACGGCAATGCCTGCCGAATCGTAACCGCGATACTCCAAGCGGCGTAACCCTTCTAACAGTATTTCCGCAACGTCACGTTGCGCGACTGCGCCGACGATTCCACACATAGTTGTATCTCCTAATCCTGAGTGTCTGGTGCGCAAATGACTTTCACGCCCATCTTTTCTAGTTTTGTTTTGTATTCCTTAGTGAGCTCGTTGTCAGTCACTAAAGTGTGAATGTGTTCAAAGGCTAATTCGAGATTGGGAATGCGACGGCCTATCTTTTCGGACTCCACCATGACAATGACTTGGCGAGAGACTTCTGCCATTACCCGACTTAAACCAATTAGCTCGTTGAAGGTTGTAGTCCCTCTTTCAAGATCGATGCCATCTGCGCCAATAAAGAGTTGGTCGAAGTCGTAAGAGCGCAAAACGGATTCCGCGACTTGCCCTTGAAATGCTTCTGAGTGTGGGTCCCATGTGCCGCCTGTCATCAATAATGTGATGTCATTTTCCACTTCATTCAGGGCGTTAGCGACATTGAGAGAATTTGTCATGACAACGAGGCCATGCTTCTCTTCTAGCTGATAGATGAGGCTTGCTGTGGTGCTGCCACTGTCGATGATGATGCGATTGTGGTCGCGAATGAGACTGGCTGCGCATTTTGCAATCGACAACTTTCGTTTTGAAACTTGTTCGCAATTTTCATGATTGATGAGTTCTTGCGGCATCGCGACAGCGCCGCCAAAGCGTCGCAGTAGAAGACCACTTTTTTCAAGTTCGGCGAGATCTTTACGAATCGTAACTTCGCTGGTAGCAAAGTGTTTAGCGAGTCCATCGACACTGACTTCTTGCTTTTCATTGACATAGGCGACGATGTTGTGGCGGCGTTGCTGCGTGTTTCTCTTTGTCATCTTTCTTTTATCTTTCGAATTGAAGGTTCAATGCTATCAAAATGAAATTTAGACTGTCTAGCAATAAATAGCTATGTGGTAAAAAAGTTTGGCGCAGAAAACGATGAGTCCATTCCAATGGAGTATAAGTTCAATGGCGTGTCTGTTTTTAATAAGCTGAAAATGTGAGCGCTCTCACTGTGTCGCCGCTTTATAGTGCACACTCACTGAAGATAGTCCGCAATCGTAAGATTAATAGAGTCAATTAAAGCCGCGTGACGTGTCGCAGGCTTTTGTCTTTAGGCGTGATGCTTGTCTCGTTGTCACTCATTCAGGGCTATATCTACTTGTCGAAAAGCGAAAGTCGCGTTAATTCTGTACTCATAATGAAAATAAAGGCGTATTCACAATAAGAATACGCGACTGTACCTACACCTACTCAGAGCAAGGAACTAGCCATATGCGTAGTTTGGCAGCGAACAGCTATGGATCTGATTTGATCGACTTGACTGGCTTGCGTATCAAAGCTTACAGCGGACGTAAGGCAAAACAATTAGAAGAGTCTGAGGAGGCCCTGACCCAGCCTCTGGAAGTGTTTGATTCGCGATTTAGTACGCAAACATTGCGTGTGAATGATATCGGCGGCCCGCAAGGGAGTTTCTTTTTTGAGTGCCTTGACCACAAGAGCATCGCCTATAGCTGGGTCGTTGGGCTTAATATGACCCACATCCTTTATGGTTTCCGACCCGCATTGGAAGTCGAGGTACTGTTCCGTGAGCATGATTCACTCAAGCCCCTTGCCGATGTGCTCTACCTATTTGGCGTTGAGGGCGTTTACGCCCATATCATGAAAGCGAGTATTGCGGATCTTTACAATTGGATAGATCCGATTCTTGCTGAGAGTATGCCTGCCTACCGTGAAGGGCGCATCAGTGAAGACCATCCTGACTATTGGCTCCACAAGGTGGTGGAAGAGTATGACATGCAAGGTCGTCCGCTGGATGCCGGTATCTTAAACGTCTACCTATTAAACCTCTGCCATGTCGGGCCTGGTCAAGCGTTGCGTATTGATAGCAATCAAATCTTTATGCCGTTGCGTGGCATGTGTCTTGAAGCCTTGACTCAGATGCAATCGCTGGTTGAGTTTGATGCAGAGTTTTGGCTACACAGCCGTGATAATGATGAAGATCATCTTGAGTTCAAAGCGTGTCAGCCATTTACCACGACCTTTCCGCATCTTATTCGTGACGAAAACGCCTTCAACGCGTTCGACGCCGCAGATTATTGCTTTGCTGAAGTCCCAGCAGGGGGGATCAACCGTCACAATGTGTTTGAAGGGCAGTTACTGTTGGTGACCGAAGGCGAACTTTGGGTAAATGGTAAAATCCGCGTTGCCGAAAAAGAGGCGGTCATCTTTTCTGAAAAAGAGAACCTACACATTCATGGCGTGGTTGATAGCCATTATTTGATTGCACTGGTGAGCTAACGCGAGGCTACAAGCGCGCAAAAATTGGGCTGGATCAAGGTTAGTTCACCTTGCCAGCCTTTTGTTTTAAGGCGAGAACATAATCACAGTAAACCCTACAGGTTAGGCGCAGGATAAGCAGAGATTCCCACGAAGAGGGCTCTTTTTGCGACATCCTACGCGTCAGTCCATCCCCATTCGTAAAATGACCTGGAAGACGGTCAGGCGGTCCTTTGACCGCCAACTATATGAGTCTATCTATTCCGTAATTGCTAGAGACGCTTTGCCGTGATTTGGAGCAACGCGACACACCCATTGCCTGAACTGTTTTATAGGTCATGAGGCGCGGCTAATCGTCGAACCCTTTACACCGTGTTGTGTAAATTCTTTTTTTGCGACAGGGGGTTGCTATGCCTTTTAACTACATTCGAAACATTGTTTTTGTTGGTCAAACTGGGGCTGGGAAGACAAGCCTCATTGAACGGCTGTTGTACGATTCACAGGCCACCACGCATTTAGGTCATATTAAAGATGGTGACACCGTCACTGATTTTGATGCTCAATCTATTCAATATCAACACAGTATTGAAGCCACGCCAGTCGCCTTGAGCTGGCAAAAACATAAAATGAACCTGATAGACACGCCGGGGCTGCCTGAACTGATGGGACGGGCGTTAAGCGTGTTCCCAGCCGTTGAAACCTCGGCGTTGGTCATCGATCCTACATTGCCTATCTCTCAAATAAGCGAGCAATTGTTTGCGTTTGCAACAGAGCGGCAGAAGTGCCAAATGGTCATCATCAATAAGATGGATGCACCCAATGCCGACCTGCTCGCTACGTTGGCGGCGATCACAGAACGTTTTGGTGATCACTGTTTGCCGATAAATCTCCCTTCAGCAGATGGCAAGCGCGTTGTCGATTGCTATTTTTCGCCTCAACTGGATGAACAGACTTTGTGCGGCAGTGTCAGTGAGGCCCATGAGCGCTTGATTGATCAAGTGGTAGAAGTGGATGAAGTCTTGATGGAGCAGTACTTAGAGCAAGGTTCCTCTCTTACCGTTGAGCAGCTACATGATCCCTTTGAAAAAGCCTTGCGCACGGGTCATATCGTTCCGGTCTGTTTCACTTCAGCAGAAACCAATGTTGGGTGTGAGTTGTTGTTGCAAACGCTCGCAGAGCTGATGCCAACCCCGATGGAAGGGAATCCACCGCTACTCGAGAAAAACGGCCATCAAGTCCCGGTTGATTGTGAGACGCTTGCCCACAGTGTTGGTCATGTCTATAAGGTCAGTGTTGATCCTTACTTGGGTAAGCTGGCGTATATCCGCGTCTTCCAAGGTCAGATAACGGCGGGTAGCCAGCTCTTTATTGGTGAAAACAATAAAGCCTTCAAAGTTGGCCACCTCTATCAGTTACAAGGGAAAAAACGGGTTGAGATTGGTCAAGCGCGCGCTGGAGATTTGTGCGTCTTAGCAAAAGTCGACGAACTCGCGTTTGATTCCGTCGTGCATGATTCACATGATGAAGACCATGTGAGTTTAAAAACCTTGTGCTTTCCTTCTCCCATGTATCAGTTAGTGATAGAGCCGACCAAGCGTGGTGACGAGCAAAAACTGTCTGAAGTATTAAATAAGTTAGTCTCAGAGGATCCCTCTCTACAACTCGAGCACCGTATTCGGACGAATGAAACGATCTTGAGTGGACAGGGGGAGTTTCATTTGAAAATCGCCTTGGAGAAAATGGCCGCGGTTTATAAGCTACACGTCGAAACACGGCAACCGAGTGTGATTTACTTTGAGACGATTACCCAAGAAGCAGAGACAGTCTACCGACATAAAAAGCAAAGTGGGGGTGCTGGCCAGTTTGGTGAAGTGCATCTGCGGGTGAAACCATTGGGGCGTGGAGAAGGCTTCAAGTTTGTGAATAAAGTGGTTGGTGGCGCTATCCCTACCTCGCTCATCCCCGCGGTAGAAAAAGGCGTACGTCAAGCATTGGATGAAGGAGCGATTTCTGGGAATCCAATTAAAGACATTGAAGTGACGGTATTTGATGGCAAACATCATTCCGTGGACTCGAAAGAGATTGCCTTTGTGATTGCGGGTAAGAAAGCCTTTCTTGAAGCGGTGCGAGATGCCAACCCAATCGTACTTGAGCCAATCTATCAACTCGATATTGTGGTACCAACGGAAGCGGTGGGTGATGTGTCTGGAGATCTCTCTGCGAATCGTGGTTTGATTGAAGGGACGATGCCGATTGCTGCTGACTTCACTAAAATCAGTGCGAAATCGCCACTGAATGAGTTAGAAGATTATGCTCGTCGCCTCAAAGCGATGACTGGCGGAGAAGGTCGATTCCAAATGGCATTGAGTCACTACGAACCTGCGCCGGGAAATGTTCAAAAGCGCGTGTGCAAAGGAGAGAGTGAAGTTTAGCCATATGATTGACTCACCCCGAGTCAATGTACACCTAATGAGGCTCAGTTGCAGGATGCATAGCAACTGAGCCTCTCTTGTTTTTGTCACGCACATTGCTTGTCGTTAGGTGTTCTTGTCTATAATTAATCAATTGTTTAATTTTGGGTGAATTTTTGCGTTAAGCAATTTGCTTTTTGGCAACGTACTATATTCATCGGCTGATTAATTATAGGAGTGTGATGTGAGCGTACGTAAAGCAGGGCGTCCCGTAGGTGGCGATAGCGACGCAAGGCAAAAGCTAATTGATGCTTGTAGGCCGATGTTTATGCGTCTGCCTTATGAGAAGGTTTCTACGCGCATGGTCGCCGAGAAAGCGGGCGTGAATGTTGCACTCATTCGCTACTATTTTCAGAGTAAAGCGGGTCTGTTTGAAGCCATGGTGAACGATACCATGGAGCCGATTCATTCAACAATGAGTGCGGTATTAGATAAAGGTGGGTTCGATAATTTAGAACAACTGATGAGAACCTACTACAAGACAATGGCACCCTATCCTGAGTTTCCAGCCTTGGTTGCACGGATTATGAATGGGCCAGCGGATGATACCCAGCGTCGCATATTAGATAAACAGTTTGAGCGCTTTGTGCGTCCGATGCATGAAACCCTATTTTCGAAGATGCCTGATTTGAAAGAAGGTTGCGATCCCACGTTTGCACGTTTGACTTTCCTGAGCTTAATGATTTTTCCGTTCCTGATCCCTAGAGGTTTTGCAGAGTTGCAAGGCATTGAAATTAACGCGCAACTGCTCAATGCCTTGGCTGATCATAATATGCAATTGTTGCGACAGGGAATGATGAAAGAAGAGAGTGAGGTGGTGTCATGAAGCTATCACGAAAGCTATTGTTTATCCCGGCGGTACTCGTTGGTGTTGTTGTCTTGGTGGTGGCGATAAAGTCGCGTCCGTCTCCGGAACTCAATCCCGCTGCCAGCCGCAGCCGCTTAGTCGAGTTGATGCCATTGGAACCGCAGGCGATTGCGCCACAAGTCGTTGGCTTTGGACGGGTTACACCGAAAGTGGAATGGCAAGGGATAGCGGAGACCAGTGGTCGAGTTGTTTATAAATCACCAGAGTTAGAAAAGGGACGCTTGGTTGAAGCAGGCACGGTACTGGTGCGTATTGACCCCCTCGATTATGAACTGCGTTTGGCACAAGCTGAAGCAGATTTGAGTTCGGCACAAGCGCAGCTGAAAAAACTGGCTCAAGAAGAGAAAAACCTCAAAACTCAACTGAGTTTAGAGAAACAGCGTCTGGCTATCAGCCGCCAAGAGTTGAAACGAAAACAAGATCTTCGTCAGCGAGGGTTGATTGCACAATCTGATGTCGATAGTGAGCAGCAGGCTGTGTTAGCGAGCCAAAGAACGGTTCAGGAACTGGAAACGCAGCTTTTTGTTATGCCGAATGAGCGAAAAGTGACAGAAGCCCTTGTCAGTGTGAACACTTCGCGGGTAGATGAAGCAAAACGTTCGCTGGAGAAAACAGAAATCGTCTTGCCAATGGATGGTCGCATTGCAGATGTTAATGTCGAGAAAGACCAAGTTGTTAATCTGCAGCAAGTGATGATGGTCGCACATGGTATTGATGCGGTTGAAATCGATGCGCAAATTGCCATTCATGATATGGCCATGTTGTCTGCGTCCTTCGGTGGTGTTTCAGCATCGAACCCGATTAATACAGGTGTTGACCAACTGGACTTGGCAGTGACGGTCACACTGAGCAGTGGTAGCCAGCGATATGAGTGGCCTGCGACAGTGTCACGGATCAGCGACAGTGTCAGCCTGAACCAAGCGACCGTCGGGGTGATTTTAGATGTGGTGCAGGACTTTCGTCAGCTTGACCCAACTCAAGCCCCCCCGCTCGTCAACGGCATGCTCGTTGAAGCGACGTTGACTGGGTTTAAACAACCATTGATTACGGTACCTGAGCGTGCCATCCACGGTAATCGCATTTACCTGTATCGTGAAGGTAAGTTGGCCATCGAAGAAGTTGCGATTCTATTTCGAAGTCAAGGGCTTGTGGCAATTCGAGGTAATGTGGTCGCAGGAGAGCAGTTGGTTCTCAATGATCTTTTACCTGCGGTTGAAGGCATGGCGCTAACCCCTGAGGAGAGCCCATCTAATGGCATATCGTCTGAAGATGCGCGACTAGGCGACCAATCTTTGGATGAGGCCGATCGACAGATTGAGCAGGAGCAGTCATCATGATTCGCTATTTCTCTCGCCATCCAACCGCTGCTAACTTGATGATGTTGGGGTTGATTCTCATTGGCTTGGTATCACTACCTAAACTGAAACGAGAAACGTTTCCGGAATTTGCGCCGCCTTACATCATTGCGTCAGTGATCTATCCGGGGGCTTCCCCACAAGAAGTCGAAGAAAGCATTTGTATGCGGATGGAAGATGCGATAGATGGCCTCGCCAATATTGTCGAATCGCGCTGTGAAGCGGTTGAAGGCTCCGCATCCATGATTATCAAGCTGACAAGTGCGGAGGTGGTGTCGCGCATGTTGGTGGATGTGCAAACACAGATTGGTGCAGTCAACGATTTTCCCGCAGAGATTGAAACGCCGATTGTGCGTGAGTTGGATTGGAACGAGCCGGTTGTTGATATTGCCATTAAAGCCGATATGCCGTTACCCGAACTAAAACGCTACGCCGAAGCATTGAAACGAACCTTGAAGCTTGATTATGGCGTCTCTTTGGTCGATGTGGCGGGGTTTTCGGATCATCAATTGCGGGTTGAGCTTAACCCGATTGCGGTACGTCAGTTAGGTTTGAATGTGAGTGACATTGCCGCCAAATTGTCGCGACAGAACATTAAATTACCAAGTGGTAATGTCGAGCTGGAAGATAGAAACTATTTGCTGCGTTTTGATGGTCAACAGGTAACACCAGAAACGCTGGCACAAATTGTGGTGGGCGCGGATAAAAATGGCGGCGTTGTTCGTCTTCGCGATATCGCCACTATTACGGATCGCTTTGAACTCGACGAGCAGAAGATCTTGTTTGATGGCGAGCCTTCAGCCATGTTGCGCATCAGCAAAAACAAAGCGGATGATGCCTTAAGAATCAAAGACCGTGTTGCGCAGTTCGTTGATCAAGAAAATGCGACCGCACCAGCAGGGGTTGAACTGGTGCTAACGAATGATCTCTCTTCGCTACTGTGGGACCGCCTCACTATGATGGTGCGCAATGGTTGGCAAGGGGTCATTCTTGTCTTCGGCGTCATGTGGCTGTTTTTTAGCTTTCGGTATTCTTTTTGGGTCGCCGCAGGCTTGCCAGTGGCTTTCTTAGGTAGCATGTATTTGATGGCGAGTCTGGGGCTGTCGATCAATATTATGTCGCTGGTGGCACTGTTAATGGCGATTGGTATCATGATGGATGATGCTATCGTGATCTCCGAATCGATCGCGTCGCATATCGACAAAGGGCAGAAGGTGAAAGATGCGGTCTACAACGGCGTGAAAAAGGTGCTGCCGGGCGTGATGTCCTCTTACCTCACCACTATCTGTATCTTTGGTAGCTTGATTTTTCTTCAAGGGGAGATGGGGGCGGTGCTTCGCGTGGTGCCGCAAGTCTTGATCCTTGTATTGACGTTAAGCTTGGTCGAAGCGTTTCTGATTCTGCCTAATCACCTCCGTCACTCCCTTGAACATCACCCCGGCGGCGACAAAGAGTCAGGGTGGAAAGCACGCTTCTTAGCCAAATTTGAGTCATTCAGGAATAACCAATTGGTGACTGCTGTCAGTGCGGCCGTTCGCTGGCGGTATGCCTTTGTCGGGGGCGTGATAGGTTTATTGTTTGCCTCTTTTGCTTTACTTGCTGGCGGAGCGTTAAAGTTTGTGGGCTTTCCCGAGTTGGATGGCGATATCATTGAAGCACGTTTGATTTTGCCGCCCGGCTCGACGCTAACGCAGACCGAAGCCGTTGTGGCTGAACTGGTCACCGCGGCGCAGAAACTTGATGCGGAATGGACGGAGCGTGTCGAAGGTGGTGAGCGTTTAGTGCTTAACATTACAGAGCAATACAATTTTAATGCCGATGCAGACGAACGTGGACCGCACGTCGCGACGGTACGGCTCGACTTACAAAGTGCTGAAACGCGTAAAACGTTGATCGATGATTTTGTTGATGCGTGGGAAGCTGAAGTCGGGATATTACCTCATCCCGTTTCGTTAGTGTACAAACAGCCCGCAATGGGGCCGGGTGGCAAAGATTTAGAAATCCGCATGCAGCATGATGATCTCGATATGCTCAAAGCGGCATCACTGGATACACGTCAGTTCCTTGCTTCATTTGAAGGTGTCAGCGGGGTGCTGGATGACATGCGCATGGGTAAACCTGAACTCAGTATTTCAATGCGTCCGGGGGCGGAAGCCTTTGGTGTTGATGGTCAGATGATCGCTTCTCAGCTGCGCGCGGCGTATTACGGCCAAACGGCGGATGAGATTCAAATCGGTGCCGAGAACATCAAAATACAAGTGATGCTGGAAAAGGATCGCATTGGTGATCTGCAAGGTTTAGCCAGCTTCCCGATTGTGATGGCAGATGGCAGCCAATTACCATTGGGCACGATCGCCAATCTTGAATATCAGCGTAATTATGTCCGTATTCAACGCATTGATGGCCTGAGAACCTTAACGGTTTCAGCGGATGTTCGTCAGTCTGTGGTCAGCTCGGCAGAAGTGTTACGTCAGTTTAGACAAGAACTTCAACCTGAATTGATGAAGGTTTATCCGGGATTAAGGTTTAACTTTGAAGGCGCAGCGAAAGATACCGCTGAAACGGGCAGTTCGATGGCGACAGGTTTTGCACTGGGTATCTTTGGTGTCTTTGTGATTTTGAGCTTTCAATTTCGCAGCTACATTGAACCATTCGTGGTTTTAATTGCTATTCCACTTGCACTGATCGGTGTGCTCTGGGGGCATTGGCTACTCGGCCATCCGCTGAGTATGCCGAGTATGATGGGATTTGTATCCCTTGCTGGGGTTGTAGTGAATGACTCGATTTTGCTGGTGCAGTATATCCGTCATCATTTAGATGAAGGGGATGACATCTACACCGCGGTCGTACAGGCAAGCCGTGAACGCTTTCGCGCTGTGTTCCTCACTTCTGTGACCACCGCTGCGGGTCTTCTCCCGCTGTTGTTAGAGACCAGTTTACAAGCGCAGGTGATTAAGCCGCTCGTCATTTCGATTGTGTTTGGTATCTTCACATCCACACTACTTGTGCTATTTATGATCCCTTCTGCTTACGCCATTTTAGGTGATTTTGGGTTAGTTAAACGCCACAGCGCGCTGGATGAAGAGCAGCCTTTAAAACTGGCATCGTAGATGGAAATAGGTGACTTGTTGGGGGCTTGGGAGTGACTTTAGTCTCCTCGACATCTCCCCTTGGTCTTATTTTATGTACTAATCAGTCCAACTTTGCGTGTCATTCCACGTTTTGATATTTAACATATTGTTAATAATATTGTTATTTTATTTAATCACTTAGCGTCAAACTGACTTATAAAGGAGCATAAAAATGTCGGAAACAATGGGCTTGAATCACCTTGGATTGTCGGTGAGTGACTTAGAGGCGAGTAAATCTTTTTTTGTTGATGTGCTTGGCTGGCAAGAGTCAGGATATGATCCGTCATACCCGAGAACAGCAGTGACAGATGGGGTACTGCGTTTAACCCTTTGGCAGGTGGATGCGAGTCTCAATGGTGTTGAGTTTAATCGCAGGAGAAATGTTGGGCTGCATCACTTAGCGATCCAAGTGCCATCTGAGGCCAAGCTCAATGAACTGTACAAAAAAGTTGAAGCTCACCCGCAGTGCCAAATTGAATTTGCTCCCGAGTTATTATCGGGCGGCCCCCGTAAACATATGATGTTTAATGAGCCATCAGGCCTAAGATTAGAGTTAATTTGGCCGGGTGAGTAGCATAGGATGAGTTGTCTCAAACGACGGACTGACTTTACAACCACTTCCATGTGGCAAAAGTCCGTGCTGAGGTTTATCACTTGTTTGTGTAGTGCAATCCCTTGCTTGATTTTCGCGGGCAGCGAACATCAAGTAAAGGTGTCTGGGGATACTTACCTTGGTATCCCTGAATCTTATGTCATGATTGAATTCAATGAAAACAGATGTTCGTTAACGTCTTCAGGCAATCCCGAAAGAGATCATAGCTTTGCATTAACGTTAACGTGTGGCGATAAAGCGCAAGTTCTATGGCAGGTGAACTTCGCCGATACTGTCATGGATGAGCCAAGGTTCGGACTTTTATGGGCGGGTGATCTGGATGGCGATAATGAAATTGATATTAAAATGGAGGTCAGCGCTAAATATTCTTGTACTCAGCAAGCCATTTATCTATCGAGCAGCGCAGTAAAAGATGAATTAGTTAACCTCGCGGTGCTTGAAGAGGAAGTATGCTTTTGAGATCTGATTTTATCCTCAAGCATCTTGAGGTGACTTGAGTATGAGACACGGTTTTGAAGATTGAGTGGTTAAATCAAAAACAGCATAGTAAGGTTGGTGGTGACGAGTTTAAGCATAAAATTTACAAGAGAGAAGAAGTACAGTGAAAGGTAGTTGTTTGTGTGGCGCTGTAACATTCCAATTGACTGGTGACTTGCCATCGATTTATCAATGTCATTGCTCACTGTGTCGCAAGGTTTCGGGATCCTCTTCTAATTCAGCCTTAATTGTAGCGCGGTCTCACTTTCAGTGGCGATCTGGCGAAAACCAAATAAAGTCATTTGCAACGCCATCGGGGTTTAAGTCCGAGTTCTGCTGCCATTGTGGCAGTCCGGTGCCGAATTTAAGCGCTGACGGTCAGTCATATTGGGTTCCTGCCGGGTTAATGTCTGAGCCCATTTCAACCCAAGTGTCTGCGCATGTTTACGTCGATTCACGCGCAAACTGGGATACTGGCTTTTTAAGCGATGATGTTGATAAATTTGCTCAGATGCCCCCAGCGATTGAAGCGGGCTAAAGGGACGCGATAGTCTCTGCGATTCACGGCTTTTTAGAGTGCTTGTGTACGTTAACGTTTTTAGCCGTTTTTTATCAACTCGCCATCTATTGCTGCGCTTGGAATCAGTAAGAGTAGGGCACTTGAAAGCAGTAACAAGATGCCGCAGCTTACCCAACTTATCGCAATCCCCGCATGCTGAGAGACGAAGCCAAAGGCGAGAGATGCGACGACCCCACCTAAGCTGACCAAACAGGAATGAATCGACAGCATGGTAGCGCGAACATGTTCATCGCTATGGCGGTGAATCAGTACCGATTCTGAGTTTTCCCCAAGTGAAAAGAAGAAGAAAAACAACAGATATAAGCAACTGAAAGTGATGATCGATGCTGTGCTGGCAAGTAAAACTAAGGCAATTGCGGCAAGCACGCGCGAGCTAGTGATGAGCATTTTGTGAGAGCCGTGAAAAAGCTTGAGTAATGGCATCGATAGCCAAGAAGAAATCGCGGCCATGACAAAATAGAGTGCGGAGAGTAGGCCGAAGATAATCGTATTTTTCGATTGCAAGGTGTCATTCAAGTAGGGTTGCCAATAGTTCTCGATGCAACTGAGCGTTGCACCCATCACTAAGGTTGTTTGCATCAGCCGTTTTAATGTGGGGTGTTGAAACGCGTGACGCATTGTTGTGGTGATTCGGGCGTCTATAGAAATGGTGTCATGCTGTTGAGGTTTATCATTGTCAAAAACTAATATCGTGAACAGTGCAAGGCCGAAGGTCGCAAAAATAATAAGGACGACATTTAAGTTATACCCATGAGCCGCAGAGCTTGAAAACGTCGCATACCATTCCGGTAGGGCGCCACCAATCAATGCCCCGAAGGCCAAACCCAGCGTGACAGCAATATTGACCTTAGCCAATGCGGAATGAAAGTTATCGGGCTGATCGTCATTGAGTTCATGAAACCGTTGATAAAACCATGCATCGAGTGTCCCTGAATAGAGCGCTCTGGCGGCTCCAAGCAGTGTTGCAGCGAGGGTGATGCTAAGCAAATGATTGGCAGCAAGGAGCAGCATATTGCCTAAGATGCTCACCCATAATGACAAGATGTAGGTGCTGCGTCGTCCATATTTGTCTGCCACACTACCCAACGGAATTTCTAATAGTGTGGTACTCCCTATCCAAGCAGCCATCACAATGCCTATGTCAAACAGGCTCAAACCTTTTGCCTGAAATAACAATATGATGACAGGAATACCGATGCCAGTGATTGCCCAATGTAAGGCTTGTTGCAGACAAAATTGTCGGGTGAGTTGTTTCGGTGTCATT
This sequence comes from Thaumasiovibrio subtropicus, assembly GCF_019703835.1. Classification (NCBI taxonomy): domain Bacteria; kingdom Pseudomonadati; phylum Pseudomonadota; class Gammaproteobacteria; order Vibrionales; family Vibrionaceae; genus Thaumasiovibrio; species Thaumasiovibrio subtropicus. The sequence goes on along the minus strand of NZ_AP023055.1, from coordinate 1,201,916 downwards.
GGATTCCTACATCTTGCGTTTGTGTAAACGTCATGGTCTATATTTGATTCATTTATGCAATTAAAAGAATATTTGTATCGTTTGATGATACATTGATGGTCTTATGAGTGATCAGATGAGGGAATGATGGACAAGCAAATTGCCCAAGAGGTGTGTCGGCTGTTAAAGCTTGAATTGAAACGAAGTGGTCTTTCCTATCGTGAGTTGGCAATGACACTTGATCTCTCCGAGGTGACAGTAAAGCGATTGCTGAACAATGCTCAACCGCTGTCTTTGCAGCGTTTAGTCTCTATCACAACCTTGATTGAATACCCGCTATCGAAATTGATCGAAACGGCAGAAGAAAATGTGCATACCTTAGCTATGTTCACTGACGAACAAGATCGCGCTTTTATGGCATTGCCTGCCTTGTTTACGTTTTGGAGTAAGTTGGCGGTTGATCGTTTAACTGTTGCAGAGATCACCGAGAAATATCAGCTAGAAGAGGTATCCGTATATCGTTATCTTCGCCACCTTGAGTGCGTCGCTCTGATTGAACTTGGGATTCACAATCAAGTGAAAGTGTTGAAGCCGGGCCACACCGCTTTTGCACAGGGGGCGCAATTTCCCTCGTTTTTCACCCGCCAACGCCTCTGTTTGCTACAACAGCGTGTGGAAGGGGTGACCGCAGATGACAAAGCCGCCTTTCTTATCTCTTTGAAAGCGGAGTTAACGGAAGAAGAATTCAGTGAAATCAATCAACAACTTAAAGACTGGATGTTCAAGATGCTGCGTCAAAGTCAACAGCAAGCCACCCGCGTACATTTAAATACTCGCCCTTATACGTTTGGTTTTATGGCGGCAAAAGGCTCATTTGATGGCGCATTGCCGCCGCTAGAGAATTTGCAAGCAGCGCCAATGTAATTGAATATGGGTAGAAATCTATATTTGAAAAATAGAAAGATCATGGAGTTTATCTTCCTTAGTTCCCAAATGCGTTGACTGAGTTAGCACCGCTCAAAACCACAAAAGAAGCGATGGCGAGCCTTGAAGGTGGTTTGAATGTATTCAATTGTAGATAAAATTACAGTGTATTTTCATGGTGCCATAAGGCTCATAATTCGGGACAAAGTCACTTCCTTTTTTAAAGTGGATTATTGGCTTAGAACGACAAGAGTTGGCTATGGTAGTCTTTCTAAAGCAGAGCGTTGCGGCTTCGTACTTGAAGGAGTATTGCGTAATGAGCAGAGGCTGACATCAGGAGAGCTAAGCAGTACAAACGTTTACGCTAAAGTAGGTATGACAGGGAGGAGAAAAAGTGAAAGCAGAGAGAGATTCGAGTATAGAGCCACGCAGGCTTGCTAGCCCGGGGCTTCGTTACTTAGGACAAGTCATTGATAGTGTGATCAGTTTTTCAATATTCATGTTCATGCTTTGGCTAGGGGATGTTCTTGGTGTATCTCAGAATACGTCTAGTTTGAGTGCCTTTTCTGCGGCAGCGTTATATTTCTTGTTTTCTGATGGTTTAGCGAACGGGCAAAGTCTTGGTAAGAAGTTACTAGGGATCTCTGTGATCGATTCAGTGACAGGCAAGAGTTGTAGCTTCCCGCAGTCACTTGCGCGTAATTTTCTGACGCCGCTAATTGGTATCATTGATGCAATGTTTATACTGGGTCAAAAAAGACAGCGGTTAGGTGACATGCTAGCTAAAACAGTTGTCGTAGTGAATTGACTAGCTAGCAACTTAAGTATAAGAAAAGCGTGCAGTGCCATTGTGTGGCACTGACTGCGTAATCGTGTCTACGGTAAATTGAAAGAAGTCCTAACTTAAAAAAGTTAAGGTTACTGAGTGATAGATTTTCGCTGCTTCTCTAAATAATTAAAGAACGCATTTACCTCCTTTGGTGAGCAGAGGCGAATGACGCGTAGATTCGGCT